>WFYG01000001.1 GCA_015490195.1 Thermovibrio sp.
CTTCCGGGTTTTCACTCCTCATTAAGGTTTCACCTATTAGAAAGGCGTCAACGCCGGCCTCTCTCAGCATGATTAAATCATCTTTTCCTTTTATACCGCTCTCCGAAACTGCAAGTTTTCCTTCAGGTTTTATTAACGGAAGAAGTTTTAGTGTTGTTGAGAGGGAAACGGTGAAGGTTTTGAGGTCTCTGTTGTTTACACCGATTATCTCGGCTCCGGCCTTGAGAGCTCTCTCCACCTCCTCCTCTGTATGAGTTTCAACCAGAGGCTCCATTCCAAGCTCTCTTCCAAGTTCTATGAAGTCTTTAAGCTCTGAGTCTGAAAGGATTGTAACTATCAGAAGGTATGAAGAAGCCCCAAGGGCTTTTGCTCCGTATATCTGGAACTCGTCTACTATGAAGTCCTTTCTGAGAACCGGAAGTTTTACGGCCTCTGCAACCTGCCTCAAGTAGAAGGGAGAACCCTGAAAGAACTTTTCGTCTGTAAGAACAGAGATGGCCCTTGCTCCGCCCCTCTCGTAGGCCTTTGCTATCTCCACAGGGTCAAAGTCTTCCCTTATTATCCCTTTAGACGGAGAGGCCTTTTTGACCTCAGCGATGATGTTTATGCCCTCCCCTGAAAGGGCCTCCTTGAAGTTATAGGGAACCTTTAACCTCTCTGCCTCTTCCCTCAAAACAGACATATTGAACTTAGGCTTTTTCTCGGAGAGCTCCCTCTTCTTGTGCTCAACTATTCTCTTTAGAATGTCCATCGGGCTTCCTCTTCTTCAGCTTCTCTTTTACAGATTCAGCTTTTCCAACGTAGTTTACCTGCTTTGCCCGGGCTATTGCCAGGGTGTTCTCCGGAACGTCTTTTGTAATTACAGAGCCCGCTGCGGTTATGGAGTTATCTCCAACTTTTACAGGGGCAACAAAGAGGGTGTTGCTTCCAACGAAAACGTTCTTACCTATGTCTGTGAACCACTTGTTGAAGCCGTCGTAGTTGCAGGTTATCGTTCCGGCGCCGATGTTTGTGTTCTCTCCTACCCTGCAGTCTCCAAGGTATGTAAGGTGGTTGGCCTTTGCTCCTCTTTCAAGGTGGGCTTTCTTGGTTTCAACAAACGTTCCGACCTTTGCCCCCTCCTCAAGAACTGTTCCCGGCCTCAGCTTTGCAAAGGGACCTGCAGAGGAGCCGGACTTCAGGAGAGCTCCCCTAATCCAGCAGTGGCTCTCAACAACAGCAGAGTCTTCTATTTCCGAGTCTCCAATGTCTGAGAAGGGACCGATATAACAGCCCTCTCCTATCTTCGTTTTTCCTCTCAGGTAAACGGGGCCGCAGATTTCTGTATCTTTTCCAACCTCAACTTCAGGCTCTATGTAAACAGAATCGGGGTTGTGGACTGTTATGCCGGAGAGCTGGAGCTCCCTCACAATCCTATCCCTCAAAACCCTCTCTGCCACAGAGAGCTCGTAGCGGTTGTTTACACCCATAACAGACGAGAAATCTAAAGCCTCAACGGGAACAACAGAGTAGCCCTTTTCCTTGAAAACTTTTAGAACGTCCGGCAGGTAGTATTCCCCCTGGGCGTTATCGTTGTCTATTTCATCAAGGGCTTCAAGGAGTTTTTCAGGGTCAAAGGCGTAAATTCCCGTGTTAACTTCATCTATCTTCTTTTCATCAGGGGTTGCGTCTTTCTCCTCAACAATGTAGAGAACCTCGTTTCCGTCGCGGACAACCCTTCCGTAGCCGGTGGGGTCGGGAGCTCTCGCCGTTAGAACAACCATATCGCCGGGAGTTTCAGAAAGCCTCTTAATATCCTCGCTGTTAACAAGAGGAGTATCGCCGTTTAGAACAACAACTTTTCCACCGTATTTCTCTATGAAAGGAGCTGCGCACTTTACGGCGTGGCCAGTTCCAAGCTGCTCTTCCTGAACTGCAACTTTTACATCTGGAAACTCACTCTTTAAGAACTCCTCAACAAGCTCCCTTTTATGGCCGACAACAACGATAACCTCTTCAGCTCCAGCCTCCTTTGCAGCCTTTACAACATACCAGAGCATCGGCTTTCCAAGGAGTTTATGGAGAACTTTAGGAAGGTCTGACTTAAACCTCGTTCCTTTTCCTGCCGCCAGAACAACTACCTTAAACCCCATTTTTCCCCCTAAACTTTGTTCTTGAAAACGGCATCGGAATCGTTCAGGTAGTCTCTCAAGATTTTGGAGTGGTCAAAGACCAGCTTCTCCATTGGAATTTCACCATACTTAAATACCCTGGCTACTTTGGCGTCGTCTGAACCCTTTGGCTCCCCTCTGGCAACGCACTCAAAAACGACAGAGACAGTATGAAACCTCGGGTCTCTGTTTGGGTCTGAGTAAACTCTGAACTGCCTTAAAACGACTACGTCTAAACCTGTTTCTTCTTTCATCTCCCTTATAACGGCCTCTTCAAC
>WFYG01000002.1 GCA_015490195.1 Thermovibrio sp.
ACTTTAACTTCCCGGAGCTCCACACCCTTCAGGACGCCACATACCTTCCCGGCCTTTCAAAGATTGCCGTTACAACAGACTCTTACGTTGTAAGACCTCTCTTTTTCCCGGGTGGGGACATTGGAAAACTATCTATTTCCGGAACCGTTAACGACCTTACTGTTAGCGGAGCTCTCCCCCTCTACATAACAGTCGGTTTTATCGTTGAGGAGGGACTTAACCTTGAAACCCTTGAGAGAGTAGTCTCCTCAATGGCAGAAACTGCCCGTTCTGCCGGGGTTAAAATCGTTGCAGGAGACACAAAGGTTGTTGAAAAAGGGAAGTGTGACGGTATTTACATAAACACCGCCGGAGTTGGTGAGGTTATGAGGGAACTCTCCCCAAAACTTGTTAAGCCGGGTGATAAAGTCATCGTAACCGGTTTTATCGGAGACCACGGAATCGCCATTTCTTTAGCCCGTGAGGAGTTTGAGGTTGAAACTCCGGTAGAGAGCGACTGCACTCCTTTAAACTCGCTCCTTACATCCCTCTTTGAACTTCCTGGCCTTAGGTTTATGAGAGACCCAACCCGCGGAGGTCTTGCGACCGTTTTAGTTGAGCTCTCTGAATCCTCTAACCTTGGCGTCAGGATTTACGAGCCCCAGATACCCGTTAGGGAATCTGTTCGTTTCATCTGTGACATGTTAGGCTACGATCCTCTCTACCTTGCAAATGAGGGGAAGGCCGTTGTGGTTGTCTCAGAGGAAGACACAGACAGAGTACTTGAAATTCTTAAATCCCACCCCTTAGGAAAAGACGCCGCAGTTATCGGTGAAGTTGTAGAGGGGCCGGGAGTTGTTCTCGTAACCTCCGTTGGCGGAGAGAGAAGACTGGAACTTTTAGAGGAAGACCCACTTCCAAGGATCTGCTAAATGGGCCACTTGCTTCAGACGATTCTCATCTCTTACCTATTTATCGTTTTAGTCATACTCTTTGACCTGAAGTTCCAATCTGGAATGTGGAGGGAGCTCCTTCTCTCCTCCCTCCTCTCACTCCTCCAGCTCCTTGCCATAGCCTTTGTCATCCTTTACCTTCTAAAACTGAATATCTCTTTCCTTAACTTCGGAATCGTTCTTCTTTTCTTCTTCAACGCCTCCGTTATAGCCTACCGCCGTTTAAGACCCTTTCCCTACTCCACCTTGAAAACATTCTCAATCATCTTTCTCTCAATCTCCCTCATTTCTTCCTTTTCTCTCTTTCTCCTCTACCTTGCAGGAATTCTTAAACCGACTCCAGCCTCACTTATCCCCCTTGCAGGTATCGTTACAGCTGCCGGAATGAGGAGTCTCTCTCTTGCCTTCAGGTACTTCAAAACTCGTCTCCTTGACCTTCAGGATATTCTCCTTGGAATGTTTGCACTTGGAGCGACAGACCTTCAGGTTTTCAGCTTTGTTTTCAAAAGCCTTATAGATGATATAACCGTTCCTGTTAGAGACATGTTCCGCTCTGCCGGAATAGTCCACATTCCCGGCGTTATGGTCGGTCTTCTCCTTTCAGGAGTCTTCCCTGTAAAGGCTGCAGCTGTTCAGTTTGCCATTTTGAGTACAATGGTTTTTCAGTTTACATTTACACCGGCAGTTGCACTTTTCCTTCTGGTTTCCCTTTTTGGTCTCAAGATTTATCCTGGAGGAAATAATGGATAGAGTTAAAGAGCTTGTTGAACTTATTCACTCACTTGCTCCTAAAGATAGAAAAGTTAAAATAATGAACGTCTGCGGTTCCCACGAGCACACAATCGCCTACAGCGGTTTAAGGTCTTTAATGCCTGAAACCGTTGAGCTTGTTCCCGGCCCCGGCTGTCCCGTCTGCGTTTGTTCTGAGAGCGACGTAATAAACGCCATAAACCTCTCAAAGCGTCCCGACGTTATCCTCTGCACGTACGGCGACATGCTGAGGGTTCCTACCCGTATAGGCTCCATCCGTTCAAATGGCGGAAACTACAGAATGGTTTCAGCTCCCCACGAGGTTTTAAAAGTTGCCAGAGAGAACCCCGACAAAAAGGTTGTCTTCTTCTCCATTGGCTTTGAGACGACAACTGCTCCAACTGCAGCTCTCCTTGAGATGGGAGTTCCTGAGAACCTTACAGTTCTTACTTCCCAGAAACTCACTCCCGAAATTATGGAAGTTCTCGTTAGGGACTCTGAAGTTGGAGTTGACGCCTTCGTTGCTCCCGGCCACGTTTCCGCAATAGTTGGTTCAAACGCCTGGAGAGTTTTCCCTGAAAACTATGGAATTCCAACGGTTGTTGCCGGTTTTGAACCTGAAAACCTCCTCCTTGCCTTCGTCAGAGTCCTTTACCAGATAAAAGAAGGGAAGGCCGAGCTTGAAAATGTTTATAAGGGAGTTGTAAAGCCTGAAGGGAACAGGAGAGCTCAGGAACTTATGTATAAATACTTTGAAAAGGCAGATGTCAACTGGAGAGGGATAGGAAACATCCCGAAGTCCGGCCTTGAGTTCCGTCCCGAGTACTCCTACCTTAACGCAAAAGCCGTCTTTAACCTTCCCGAAATAAAGGAGGAAAAAATTCCCGGCTGCATCTGCGACAGGGTTGTTCTGGGGAAGGCCTACCCAACCGACTGCAAACTCTACGGAACTGCCTGCACACCAAGGAATCCGAAAGGTCCCTGTATGGTATCTTTAGAGGGAGCCTGCAATATCTGGTTCCGTTCGGGCGTTAAAACCGCTTAGAGTTTGAAAGATGGAGTGTAAAGTTCTACTGGTTGAGGATGACGACATTCAGAGGGAGCTCCTCAAAGAGATACTCTCCGAGGCCGGCTTTAAGGTTCTGACCTCGTCTACTGCTGAGGGAGCTCTCTCCCTCCTCTCCCGCGAGAACCCGGGAGTTGTTGTTACAGACGTTCGCCTTCCCGGTATGGACGGAATAACATTCCTCAGAAAGGTCAAGTCTGAGTTTCCGGAAACAGAGGTCATAGTAATTACCGCCTTCAGCAGCGTTGAGGACGCCGTTAGTGCCATAAAGTCTGGCGCCTTCCACTACGTTACAAAACCTTTTGACCCTTCCGTTCTTATCAACCTAATTGAGAAGGCCTGTCAGTTAGTTACCCTGCGGAGACAACCCCCTTCAGAGAGCTCCGGCATCGTCTACGCATCCCGTCAGATGGAGGAACTCCTATCAAAAGCCTCACTCTACGCAAAGAGCGAGGCTCCCGTTCTCATTTTGGGGGAGAGCGGTGTAGGTAAGGAACTCCTTGCCCGGTACATTCACACAGAGAGTGGCCGAAAAGGGAAGTTTGTTTCTGTAAACTGTGCCGCAATTCCTGAGAACCTCTTTGAGAGCGAGCTTTTTGGCTACGTAAAGGGAGCCTTTACAGGAGCCCTTTCAGACAAACCGGGTCTTTTTGAGGAGGCAGACGGCGGAACCCTCTTTTTGGACGAAATAGGGGAGCTCCCCTTATCTTTGCAGGCAAA
>WFYG01000003.1 GCA_015490195.1 Thermovibrio sp.
TGAAAGCCGTCAACTGAGTTAACTTCTATCTTCAGCTCCTTTTCTAAAAGTAGTTGTTTTATCAGCTTAACCTGGGCAGCGTAGGGAGTGATTATTCCGATGTCCCGCTTATCTAAGCCCATTTTGTGGAGCTCCGCCGCCACCTCAACGGCTATTTTGGCCTCCTCATAGTTCTCGTAAGAGGTTGAACCCTCTGGCTGGAACTCGTAGGCGTTTATGTTTGAAGTGTCTATAAATCCTATGGGAAGGCTGGGTTCCAGAACTTCAGCAAATTTTTTAGGTGGTTCTAAGTTAAAGTCCGCAAGGGTATGGTCTTTAACTTCCGGTGCTGCAATGAGTTTTCCGCAGTAGAACTCTCTGTTAGGGAACTCCATTATCTTCTCGTTCATCCTGTACTGGACTCTCAGCATTGAGGAGAGCTCCGGGTGGTTCTGAATCAGTCTCTCAAAGAGGGTCTTCTCAAGTTCCTTTGCATCTTCGCTTACAACCGTTGGTGGGAGCTGTTTGTGGTCTCCGGCTATAAAGAATCGGTCGGCCCTCATTATGGGAATTAGGGTTGAGGGTTCAACCTGCTGGCTTCCCTCATCTATAACTGCAACGTCAAAGTGGAAGTCCTGAAGGAGCTCCGCCTTAACCATAGAGTTTGTTGAGATGACAACGTCAGCTTCTGTGATTATTTCACGGAGAATGAGGTTTTCCATCTCTTTCAGGGCTTTAATCCGAACGTCAACCTCGTAGTTGGCAAGAATCCACTCGGCCATTGAACGCATTACTTTTTTGGGAACTCCTCTGAAACTCTTTCCTTTCCTGCCGAAGTAAACAATCTCGTCGTCGCTCATTCCACGGCGGAGCTGTGGAGTGGGTTTTGTGAACCGATCTCTCTTCTCTATAAGCTCTCTTACCTTTTCCCAGCCCTCTTTAACTTTCCGGGCTTTCTCGTGCTCTTCATAGAGGGCGTAGATTGAGAACTTCTCAAGCTCCTCAAGAACCCTTGCCGGGTGGCCTATACGAACAAGTTTCAGCTCAGGGTATTTTGAAAGGTTAAGAAGGATGTTGTCTGCGGCGATGTTTGAGTCTGCCGTTGCAAGAACTTTTTTGCCCTGTTTTACAAGCTGAACGATGAGCTCCGTTATGGTGCTGGTCTTTCCCGTTCCGGGAGGGCCGTGGAAGAGGTAGAAGTCGGGAGTCCCCAGGGCGTTCCTGACGGCTGAGAGCTGTGTTTCGTTGAGTCTCTTGTCGGCAGGTTCAAAGTCAACAGGCTCTCCCTTTTCAGGTTCTCTCAAGCCTAAAATGGCGTTTCGGAGCTCCCTCTGTCTGCCGACTGCGTGGCGGAGCTCCTCTAAGTTCTCCTCCATTCTCTTAAAGGTTACGTCGTTAACGTAGAGATCAATCCTTACCCCCTTTTTATAGACCCAGCGGGGAGGCCGGTTATCAAAAGCAACCGTTATCGTCTTTTCAGTAATTCTGACTACAGTTCCCAGGAGGTCGCTCTTTAATGGGTTTCCACGGCTTACAAGAACGATGTCTCCGGTTGAAATTTCAGTCTCAATGGGCTTCTCTCTCCAGAACCGGACAAGGTGGAGGTGGAATTTTGTTCCTGCCTTTGTCCCTTTCAAATCTAAAATGGCACGGCCGAGGAGCTCCCTCTCCCTGCCAGAGAGTTTCCTTATTTCAGCTTCCTGAGCCTCAATCTCTGCAAGCCTTTCAACGTCTATCAGGTATTTAAACTTCTCAACGTATTTGTGAACGGTGCATATCTCTCCGGCCTCTTCCTCTGAAGGGATAAAGTCCTCGTAAATCTGGCAGAGGGACTCATCTTTCAGGTAGATGAGGGTTTTCCCGTTGGCTATACAGGTCTCCCTAACGTCTCCTTTCCTCAAGCCAAGACGCTTAAGCTCCCTCTGGAGTCTCTTACCGTCGTATATTCCATCTAAAAGAATTGGCATTCCTACCTCACAGGTTAGAATTTGACATCCGGGAATTTAAAGAAAAAGGAGGAAACTTGGTAGTCCATATAGTTGGAATCGGCGGAATTGGAATGTCTGGAATCGCCCTCGTTCTAAAGGCAAAGGGATACAGGGTTCAGGGTTCTGATATAAAGCGGAACTCCATGGTCAGAAAGCTTGAAGAGGCCGGAATAAAAGTTTTCATAGGCCATAGGGAAGAGAACGTTGAGGGAGCAGATGTTTTAATCCATTCATCTGCAGTTAAGGAAAACAACCCTGAAATTGTTGCGGCAAAAAAGAGAGGAATTCCCGTTATTCCACGGGCAGACATCCTTTCAGACATTATGAGGTTTAAAGAGGGAGTTGCAGTTGCAGGAACCCACGGCAAAACAACAACAAGCTCTATGGTTGCAAAAGTTTTCTACGAAGCAGGTTTAAAACCGACAATTTTGGTAGGTGGAAGGCTCTCTTTCTTAGGCGGAGTCAACGCCGTTGAGGGAGACGGCAAATGGCTAGTTGCAGAAGCCGACGAGAGCGACGGAACGTTCCTGAAGCTCACCCCAACCCTCTCTGTGATAACCAACATAGACGCAGACCATTTAGATTACTACGGAAGTATGGAGAGGTTAACTGAAGCC
The DNA here is from genome assembly GCA_015490195.1 of Thermovibrio sp. Taxonomy (GTDB): domain Bacteria; phylum Aquificota; class Aquificia; order Desulfurobacteriales; family Desulfurobacteriaceae; genus Balnearium. Next base: position 2,585 of record WFYG01000003.1, read on the forward strand.
TTTACAGAGTTTGCTAACAGGGTTTCTTTTTACGGAAAGGTTTTCCTCTGCACAGAGTGCGAAAGGGTCAGAGCTATAGTTCCAAGGGTTTACAAGAGGAAGGCCACATATGGCTTCAAAGATTCAGACTTCACGGCAGAGAACGTTCAGCCAACAGGTTTGGGTTCAATCTTTGAGGTTAGGTATAGAGGAAAGCCTTTGGGAAGGGTAAAGCTCAACGTTCCCGGAAGACACAACGTTTTAAACGCCCTCGGTGCAGTTGGAGTTTCTTTAGAAGCTGGAGTCCCCTTTAATCAGGTAGCAGAGGCGCTGGAAGAGTTCAGAAACGCAAGCAGGAGAATGGAGCTTAAAGGGACGGTCAACGGAATCACGTTTATTGATGATTACGGCCACCACCCGACAGAGATTGAGGCATCTTATAGAGCTCTGAAGGAGTGTTTCCCGAACAGGAGAATTGTTGTCCTCTTCCAGCCACACAGGTTCACAAGGACAAAGAATCTATGGAGTGAATTTGTAAGAGTTCTAAAGGAGATAGACAACCTCTACATATGCGACATATATTCTGCCGGCGAGGAGCCGATAAAAGGAATTACGGCTGAGAAGCTGGCCTCTGAGTGCAGAGCTCTCTACGGAGGCAGTTTAGAAAAGGCCTGTAAGTTGGTTAGGAGGGAGCTCCGCCCCGGCGACGTCTTCCTCTCCTTAGGAGCTGGAGATATCACGAAAGCTTTTGAACTGATTACCGGAGAAGAAGAATGAAGAGAGTTTTCCTCTTTGACGGAACGAGCCTTGCATATAGGGCTTTCTACGCAATAAAAGGGCTCTCAACAAGCAGAGGGCTTCCAACAAACGCCGTTTACGGCTTTATAAGGATGTTCCTAAAACTCTACAAAGACTTCAAGCCTGAATACGCAGCAGTTGTATTTGACGCAGGGAAGAAGACATTTAGAACGGAAATTGCAAAGGACTATAAGGCAAACAGGAAGCCAACGCCCAACGAGTTCAAAATTCAGCTTCCATACATAAAGAGGTTCTTAGAGTGTTTGGGAGTAAAAACCCTTGAGATGGAAGGGTATGAAGCAGACGACATAATCGGAACTCTAAAGGAGAAGTTCTCTAAAGAAGGTGTAGAAGTTGTAATCGTTACGCCAGATAAAGATATGAGACAGTTGATAGATGAAAACACAAAGGTTATAGCCATCTCAAACAGAACGGGAAAGTCAAAAACCTACGATTTAGAGAGTTTTAGAGAGGAATACGGAATAGAGCCTGAGCAGATTCCAGACGTCTTCGGCCTTTCGGGAGACTCCGTTGACAACATTCCGGGAGTTCCGGGAATTGGAGAAAAGACAGCCTTAAAGCTGATAAAGGAGTTCGGCTCTTTAGAAGGGATTTACGAGAACCTCTCAAAACTCCCGCCAAAGAGGAGGGAGACGTTAGAGAAGTTTAAGGAACAGGCTTTCCTGAGCCGTGAGCTTGCAAAGATAAAGAGGGACGTTCCAGTTGAGATAACCCTTGAAGACTTAAAAGTTAAAGAGCCAAACGGAGAGTGTTTGAGGGAGCTCCTCTCAGAGCTTGAAATGAGGAGCATTGCAGAGGAGCTGAAAAAACTCTTTCCAGACCTTGACCTTGGGAAACCTGTTGAGAAGGGGAAAAGACTCAGCGAAGAGGAGCTTAACGAGTATTTAAGCAGGGCAGATCTCTTCACAAAGCCGGAAGTTCTGATAGTTCCAAAGGGAACGGAGTTTGTTGTTGCAAACAGAGAAGGCTATGCCGTTTTAGACAGGGAGAAGACGAAAGAGGCAGTTAAGAAGGCAGGAAAAGTTTATACGTTTAACCTGAAGGAGCTCTACCACTCTTTAGGCGATGAGCTGAAGAGGAAGCAGGTTGAGGACATATCACTCCTCTATTACCTGAAAAACCCTCTCCTTAAGAGCTACTCTGAGGAAAACCTGCTTAAGGAGTTCTTAGAGTCTGTTGACCTTTCACCGGTTGAGGATTACGTCCACCACGGGTTTAAGCTGGCAGAGGAGCTAAAGGGAGAGTTAAAGAGGTTAAGCCTTGAGAGGCTCTACAGAGAGGTTGAGATACCGCTCTCCTACGTTCTCTACAGGATGGAGAAAAAAGGAGTTCCCTTTGACAGGGAGTATTTAGAGGCCTTTGGAAGAGAGATAGAGGAGAGTTTGGAAAGCCTGCAGGAGGAGATTTACAGGGAAGCCGG
>WFYG01000004.1 GCA_015490195.1 Thermovibrio sp.
AAGGTGTAGAGATGGTAATGCCTGGAGACAACGTGACATTTGAGGTAGAGCTCCTTAAGCCAGTAGCAATAGAAGAAGGACTCAGGTTTGCCATTCGTGAAGGTGGAAGGACAGTAGGAGCTGGCGTTGTTACTGAAATTCTTGACTAATTTCCGGGGGGAGCTCCCCCTTTTTAAATTCCTCTGTTAAGGAGTTGTAAGATGGCAAAGAAAGGACCCCGTGAGATAATACAGCTTGCCTGTACAGAGTGTAAGCGCAGGAATTACTCAACAACAAAAAACAAGAGGAACACTCCTGATAGACTTGAGCTTAGAAAATACTGTCCCTGGTGTAACAAACATACCTTGCATAGAGAAGTAAAGTAGGTTATATTTTCTGGTGCAGGTAGGCCAGTAGCCCAATTGGTAGGGCTCCGGACTCCAAATCCGGCGGTTGGGGGTTCGAGTCCCTCCTGGCCTGCCATTTTATTTTATTTAATCCCTTTTTATTTAAAATCCCATTTTGAAAAATAAAAGAGGTTCCAATGTCTCCTTTTCAATTTTTAAAAGAGGTAAAAGAGGAGCTAGGTAGAGTAACATGGCCTTCAAGGGAGGAGGTTTTTGAAGCCACTATAGGTGTTGTTGTTTTTTGCGGTTTCCTCGGTATCTACTTCTGGATACTGGATACCTTTTTTGCAAAGGCACTTGAGTTAATAATTGCTAAATGAAGCAAGGAGAGAGAAATGGCAGATAAGAAGTGGTACTCCCTTCACGTTCAGTCTGGGTTTGAACACAGAGTTAAAGCCAATATCCTGAAGGCTCTAAGGGAGGCGGGAAAGGAAGATAAGGTTGAAGAGATCTTTATCCCTGCTGTTGAGAAGGTTGTTTTCAAGGCGATGGGAAAAGAGAAAGGGGAACTCCCCCTACACGGCGAAGACCCCCGAATCTTTGAAGTGGAAGGAGAAGAGGGAAAGAAGGTCGTTTTTAGAGTTGAAAACGGTAAAGTTTTCGTTGAGTCCTGCGAGTGTGAAAAGAAAAAATGTGTTCCCGATAAACCGATAGAGAAGATAGGTCAGAAGATAAAGTGCCCTGAGAATAAGGTTGAGGCCAAGATAGAGCTCCGGGACAGGCTCTACCCGGGTTACATCTTCATAAAGGCCGATTTAGACAAAGACCTCCAGAGCTTAATAAGAAGAGTTCCACGAGTTTTAGGTTTTGTCAGTGCAGGTGGGAAACCTGTGGTTGTTAGCGAGTCTGAAATCGTTGCCATGAAAGAGAGACTTAAGAGCGGAGTTCCCAAAGTCAGGAAGCTCAAGTTTGACATTGGAGATAAGGTCAAGATAAACGAAGGACCATTCATTGGGTTTGAAGGAACCATTTCAGAGATTGACCCTGAGCACGAAAAGCTTATAGTTTTGGTGAACATTTTTGACAGGCAGACTCCCGTTGAACTGGAGTTTGACCAGGTAGAGAAAATAAGCTGATAGGCGGAGGATACAATGGCTAAGAAAGTAGTAGCTGAGGTTAAACTTCAGCTGCCGGCCGGAGAGGCAAGCCCTGCACCACCTGTAGGTCCGGCACTCGGTCAGCACGGTGTAAACATTATGGAGTTTGTTAAGGCCTTCAACGCTGCAACTGCAGACAAAAAAGGCCTCATCATTCCTGTAATCATCACCATCTACGCAGACAGGTCTTTTGATTTCGTCCTTAAAACTCCTCCTGCTTCCGTTCTTATCAAAAAGGCTGCAGGTATTGAAAAAGGTGCTCACCAGCCTAAGAAGGAGTGGGTAGGACAGATTACAAAGGAACAGCTCAGGCAGATTGCAGAGCAGAAGATGCAGGACTTAAACTGCTACGACATTGAAGCTGCAATGAGGATCATTGCAGGAACCGCAGAGAACATGGGAGTAAAAATCGTAGACTAACGGAAACACTACCACCGGTTAGGTGGGAGGCATAAAAGCCGAAGGAGGTAGAGATGCCAAAGCATGGAAAGAAGTACATGAATGCTCTTGCCCTTGTTGACAGGAGCAAACAGTATTCCCTCAAAGAAGCTATCTCTTTAGTTAAGAAGATGGCAGACGTGACAAAGAGGAACTTTGACCAGACCGTTGAGATGGCCGTTCGTCTTGGAGTTGATCCTAAGTATCAGGATCAGATGGTCAGAGGAAGTGTCGTTCTTCCCCACGGTCTTGGAAAGGAGAGGGTTGTTGCCGTAATTGCTCAGGGTGAGAAGCTTAACGAGGCCAAAGAGGCAGGAGCTGACTACGTAGGCGGAGATGACCTTATCCAGAAGATTCAGCAGGGATGGCTGGACTTTGACGTTCTTATAGCTACTCCCGACATGATGGGTAAGGTTGGTAGACTCGGTAGGATTTTAGGTCCAAGGGGGCTTATGCCAAACCCGAAGACAGGGACTGTAACTTTTGACGTTGCAAAAGCAGTTAAGGAAGCAAAGAGCGGTAAGGTTGACTTTAAGGTTGAGAAGGCAGGTATTGTTCACGCTCCAATTGGGAAAGTTTCCTTTGACGAGGAGAAGCTCTACGAGAACGCCGTTGCCCTTATGAAGGCCATACTTGCTGCTAAACCTTCTGGAGCTAAGGGACAGTATGTTAAGACTGTTACCGTTGCCGCTACTATGGATCCCGGCGTTAAAGTTGACGTCTTTGACGCAATTAATACAGCTCAAACTGCAGAGTAGGTGTTGACAAGAGAGAATTTCTGAATAGAATTACCGCTGCTAGCGGAAAGACCGGTTGAAGAGGGTAGGTGCATAGCTTAAATGCCTGAAAAGGCAGCCTACTGAGACCGGCGAGGAAGTTTTACCCCGCCAAACTATGCCCTCCCTCTTCACCCTGCCAAACCTATCAGGAGGTAACTCCGTTGAAGACAAGAAGAGAAAAAGAGAAGATAGCACAGGAACTGAAGGAGAAGTTTGAAAAGGCTCCCCTGATTATTCTTACGAACTTTCAGGGAATGACTGTTGCTGAAACCAACGCCCTCAGAAGAAAGCTCAGAGAAGCTGGAGCAGAATACAAAGTAGTTAAAAATACTTTTATGCGTTACGCCTATCCCGGGACTCCTGCAGAGCAGATTAAAGATGCCTTTGTTGGACCTACAGGAATTGTTTTTGCCTTTGAGGACATCGTTGCTGCTGCTAAGGCCTTAAAAGACTACATGGCTGGAGAAGATTCTAAGCTCAAGTTTAAGGCTGCTATTGTAGAAGGTAAAGTGGCTGACTTTAACATGATTAAGCAATTGGCGGAGCTCCCCAGCAGAGAGGAACTCCTCGGACAGCTTGCCTTTACCCTCAAGTACCCTGTTAATGCTGTTGCCTGGTCTCTTGAAAACCTCTTTACAAAGCTCGTTACAGTTCTTGAAAACGTTAAGGCTGAAAAGGAAGGAGCTGCTTAAAAACCAAAACTTTTGGAATACTTACAAGGAGGAGCAAAATGGCTGAAATCACAAAAGAGCAGATCATTGAAGCTATCAAGAACATGACAGTTCTTGAGCTTGTAGATCTCATCAACGCTATTAAAGAAGAGTTTGGCGTATCCGACATGCCTGTTGTCGCTGCTGCAGGACCTGTTGCTGCAGGCGGTGCTGCCGGAGCTGCTGCTGAGGAGAAGACAGAGTTTGACGTTATTCTCAAGTCTCCAGGTGCCAAGAAGATCAACGTTATCAAGGTTGTAAGGGAAATTACAGGACTTGGACTTAAAGAGGCCAAGGCTCTTGTTGATAACGCTCCAAGCCCCGTTAAGGAAGGTGTATCCAAGGAAGAGGCTGAAGAGATCAAGAAGAAGCTTGAGGAAGCAGGAGCTGAAGTAGAGATCAAGTAAACAGGTTGAAACTAACCTCGGTTAAGACTATAATTTACCGGCTGGGAGACTGCCTATAGGGGTAGTCTCCCTTCTGTCATTTAAACCCAAAAACTCTTGAGGAAGAGGAGACTATGGGAAAAGTCCAGAAAGCAACCCCCTCTGTAAAGAAAGAAAAAATAACAAAGCTTCCAAGGAAAAGTTTTGCAAAAAGGGAAGAAAAATACCCGGTTCCAGACCTTCTTCAGTTTCCCTTTGAATCTTACGAAAGATTCCTGCAGCTTAACAAAGCTCCTCACGAAAGGGAGAATGTGGGGCTTGAGTCTGCGTTCAGGCAGGCATTCCCTATCGTTGATGAGTCTACAGGCGTTGAGATTCACTATAAAGGTTACGAAATAGGAGATTGGTACTGTAAGTGTGGAAAGTTTCAGGGGCTTGGTGGAAAAGGAGTTGTCTGTCCAAAGTGTGGAATGGAAGTAGTTTTTCGTCCCAAGTACACTCCAGATGAGTGTAAAGAGAGGGGAATAGACTACAGCGCTCCTTTAAGGGTTCTCTTTGAGCTCCACGTATGGCAGAAGGATCCGAAAACTGGTGAGAAGATAGCTCCGATTATTAAAGAGAATAAGATGTACTTCGGGGAAATTCCCCTTATGACCGACAGGGCAACCTTTATCATAAACGGAACTGAGAAAGTTGTTGTAAGCCAGCTTCACCGTTCTCCTGGCCTCTTCTTCAAAAACGAGATTTCTAAAACCACGCAGGTTGCCCGTATTATTGATATAGCCAGCATAATTCCTGCAATGGGTTCCTGGCTTGAGTTTGAAGTTCCCTACAACGACATTCTCTACGCCAAGATAGACAGGAAGAGAAGGTTTATCGGAACTTACCTTTTGAGAGCTTTTGGTCTTAGGACAGACGAGGAAATTATTAACGTATTCTACGGAGACGTTGTAGAAACTCTAAAGGTTGAGAATGGAGAAATAATTGATGCTGAAACGGGAGAGGTTAAGAGCGAAGAAGAGCTCAACGACTACTACCTTGTTACAGATGTTATTGATCCTGAAACGGGAGAAGTTGTTCAGGAAGCTTACGAAGAACTTTCTACAAGCTCAAGGAAACTTCCTGAAGGTGCAGAGTTTAAGGCAGTTAATAAAAAGAAGACCCCTTACGGTGCTGTAATCATCAATACCCTTAGGAAGGAAAAGAGAGATAGGGTTCGCGAAAAGATAGAGGATCCTCTCATTGCCGCTTACGTTGAAATATTCAGGAAGGTTCGCCCCGGGGATACTGCTACAGTTGAAGGGGCGAGGAAGCTCTTTGAGTCAATGTTCTTCAGCACAAAGAACTACGACCTTTCAAGGGTTGGTAGGGCTAAGGTTAACGAGAAGATCTACCCGAAAGAGAAGCTTGAGAAACTGACAAAAGAAGACCTTAAAAACATTGAGTGGCTTCCGCCTTTAAGAGTCAGGGAAGACATACTTAACGAGGAAGGGGATATTGTCGTTCCTAAAGGAACTCTTATTACTCCTGAAGTTGCCCTTAAGCTTGCGGCGGCAAAAGTTGAGGAGATTCCAGTTGAGCCTGATTACGACGATGCAGGAAGACTTCTCCACAAAGCAGACATTGTTGGTGCCGTTAAAGCCCTTATGGAGGTTCACGCGGAGCTCCGCCCCTACGACGACATAGACCACCTTGGAAACAGAAGAGTTCGCGGTGTTGGAGAGCTTGCTGAAATAGCCTTCAAGTCTGGCCTCTTCAAGCTTGAAAAAGCCGTTAAGGAGAAGCTTGCAGTTGCAGATATAGACTCTGTAATGCCTCAGGACTTAATCAACCCGAGAACTGCCCTCAACCCGCTGAGGGAGTTCTTTACCCTTACATCCCTCTGCCAGTTTATGGACCAGACAAACCCACTTGCCGAAACAACACACAAGAGAAGGCTCTCAGCGTTAGGTCCCGGCGGTTTAACGAGGGAGAGAGCCGGTTTTGAGGTCCGCGACGTTCACCCATCCCACTACGGCCGTATCTGTCCAATTGAAACACCTGAAGGTCAGAACATCGGTCTCATAAACTCTTTAACAACCTACGGCCGTATCAACTGGTTGGGCTTCCTTGAGACTCCATACAGAAGGGTTGTAAACGGAAAAGTTACAGATGAGATTGTTTACATGACCGCAGAGGAAGAGGAGAACTACGTAATTGCACAGGCCAACGCTCCCGTTGACGAGAACGGATACATAACCGCCGATACGGTAATGGCCCGCCACAAGGCAGAGTTTAAGCTGGTTAAGAGGGAAGAAGTCCAGTTTATGGACGTTTCACCTAAGCAGGTCTTCTCAGTTTCAGCTTCTCTCATTCCGTTCTTAGAGCACGACGACGCCAACAGGGCCCTGATGGGTTCAAACATGCAGCGTCAGGCGGTTCCCCTCATTAAGACAGAGGCACCACTTGTTGGAACGGGAATGGAGAAAGAGGTTGCCCTCTACAGCCGTTCTGCTGTTGTCGCAAAGCGTTCCGGCGTTGTTGAGAGCGTTACCGCCGATAAGATAATCATCAAAGTTGACCCTGAAGAGCTTGAAGAGGGTGGCCTTTCTGTAGATACAGGGTTTGACGTTTATAACCTCAAGAAGTTCCAGAAGTCAAACCAGAAGACCTGCATCAACCAGAAGCCGATAGTTAAGAAAGGCCAGAGGGTTGAGAGAGGTCAAATAATTGCCGACGGTCCATCTATGGAGAACGGAGAGCTTGCCCTCGGTAAGAACGTCCTTGTGGCCTTTATGCCCTGGAGAGGTTATAACTTTGAGGACGCTATCCTCGTCAGCGAAAGGCTCCTGAAGGACGACGTTTACACCTCTATCCACATTCAGGAATTTGAGTGTGAAGCCGTTGAGACGAAGTTAGGTAGGGAAGAGATAACAAGGGATATTCCGAACGTTTCTGAAGCTGCACTCAGGAACCTTGACGAGTCTGGAATTGTAAGGATTGGAACTTACGTTAAGCCTGGAGACATCCTTGTTGGAAAGGTTACTCCTAAGGGAGAGCAGGTTCTTACTCCCGAGGAGAAGCTCCTTCAGGCAATCTTCGGTGAGAAGGCTAAGGGAGTTAAGGATACTTCCCTCAGGGTTCCCCACGGCGTTGAAGGAGTTGTTATTGATGTAAAGATCCTCTCAAGGAAAGGTGAGGCTAAAGACCCGAGAACTCAGCTCATTGAAGCTGAAGAGAAGGCTAAATTAGAGAGAGAAAAGCAGGAGGAGATTAACCTCATTAAGAAGGATAGGGACAGAAAAGCTGCTGAGCTTATCCTCGGCAAGAGAGTTCGTGAGGACGTTTACGACGCCTCCGGAAACCTCATCATCTCAGCCGGTGAGGAGATTACGGAGGATAGGGTTGACGCCCTTGTCTTCTTTGCCCTCAGGAAGCCTTCCATAATTGACGATGAGGAAGTGGCTCAGGAGCTTAAGAGAATAAGGCTCCAGGCCGTTGACAAGATTACCCTTGTTGAGAACATCTATGAGGAGAAGAAAGCTGCCCTTGAAATGGGCCACGACCTTCCTGCAGGCGTCAACAAGAAGGTTAAGGTCTACATTGCTACAAAGCGTAAGCTTACGATTGGCGACAAGATGTCCGGTCGCCACGGTAACAAGGGTGTTATCTCCCAGATAAGGCCTGTTGAGGATATGCCTTTCCTTGAAGATGGAACTCCTATTGACATCGTTCTCAATCCGTTGGGCGTTCCTTCTCGTATGAACGTTGGTCAGATTCTTGAGGTTCACCTTGGGCTTGCCGCGAAGGCACTCGGTAAGAAGATTGAGGAGCTCCTCAAAGTTGGCCTTGAAAAAGTGAGGGAGGAGCTGAAGGCCATCTACAACGACGAGAGGATGAGCAGGCTCATAGACTCCCTCTCCGACGACGAGCTGAGGGAGGTTGCTAAGAAACTTGCCAACGGAATCAGGTTTGAGTCTCCTATCTTCAACGGTGCAAAAGAGGAGGAGATCAAGGAGCTCCTCAAACGTGCAGGACTTCCTGAAACAGGACAGCTCACAGTTTACGACGGCCTTACAGGTGAGCCTTTTGACCAGGACGTAACTGTAGGATACATGTACATGCTTAAACTCATCCACCTTGCCGACGATAAGATCCACGCCCGTTCAACAGGTCCTTACTCCCTCATTACTCAGCAACCCCTTGGCGGTAAGGCTCAGTTTGGCGGACAGAGGTTTGGAGAGATGGAGGTGTGGGCACTTGAGGCCTACGGTGCTGCCTACACTCTTCAGGAGATGCTTACAGTTAAGTCCGACGACGTTGAAGGCCGTTCAAGGGTTTACGAGGCCATTGTTAAGGGTAAGTACTCCTTTGAACCAGGGCTTCCTGAGTCCTTCAACGTTTTAGTTCGTGAGCTCAAAGCCCTTGCCCTTGACGTTAAGTTCGTTAAGGAGCTTGAGGAAGAAGAGGGAGAGACTGAACAGTAATTTTTGGGGGCAGAGCCCCCTTTTCTCTAAACCCCTTTAGGAGGAATCCGTAGTGAGTAAGAGAGAGATAATCTTCTCTGAAGAACCGAAAACTTTTGATTTTGACGCCGTTGAGATAGGACTTGCCTCACCGGAGCAGATAAGAGAGTGGTCTTACGGAGAGGTTAAACTCCCGGAGACACTTAACTATAGAACCTTAAAACCTGAAAAGGACGGCCTTTTCTGTGCCAGAATTTTTGGTCCCATAAGGGACTGGGAGTGTCTGTGCGGGAAGTACAGAGGCTCCAAGTACGCAGGCGTTGTTTGCGACAGGTGCGGCGTTGAAGTTACCCTCTCAAAAGAGAGGAGAAGACGCTTTGGCCACATAGAACTTGCTGCTCCCTGTACTCACATCTGGTACGTTAAGTCTGTTCCCAGCAAGATCGGAGCTCTCTTAGGCCTCTCAGTTCGTGAGGTTGAGAGGGTTGTTTACTTTGAGAGCTACATCGTTCTTGACCCTGGGGAACTTGGGGAGTCAGAGGGAGAAGAAGGAAAGCCCGTTCTCAAGCAGTTCCAGCTCTTAACCGAAGATGAATACAGAGAACTGATTGAAGAGTACGGAGAAGAAGCCTTTGAGGTAGGTATTGGAGCAGAAGGGATTAAGGAGGCTCTCAAAAGGGTTAACCTTGAGGAGCTTGCCGAGGAGCTCCGTGAGGAGATCAGAATGTACTCCGGAGAGATCTCCTCAATCAACGCAGACCTTCAGAAGAAACTCCCCAACGTCTTTAAAGCTGCGATTGAAACTCTCTCTTACTACACAGGTCTTTCTGAAGACACAATAGTTGGAATCGTTAAAAACGTTCTTGTCGTTGTTACAGATCCAGGAGACTCCGGCCTTGAGAGAGGGCAGATAATTGAGTACTCCCAGTATAAAGAATTGAAAGACAAAGTAAACATAGAGGTTGAGAAGGGTGGAAAAGCCCTTGAGTGGTACGTTGACTTCTTAGTTGAACAGGGCAAAATCCAGAGCAAAGAGCTTGTTAAAGAGGAGATAAGAAGGGCTACAAGGAAAGATACAACAGAAGCAAAGCTTAAAAAACTTGTCAGAAGACTGAAGATAGTTGAGGGATTCCTCGGCTCCAACAACAGACCTGAGTGGATGGTTCTTGAGGTTCTGCCGGTTCTCCCGCCGGAGCTCCGCCCGTTAGTTCCCCTTGAGGGTGGAAGATTTGCAACCTCAGACCTCAACGACCTCTACAGGCGTGTTATAAACAGGAACAACAGACTCAAAAGGCTTCTTGAGCTTGATGCCCCTGACATCATCATCAGGAACGAGATGAGAATGCTCCAGGAGGCCGTTGACACCCTCATAGACAACGGCCGCCGCGGAAGGCCCGTTAAGTCCTCAAAAGGCCACCCACTGAAGTCCCTCTCAGATGTTTTAAGAGGTAAGCAGGGAAGGTTCAGACAGAACCTGTTAGGTAAAAGGGTTGACTACTCCGGCCGTGCCGTTATCGTCGTTGGTCCTGAACTGAAAATGCACCAGTGCGGCCTGCCGAAAATCATGGCACTTGAGCTCTTCAAGCCCTTCATCTACAGGAGGCTTGAGGAGAAAGGTTACGCCAACACAATGAAGCAGGCCAAAAAGATGGTTGAGAAGCAGGAGCCTGAGGTCTGGGAGTGCCTGGAGGAAGTTATTAAGGAGCACCCGGTTCTTCTTAACAGAGCTCCTACGCTTCACAGGGTTTCAATCCAGGCCTTTGAGCCGGTTCTTGTAGAGGGTAAAGCTATCCAACTCCACCCACTCGTCTGCCCGGCCTTCAACGCAGACTTTGACGGCGACCAGATGGCTGTTCACGTTCCGCTCTCTTTAGAGGCTCAGCTTGAGGCTTATACTCTTATGCTCTCAACCCAGAACATCCTTTCCCCTGCCCACGGTAAACCTTTGGCCGTTCCCTCTCAGGATATGGTCTTAGGCCTTTTCTACATGACACTTGAAAAAGAGGGAGCAAAGGGAGAGGGTAAAGTATTCTCCTCAACTGATGAAGTCCTTAAAGCCCTTGACCTTGGAGAAGTTGACCTCCACGCCCGCATAAAGGTGAAGCTCCCTGCCAACAAAACGGAGAGCGGAAAAGAGGAGATTGTGGAAACAACCGTAGGAAGGGTTAAATTCAACACGCTCCTTCCTGAAGACTATCCGTTTGTTAACAAGGTTATGACCAAAAAGGCCGTTGCAGCTCTCATTTCAGACGTTCACAAGAAACTGGGTAACGAAGTTACAGTTGATATGCTTGACCGCCTTAAAGAGGCCGGTTTCGTTCAGGCTACACTTGGTGGCCTTTCAATTGGAATTGATGACCTTCACATTCCACCAACCAAGAAAGAGCTCATTGAAAAAGCCAAGAGGGAAGTCGCAGAGATTGAGGAGGGTTACAGGAAAGGTCTCCTCTCCAAAGATGAGCGTTACAACAAGATAGTTGACATCTGGACAAGGGTTACCGAGCAGCTTACCCGCGACATGATGGAGTACATGGAGACCCACGACCTTAACGCCCGTGGAAGAGTTCCCAACAACGGTAAGTTTAACCCGGTATTCATGATGCTCCAGTCTGGAGCCCGTGGTAACGTCACACAGATCCGTCAGCTTGCCGGTATGAGGGGTCTTATGGCCAAGCCTTCCGGTGAGATTATTGAAACTCCGATTATCTCCAACTTCCGTGAAGGTCTTACAGTTCTTGAGTACTTCATCTCTACCCACGGTGCAAGGAAGGGTCTGGCAGATACGGCTCTTAAAACTGCCGATGCTGGATACCTTACCCGTAGGCTGGCCGATGTTGCTCAAGATCTCATCATCACTATGGACGACTGCGGCTGCGAGGACGGAATAGAGGTTTCAGCCCTTATAGAGGCAGGTGAGGTCGTCATTCCACTCTCCAAGAGGATCGCAGGAAGGGTTGCAGCAGAAGATGTTGTTGACCCTGTAACCGGTGAGATTCTCGTCAGGAGAAACGAGGAGATCTCTGACGAGGTTGCCCAGAGAATTGAAGACCTTGGCATTGAGAAAGTGAAGATTCGTTCCGTTCTTACCTGTAAAGCACCTTTTGGCGTTTGTGCTAAGTGTTACGGTAGAGACCTTGCAAGACAGAGACCCGTTCAACTGGGAGAGGCCATCGGTATCATTGCTGCCCAGTCTATCGGTGAGCCGGGAACGCAGCTGACGATGAGAACGTTCCACATTGGTGGTATTGCTATGCGGGGTGCCGAGGCCTCCGAATATAGAGCCAAGCACGATGGTGTTGTAAGAATATTTGACGTTAATACCATTACAGATGATGAAGGAAGGGTCATCGTAATTAACAGGGCAGGAAAGATTGCCGTTGTTGACGAGAAGACCGGCAAGCACCTTGAGCGCTACGACATTCCTTATGCTGCCGTTCTAAGGGTTAAAGACGGTAATAAGGTTCAAAAAGGGCAGATACTTGCTGAGTGGGATCCCCACGCCATTCCTATCCTTGCTCTGAGGAGCGGAACAGTCAGGTATAAAGACATCATTCCCGGCGTAACGGTTTCCGAGACTGAACCGGTTATCCTTGAGTACAGGACTCTTCCCTACGAGCCGACGATAGAGCTCCTTGACGACGAAGGGAACGTAATTGACTTCTATCCTCTTCCCGTAGGTGCCCGGATAATGGTTAAGGAAGGGCAGAAAGTTAAGATTGGTGACCAGCTTGCGAGACTCCCAAGGAGAATCGGCGGAACAAAGGACATTACAGGTGGTCTTCCAAGGGTTGCAGAGCTCTTTGAGGCAAGAAGACCTAAGGATACCGCCATCCTTGCAGAGATAAGCGGTAAGGTTTACGTGGAAACTGAGAAGAACAAGATAATCATTACAATCCTTGACCCTGAGACGGGAGTTAAGAGGGAGTATGAAGTTCCGAAAGGTAAGTACATCTACGTAAGGACTGGAGACTTCGTTAAGGCTGGAGAGCCCCTGACAGACGGTCAGCTCAACCCCCACGATATTCTTAACATCCTCGGTGAGAGGGCCGTTGCAAGGTTCCTTTTAGACGAGATTCAGTCTGTTTACCGTGCTCAGGGGGTTGATATTAACGACAAGCACTTTGAGGTAATTATCAGGAAGATGCTATCTAAGGTAAGGATTGAGGACTCTGGAGACTCCAACTACCTTGTTGAGGAAGTTGTTGACAGGCACGAGTTTGAAAGGGTAAGGGAGCAGCTCTTTAAGGAAGGCAAGAGGCCGCCTAAGGCCAAGCCCGTTCTTACAGGAATTACAAAGGCTGCCCTCTCTACAGACTCCTTCATCTCCGCTGCGTCATTCCAGGAGACTACAAGGGTTCTCTCTGAGGCTGCCATTGCCGGTAAGAGGGACTACCTGAGAGGTCTCAAGGAGAACGTAATTATCGGTAGGCTCATACCTGCCGGAACGGGAAGGAAGGAGTACAGAAAGGTTACCTGGGACTACTGTGAGAAGGCTGAAGCTGGAGAGCATCAGGAGTAATAAGCTTTAACTATTGAAACAGTATTGGCCCCGCCCCGTGCGGGGCTTTTTTATTTGATACCATTAGCTCCAGAAATCGGGAAGGAGGTAGAGGATGAACGTAGAGCGTTCAAAAGCTCTCTTTGAAGAGGCAAAGAAGTACATTCCGGGAGGAGTAAACAGCCCTGTTAGGGCTTTTAAGTCTGTTGGAGACGTTCCCCGATTTATCGCAAAGGCCAAGGGTTCCCACATCTGGGACGTTGACGGAAACGAGTACATAGACTACGTCTGTTCCTGGGGGCCTATGATTTTGGGACATGCCCACCCGTCAGTTGTTGAGGGTATTAAGGAGCAGGCTGAGAAGGGGACGAGCTACGGAGCTCCCACAGAATTAGAAGTAGAGCTTGCAAAGATGATAGTTGACCTTGTTCCCTCTGTTGAAAAGGTGCGTATGGTCAACTCTGGAACAGAAGCGACAATGTCTGCAATAAGGCTTGCAAGGGGGTATACCGGAAGGAATAAGGTCATAAAGTTTGAAGGTGGATACCACGGCCACGTTGACGCCCTTTTAGTTAAGGCCGGCTCCGGTTTAACAACCTTTGGGGTTCCAACAAGCCCTGGAATTCCTGAGGACTTTGCAAAACACACAATTACAGTTCCCTTTAACGACATTGACGCCCTCAAGAAAGTTATTGATGAGGTTGGAGACGACGTTGCCGCCGTTATTATGGAGCCGGTTATGGCCAACGCAGGGCTCATCATTCCTGAACCGGGATTCCTTGAGAAAGTCAGGGAGTTGACGGCTGATAAGGGAATTGTCCTTATATTTGATGAGGTTATCACAGGCTTCAGGCTCTCTTTGGGGGGAGCTCAGGAGTACTTTGGGATAACCCCTGACCTTTCCTGCTTTGGAAAGATTATCGGGGGAGGTCTTCCCGTTGGAGCTTTTGGAGGAAAGGCTGAAATTATGGACTATTTAGCCCCTGAAGGACCCGTTTACCAGGCAGGGACCCTCTCTGGAAACCCACTTGCAATGGTTGCGGGTATAAGGACGCTGAGGGAGCTCCAGAAGCCCGGCGTTTACGATGAACTCAGGAAGAAGACTGAGAAACTCTCTGAAGGTTTAAAGGAGGCTGCAAAGTCTGCCGGAATTTACAATAAGCTCTGCTTCAAGCAGATTGAGAGTATTTCCATAGTCTACTTCACCCCTGTTGATGTTAAGAACTACAAAGATGCCCTCACTTCAAACACCGAGGCCTACGCTAAGTTCTTCAGGAAGATGTTAGAGCAGGGAGTCTATTTAGCTCCTTCCCAGTTTGAGGTTGCCTTCATGTCAACAGCCCATACAGACGAAGACATAGAAAAGACAGTAAGGGCAGCAGAGGTTGCATTTAAAGAAGTTGCGGATATGTTGAAGTGATAGGGCAGCATGACTCCTTACTGGTTCTTGCTTGTTATGACGGTTTAAGCTGCTCTTTTAATAGGCTTGTTCTTAATTTATATGATCCGCAGGGAGCAGAGTGGGAAAGCTTAAGGACTACATAGAGAGAACGTCCTACATGATGGTGGGGGTTCAGTTTGCCCTCGCCATCTTCATCGGTCTTGCCATAGGCTACTGGTTGGATAAAAAACTCCACACTTTTCCCTGGTTGACAATCTTCTGGTTCTTCATAGGTTTAGCCGCCGGATTTAAAAATGTTTACAGGGAGCTTAAGAAGATATCCAGATGAGGGAGTTTGAGAGCTTTATTAAAACGTTTGCCGTTGTGGAGCTCCTCTTATTTTCCCTTGGTCTCCTCATCTCTTTGATTTTTGAGGGTCTTTCGAACTTTACTTTTTCCTTTGTTATAGGTTACCTGGTTATGGCCTTTGACTACTACCTTTTAATCAGGTTTTCCAAACGCCTTCCGCAGCAGGTTCTTGCCGGCTACTTTCCAAAGTCTGGCTTCTTCTGGCGTTACCTCTCTGTTATTCTTATCCTTGTTGGATTAAGTCTGTTTACTCGTTTAGACTTCTTTGCTATAATTTCGGCGGTCGCGTTGAGTCAATTAGGCCTGTTGGTTTCTGCTGTAGTTCAACGTAAGGAGTGGAGGAAATGGAAGGAAGCGTAATAAAAATTGTGGGAATCCCTGATCACGTTACAATGACCTGGCTCATGATGGCTGTTGTTCTTACCTTTGCCTACATCCTCGGTAAAAACCTTAAGAAGTTCCCAGACAGAGTTCAGGTTATATTTGAATCTCTTACTTCCTTTATCGTTTACACACTTGAAGATGCAATGGGAAGCTACGGAAGAAAGTTCTTCCCGCTGATTGCAGGCCTTGCGGTATTTATTTTAGTAGGAAACCTTATGGGACTTATTCCCGGCCTTGCACAGCCTACTGCTAACCTCAACACGACGCTTGCTCTGGCTATCATCTCTTTCCTTGTTTACAACTACGAGGGTATTAAGAAACACGGATTTATTAACTACTTTAAGCACTTTGCAGGGCCTATTCCCTGGATGGCTCCGTTAATGTTCCCGATAGAGGTCGTTTCCCACCTTTCCAGGATTCTTTCCCTCTCCTTCCGTCTTTTCGGTAACATGTTTGGTGACGAGATGGTAGTTATGGTTCTGCTTATGCTGGTTCCTTTCCTTGTTCCTGTTGCAGGTGAGTTTATAGTTTTTGCCAACAGCTTCCTTCAGACCTTTATCTTCTGTATACTAACTGTAGTTTACATTGCTACGGCAATTGAAGAGCACGAGGAAGAACACGTAGGTTATTAATAGAAACAGGAAGGGAGGTATCTGATGAAAAAGAGTTATCTCAAGAGCATCCTCTTTACGCTCTTCCTCATGGTTGTGGGAGCTCTCCCGGCTCTTGCAGGTGAGGGAGGAGCTGAGTCTGGTAAGGCACTCATCTTAGGTCTTTCAGCAATCGGTGCAGGCCTTGCTATCGGTCCTGCTGCAGGTGGTGCCGGTGCCGGACAGGGTCAGGCTGTAAGGGGAGCCTGTGAGGGAATGGCAAGGAACCCTCAGATGGCTGGTAAGCTTACAACTACAATGTTTATCGGTCTGGCTATCATTGAAGCACTTGCTATCTACGGTCTCGTTATCGCTCTTATTCTCCTCTATGCTAACCCACTTGCCGGCTAATTGTCTGATGTAGGAAGTGAGGCTGCCCCCGCATGTGCGGGGGCTTTTTATTTTTAGTGATCTCTGTGCCAGAAAACCCTTGCCAGCTTTTCACCTTCGTTATACTTAACCTCAAAGTTGCCTTTAAATGCCCTGTTTACCGCCTCTCCAATGTGGCGGGCAAGGTGTTCGCTGGTTGTGGCAATTTCTGTTGTTCCGTCTTCCTTATCTTCAATCCAGAGAATCCTCTGGAGAGGCCTCTGGGACATTACCTCATCAACAACGTTCTTTATCCTGTTGAGAATTTCCTCCCTGTGGTTTTCAAAGAACTTCCCGCTCAGGTAAACAAATCCGCCGGGATACCTATCCCTCTTCCTTCTACAGGCAGGGCAGAGGGATCTGTTTGCGTTCTCTGGAACGGGCTCTGGAAGCTGCTCAGGCCACTGCCAGCGGCCGTCTTTAAATACTGCTCCACACTCCTCGCAGACAGTCGGTTCTGGGTATTTTCTTTTTTCGTAGTAGGGATTGTCACTCTCCCAGGTGTACTCCTTCCTTCCTGCGGGAACATACTTGTTTCCCATTCTACCCTCCTCACGTTTTTGTTCTCTACTCTTAAATTAGTTCCGTTCAGTAAAGAACTTCCAGAGGGAGGGGGAGAGAGAGGAGTTTTATGCAGCCTTCCCTTCTATGTCTGATTAGTTCAGAAGGATCTGAAAGGGTTGGGTCTCTAAAAGGAACAGATGTGGGAAGTTTGAACTTCTCAAGGAATTTTTCTTCTGTTTTAAAGGAGGGAGAGGCGACCGTTGACCGGGATTTCCTCCCTACAGCTACTCCCTCTTTTACTCCAAAGCCTGCCATGTGGAGAGCTCTCCTCACAGCTGTTGAAGCCGAGTAGGTAGCAAGAATTCCTGACTCTTTTGTCATTCTTCTAATTCCCTTGAAAAACTCGTAAGTCCAGAGCTCCGGGTTTACTTTTGGCGAAAAGGGGTCGTGAAAAACGGCGTCAGCAAAGTTCTCATATTTACAGGAAAATTCCTTCAGGAATTCTCTACCTTCTGTTATGTAAACCTTCAGTGAAATCTGAGGAGTTTCTGTTGATAGGGCTAAAACGCCTTTTTCACAGTGTCTGTTCCTGAGAGCTCCCCTTAAAACCCACTTCCATTTGTTAAACCTTTTCCAGTCAAGATTAAGGGACTTCTCAATTACTGAAATGTCAAACTCGAAGGAAACTATTTTCAGTTTGGCTTTTGGGTTTTCTGAGAGGGCTTCGTTTATAAATGCAACTGTGTTGTATCCGAGGCCGAAGCAGACGTCTAAGAGGTGAACTTTCCCTTTTCTTGCCTTTTCCCTTATCCGACAGGGCTTGCAGAACTTCTCTACCGCCTCTGTGAGAGCTCCGGCCGTTACGGAGTGGTAGGGCTCTTTGAACTTTTCGGAGAATAGTGTTAAAGAGCCGTCTTCTGTCTTTACCTCTTTTACCATCAGAGCTTTTCTTCTACGGCTTTAACTTTTTCCTCTATGTGGAGCTCCCTATCAATCCTTTCATCTATCCTGATTGAGGTTACCACCCGGGGAGCTCCCATCTCAAATAGAACCCTGTGCATCCTCTTTGCCGCCTCGCAGAGCTCCTCCAAACTCCCCTCAACAATTGTTCCCATGGCCGTTAGCTGGTATTTAAGTCCCATTTCGTCTAAAACTTTTATACAGCCTGCAACGAACTCACTCACTCCCGGCTTTCCCGTTCCCATCGGGATAACGACAATTTCCATTACGGCCACTACTCACCTCCAAAAAGCTCCCTTATCAGCCTCTCCCACTGCTCCTGACACTCGTCCCCTTCACACTCGTCTAACGGAATTACAGAGGCCTTCTCTATTACGTCCTTTTTCACGAAAATGGGGGCGTTTACCCTTACAGCCAGATTGATTGCGTCGCTTGGCCTTGAGTCCACCCTCAGGAGTTCCCCGTCCGGCCTCCTCACCTCAATAACGGCAAAGTAGATTCCCTTGTCAAAGTCATTGATTACAACCCTTTCAACTTCTCCGCCAAAGATTGAGAGAATTTCCCTTAAAAGGTCGTAGGGAAAAGGCCTCGGCGGGACTGCTCCTAAGAGTTCCGTTTCTAAGAGCTCTGCCTCCCAGTGGCCTACCCAGATGGGAACGGCAAACCTCTCCTGCTCGTTACCCAAAATAATTATCGGCATTCCCGTATATCTGTCTTGAGCTATGCCGATTACAGATACCTCAACCATGACTTAACCTCCAACCTTTACCTCTTCAAGAACCGGTTTACCCTTTAAGAAGAAGGGGGAGCTCTCCGTTATCTCAACCTTTACCGTTCTCCCTATAAGTTCCTCTCCCCCTTCAACTGCAACGGGCTTGTTGTCCCTCGTCCTTCCGTAGAGCTCCGTCCCCTTAGGGCTGAATCCTTCTATGAGAACCTCCTCAACCTTTCCAATCCTCTCTCTGTTTCTCTCCTCTGCCTGACGCTTTATGAGGTTCTGGAGCTCTGTAAGTCTTCTGTTCTTAACCTCTTTGGGAATGTCGTCAGGGAAAGTAGCTGCTTTTGTAAATGGCCTTGGAGAGTATTCAAAGACAAACCCCTGGTCAAAAACGCACTCCTCAACTAAAGATAGTGTATCCTCAAAGTCCTTCTCTGTCTCTCCCGGGAAGCCGACTATAAAGTCTCCGGAAAGGGCAACTTCTGGAACTATCTCTTTCAGCATCTTCACTTTCTCAATATACTCTTCCCTTGTGTATCCCCTGTTCATCCTTTCCAGAATTTTGTTTGAGCCGCTCTGGGGAGGCAGGTGAACATATGGGCAGACCTTATCAATCTCCTTTATTGCCCTTGCAATCTTTTCGTTGAACCCGGCAGGGTGGGAAGTTGTAAATCTGACTCTCTCTATTCCCGGAACTTCCGAGACCATGTAGAGGAGGTCTGCAAGATCTGTTCCGCCGTAGGAGTAGAAGTCTACGTTCTGGCCTAAAAGGTGAACCTCTTTAACGCCTCTTTCAGCAAGCCTTTTAACCTCCTCCAGAACCAGCTCCGGCTTAACGCTCCTCTCCCTTCCCCTTGTAAATGGAACGATACAGTAGGTGCAGAACCTGTTGCACCCCCTCTGAACTGTTACGTAGGCAACGTAGGGGTTCTCAAGGGAGCTCTCTATAAGCGGAATTCTCTCCTCTTCTGGAATCTTAGAATGGAGAATCTCAACAACTTTTCCCTCTTCCTTTACCCTTTCAAGGAGCTTAGGGAGTTTTACGAAGTTAAACGTTCCAAAAACCAGGTCAACGTGGCCGAACCTTAGAATCTGGTCTCTCTCTTTCTGTGGAACACACCCTGCAACGGCGACAACGGTTTCAGGTCTTCTCTTCTTTATCTTTTTCAGATTTCCGATAAACGAGTAAGCCTTGTTGTCCGGCTTTGCACGGACGGAACAGGTGTTGACTATGATAACGTCGGCCTCCTCAGGGGTTTCGGCCTTTTCATACCCCATACTCTCAAGGAGGCCGGCCATCTTCTCAGAGTCGTTAACGTTCATCTGGCAGCCAAATGTCTTTATGAAATACCTCTTCGCCATTTCTCTCCTTAAACCGGTTTAAGGAGAAATATAGTTTTAATCGCACGGATGCGGTATCTCTACCCCTTTTGGATAGACGAGAATTTCAACTCTCCTGTTGAGAGCTCTCCCCTCAGGGGTGTTGTTTGGTGCTATCGGGTTCTTCGGCCCGCATCCGAAAGTGAGAACTCTCGTTGGGTCAACACCGTCTAAAACCAGCTCGTTCTTAACAGCCTCTGCCCTCTTCTCAGAGAGCTTTACGTTATAGTCAAAGCTTCCTGTGCTGTCTGTGTATCCAACAACCAGTATTACTGTGTCGGGGTTTTGGTTGAGGGTTTTTGCAATTCTCCTCAGCATCTCTTTCGCTTCAGGCTTTAACCGGTAGCTGTTAAAGTCAAAGAGAACGGAGTCTTTCATTATCAGCTTAACCTTCTGCGGCTCTTTCACTACTGCAACGGGCTTCTTCTCAGAAATTGGCGGCTGCTGAGGTTTAACTTCCGGGTTTGTGTTGTCTATGGGCTTAACTCCAACGTCGTTTGCAAGGGCTTTTGCCTGCTGGTCTAAGATATATCCGATTGTTCCACCTATGAGAGCTCCCGCTGCGGCACCTATAAGAACCCTTTTTCCCTTGTTACTGTTTTTGGGGCCTGTTACTGCACCTGCAATACCACCTAAGACAGCTCCTATTGCAGCACCTGTTGCCGTTTTATTGGGAGTGGTCTGGGCTCCCTGCTGGGTAGTTGCGCATCCTCCAAGAAGGAGACTTCCTGCAAGGGTCAGTGTTAAAATTCTTTTCATCGCTTCCCCCTTAAGCTTGTTTGGACTTCAATTTAAACCTGAATCTGGAGGGAATCTAATGTTTGACGTTAGAGGAGTTGCAAAACTTGCAAAAGAGGTTAGCTACAGCCTTATAGACGTCTCAACGGAAGTAAAGAACAGAACCCTTCTTAAGGCTGCTGAGCTTATAGAGGAGAAGAAAGAGCTGATTCAGGAGGAGAACAGGAAAGACCTGATTGCCGGAGAGGAGAAAGGGCTTTCCAAAGCGATGCTTGACAGACTCCTTCTCAACGAAAAGAGAATTGCCGGAATGGTTCAGGTTCTAAAGGACGTTGCAAACCTTAGCGACCCCGTTGGCGAAGTTGTGAAGATGTGGACAAGGCCAAACGGTTTGAAGATAGGTAAGATGAGAGTTCCCCTTGGAGTTGTTGCAATTATCTACGAATCCCGTCCCAACGTAACAGTTGAGGCAGGTTCTCTCTGTATAAAGAGCTCCAACGCAGTCATTTTAAAGGGCGGTTCAGAAGCTATAAACTCAAACAGGGTTCTTGTAAACATCCTTAAGGAGGCTGCCGCTTCTGAGGGTTTTCCCGAAGAGGCAATTCAGTTCATAGATACGACAGACAGGTCTGCCGTTAAGGAGCTCCTTCTTTTAGACGAGTACATAGACGTTGTCATCCCGAGAGGCGGAGAGGGTTTAATCAGGTTTGTTGCAGAAAACGCCCGTATGCCTGTAATAAAGCACTACAAGGGTGTTTGTCACGTTTTCGTTGATGAGTTTGCAGACCTTGAGAAGGCCTGGAACATCTGCTTTAACGCAAAAGTTCAGAGGCCGGGAGTCTGCAACGCAATGGAGACGATGCTTGTTCACTCTAAAATTGCCGACGCATTCCTGCCAACAATGATAGAGCTCTTTAAGAAGGCAAGGGTGGAGCTCCGCGGAGACGAGAGAACAAGAAGCTACGACCCTGACTACATAAAGCCTGCAACGGAAGA
>WFYG01000005.1 GCA_015490195.1 Thermovibrio sp.
CACAAAGCCTGGTGCCCATAGCGGCGGGGAAACACCCGATCCCATTCCGAACTCGGAAGTTAAGCCCGCCAGCGCCGATGATACTGCCCGCGGGAGCGGGTGGGAAAGTAGGGCGGTGCCAGGCTTTTTTTATTTTTGTTTTCTTTTTTCCTTCCTGTTTTCATGGTTTATTCGTTTTGCTGGCTTTTTCTGGTTGTGCCGTCTTGACTTTCCCGATTTTGAAATTATTTTTGTTTATGCCGGGGTCTCCGCAACGCCCGGAGGGTGAACCCCGCCAGGCCCGGAAGGGAGCAACGGTAAGCCTGAAGGGCGTGTGCGGTAAGGCTCCGGCTTTTCTATTTGTTGAGAATGAGAGTAAGAGCTCTTGTTACGTTCTCAACCAGCGGTATTACTTCTGAGTAGTTCATTCTTTTTGGTCCTATTACTCCTACGACTCCGCTGTTTTTCAGTCCTACGTTGAACTTTCCCAGTACAAAACTTATTGAAGATAAGGGTTCTGGTTCTATTTCTGATCCTAGTATTACTCCTATGCTCCTCTTTTCACTGAGAAACTTCTTCAGGACTTCTAAGAACAGGGTTTTTTCTTCAAGGAGTTCCAGCACCTGTTTGAGTCTTTTTGCATCTCCCGATACCATGTTTACTATGTTTGAGGTTCCGTGTACTTCAAATTGGTTTACTTCGTTTAAGGACTTTAGTATATGTGAACTTATTCTGAAGGTAAGGTCTGAGATTTCCCTTCTAAGGCTCTCTATCTCTTCTATGAGCTCTTTTTTAACTTGTTTCAGGGTTTTCCCGCGGAATTTCTGGGTTAGGAGTTTTGAGATTTTGGGGAGTTCCCCTTCCGGAACGGACACTCTTATAACTTTGTGGAGGACGTGGTCGGGCTGGAAGTTTACTACTATGAGTAGTTTGTCTGATGAGACCTTAAAGAGCCCTATGTTTTCTACCGTAAGGTTTTCCGTAAGGTTTACTCCAAACCCTATGTACCCTGTGTGATACTGGATGAAGTCAAGGACTTTTGCAAGGATTTTTTCTCTATCCCAGGCTTTTCCAGATTTCAGGAAGTCTATCAGTCTGTTTACGAGGGTTTCGTCTTCCTCTCCCAGCGCTAAAAACAGGCTGTTTATGTAGATTTTTAATCCTTCGTCTGTTGGTACTCTACCAGCAGATGTGTGAGGTTGGTAAAGGTATCCTTTATCTTCAAGATCTGCCATTACGTTTCTTATAGTTGCAGGGCTGAAGGGTAGGGAGTAGGTTTTCTGGAGAGTTCGCGAACCTACAGGTTCTCCTTCTTTTAGGTAGAGCTCCACTATTTTCAAAAGAATGTTTCTCTCTCTTTCTGTCAGTTCTCTTCTCAACTGTACTCCCATTTTAAGCAGCGTAAACGGTTTGCAACTTTTAATATAGGCTTTAAAAACCAAGCTTTAGGTAGGTGTTCTTATACTCAACGTACCTCAGTGCGTGTTCCTTAAGGCCTCTTATCTCTTCTTCCGAGAGCTTCCTCTTAACCTTTGCCGGGAATCCCATGATCAGAGAGTTAGGGGGAAACTCCTTTCCCGGAGGAACCAGCGTTCCGGCAGCAACAATGGAGTTTTCGCCAATTACAGCTCCATCAAGTATTATCGCTCCTATTCCTATCAGGCAGTTGTCTTTAACTGTGCAGCCGTGGAGTTTAACTCCGTGGCCAACTGTAACGTAGTTCCCGATTACTGTGGGATGTGTTCTGTTTGTAACGTGTACTACTGTTCCGTCTTGGATTGAGGTACACTTGCCTACTCTTATGTAGTTTACGTCTCCTCTCAGAATTGCTCCAAACCAGATAGAGCTGTCGTCTCCTATCTCAACGTCTCCTATAACTGTTGCGTTCTCTGCTATGAATACGTTTTTGCCTATTTTCGGTTTTGACTCTCCGTAGCTCCTTATCAACGCTTTCCTCCTTCTCTGTTTTCCTATTCATTCTAACACTCTGTTTGTTAGAATTTGCTCCACACGGAGGAGAGCTATGGCTTTACTTGCTCCATCTATTCTTTCTGCCAACTTTGCCTGTCTTAAGAGGGATATCAGGGAGGCTGAGGAGGCCGGTGCAGACCTTCTCCACGTTGACGTTATGGACGGCCGTTTTGTTCCAAACATTACTATAGGTATTCCGGTTGTTGAATCTATAAGAAAGGTTACGGAGCTCCCCTTAGACATCCACCTTATGATTGTTGAGCCGGAAAGGTACATTCCCGACTTTATAAGGGCAGGAGCTGACTGGATTTCCTTTCACTTTGAGGCTGCCGTCCACCACCACAGGATTGTTGAGAGAATTAAGGAGCTTGGTGCAAAGGCTGGAGTGGTTATAAATCCTTCAACTCCCGTGTCGTTTTTAGAGGAGATCCTTCCGTTTTTGGACTTCGTTCTCGTTATGTCGGTCAATCCCGGCTTTGGAGGTCAAAAGTTTATCCCTGAGTCTTTAAAGAAGATTGAGAAGCTGAAGAGAATGAAAAAGGCGGTTAACAGGGAGCTCCTCATAGAGGTTGATGGCGGTATAAAGGTGGAAAACGTGGATTCAGTTTTAAAGGCCGGTGCCGACGTTATAGTTGCGGGCTCTGCCATTTTCAGGGGAAGTATCTCCGACAACGTTAAGGCGTTTAAAGAGGTTCTAAAAAACTATTAGCGGGGAGAGGCCATGAAACAGGTAAAGCTTATGACGGGAACTGCAAACCCCGAACTTGCAAAGAAGGTTGCTGCAAACTTAGGGGTTCCCTTAGCAGACGTTAAGGTAGGAAGATTCAGCGATGGAGAGATTCAGGTTGTTATAAACGAGAGCGTAAGGGACTGTGACGTTTTTATCGTTCAATCCTTGTGCAGGCCGGCAAACGACAACATAATGGAGCTCCTCATAATGGCCGACGCACTGAAGAGAGCCTCTGCCGGCAGGATTACTGCTGTAGTTCCTTACTACGCGTACGGCAGACAAGACAGGAAGGTTAACCCCAGAGACCCCATCAGCGCAAAGGTTGTTGCAGATATAATAACGGCTACAGGGGTTAACCACGTTGTTGTTGTTGACCTTCACGCAAAGCAGGTTGAAGGATTCTTTGACATTCCGGTAGACCACCTTGAGGCTAGGCCTGTTCTAACAGATTACTTTTTAAGGCTTGGAATGGGAGGTGAAGATACTGTTGTTGTCTCTCCCGACATCGGTGGCGTTGCAAGGGCGAGGAACTTTGCAAAGGTTCTTGGTTCTCCAATAGCAATAATTGATAAGAGACGCCCGAGGCCAAACGTTTCTGAAGTTATGAACATTATAGGAGAGGTTGAGGGTAAAAGGGCGGTTATTATTGACGACATAATAGATACGGCTGGAACGATAGTTAACGCTGCAAAAGCTATTAAAGAGGCTGGTGCTACTGAGGTTTACGCTGCTTGCACCCATCCGGTATTTTCGGGTCCTGCAGTAGAAAGGCTTTCTGGAGCTGTAAAGGAAGGATTCCTGAAAGAGGTTGTTGTTACGGATACAATTCCGCTCATTGAGGAGTTTGAAGGGGTTAAGGTTCTTTCTGTTTCCGGAATGCTTGCAGAAGCCATAAGGAGAATCCATTACGGTGAGTCTATCAGTCAGATGTTTAAGTTCTAACTACGAATATGAGGGGGAGCTCTTTCCCCCCTTTCATCTCTATTACAATTTTGAGGAGTTTCCCTCCGGCTCCTTCAACCCAGTCTCCACCCGATAGATGGTAAACCTTAAATCCCGTAACTGCTGACGAGACAGGTGCATCTATGCCGGTGTTGGTGGTTGAGTTGAGGCGGAGCTCCGTCCTTATTAGCCAGCTCTCTTTTCCCTCTTCACTTTTATACGTCCAGTACCTTACTCTACAGATTCCCGGAAAGTAGTAGCAGTTTTCTGTGTAAAACTCTATCCAGCTTAACTTACCGTTCGGGTCTTTCCCATAGGTTATTCCGCCGTAGCCTCTGTTAATTGATTCAATATCCCTTTGTAGAAGGTAAAAGAGCGGTGTAACTGTTGACTGTATTCTGCTGTTTTCCAGTGCCGCTTTTCCGGTTCTCTCAACTGCCGAGAAGAAGGTGTAGGTTACTGTTAGAAGAAAGGCAGAAATAGCTACTGCAAGGAGGAGCTCTATAAGGGTAAAACCTTTACCGCGTCTCGTAGAGTTCAACTAAAACTCCTCTATTTGGCGTTCCTGCTTCAACTTTAACTACTCTGAAACCCATAAGTTCTTCAAAGTCCTGGTTTACCTTTACCGTGTAGCCCATTACATTAATAGGCTTATCGTTGTAACTTTTCCTCCCATAGACAATAGAGTTTATTGCGTTGTTTGCAGCAACAGTTGAGAGAGTTGTTTTAAGGAGAAGGTCAGTAGAGTTTGCACTCCTTCCTGCCAGAACTATAAAGGTTCCAAATGCCATTCCTGCTATTGCCACTGCGACCAAGACTTCCAGCAGAGTAAAACCTTTTCTCACAAAGACCTCCTGCCGATATTTTATACTTTAAAACCGTGAAGGAGGTAAAGATGGGAAAGAGAGTGAGACTTGGGGTTAACATAGACCACGTTGCAACTGTGAGAAACGCGAGGAGAACTTTTGAGCCGGATCCCGTTCACGCTGCAGTAATTGCAGACCTTGCCGGTGCCGACCAGATAACGCTCCACGTTAGAGAAGACAGGAGGCATGTTAACGAGAGGGACTTAAAGCTCATAAAAGAGCTTATCCATTCAAGAGTGAACCTTGAGATGGCAGCAACCGACGAGATGGTTGAGATAGCCCTCTCTGTAAAGCCCCACCAGGTTACGTTAGTTCCTGAAAGGAGAGAGGAGATAACAACAGAGGGCGGTCTTGACGTTCTCTCTCAGAAAGAGAAGATTAGGGAAGTTATTGAGAAACTTAAGTCTGCTGGAATAACCGTTAACATCTTTATAGATCCGGAACCGGAGCAGATAAGGGCGGCAGCTGAGGTTGGGGCAGATGCTGTGGAGCTCCACACGGGCCGCTACGCTGAAGCCTTTGCAGAGAACAATAAAGAGGAAACAGAAAGGGAGCTCCGCCGTTTAAAAGAGGCTGCAAAGGTTGCAAAAGGAGCGGGCTTAAAGGTTTACGCCGGCCATGGGCTTACCTACAAAAACGTTAAACCTGTTGCTGAGATTCCCGAGATTGAAGAACTGAACATAGGCCACTCAATAGTTGCAAATGCTATCCTCTTTGGCCTTAAAGAGGCAGTTGAGAAGATGAATGAGCTGATAAACGGTTAGATTTGATGCTTGTAGGTGTTGGGGTTGATATCGTTTCTGTAAGGCGGGTTGAGGAGCTCCTTAATCGTTTCGGAGAGCGTTTTCTGAAGAGGATTCTTCCTGAAGGGTACGACTACTGCCTTGAGAAAAGGAGAGGGGAGCTCCCCGGCTGTATCGCGGCCAGGTTTGCCCTGAAAGAGGCTACTGTTAAGGCTCTCTCTCAGGCGGGGTACAGGGTTAGCATTAAAGACGTTTCGGTTAGAGGTGGAGGGAGGGAACTCTCCCTCACGGTTAAAAGTCTCTCTCCCCGGTTAAAGCTTCTTTACTCAATTTCCCACGAAAGGGAGTTTGCAGCAGCCGTTGTAAACGTTATAGAGCTCCAATTCCCCCCATAACTCTCATCAGCCATTGGGCAGTTACAGTGTCCATGGTTAAAATGTGTTCAGATATCCAGGGTTTAAACACCTCTTCAAGGTAATTTTTAAGCTTCTCTCTGTTTCTCTCCCTCTCCCACTTCTCTTTAACGGAGCGGAGTTCCTCTCTTACCCTGTTGTGCTCTCCGTGGTGGCACTCGTAGGCGAAGAAGTGAGACTTTCTCATTAAATCCTCTTCGTAGCTAAAGTGCTCTTCAACATCCCTGATAAACTCATTGAACAGCCGATCAACTTCCTCTTCGCTCCCTTCAACCAGGGCTCTGTAGAACCTGTTAACTATTTCAAGCTCTCTTCTGTGAACAAGGTTCATTCCCTGGTACGGTACAAGGGGCAGTTCTTGCTCTTTTAAAAGCTCCAATTTCCAGTCCTCCTCAATTTTCTTTTAATTTATTTCTATGAATAGAGGTGCTGAAATGAGATAAGTCAATGCTTGACACTTTACTTTCCCTTTCCTATATTTTCCTACGCGGGCCGAGGTAGCTCAGTTGGTAGAGCAGAGGACTGAAAATCCTCGTGTCGGCGGTTCGATTCCGCCCCTCGGCACCATTTTTATTTTTCCCTCCAAAAGTAAAACCAAAAAGCCCGGGTGGCGGAATTGGCAGACGCACGGGACTTAAAATCCCGGGGCCGCAAGGCCGTGCGGGTTCGATTCCCGCCCCGGGCACCACGTCAAAGTGATTAAGAAAAACCTGTTATCTTTCTATTAAATCCCTTTTACTACAACAATAGCAATTTTCTATTTCTAAAATTGGAATGTAGAATATCAATCTGGTATAAATCCGTCATAATTTCTCGTCGGGAGGAGATTATGAGGAAAGCCCTGTTTCTTCTCACTTCCCTGATGGTTGCTACATCTGCCTCTCAGGCTCAAACGGTTTCAAACGAAGAGATACTCCAGAAACTCCAACAGCTTGAGAAAAAGGTTCAGGAGCTTGAAAAAGAGAACAGGGAGCTAAAGAAACTCCTCTACAGAAGAACTGCCGTTGTTCCTTTAAGGAAGAGAACAGAAAAGGTTAAAGTTGGGGGAAGGGTTCTTTTCAGGTTTTCCCAAACGCAGGACATAGATGAGAACGGCGGAAAGTCCATATTTGGAGATTATGGAAACGGGTTTGAGGTTAAGAAGGCTAGGCTTCACGTAAAGGGAGAGCTTAACGATAATATCAGTTATGCCATTCAGATAAAGGCAGATAAGGGAAGCCAGGTTCAGCTCTGGGATGCTTACGTCAAATACTCTTTTGACTCCATTCCACTTTCGGTAAAGATGGGGCAGTTTAAGACTCCTGTCTCTATGTCTTACTTAAAGAGTGGAACAGAGCTCTGGCTTCCTGAAAGGCCTGTTGCCGTTAACGAGATTGCTCCTGTGTGGAGAGAGATTGGAGTTTCAGCTACCTATAAGCTCTTTAAGGGAGTTAAGTTAACTGCCGGCGTGTTTAATGGTGAGGGGTGGAGCTCCTCCGAAAACTACAACAGGGACAAGAAATACCTCTACACCCTGGCCTTAGATGCAACTCCTATCAACAATGAGGATTTAACCTGGCGCTTTAGATTAGGCGGAGAGTTTGGAACGGACGACTCTTCCAAGATGATTTATACAAAATACGGAGCTGCTTCTGTTAAAAGACACCTGATTGACGTTGAAACAGCACTCAAGTTTAAGCCCTACAACCTCTCCCTTGAGGCTGGATACCTCTACGACAACCCGACAGACGGAAAAGACAGCTCTGGAAAAGACGTATCACTTGGAAACGCCAAGGGCTACTACGCACAGGTCAACTACGGTCTCCCATTCTTTCCGAAAGTTCACCTTGTTGGCCGCTACTCCTGGTTGGATCCAAACGACGATATTAACGATAAGTACGACGTTAACTACACAACCATTGGCTTCTACTACCTCTTAAACGGCTGGCAGGCAGCAGTCAGATCTTCGTACACCTGGGCTAATGAAAGGCACGGTAAAGAGATTGACAACAACGTGTTTGTAACAGAGTTCCAGCTTCTCTTTTAATTTCAACCTTCCGGCGGGTTTGTTGTCAGAAGTAGCCCGCCGGAGCTCCCCTCCACAATCAGGAGCTTCTTCCTCTCCCCTTAACTACTCTTACGTCTATTCTTTCAAGGGGATTTTCAATTCCTTTTAGAGGTTTCAGGAAACCGAGGAGAACCTCCTTGAGTATTCCTTTCAGGAAGAACTTCATCGGTATCCTTCTGCCGTTGACAAAGAGCTCCACCTCGTCGGGGAACTCCTCCTCTCTCTTCTTAATAAGCTCCTCCTCAATGAAAGTGGCTATCTCGTCTACCTGTTCTGGGTGAAAAACTTTTCTTTCTTTAACAATTACCGAAGAGTCTGTAACTACTGCTACAACGTTCGGGTCTTTTTCAAACAGTGGAGACTCTAACTCTTCTCTTATCACTTCAATTTTGGGAATGGGAGCTTCTTTAAACCCTTCACATATAACTATGTCGTAGTCGTCAAAGAGGAGAAAAGAGAGAAGAGTTAGGTCTGTACTCTCCTTTTTTACTCTAAAAGTTAGGAAAAGTTCCTCAGGTGAAAAGAGACCAACTGCGTCTGCTCCAGCCTCTCTGTACCTGTAGCTGTCCTTTCCCGGTTTATCTGTGAAGATTTTCTTTTCCTTTGTTGATTTCAGAACGGCCACTCTGTAGCCTTTTTCCTTCAATTTCTTAACAACCTCTGTGGCAATGGTCGTCTTTCCGCTGTTGTGGTAGCCAATGAACGAAACTATAGGTACCATGGCACCTCCTCTGGACTGATAGAATTTTAAACCACCTTCAACTAGGGGGGTAAATGGAGTTCTACGTTACCTTTGAGAGGGCTGTTGAGCTGATAACTTCACAGGAGTTAACCCTCCCGTTCCAGCAGGTTCCCCTCTTTGAAGCAGCTGGTAGAGTCCTAAGGGAAGCTATTGTTGCAGATAGAAATGACCCTCCCGTTCCCGTCTCTGCAATGGACGGCTACGGCGTGAGGTTTCCCGATGTTGAATCTGTTCCTTCAAGGCTGAATGTTAAGGGAGTCGTTCCTGCCGGAGTTGATAAACCAGTTGAGATAGAAAGAGGTGAGGCCGTTAAGATCTTTACCGGTTCCGTTGTTCCAGATTCTGTTGACCTTGTTGTTCCGGTGGAGTGGACGGAGGAGAGAGAGGGGTGCGTTGAAGTTAAGAAAAGCTTTCAGAAGGGAGCAAATATAAGGCCTCCCGGAGAGAACTACAGGAAAGGTCAGGTTCTTATCAGGGAGGGGACTGTTTTGGGAGCTCCCGAAATCGGCATAGCCGCCTCAGTTGGAAAACCCTACCTGAAGGTCTCTGTAAAGCCGAAGGTTGGAATAGTTGTTACAGGAAGCGAACTTTTAGAGCCCTGGGAAGGTTTTAAATCTCCCGTTCAGATAAGGAATGCCAACGGTTATATCCTCTACTCTTTAGTTAAAGAAGCTGGCGGGGAGCCCGTTTACTTCGGGATAGTCAGAGATAGCAGAAAAGAGATTTTAAAGGTTCTCTCTGAAGCCTTTGAAACCTGCGACGTTCTTATCACTTCCGGTGGAGTCTCCATGGGGGACTACGACTTTGTTAAAGATGTTGTTAAAGAGCTTGGAGTAGAAGTTCTCTTCTACAAGGTTCAGGTTAAACCGGGTAAACCTGTTCTATTTGGAAGGAAAGGAAATAGGTTCTTTTTCGGTCTTCCCGGATTTCCTGTTTCTGTTTTTACAAGCTTTAACCTGTTCGTTTATCCGCTCCTTATGAAGATTCAGGGAGCAGCAGAGGTTTTCAAACCAAGAGTTAAGGGCGTTTTGGTTGAAGACTTTAAGAGGAGAAAGGCCGATAGAACTGAGTTTGTAAGGTGTGGCTTCTCCTACAGCCCTGAAGAAGGAAGGTTCCTGGTTTCTCCCTTAAGGCGACAGGGTTCAGGGGTTCTCTCTGCCCTTGTGGGGAAGAGAGCTCTCATGGTGGTTCCTAAGGGGGTAAAGACCTTAAGTAGAGGAGATTCAGTTGACCTTATCCTTGTCAAAGGGCTCTGACCTTTTCTCCCTCATTTCCTCAAGAACTTCCGGGTCAATCCTGAGTTTTTCCACCCTGTGAACTTCTATCTCCTTTCCTGTTACTTCTATCAGCACTCTGCCGCTTCTGTCAAGCTCCACTTCCCTTTCCGCTACAACTTTCCCGTCTTTTTGCTCTTCATCTTCCGACAAGGAGAACACTATCTGCTCGGTGCCGTTCTCTTTCTCAATTACTTTAATTTTCAGAATCATTGAAACTCCCAAAAGTATTTAAACTACAACAAACCTGACTGTAAAAATCTTTCTAAAGTCGTCTTTTACGTCAACGGCAATGCGCCTCTTTATCCCGATTTTCCTCAAGTTCATGTTAACGTCTGGAGAAACGGCGTTTGTTCCGGCGGTTCCGTGAAATCCGGTAAACTCTACCCTGCTTCCTTTAGGGAGTTTAAAGGTTTTGTTTGAACTGACGAGAACTTGTCTTCCGTTAATGTTCAAGTTTGCTAAGTAGTGTACCTTTGGCTTTAAGAACTGGTCTAAATGAGAGATTATGTAGTCAAAATCCGGCTCTATCTCAACGTTGTGGAGTTTGAAAAACTCCTTCATCAGTAGAAGGTGGGTTTTCACTTTCATCTCAAGGTCTGGCATTTGCTTTGACGTTTCAAGGCAGATTGCCGGAACATTGGCTTCTTTCAGGCAGAAGTAGGTGAGTGACTTTCTCTGTTCAGGATGTTTTGTGTTTGGTGAAAAGGTGTTTGTGTTGTAAACGGGAACTTTCCACTCCCTCTTTGTAAAGAAGCGGTTGACCCTTTCAGATACGGTTCTTGCCTCTTTTCCTAAATGGAAGTTTTTATACCTCTCTGCGTCAATTACTATACACTGTCCCCAGGCTTTTGGGTTTACAGAGTGGAACCCGAAGCCATCGTGCAGGGTCAGCAGGAGCTCCGGCTTAACTTCTTTTACGTAGTTTTTAAGCCACTTTACCCTTGGGTAGTCAGGATCTCTGGGAGAGATTGAGGCAAACTTTCTGTTCATATCTCCGTTGTAGCCTCTACGGTCTGCGAGAATTGAGACGAAGTTCATCCTTGGAGCGATGAAGAGTTCTCCCCTCTTAACCTTAACGTGCCTTAAGATGTCTGCTGCCTTGTAAGCTCCCGGCTCATTCCCGTGGATTCCGCCGACTACAAGAATCCTTCCCCCTTTTTTCTCTCCTTTTAGGTAGGTGTCTTCAAGGGGGAAAGGAGGCAGGTCTATTCTTACAGAAACTCTGCTCTGACTGGCAAAAGCGCTGATAGGTGATAGGGCTATCAGGGGAGCTCCCCAGAGTAGAGTTTTTATAAGTTTTCTTCTCCTAATATTTTCCATTGTTTCCCCTCTTTTATTATATAAAGAATTTTATTTGTAATTGAGTTGTAATTATTTGACCTGTAAATGAGCCTCATCCTTACCACATATAGGTTTCCGAATTTGAGTATCCTTCCATCTTTGGCAGCTGTTAAGTCCTCTAATTTAATTTTAATCCATTTCTTATACTTTGTTACTTCTTTTTTATAACTAACCCACTGGTTGTAGTTTCCCCTTTCCCACACGAAGCTGTTTGAGTAACAGTTAAGGTAGGGTTTTATGTTTACAGGGGTTTCCTCCCAGGCTCTCTTCCAGTGAAGAACGAAATCTATCAGGGATTTCTGTTCAGATAGAAACTCATTTTTTGAGGCGTAGCTGAGGTGGGAGACAATTATTACAGGTGTTCTTCGGGGAACTATCAGCCTTTTCAGCTCTTTTAAGTACTCGTTTTTCAGAACTATACAGCCGTTTGTACTGTGGGGAGGGCGGTTTGGATTGTCTGTTCCGTGTATCCAGATTCCGTGACCGTTCCTCTTCAGTATTTTTCTATCTAATAAGTTGGGATAGTTCAGCGGAAAGGCTCCTAAGCCGTAAATAGGTGGAAGATTTGTCTTCCAGTACATGGGAAAGTAGATGCCTTCAGGTGTTCTCTGATCCCCTTCTTCAAGTTTGTCTCCGGGGCGTTTTCCGGTTATACAGGGAAACTTCCTTACTATGTAGGGAACTCCCCTGTCCATCCTTACTACGTACAAGATTTCGTTTGTTTTATCTACAACTATTGCGGGAAGGTTTTTGGGTAGCAGTATTACGTTTGAAACCAGCTTGCCGGAGTAGAGTTTCTTAAGGAGTTCTTTAACCTTTTTGTTCTCCCCTGCATAGGTGAGAAGAAGGAGCTGGAGTTTCAATTTCTCCTGCTGTGGTAGGGAGTTTATTGCCTGCTGGAGCTCCTCTGGGGTGTAGGATCCGATGTTGGCTATTATCTCCTCCAGAGTTCTGGCAGGGGAGTTTGTGATTATGGTTAACAAAATCATCAGAACAAAGATGAGAACTCTCATCCTGTGAACCCCCATTCTAAAGTGGGGCTATTTTACCCAAAGAGGGGGAGGAGGAATTTAAGAATCGTTAGATGCCGGAGGAGAGCTCCTCTATCAGTTCCTCTAAATCCTCTCTTTTTACCTCTTTTCTCGTTGCGAAGTCTTCTACTCTCCCCGAAAGCCAGAAGAGGTATTGAGCTTCCTTAAAGTTCTTCTTTATACCTTTCCTCAAAACCGGCCTGAAGTAGCCAATGGGTCTAGACCAGACTGTAACGTCGTTTGAGCCGCAAGAGTCACACTTAGTTTTCCTACCCACCGTCTTATGGCCGCAGCTGTGGCAGGTTGTGAGAAAAGGAGTTTTTGTAAGGTACTGTATGGGAAAGTTCTTTATAATGCTGAATATCAGTTTTTCCTGCTCTTCAGGAGTCATCTTCTCTGCTGTGAACAGATGCATAATGCTTCCCCCGGTTGCGTAAGACTGGAAATGAGAGTTAACGTCTATCTGTTTAAGGAGGTCTCTCTCCTGAAAGGGAGCCTGAAAGCCAGAAGTGAGAAAGACTCTACCCCTCTCAGGGTCTCCGTTTACAAATATTCTGGGTTTTACCTTAACTTTCATCCTCTACCTCCACTAGCTCAAAGATTCTCTCTCCAAACTTCTCAACAGATTCCCTGATAAATAGGTTGAGCTGTTCGTCTTTTGATATGTTTATCTCTCTCTTGCCTTCAAGAATTTCGGCTAAAGCCTTTGCAAAAGAGAGATCTTTCTGTGCCATCTTACATGCAGCATTTTCACTTGGAGCGTACTCTAAAGAGTAGAGAACCCTGTCCCTTTCCATAAAGTAGTGGAGCTTTTTATAAAGGTACTGGGCAATTGCGTGGGCGTAATCTTTCGCTTCGTCGTTAAAAAGTCCTCCTTTAAAGCCTGCGTTTACCATCCCTTCGTGAACGCCTACAACTGAGAAGATGTTAAAGAGTGAACGGTCGTCCTTCTGATAGAAGGAGAGGTAAGGGAACAGATCGTTCCAGTGTTTCTTTAGCCACTCCCGTTTCCTCTGGAGAGCTCTCGCCCCCACGTCCATCGTGTAGTCAATCATCCTCTTTAACAGGTTAAAGTCATCTTTTGCCAGAAAGAGGAGCCTGTTCATGTTTATTGCGTAAACGCCTATTCCACCTACACCGCTTCCCGAGTGGAACGGGTTTGAACCTGTAACGGCCTCAACCTGAGAGATGTTGAAAAGCATTCTGCAACAGTTTGAATAGATCATTCCCTCGTCAAATGGTTTTATGTAGGGGTTTTTCTCCCTGTAGATGCTTGGCTTCTCAAAGGGCTCTTTTAGGTAGTTTTGAACGTAGAAACCCCCAAAATATTCACTCTCTTTAAGTAGCAGTTTCCAGGCAGGGTTGTTCCTGTCAAAGTCCTCCGTGATGTTTACAGTTATGAGGGGAAACGTAAAAGGATTTCCGTCTGCATCTCCCCTTCTCATTGCCTTTATGAAGGCTGTGTTTATTCTGTCAAAGTAGTGGGCAGGTATCTGACTGTATGTAAAGTCAAGGAGTTTCCCTGCGTAGACAACAGGTTCGTTCTTCAGCCTGCTGTTGGGCTTTCCAAAGTCTAAAGTGATGTTTGAGAAGGGAGAGTTCCCGCTTCTGAAGGGCAGGTTTATGTTGTAGAGGAACTCCTGCCACAGGTTTTCAAGGTCGTAGTCTGAGTAGCTCTTCTTTCCTTCTTTCTCTAAGTAGTAGAGGTAGCCTGCAGCAACTGTTGAGAGGTCGTTGAGAGAGGTTGCTCCACTTACTTCCTGAGCTATAAGGCAGATTAGGTTTGCACATTGCATAAAGAGCGTTTCAAGCCTTTTGGGGGGAGCAGCTCTTCTTTCGTTCTTTGCGTTGCTTTGAAGGCCATGATAGGCAATGTCTTTAGCCGATAAGCCTATGCAATAACTACTTAGGCGATATGTCTGATGGTGGTATGCCCAGCCCTCCTCGTGGTGGGTTCTTACAGGAAGGCCTCTGTAGATTACATCAAACAGGTAGTCTTTCATCACCTCGCCGACAACTACGTGCTCTAAAACGGGAATTCCCCTTACAAAGTTTGCGTTATTCCTTGAAACGTCGTCGTTGTCTATGAAGAGGTCTATCAGGCGGAAATACTTGTTATACACTGCTCTCCTCCACAGGGTAGAAGGGGTTAAACTGGTGCGGAAGAGATTTTAGACCCTCTTTGATGGCCGCTTTGTCCTCTTCTGTAAGGAGGGGGTATTCAACGGTTCTTAGGAGTGTGTACGGAAGGGAGTATCTTTTTATCAGCTCTATTGTTAATTTCACTTTTTTAGAGTAGTTATAAACTGCTGAATTGTCTAAATCTTCCCGTGAAAAGAGAACTCTTTTAAAGCGTTTCAGCTGGTGAGGGGTATACTCATTTAGAAGGGGGATTTTTACATCTAAAGCCACTCCGTCTATTAACCGATTCTCTATCAGTTTTTCAAGTCTTTCAGGGTCTGTTCCGTTTGAGTCAAGCCTCACCGGAAATCCATATTCCTTTATAAACTTCAGTCCTTCTTCTATTTTCTCTTCTAAAGTTGGTTCTCCACCTGAAACAATTACCAGCTCAACGCCCAGGGCTTTGAACATTGAGAGTTTTTCAGAGAGCTCCCTCCAGCTCAGGTATTTCGGTTTTTCCTTAAAGTGGTGCCTGTTGTGGCACTGGTAGCAGTTGAGGTTGCACAGGTGAAAGTTTGTATAGAGAACTGCAGACATTACGCCGGGGTGGTCTCTGAAAGTTATTGGGGTGTCAACAGAGAGAAAGGGGGAGAGCTCCACTCCCTACCTCCTTGAGATTTATATAAAACAATATAACACTTGAGGAGTGGGAGGGAGCTCTCGTTGAATGGTGTTTATCCGTCTTCTCTCCTCAGCTCCTCTGCCAGCTTAACTAAGTTTCTAAGGGCTGGAATAACCTCTTCCCAGCGCCTTGTTTTCAGTCCGCAGTCGGGGTTTACCCAGAAGTTCTCTTTGGGAATTACCCTGAGAGCTCTCTCTACAATCTCCTTCATCTCCTCAACTGTTGGAACGTAAGGGGAATGGATGTCCCACACTCCAAGGCCTATCTGTCTGTCAAAGTTGACCCTCTCAAAGGCCTCTATGATATCTCCCTTAGAGCGGGTAGCCTCAATGGAGATGACGTCAAAGTCCATCTCTAAGATGTAATCAATAATCTCCCCAAACTCAGAGTAGCACATGTGGGTATGAACCTGGGTTTCAGGTTTAACTGAAGAGTGGCAGAGGCGGAAAGATTTAACGGCCCAGTCAAAATAACCCTTCCAGTTTCTTCTCTTTATGGGAGCTCTTTCCCTGATTGCCGGCTCGTCTATCTGAACGATTCCAATTCCGGCTTTCTCGTAGTCTGAAATCTCATCTTTCAGGGCTAAGGCTATCTGGTAGGCAACTTCTTCTGTTGGGATGTCTTCCCTTACATAGCTCCAGGCGATAATCGTTACGGGGCCTGTGAGCATTCCTTTAACAGGTTTTTCGGTTAAGCTCTGGGCAAAGGCTATCTCTTTAACTGTCATCTGGCCTTTTCTCTCAACGTCTCCGTAGATAATGGGAGGTCTGTAGCACCTTGTTCCGTAGGAGATAACCCAGCCGTTTCCGGTTGTTGCAATTCCCTTCATCTTCTCGGCGAAGAACTCAACCATGTCCGTCCTTTCAAACTCTCCGTGGACAAAGACGTCCAGGCCCAAGTCTTCCTGTATCTGGATAGCTTTTGCTATCTCTCCTCTTATAAAGGTGTCGTAGTCTTCCTGGGAGAGCTTTCCTTTCCTGTAAAGGAGTCTTATCCTTCTTACCTCTTCTGTTTGAGGGAACGAACCTATTGTTGTTGTTGGGAAGAGCGGGAGTTTAAACTTCTCCTTCTGAACCTTAACCCTCTCTCTGTACTCAGGCTTTCTGACAAAGTCGTCGTCCTTTAGAGAGGACACTCTTTCTCTGACGTGGGGGAGCTCCCCAAAGGGAACGTTGATTCCCTTAACCCACTCCTCAGCTTCTTCCGTTCTGCCTGAAAGTATATCTCCGATGAGTTTTATCTCCTTCAGCTTCTCCTCGGCAAATGCAACTTTCTGAAGGAGTTCTTCAGGAAGCGTTGCCCCTGAAAGACTGACAGGTAGGTGGAAAAGTGGAGCTCCGTTTGTAATAACAACGTTCTCTCCCAGCTCTCTTATTAGTTCTGCCGTTTTAAAGAGGTCATTCCTCCATACGTTTCTTCCGTCAACAACTCCGGCAAAGAGGGTTTTGCCGTTTCTGTCTATCTCTTTAAGCTGTTTCAGATTCTCTCCCCTATCGTGGACAAGG
This sequence comes from Thermovibrio sp., assembly GCA_015490195.1. Lineage (GTDB taxonomy): Bacteria > Aquificota > Aquificia > Desulfurobacteriales > Desulfurobacteriaceae > Balnearium. Next base: position 16,391 of record WFYG01000005.1, read on the forward strand.
TCAACGCCGACTCCCGAAACGGGTAAGTTGAAGAGAACGTCCAGCCTGTCTACGCTGTCGTAGTAGGTAAACAGGTTTACAGGGCAGTTTGACTTCTCAAAGAGGGAGTAGGCTTCTTCAACGGCCTTCCACTCCTCCCCTGAGAGTTCCAAAACGAAGGCCGGGTCGTCTAAGTGAAGGGACTTAAATCCTTTTGTGTTTGCGTACTCAACTGTAAGTTCTACCAACTCTTTTAGAGCTCCGGCAAAGTACTCAGGTTTTAAACCCTTGGAGAGTTTAAGGAAAGTAAGGGGACCGATAACGTGGACGTTTTCCTTTGCTCCTTCGTGTCTGTCCCAAACGGGTTTTGTCAGTTTGAACTGGGGTTTTTTACCCCCAAAGTCGGGAACTAAGTAGTGGTAGTTTGTGTTGAACCACTTTGTCATCTCAAGGGCGTTCTTGCCGCGGCAGAGGTTGAAGTAGTCGTTTAAGCTCTCTGCCGTGTACACTCCGAAGAGGAGCGCCGTGTCAACCATCGGGTCGTAGAGGGTCATCTCACCTTGAGGGTGAGAGTCTACAAACTTTCTGTAGGTTTCCTCTCTTTTCTCGTTGAGCTTTTTGATTCCTGAGAGGAGCTCCTCTTCACTGACTTTTCCGGCCCAGTAGCCTTCAATGAGCCGTTTAAACTCTCTCTGCTTCCCCAGTCTCGGGAAGCCGTAAGCGTAAGTCTTCATGCTGCTACCTCCTGTGGGTGTTTTGGTTTTAACACCCGCAGGAGCTCCAAGGCGGGAAAAGAAAAAGGAATACCCTCTCCTTTCCCGCGCCCCGAACCCCCGCAGGACGCGAAGGGGTGGGTCTTCCCACCCATCACGGGCCGGTCTCCCGGCTTGCAGGGTTTATCAGGTCAGTACCTTCCCAGAGCGGCGGCTTTTCACCTTTCCACTCCAGTGGCAAAGACCCAGTTCTTTCCCTGCTCACGGTTGCGAGGACAGCGCCGGACTTTCACCGGACTTCCCGTTCACCCGTGACGGACAACAATTTATGCAGGGAAGGTTTGGAAGGCTACTTCTTTTTCTTCTGGAAAAGGGGGTCTAAGTTCTCGTAGAGTTCATCAAGGAGATACCAGAGAAACGCGAATCCTATAATCATTAGTATGATTAAGTTGAAGGACATATTTCCCCCACTTTTATTCCCTTTTAGATACCCCGTTCCACTATTAAAATTATAGTCAAACCGTTAGGAGGTTGTTTAATTGGAAATTAAGATAGGAAAGGGAAGGATCTATCTTGAACTACCAAACGGAGAAGAGGCTTTTATAACTTTTGGTGTGGATGAGGAGAAGAAGGTTGTAGTTGTAAGTACAACTTACGTTCCAGAGAGCCAGAGGGGTAAAGGAATTGCCGGTAAACTTTCGGCAAAACTTGTTGAGTTTGCAGATGAAAATGGTTATAAGATCTATCCCCTGTGTTCCTATACTCAGAAATACCTTGAGAGGAAAAGGCCAGACCTTATAGCGGAGAATAGATAGTGGAAGTTGTAGTAACAACAGATAGAAACCCCACTCCTGAGATGGTAGATGAAGCTGAGCAGCTGGCAGAGAAGTTAGGAGCTCCCCTCGTTAAACGGCGCCACAACACGATAAACGCCATAAAAAAGCGATTCGGAAAGAACGTTTTAGTTGTTAACAGAGATCTGACACTGACCCTTCACACATTGAAAGGTCAAAAGCTTTTTTTTCACCCCGGTCTTTTTAAAATAAGGCTCCTCAATTACCTTTCCGGCGGAAAAGAGGCGATGGTTGAGGCTATGGACTTAAAGGAGGGAGAGACTGTTTTGGACTGCAATTTAGGGCTTGCTCAGGATGCCCTGATGGCTGCCTTTGTAAGTAAAAGAGAGGTTGTTGGAGTTGAAAAAGACCCGGTTATTTACGAGATAGTGAAAAGAGGGCTTGAAAAATACAAACCGAAAGGGAAGTTAAAGGTTGCTGAGTTTGCCTTTAAACTGATTAAGCCTGTTCTTGGAGACAACTACGAGTTTCTCAAATCCCAGCCTGATAAATCATACGATATCGTCTATTTCTCTCCCATGTTTATTAAACCCAAGTGGCACTGCAGTGTAATGTCTCCTTTTAGAGAAGTTGCAGTTAAAGACTTCATTTCTCCCGAAACCCTTAAGGAAGCCGAGAGGGTTGTGAGGAAAAGGGTTGTTATAAAGGTGAACAGAGGGGTTAAAGAGCTCTTCCCCTTTCTGAGGGATTACAGGGTTCAGGGGAGCTCCACAAACGTAGAATACCTTTACAAAGAGCTTTAGGCTGAGTTCATGTTAATTCCCCTCTTTTCAAAGTAGTATACAGCGTATGGCTAAGCAGTCATTCTGACTATACGATAGTGAAGAATCACCAGTTATTACCTTACTTTTCTCTTGAAATTTCCCTTGGGTTCTGTTCAGCGGAGTTGAAGTTCCCCCTTTAACCTGCCTAAATCATAGGCTAATTCTCTGTATTAGTGAGGTTGCTGACGAAGAGTTAATAAATTCATGAAACAATAATAATTGATGTGCTGTAAACTTTTCCTTGATGTAGAACTTGAGTGAAACCCCTCTGCAGTGATTAAATAGACAGTTGTCAAACCGGGAAAGGAGGCGCAATGAACAGAATAACAGTCGTTAAAAGGAAGGGGAACAGGGAGCCTCTCAACATTGAGAAGATAAGGAAAGTTATCAGCTGGGCGGCTGAAGGGCTGAACGTCAACACGCTGAAACTTGAGGCCAAGCTCAAGCTCCACTTCTTTGACGGTATAACAACTCGCCAGATTCATGAGGCCGTTATAAACACTGCCCTTCAGCTTACAACACCGGAAGAACCCGACTGGAGAATACTTGCTGGAAGGCTCTTTATCTTCAACCTCTACAAAGAAGTTTCAATCAGAAGGGGAACCAGTAAGCTGGCCTACGTTGGAGGGGGAAAGGAGTATTTGAGAGTTGTTAAAGATTTGGTTGAGAAGGGGCTCTACACTGAGGAGCTCCTTAAGAACTACACAGAGGAAGAACTTATAGAGGCCGGAGATTACTTAAAACTTGAGTACGATTTCCTCTACGACTACGCCGGTGCAAACCTCCTTGCAAAAAGGTACCTCTGCATCTACGAGGATTTTCCCATAGAGCTCCCACAGGAGATGTTCATGACCATCTCCCTCATGCTTGCAATAAACGAGCCTAAAGAGAGAAGGTTAGAGATTGCCAAACACTTCTACGACCTTATAGCAGGAAAAAAACTCTCCCTTGCAACTCCTATACTTATCAACCTCCGCCGCCCCAACGGAAACCTCTCCTCCTGCTTCATAACAGCAATGGACGACAACCTTGACTCCATTATGTATACGGCCAACCAGGTTGCCCAGATATCAAAGAGGGCTGGCGGAGTGGGAGTAAATCTCTCCCGGATAAGAGCACAGGGTTCCTGGATTAAAAAGGTGTTCGGTGCAAGCGGCGGAATCGTTCCCTGGACGAAAATCCTTAACGACGTTGCCGTTGCGGTGAATCAGGAAGGGAAAAGGGCAGGAGCTGTTACCGTTGCTTTAGACGTGTGGCACTTAGATATCTACGACTTCTTAGAGCTGAAAACGGAGAACGGAGACCTGAGGCGTAAAGCTTTTGATATTTTCCCTCAGGTTGTTGTTCCAGACCTCTTTATGGAGAGGGTGAAGTTTGACCAAGAGTGGCTCCTTGTAGATCCTTACGAGGTTGAGAGGAAGTTCGGCTACAAACTCTACGAACTCTGGGGAGAGGAGTTTGAGAAAGCCTACATGCACATAGAGGCAGAGAGCGATAAACTGAAGCTGAAAAAGAAGGTAAGGGCGAAGGAGCTCCTTAAAGAAATTCTCAAAACACAGGTTGCAACCGGTCTACCCTACATCTTCTTTAAAGACACTGCAAACAGGCTCAATCCCTTAAAGCACGACGGCTACATAGGAAACGGAAACCTCTGTATGGAGAGCTTCTCAAACTTCAGGCCTTCCAAAGGCTTTAAAACCTATATGAAAGATGGAAAGATAGTTAGCGAGATAGAGGAACCCGGCCTTGTTCACACCTGCAACCTTCTCTCTATTAACCTTGCAAATATTGAAAACGATGAGGAACTTGAAGAGGCCGTTAGGGCTGCAGTGAGAATTCTTGACAACACGATAGAGCTCACGGCTCCGCCCATTTTAGAGAGCAAACTCCACAACGACAGGTATAGAACAATCGGAATAGGGACTTTAGGACTTGCAGATTACCTGGCAAAGAGAGAAATACCCTACGGCAAGCAGTCTTTAGGCGTGATAGATGAACTCTACGAAAAAATTGCCTACTACGGGATAGACGAGAGTATAAACCTTGCAAAGGAGAGGGGAGTTTTCCCTGCCTACGAGGGTTCAGACTGGAGCAGGGGAGTGATAATTGGAAAAGACGCAGAGTTCCTTTCTGAGAAGACCCATTTAAAGGCGAAATGGTTAGAGCTCCTTTCAAAGCTCAAAAAGTACGGAATCAGAAACGGCCAGCTCTTTGCGATAGCTCCCAACACAAGCTCAGGGCTCCTTCAGGGGGCAACTCCAGGAGTCCTGCCGCCTTTCTCAAGGTTCTACATAGATAAAAACCAGAAGCAGGCGGTTCCCATCTGTCCTCCTTACATAAAGGAGAGGTTCTGGTTCTACAGGGAAAGCAAGTTTATGGACCAGAAAGAGGTTATTGACGTAATTTCAACAATCCAGAAGTGGGTTGACAGCGGGATATCAATGGAGCTCCTTTTTAACCTCAACCTCGGAATCAGGGCAAAGGACATCTACGAAACCGTTATGTACGCCTGGGAAAAGGGGATAAAGACCATCTACTACGTAAGGACAGTTCAGAAAGACAGTCAGGGAGCTCTCAAGAAAGAGGAGTGTATCGCCTGTGCAAACTAACAGAGATAGAATCAGAGAAGAGATTAAGTTCTACGCAGAAATGCTTAAATTACTCTCTGTCTTTATTCTTGCTCTCTCTGGAGGTATTGTGGGCCTCTTTTTGAGGCTCACTTCTTCTGGATTTAATCCATCCATCGTGGTTTTTCTCTCTGTAGGAATTATCCTTGAGGTAGGATTTGTCATTCTCTTTGTTCTGACTTTTAATTTCGTTCGGAAACTTCTGAAGAATCTATAAAATTTATTCTCTTGATTGGGGAATTTCTATTTTTATTTCTAAACTTCCTTAATCCTCCCGATTGATACAATACTTTTGCTACCTGATTGGGAGGATAGATGGAAACCTTTATAGCTTTAGTAGTGGCACTCATTCTGGCGGTTTCACTCTTTTACCTTTTCCTGTCTGTCTATAAGGGACTGCGCGAGGATCTAAAAGAAATAGAGAAGAAACATTAGAGGGAGGACACGTTGGCCGACTTGAAAAAAGAGCTTATGAAACCGAGGCCGATTTTTAATCCCGAGGGGAACGACGACCCCGCAAAGAGAGGAATTCTTCACGGAGACACAACAAACATATTTAACCTGAACGTTATTAAGTATGAATGGGCTCCAAAGCTCTACCGGGTTATGATGGCCAACTTCTGGATCCCTGAAACCGTTGACCTTACCCAGGACGTTCAAGACTATAAGGAGCTCACAGACGACGAAAGGCAGGCCTACGACGAGATACTTTCATTCCTTGTCTTCCTTGACTCCATTCAGACAACAAACATTCCAAATATAGCAGCCTACGTAAAGGCTCCTGAGATAACCATTGACCTGTCAATCCACGCCTATCAGGAAGCCATCCACTCACAGAGCTACGGCTACACAATTGAGTCTGTTGTTCCAGCAGAGAAGAGGGAAGAGGTCTACTACTGGTGGAAGAAAGACCCGATTCTCTTTGAGAGGAACAAGTACATTGCAGACATCTACCAGAAGTTCCTTGAAGAGCCCACGATGGAAAACTACGGAGAGGTTCTCATTGGGAACTACCTTTTAGAGGGTCTCTACTTCTACAACGGTTTTATGTTCTTCTACAACCTTGCCTCAAGGAACCTGATGCAGGGAACAGCAGACATAATCAGGTACATAAACAGGGACGAGCTTACCCACGTTATTCTCTTTGAGCACTTTATGAAGGATTTAACGGACGAAGGGTTCAAAAAGTACCTAACTAAGGACAAGATCTACGAGATGTTCAGAATCGCAGTTGACCAGGAGCAGAGGTTCAGCAAGAAGGTTATAGGGAATAAGATCCTTGGAATGAATGAGAAGTCAATTGAGGACTATACCTACTATATAGCAAATAAAAGGCTTAAGTCTTTAGGTTTAGAGCCCATATTCCCCGATAGGCCGAACCCATATGAGCACCTTGAGAGGATTGCAGATACTGGCGGAGAGGGGAACGTTAAGGCAAACTTCTTTGAGGCAACCGTTACGAGTTATAACCAGGCAAGTGCTGTTGAAGGGTGGGACGAGATTTAGTCTGTGGAGAGCTCCTCTGGAGAGGGGAGCTCCACCTTCACCTCTCTTTTTTTCTCTCTCTTTCTCTTCTGTTTGTTCATGTACATTCTTCTGTCTGCTATGTCTATCGCCTCTTTCGCATCAACTGTATCTTCAGGGATTTCTGCCACTCCAAAACTTAAGGAAAGATTGTAGTCTCTAAGTTCTTCCTCCACCTGAACTCTTAGTTTTTCAAGTCTTCTCTTGAGGTTTTCACAGTCCGTATTAAGAGATATTACTAAAAACTCGTCTCCCCCCAATCGTGCCACAACGTCTTCTTTTCTGAAGAATGCGTGGAGAATTGTTGAAACTTTTCTGAGGACATTGTCTCCAGTTGAGTGGCCGTAGGTGTCGTTTACCACTTTGAAGTTGTCAAGGTCAATGTATGTAACGCATAATTTTTTGTTGGATCTATTTTCCGGCTCTCTCTTTATCTCTTCAGTCTGTTGCTCCAGGAACGAAAGGGCAAACGCTCTGTTAAACAGTCCTGTTAGTGGGTCTTTTACCGATAAGTTGTATATTTCGTAGGTGACATCGTTGGCAGATTTAGAGAGGAAGTAGCTTAGTATAACTATTATCAGGTAGCCAAAGAACAGTTCAAACAGAGAAACCTCACTCTGTAAAAGTTGGAGTCTGGTAATGTGGGGGATAGGTAGACTCTCTTTCAGTAGTAGTACCGTTGATATTACAGCAATTATGGGAATATTCCATATTATTACTGCTCTATAGTCTATCACGAAGGCGGCTATCAGAGGGTATGAGAAGAGTATGAGCAGCGTTTTGGCGTTTATTCCGTTTATTATTAAAAAGAGAATTGCAAGGGCTCCAGTTATCAGGAGAAAAACTTTTATGTGTACACTCTTTTTTGAAAAGAAAAACAGGACTAAGTTAACCAAAATTAGCAGAGTTGCAGTTGTTTCAATGTAAATTATTTTAGTGTTAATTCTGTGAAGTATCAGATGCATGGCAATATCTGAAACGAAGAAGGAGGAGAAGAGCAGAGAAAATACGGTGAAGGCCTTAGTTTTAAACTTTAAATTACTATCCCTTATGAGTTCTCTTTTCACGGTGAGTTCCTCTGCAGACTTTACAGCTTTTCTACTTTAACCTGGGATAGTAGCTTCTCAACTCTTTCTGGTTGACAGAGTTTCGTTCCTTCCTCCATAACCGTTGCTGTTCCACACGCTACACCGAACCTGACAGCCTCAACTTCATTTTTTCCAGAGTAGATGGCGTAGGCAAATCCTCCAACGAGAGAATCCCCCGCTCCTACAGTATTTTTAACGGTAACTTTTGGAGGTACTATTCTGTACGTTCCTTCGCTGCAGACACATATGGCTCCGTACTCTCCAAGGGATACTATTACGACTTCCACTCCAGAGTCTTTAACTTTTCTGGCAGCTTCTACCACTTCGTTTAATCCAAACAGAGGATGTCCAACGAGTCTTTCCAGCTCGTACTTGTTCGGTTTTATGGCGTACGGTTTTTTCTCTACTGCTTTCTGCAGGAGCTCCCCGTCGGCATCAACAATTGTTCGGGTTTTCGTCCCGTTAAAGTTCTCTACTATTTCGCCGTAAAAAGTTTCCCTCAGCCCCGGAGGGACGCTGCCTCCAAGGATAAGCACAGACGGCTCATAACTCTTACAGACGGCTTTTTTCAGTTTTTCAAGCTCTTCTTCTGATAGAGGAGCTCCCTTTGCGGCAATTAAGATGTGTTTCCCCTTTGCCTTCTGTTCAAGGATTGTGTTTACTCTTGTTTCTCCAGAAATTTCCACTATTATCTGGGAAACTCCTTCCCTCTCAAGGAGTTCTTTTACGCACCTTCCTGTACATCCCCCCAGGGGAAGGGCGAGATAAGAGTCTTCACAGAACCTTGCTATTACCCTTGCTGCGTTTACTCCTTTTCCCCCTGCTGAAAGAAAGGGATTTTCCACTCTGTTTGTGTCGTCTTCCTTCAGAGCTCCGGTGTAGTAATAGACGTCAAGGGATGGGTTCGGACAGAAAGAGAGAATCATCTTATTCTCCTAAATCAGTTACTTTTTAAATAGAGCCTTAACTTTCGGCCATAGAACCTCCCATTCTGCATATGCTGCTTCAATTACTCCCATAACAGGGTCTTCTTCAGACCAGTTTTCAGGCGAGTAAGACTCAATCAGTTCCTGAAGGAACTCTTTAAGAGCTTCCTTAAAGGCTCTTTCAGAGTGTCTCTCTCTGACTTCTGATATCGTTTTAGAGAGGGCCTCCTCCCTGCTGAGGCCCTCGTTTATGTACCTGTTATAAGTCTCTCTTAGATCTCTCTTTGCCTTTTCCAACTCTACATCTCTCTCTTGACCTTTTCTATAGTATAGCACTCTATAATATCGCCGACCTTGATGTCATTAAAGTTCTCAAGTCCGACTCCACATTCGTAACCGGCTTGAACCTCTTTAACGTCGTCTTTAAACCTCTTGAGTGAGGCGATTTTGCCGTCGTAGATTACGACCCCGTCCCTTACCAGTCTTACGTTTGCGTTTCTTCTTATCACTCCGTCCCTTACGTAACACCCTGCAACAGTTCCAACCTTTGGAACTTTAAAGGTTGCACGGACTTCAGCTGAACCGAGGTAGACCTCTTTCTCCTCAGGCTCTAAAAGGCCTTCCATGGCCTTCTTTATCTCGTCAACGATGTCGTAGATGACCCTGTATGTCCTTACGTCAACTTTTTCTCTCTCTGCCGCCTTGCGGGCTGCCGAATCTGGGCGAACGTTAAAGCCGATAACAATTGCGTTTGAAGCAGCTGCAAGCATTACGTCGTTCTCTGTTATGGGGCCAACGCCTGCGTGGATTACGTTTACTTTAACCTCGTCTGTGGAGAGTTCTTCTAAAGATTTCCTTATTGCCTCTATGGAACCTTGAGCGTCTGCCTTGAGAACAACGTTGAGCTCTTTAACTTCACCTGCCTGCATCTGGCTGAAGAGTTCCTCAAGGCTGACTCTCTTTTCTTTTTCAAGGGCAGACTGCCTTGCAAGCTCCTGCCTCTTTGCTGCTATTTCCCTTGCCTTCTCTAAAGATTCAACAACGTAGAACTTGTCTCCGGCAAGAGGAACGTCTTCAAGGCCCAAGATTTCTACAGGCGTTGCAGGGCCTGCTTCTTTAACAGGCCTTCCCTTATCGTCAAACATGGCCCTTATCTTTCCTGCATAAAGTCCGGCAACTATTGCATCTCCAACTTTTAGTGTTCCGTTCTGGACTAAAAGCGTTGCAACAGGGCCTCTCTTCTTGTCCAGCTTGGCCTCTAATACGACTCCTCTTGCAAGCTTGTTGGGGTTGGCTTTAAGCTCCATTATGTCTGCCTGGAGGGCTATCATCTCAAGGAGCTCGTCAACTCCCTCTCCCGTTTTAGCAGATACCGGAACCATTACTGTATCGCCACCCCAGTCTTCGGGGATGAGGCCGTGCTGTGTCAGTTCCTGCTTAACCCTTTCAGGGTTGGCTCCCGGTTTGTCTATTTTGTTTATTGCAACGATTATAGGAACTCCTGCAGCCTTTGCGTGGTTAATGGCTTCAACTGTTTGTGGCATAACGCCGTCGTCTGCTGCAACAACAAGAACTGCTATGTCTGTTACCTGAGCTCCCCTTGCCCTCATTGCCGTAAAGGCTTCGTGGCCGGGTGTATCAAGGAATACCAGTTTTTTCTTCCCTTCGCTGGTTTCGGCTTCAACTACTGAAGCTCCGATGTGCTGCGTAATTCCTCCGGCCTCTCTCTCTGCAACTTTTGTGTTCCTTATGTAGTCAAGGAGTGTTGTTTTACCGTGGTCTACATGTCCCATAACTGTGATAACCGGAGGCCTTGGTAGGAGGTCTTCTTCTCTGTCCGGAGTTTCCTCAAGCTCCGCCTCAAGTGCTGCCTCTTCTTCTTCAGCTCCTTCAAGCTTAACCACTTTGCCGTATTTTTCAGCAACCTTCTGTGCCGTTTCAAAGTCTATCGGCTGGTTGATTGCGACGAACTTTCCAAGGGTTATTAAGTCCTGAAGGAGCTGGTTGGGTTCAATTCCAAGCTTCTCTGCAAACTCACGGACGGAGATAACTTCTGGAATGACAACGGTTTTAGCTCTCTCCTCTTCTTCAATAAGTCTCTGGAGCTGCTCCTCTTCAGAGAGCTCCTCAAAGGGCACCTCTTCAACAACTTGTTCTTTCTTTTTCTTTTTCTTCTTTTTCTTCTTGGCCCTGTTCTTCTCCTCAATTCTCCTCATGAGCTCTTCAAACTTTTTCTGATCCTCAAGCTCTTTCTGTTCCCTCTTCTTCTGGGCAAGTATCTCCTCTTGAGTCCTCGGCTTCTCTTTTTCCTTTTCACGGGCCTCTTTTGTTGATGCTACTAACTTCTCAAGCTGCTCCCTTGTAACCTTTTCATCAACAGGTTTTCCGACAGGTTTCCTTTGAGGTCTTTCGTGGCGTTTCCTTTCTTTCTGCTGGCGGGGAGCTCTCTCTCTCCTCTCCCTGGGCTGGCGCCTCTCTCCTTCTTCTCTCCTTGGCCTTCTACGGCGTCTCCTCTTTGCAAGCTCTTCTGGAGAGAGAATTCTTACCTCAGAACTTTTCTTAGGTCTCTCTTCTCTCTTCTCTTCTACTGGCTTCTCTACTTTTTCTTCTGGTTTTTTCTCCTCTTTAGCTTCAACGGTTTCCTTCTTCTCAACTGTATCTTTTGGAACCTTTATCTCTTCCTTCTGTTCCTCTTTTGGTTGAGTCTCAACAGCCTCAACCGGGAGCTCCTCTTTGACAGCCTTTCCCTCAACGGGAGGAGCTTGTACTTCTGGTGTAATTTCTTTTTTCTCCTCTTTCTTAACGGTAACAGGCTCAATAAACTCCCTTATGAGTTTTACCTGTCTCTCGTCAAGGCTTGACTGAGCGCTCTTAACGTTTATGTCAAGCTCGGTTTTCAGTTTCTCTATGAGCTCTTTTGAGGACATTCCGAGCTCCTTTGCAAGCTGGTGAACCCTTACCTTTGCCAAAACGAAACCTCCTGAAACGGTTAAGCCTTAATATAGACGGCTGGCAAATTATAGCAACAAGGTTTAAAAAGCGTTTTCTACGTGTTCCTCTACCCGGCCGTCAACCACTGAAATTGCGTCAAACCTGACCGATGAGTAGTTAACTGTGATTTCAGATAAAAATTGAAGTGCCGTCTTTTTTATTCTCTCTATCTTTAATGGAGTGATTGACTCAAGTGGAGAACTCAGTGAATTTGCCTTTCTGTGTTTAACCTCAACAAACACAAGTGTCTCTGTGGAAGGGTCGTAGGCGATTATGTCAACCTCTCCGAAGGAGCTCCTGTAGTTTCTCCTTATAATAGAGTAGCCTCTCCTCAACAGATAACGGGAAGCTATTTCTTCCCCTTCCTTCCCTTTCTCTTGAGACCTTCCCAAAACTCCTCCTGTGTATCGGTGTTATTCCGAGCTCTTTTATCGCCTTTACGTGTGCCTTTGTAGGGTATCCCTTGTGCCTTTCAAAACTGTAGCCGGGAAAAATTCTCGCAAGCTCCTCCATTATGTAGTCCCTCGTTACCTTTGCAACAACGCTTGCACATGCGCAGGAGAAACTTCTCTCGTCTCCCTTTGGAATTGCCAAAATTCTACCTGCAAACTCCGGAATTTTCAGGTAGTCCGTTATGAAAAAATCAGGTTCAACTGAGAGTTCCTCTACTGCCCTCTTTGCCGCCAGAATGGTTGCTCTGTAGATGTTTATCTCGTCTATTTCTGTTGAATCTGCAAATCCTACGCCAACGGAAATTGCGCTTTCAAAGATTCTGTAGAAAAGCTCTCTCCTCTCCCTCTCTTTTAACTTTTTAGAATCTTTAAATAAAAAAGGATTGACGTTCTGCGGGAAGACAACGGCTGCTGCCACAACCGGCCCTGCTAAGGGACCTCTTCCCGCCTCGTCAATCCCTGCAACGAGTTTGTATCCTTTTTTCCAGAGGCTTTTCTCTATTGAGAGGATTACTTTTTGGTCATCCACTCCTTCTTCTCTTTAATGCGGGCAGCTTTACCTCTTCTCTCTCTTAGGTAGTAGAGCCTTGCCCTTCTTACGATACCTCTCTTGAGAACTTCTATCTTCTCAACAACCGGAGCGTAAAGAGGGAATGTTCTCTCTATTCCTACTCCGTAGGATACCTTCCTGACAGTAAATGTAGCGTCTGTTCCAGAGCCTCTCTTCCTTATCACAACTCCTTCAAAGGCCTGGATCCTCTCCTTGTCACCCTCTTTAATCTTTACGTGAACCCTTACTGTGTCCCCAACCCTGAAATCGGGTATCTCTTTTTGAGTATATTTCTCCTGAACTGCTCTCATGAGTTCGTCAAGCCCAGCCATAGTGAAACCTCCGCCTAATGCCGATTTGTGCGGCGTGATTTTATAGGAAGTTTTTAAAAAGTCAAGGAATAAAAAAATGGTGCGCCCGGCAGGATTCGAACCTGCGACCTCGAGATTAGGAATCTCGCGCTCTATCCTACTGAGCTACGGGCGCACGGCAGTAGGTAAAATAGGCCGTGCAATTAGAAGTGTCAACGCTGTTTTTGATAATTTACCAAATTTGAGCTGGAGGCTTTGGATGTTAAGGTTTTTTACGGCTGGTGAGAGCCACGGCAAGGGAATTTTTGCCTACCTTGAGGGAATTCCTGCAAACTTCTCTCTTGACTTTGACTTTATAAACGGAGAGCTCTCAAGACGACAGAAGGGTTACGGCCGGGGCGGTAGGATGAAAATTGAGAGAGACAGGGTTGAATTCCTCTCTGGAGTGAGGCTCGGTAAGACCCTTGGAAGCCCAATCCTAATGGCTATCTGGAACAAAGACTATAAAAACTGGGAAGAGATAATGAAACCGGAGCCGGGGGAGCTCCCTCCAGAAAAACGGGTTACAAGACCCCGCCCTGGCCATGCAGACCTTCCTGGAGTTCTGAAGTTCGGCTTTAACGATATAAGGAACGTTCTTGAAAGGTCTTCAGCCAGGGAAACGGCTGGCAGGGTTGCGGCGGGAGCTCTCTGTAAAAACGTTTTACGGGAGCTCGGCGTAGAGATTGGAAGTTACGTTGTTTCAATTGGTTCTGTAAAAGTTGAAGAAGAGGAGATTAAAGAGCTCCCCTTAACCGAAAAGTTTAAAAGAGCTGAGGAATCGGAGGTTCGGATTCCCGTTCCCGAAAAGGACTACCTCTTTAAAGAAGAGATAGACAAAGCGAGGAAAAAGGGAGAGAGTTTAGGGGGAACCTTTGTCGTTTTTGCGACAGGTATGCCCCCGGGAATTGGAGCACACACCCAATGGAATAAAAGGTTGGACGGCAGAATAGCCCAGGCCATAATGTCTATTCAGGCAGTTAAGGGAGTAGAAATTGGGCTCGGTTTTAAGGGGGCGGAGCTCTCCGGGTCAAAAGTCCACGATGAGATCTTCTACTCTAAGGAAAAAGGGTTTTACAGAGAGACAAACAGGGCTGGAGGCCTTGAAGGAGGAATGACAAACGGGGAACCCATAATCGTAAGGGCTGCAATGAAGCCGATTCCTACTCTCTACAACCCGTTAAGGAGTGTTGATATAGAGACGAAAGAGCCCTTTGAGGCATCAATTGAGAGATCTGACGTTTGTGCAGTTCCGGCAGCATCTGTTGTTGCAGAGTCTATGCTCGCAATAACTCTCCTCTCTGTGGTTTTAGAGGAGTTTCCGACTTCAGACTTTAGCAGACTGAAGAGATGGTGGGAAGACTACAGAAGAGAAGTTATGAACCGTTAGAGCCTTTCTTTCATAACTATCATCGGGTCTGCCCTCTGCTCCTCAACGTAGAAGCCAAAGTGGAGGTGGGGGCCCGTTGACCTTCCTGTTGATCCAACTTTTCCGACAACCTGCCCCGCCTTTACGAACTGTCCTTCCTTAACGGTTATTTTTGACAGGTGGGCATACAGCGTGTGAATTCCGAGGCCGTGGTCAATGATTACCGTATTTCCTGTAAAGTAGAGGTTCCTTGCAAGAACAACTTTCCCTGAAAGGGCAGCGTGAACAGGCGTTCCCCTTTTAGCCCTGAAGTCTGTTCCCCAGTGGATTGAACGCCTTTTACCGTTGATTATCCTCCTTGCTCCGAAAGGAGTAGAGATAGAGAGATTCTTCAAGGGAGGATAAAGCTTCTCTTCTTTGAACTTTTTAGGAGTGACCTGGTGGAAAATTCTTCTCAGCAGCCTGCTTTCTTTTATGACCCTTTTCAGAAGTTTTCCCTTTAAAGGCCTTGTCTTTACCCATATTTTTGAAATTCTATAATGTTTGGGCTTTACCTTTTCCAGTTTAAAAAACGTTCTCCTTCCGTTCTCGTAGAGGGATAGCGAGAAAACCCCTTGCTGAACTCTGTATGGAATAACAAAGAAAATCTCTTTCGCTCTTTTTGCACTTTTAAAGGTGTAACGCTTTCCTTTATATCCTAAAACAACTTTTAATTCCTTTACGGGCTGATCCACCTTAAACTTCCCAATGCTTCCGGGATAGGTGAACGGCAGGTAGAGTTTGAGGTTTTCTCCTGATGCTACGGAGGAAAGAAATACCGCTGTTAGAAACAGAGTAGTGAGGAACGCTTTCATAGTTTAGATTTTACCAGTTTAAACGGCAGGTTTCTTCTTAATCTTAAGTTAAAGTGGCGGAGGGGGCGGGATTCGAACCCGCGGTACCCCTTGTGGGGGTACACACGATTTCCAATCGTGCCCCTTCAGCCAGGCTCGGGCACCCCTCCGTGCAGAAAGCAAATATAGTCTATTTAAATAAGGTTGACAAGCCAAATCTCCTTTAGTAAATTTCCGCTGCCCGCTACATTTTCGGCGTTAAAACAAAACGCCATTTGTCTGGAGGAAACAGATGAAAACCTTTATGCAGAGGAAGGAGGACGTTCAGAGGGAATGGTACCTGGTTGATGCTACAGGAAAGACCCTTGGCCGTTTAGCCTCTGAAATTGCAAAGATTTTGATGGGTAAGCACAAGCCCACCTACACTCCCCATGTTGACGGCGGGGACTTTGTAGTTGTTGTTAACGCAGAGAAGATTCACGCAACAGGTAAGAAGTTCAACCAAAAAATCTACTACAAACACACAGGCTACCCTGGAGGCCTTAAGCAGGCTACTTTAAGGGAGATGCTTGAGAAGAAGCCCGAGGAAGTTATCAGGCTTGCAGTTAGGGGAATGCTTCCAAAGAACAAGCTCAGGGACAGGAGGATGAAGAGGCTTAAGGTTTACGCAGGGCCTGAACATCCCCACAAAGCACAGAACCCCAAACCCCTTGAGCTTTAACGGAGGAGATAATGGCTGAAGTTAGATACTACGGAACGGGAAAGAGGAAAACTGCAATAGCAAGGGTCTGGCTGATACCAAATGGTGAAGGGAAAATCTTAGTAAGGGTTTCAAAGAAGAAAGAGATTCCTGCTGAGGAGTACTTTGGAAGGCTTGCACTTCTGAAAATAATGCAACAGCCCTTTGACGTTACAGGGACGAACGGAAGGTTTGACGTTTTCTGCACTCTTAAAGGTGGCGGAAAGTCTGCTCAGGCAGATGCTGTAAAGTACGGTATTGCAAAGGCTCTTCTTGCCTTTAACCCTGAGCTCAGGCCAACACTCAAGAAGGCCGGATTCCTGACCCGTGATGCCCGTATCAAGGAGAGGAAGAAGTACGGACAGAGGGGAGCCCGTGCAAGGTACCAGTGGTCAAAGCGTTAAGGTTGCCGTTGTTGGCGCTTCTGGATATACAGGGGCGGAGCTCCTCCGCCTCCTATCACTCCATCCTTATGTGGAAGTCATCTCCGTAACATCCCGCCAGTTCTCGGGAAAACCGCTGACGGAAGTCTTTCCCCACTTCATCAGAGCTCCCTTTGAGAACCTCACCTTTGAAAAATACTCTGCTGAAAGGGTATCCCAGGCAGACGTTGTTTTCCTCTGTCTTCCACACAGAGCCTCTTTTCCTATTGTAAAGGAGCTCTTCTACGCAAAAGAAGACCTGAAGATTATTGATTTCAGTGCAGATTTCAGGTTCTCAAATCCTGAAACCTACGAGAGGGTTTACGGAGTTGAACATACCGCTAAAGAGCTTTTTAAGGAGTCTGCATACGGTCTTCCGGAGATAAACAGGGAAGAGATAAAGAAAAAGAGGATAATCGCAAACCCCGGCTGCTACCCCACAAGCGCAATCCTTGCTCTCTACCCTGCAGTTAAGAAAGGTTTAATAGGCAGCTCCTGCCCTGTTATCGTTGACAGTAAGTCCGGCGTTACGGGAGCGGGAAGGAAACCAAACCTTTCACTCCTCTTCTGCGAGGTTAACGAGGGTTTTAAGGCCTATTCTGTTGAAGGACACAGGCACTCTTACGAAATTGCTGAGAAGCTAAACCTTCCTGCTGTCAGGTTTACTCCCCATCTGGTTCCTATGAACAGGGGAATCATGACAACCGTTTACTTTAAGACTGAGGCAAGTAAAGAGGAACTTCTCTTCGTTTACGAAGAGTTCTACAGAAACGAATTCTTCGTAAGGCTCAGGAAAGAGCCACCTAACACAAAAGACGTTGCCGGAACGAACTTCTGCGATATCTACGTGACAAAAGAAGAGTCAACCGGCCTCGCAGTTGTCATCTCCGTGATAGACAACATCGGAAAGGGTGCTTCGTCTCAGGCCGTCCAGAATATGAATATCCTCTGTAGTTTTCCTGAGGAAACAGGTCTGAAAATCTTCAGTCAGTGGATCTAACTTTCTTTTCAGTTGTTCCTTTAAACAAATCAAAATATAATCTACCCTTAACTTAATCAAATCCCGGAGGAAGTTTTATGGCATTGGTTGTTCAGAAGTTTGGCGGAACCTCCATGGGAAGTATAGACAGAATTGTTAATAAGGTAGCCCGGAAAGTCATAAAGGAGAAAGAAAAGGGTAACGACGTTGTTGTTGTAGTTTCAGCAATGGCAGGAGAGACAGACAGGCTCATAAACCTTGTTAAATCAATAACCGATGAGCCTAACGAGAGGGACATGGACTTTGTTGTATCAACGGGAGAGCAAGTGTCTGCAGGTCTCCTCTCAATTGCTCTCAACCACATGGGCTATCCTGCAGTTGCACTTTCCGGCTGGCAGGCGGGAATTAAGACAGATAAAGCCTTTACAAAGGCGAGGATTCTGGAAATAGATACAGACAGGATTATGAAGCAGCTGAAAGACGGAAAAATCGTTGTAATTACAGGATTTCAGGGAATTACAGAGGAAGGAGACATAACAACCCTTGGAAGGGGAGGTTCTGACACTTCTGCCGTTGCAATAGCTGCAGCCCTTAAGGCCGATAGGTGCGACATCTACACAGACGTTGACGGAGTTTACACTGCAGATCCAAGGATTGTTCCGGAGGCAAGGAGAATTCCAGTTCTCTCTTACGAGGAGATGCTGGAACTTGCCTCTTTAGGTGCAAAGGTTCTTCAGATAAGGTCTGTTGAGTTCGCGATGAAGTATAGAGTTCCACTGAGGGTGAGGAGTACGTTTACAGAGGATGAGGGAACGCTTATTAAGGAGGAAGATGAGACGATGGAAAGGGTTGTTGTAAGGGGTATTGCCCACAACAAGAACGAGGCGAGAATCACAGTTGAGAGGGTTCCCGATAAGCCGGGAATTGCCGCAAGGCTCTTTGACGCCCTTGCAGAGGCCAACATTCCCGTTGACATGATTGTTCAGAATGTTTCCGTTGACGGCTACACGGATATTTCATTTACAGTTGAGAAAAACGACGCTCCAAAGGCTGAGAAGATAACGAAAGAAGTTGCGAAAGCAATTGGAGCAAGGGGCGTTATAAGGGACGATAAGATTGCGAAGGTTTCTATTGTCGGCCTTGGGATGAGGAGCCACGCCGGTGTTGCCGGAAAAGTCTTTGAAACCCTTGCCAAGTACGGGATCAACATTCTGATGATCTCAACCTCTGAGATAAAGATTTCCTGCATAATTGATGAGAAGTTTACAGAGCTTGCCGTCCGTGTTCTCCACGAGGCTTTCGGGCTTGATAAGGATGAAAGAGAGCGTTAAAGAAAAGATTGGAATCTATAAGGAAGTCTTTAAGAGCCTTTTTGTTTTGATGACCCTTATTGGAGGAGCTTCTGTCGCTTCTCTTTCCCGTGGACGTGCTGATCTATGGGCAATAATAGGGGCTGTTTCTACTGTATGGCTCGGAGTAATTTTAATTATGCTATGGCGCTACATGATTAACCTTACTGAGGAACTTGATGATGAGTGAGGAAACTGTTTCCCTAGTTTTAGTACTTCTTGTTGTTTTTACGTTTTTCCTTGTTACTGGTTTTATAGCGTTTTACCGGGGAAAGGAAGCAAAGTAGAGGAGTAATGGTTATGGTTTACATATACGATACAACTCTTAGGGATGGAGCACAAACCAGGGGAGTCTCTTTCTCTTTGGAGGATAAGCTCAGGATAACTCAGGCTTTAGACGACCTTGGAATTCACTACATAGAGGGGGGCTGGCCCGGTTCAAACCCGAAAGACCTTGCCTACTTTGAGGCCGTTAAGGGGCTTGATTTAAAGAACGCAAAGATTGTTGCTTTCAGCTCAACAAAAAGGAAAGGTTTAAAGATAGAGGAAGATGCCAACATTCAGCAGCTTATAAAAACAGAAGTTCCTGCAGTTACGGTTTTTGGAAAATCGTGGGACCTCCACGCAACTCAGGGGCTTGGAATCTCACTTGAGGAGAACTTAGAGCTCATTTACGACACAATTTCGTATCTAAAGCGCTACTTTAACGAAGTTTTCTTTGACGCAGAGCACTTCTTTGACGGCTATAAGTCCAACCCGGAGTATGCTTTAAAGACTCTATTGGTTGCTGAGGAGGCCGGGGCAGACTGTTTAGTTCTATGTGATACAAACGGTGGAACCCTCTGGTATGAGACTGAGGAGATAATAGATGAAGTTGTTAAGAAGGTGAAAGCTCCCTTTGGCATCCACGCCCACAACGACTCAGACATGGCCGTTATTAACTCTCTTATTGCCGTAAGGAAAGGGGCTGTTCAGGTTCAGGGGACTATAAACGGTTTGGGCGAAAGGACGGGAAACGCAAACCTCTGTTCAATCATCCCCAACTTAGTTCTAAAGATGAAGGTTGAGTCAATACCTGAGGAGAATCTGAAGAAGCTCTACTCTGTTTCAAGGTTGGTTTCGGAGCTCTCCAACCGCCCCCACCCTGTTAACCTGCCCTACGTTGGAGAGAACGCCTTTGCCCACAAGGCCGGCGTTCACGTTTCTGCCGTTGAGAAGAACCCGAAGCTCTACGAGCACATTGAGCCGGAAAAGGTCGGTAATAAGCGGAAGATTATGGTTTCGGAGCTCTCTGGAAAGAGCAACATCATCAGCAAGGCAAGAGAGCTTGGAATAGAGCTCTCCAAAGACTCTCCCGCCGTTAGAAAAATCCTTGAAAAGATTAAAGAGCTTGAAGCTCAGGGCTACCACTTTGAAGGGGCAGAAGGTTCCTTTGAACTCCTTTTGAAGGAAACTTTAGGACTTACGAAAAAATACTTTGAGCTAAAAGGTTTCAGGGTTCTAACTGAGAAAAGGTCTGAAAACGAGGAAGCCTACGCAGAGGCCACGATAAAGGTTGAAATTCCAGAAGAGATTGCAAAAGAGAGAGGGATAGAGGACAGGTTTGAACATACAGCCGCAGAAGGTAGAGGCCCCGTGGAGGCTCTTGATAAAGCCCTCAGAAAAGCCCTTGAGAAGTTCTACCCGTCGATAAAAGAGGTAAAGCTTACAGACTACAAAGTCCGAATCCTCAACGAGGCTGCCGGAACTGCTGCGTCTCCGAGGGTTCTCATTGAGTCAACAGACGGTAAGAGAAAGTGGGGAACAGTTGGAGTTTCTCCAAACGTTATAGAGGCTTCCTGGTTGGCTCTTGCCGATGCCATAAAGTACAAGCTTATGAAAGATGATGAATCATGAGTTCTTTTTTAACTTGTTTTCGTATAATTTTTGAGCAATGTTGTAGCCTTTTGATGTAATTTTTATTATGGCTCCTCTTTCTCTTTTAAGTTTAACTATTAGGTCAGCTTTTTCCAGTTTGTGAATAGCTGAACGGATGGAGGTTTCTTTACCTTTTATTCCTGATACTAGATTCTTAAGCTCAATACCTTCAGGATATAACTCAGAGAGGACTAATAGGATTTTTTCTTTTAACGTAAAATCACCGGAAAACACAAATTTGCCACAGTATTCTTCTACTAAGTTGGGTTTAAATTTTGTAACTTTTATTTGATTAAATAATTCGTCCATCTCTGTTGGCTTCGTTAAATCTTTCAATATTAGAAGTTCCCTTAATAACCAGGAACATCCTTCAAAAGCAAGGTGTGCGTCATGTTCTCTAGGAAATCCTTTTTTAAAATGACCTCCTCCTCTTTTGTTTCTCAGAACGTAAATGCATTCAACAACCGTTGGCATTATGGTTCTTAATGTGTCTTCTAATTGATTTTTTGGCAGGCTTTTTAGTCTATCTAACTCTCTTTTAACATGAATTTCCTCATTAAGAGGAGTATAAGGGATGCCTGCTAATTCCTGTAAGATTCTTGTAAAAATTTCACAAAATTTTCCACTTTTTTCGAGGCATCTTTCGTAATCTTTCTTTAAAAAAGAAACTTGAAGTTGGAAAAAGCAATTGCTTATGCTTTCTGCTAAAGAATCGTCACTTAAAATCTTGAGAAGTAGAGTTCTAAGTTTATCCACTATTTCTTCTTGGGAAACAGGTTTTCAACAGTATATATACCATGCTCAGTAATTCGGTATTTCTTTGTTGGAGTCCTCTCAAACCATCTTTTTTTTCTTGCACAGTCTATTATTGTCTGGCCAATATTTTTAGGGGGTTTAACCTTTGTTTCAACCCAGCGTTTTTTAAGGTCATCCGCCGTAAACTCTTCCTGTCCTTCATACTTATACAGATAGTAAGCAATGATTAAAGCTGCATCCTGTGCGCTTTTAGGTTTCTTCTGTTGGGAGAATTCGGCAAGAGTAATCTTCTTATGAGCTGAAATATCATGATTTTCAGGGAGGTTACTGTCTTTTTGATTTAGAGGTACAATGTTTTGACCGGCTATTTGTAGTAGATCTTCCTTTAATAGCTTGATAGTAGATTGTTTTCTATAAAATCCCTATCTCCTTCCATCTCTATTGCAATTCCATTTAATTCAATTTTTACTTTGCACATTTTTTCCATCTCTGTACCTCCTTTTTGGAGTTGAGATGTTTATTGTTAAAATAAATTTTGAAAATTTTACCTTTTCCTTCTATTGTTTTCTTTAACGATTTTTAAAGGTTAAAACTGATGTTTAGGAGGGATATATGAATAGTAATGTAAAGATTTTAGGGGGATTGGGTTCTCTTTTTCTCGTTTTGAGCTTTATCCCTTACCTTGGAGCCGTTTTAGGTATTGCAGGACTAATTCTCCTGATTGTGGCGGTTAAGCAGTTTGCAGATGGTGAGGGCAGAGGGGAAATCTTTTCCGTTTTCCTTAAAGGAATTCTTGTCAGCATCATCGGTGGCATTGTTGGTGCGGTTATCATGTTTGCAGGATTTGCTTCTGCTGCGACGGGGGATTCTGGAGCTTTAGGCTGGTTCATTGGTGGAATTGGAGGACTGATAGTTTACGCTTCCTCTGTTTACGGAAACTACTATATAAAGCAGGCCTTTGAGGAGATAGCTCTTTTAACGGGAAACACCCTCTTTGCCTGGGCTGGAAAGCTCCTTTTCTGGGGAGCAATTCTGATGATTATTCTAATTGGAAGCCTTGTTGTGTGGGTTGGCTGGATACTTTCTGCCGTGGCGTTCTTTACCACAGAGGAGAAGAAAAACGGAAGTGTTGTAGAGAGCTCCGGCCAGAGTGTTGAGTAAGGGAGCTCCGCAACCTCAAGAGAGACTACCAGTTCTACCTGAGGGAACTTGAGAGGCTTATGGAGTCTCTAAAAGGAAGAATCTGCCAGGTTCAGGAAAGGTTCAGCCTTTAAGGTTGTAGGTTTTGAGGAGCTCCTTCAGCCTTGCAAGGAGCATTAGGGCTTCAAGGGGAGTGGTTGTAGAGATTTCAACCCTTTCAATTTCGTCTAAAATCCGTTTAACTTCTGAGGGAAGTTCTCCCTTTTCCTTCACCCTGTAGGTCTCTTTTCTCTCTGCGACAGAGAAGAGGGGGAGCTCCTCTCTTTTCTCTTCTCTCCTGCCCTCTTCCCTCTCTAAACTCTCAAGGATTTCCCTTGCCCTCTCAACGACCTCTTTAGGAAGTCCTGCAAGCTCTGCAACGTGGATTCCGTAAGACTTCTCAGAAGCCCCCGGGAGGAGCCTGTGGGTGAAGAGGATTTTCCCGTCAACCTCTTTAACTTCAACGTGGTAGTTCTTTACTCCTTCAACCTCTCCCTCAAGCTCTGTCAGTTCGTGGTAGTGGGTTGCAAAGAGGGTTTTCGCTCCAATCTTCTCTGCCAAAAACTCAACGACAGCCCTTGCTATGCTCATTCCGTCGTATGTGCTGGTTCCTCTGCCTATCTCATCAAGTATTACAAGGCTCTTTTCTGTAGCGTTCTTAAGAATGTTTGCCGTTTCAACCATCTCCATCATGAAAGTTGATAGGCCTCGGCTTAGGTTGTCTGCAGCTCCAACCCGTGTAAATATCCGGTCTACAACTCCAACTTTTGCAGACTCAGCGGGAACAAAGGAGCCCATCTGAGCCATCAGCGTTATTAGTGCCGTCTGCCTTAAGAAAACAGACTTCCCGCCCATGTTTGGGCCGGTTATTATGAGAACCCTCTCATTTCTGTTTAAACTGGTGTCGTTTGGAATGAACTCGTCCTCTAAGAACTTTTCTAAAACGGGGTGTCTTCCCCCCTTTATCTCAACTGAGTAAGAGTCTGTAATTTCAGGCTTTGTGTAGCCCCTCTCCTGTGCAACTTTCGCAAGTGAGAGGAGAACGTCAACGGTTGCAACAATCTCGGCAGACCTAGCAATCCTTCCAGCGTTTTCGGTTATGAACCGGCGGAGCTCCGTAAACAGCTGGTACTCTATCTTCTCAATCCTCTCCTGAGCAGAGAGGATCTTCTCCTCAAACTCTTTAAGCTCAGGCGTTATGAACCTTTCGGCGTTTACGAGGGTCTGCTTCCTTATGTAATCTTTGGGAACTAAGTGTAGATTGGGCTTTGAGACCTCTATGTAGTAGCCGAAAACGTTGTTGAAACCAACCTTTAAACTCTGAATTCCCGTCCTTTTCCTCTCCCTCTCCTCTATCTCCTTTATTATCCTTTCTCCGTTCTCCTTTATCTCCCTTAAGCTGTCAAGTTCCTCGTTTACTCCTCTCCTTATGAGGCCTCCCTCACGGGATGTAAAGGGCGGGTTGTCTACAAGAATCCTGTCTATCTCGCAGAAAACGTCGTAGAGGTCGTCAAACCGGGAAGAGAGCTCTGTAAGGAGCGGAGAGTGGAACTCAGAGAGGAGTTTCTTTATCTCCGGGAAGACCTTGAGAGAGTTCCTGAGGGCTGAAACGTCTTTCGGGTTTGCTATTCCAGAAGAAATTTTGGTTAAAAGCCTTTCAACGTCGTAAACTTTACTGAGCTTCTCCCTCAGTTCGTCTGCTAAAAAGAAGCTGTCTACAAACTCCTCAACGGCAGAGAGCCTTTCCTCTATCTCTTTTCTGTTTTTTAAGGGGTGGAGTATCCAGAACTTTAAGAGGCGCCTTCCCATTCCTGTTTTCGTTCTGTTTAAGACGTTAAAGAGTGTAGCAGAGGAGAGCTTGTCATAGAGGGGTTCAACGAGCTCTAAGTTCCTCTGTGTGTGGGGGTCTAAGTAGATAAACCGCTCTCCTGTGTATCTCCTTGGCTCCTTTAGTTTCGGGACGAACTCAATCTGTGTCTCTTTGACGAATGAGAGGAGAGCTCCCAGAACCTTTTCCTCTTCCTTGGACGTCGCCTCAGGAGTTTTCTCCTCTTTGAAGAAAGTCTCGTCCTTCTCCTGAATGAAGCTCTCAGGGAAGACTTCCGTTATAACGTTTTTAGGGAATTTCGGCGGAACAATTATCTCTTTGGGCTTGAACTTTGCGATGAGAGACTGGAGTTCCTCCCTGCTCAAACTGGTGAAGTAGAGGTCTCCGCTTGAGAGCTCCGCCCAGGCAACGGCAAACCTCTCCTTTTTGGGATAAATGGCCATTAAAAACCGGTCTTCCGTCTCGTCCTCAAAGTAGGTTCCAGGGGTAATTACCCTTACAACGCCCCTCTTTACAACCTTCTTTCCCGGCTTTGGCTCTTCCAACTGCTCGCATATTGCAACCTTGTAGCCCTTCCTTACCAGCTTTGCTATGTAACCTTCAGCGGCATGATGGGGAACGCCGCACATTGGAGCTTTCTCTCCGCCCTTTCCAAAGGAGCGTTTGGTAAGGGCTATCTCAAGCTCCCTTGCGGCGACTTCTGCGTCTTCAAAGAACATCTCGTAGAAGTCGCCCATACGGAACATAAGGATTGCGTCTTTATACTTCTCTTTCAGCTCTAAATACTGCTTAAGAGCCGGAGTTATCTTCTTTGACAAAAATCTCCTCCTCTACTCTGTACTCCTCGTTCAGCCACTTTGAAAGGTCTGCCAGTTTGCACTTTTCAGAGCAGAAAGGCCTGTAAGGGTTGTTCTTCCAGTTTGTCTCTTTTCCGCAGTTTGGACACTTTACTTTCTTCAAGCCGTCCTCAGAATAGGGTTTCCCGTCTTAAATTAGACGGAGAACTCTTTAAATCAAGGTTTGGGGTATGGAAGCTGTAGTTGATAAAGAGCACGCTGGGAAACGGTTAGACCAGTTCCTCTCTGAGGTTGCAGATATATCAAGGTCTCAGGCCAAAGAGCTTATAGAAGAGGGATTGGTTCTTGTTGACGGGAAGGAGTCGAAAAAACCCTCTCAGAAAGTAAAAGAGGGGCAGAGGGTTGAGTTTGAGATTCCGGAGCCTGAGCCTTTGGAGCTCCAGCCTGAAAACATTCCCTTAGACGTTGTTTACGAAGACAGAGACGTAATCGTTATCAACAAGCCTGCAGGCCTTGTAGTCCACCCTGCTCCCGGCCACTACTCAGGAACCCTCGTCAACGCCCTTCTCTACCACTGTAAAGACCTTGAGGGGATAAACGGAACCTTAAGGCCGGGAATAGTTCACAGGTTAGATAAAGACACTGCAGGCCTCTTGGTTGTTGCTAAGAACGACCTTGCTCAGAGGTCTTTAGTTGAGCAGTTTAAAAAGAGAAGCGTTGGAAGGCTCTACAGAGCTCTCCTCCTTGGAATTCCAGAGAAGGAGAAGGACAGGATAGTTCTGCCCATTGGAAGGGACAGGTTTGACAGGAAGAAGTTTTCGCCAAACACGACTTCTCCCAAAGAGGCGATAACGAACTACTGGATTACTGAGAAGTTCCCTCAGTTCAACGTTTCTGAAGTTGAGTGTAAATTAGAAACCGGAAGAACCCACCAGATAAGGGTCCACATGTCCTCTTTAGGTCACCCTCTCTTAGGAGATAGGACTTACGGCTACAAGCCATCAAGAATTAAAGATGAAAAACTTAGGAAACTTGTAGACGAGATGGGAATGCACGCCCTCTGCGCCTACTACCTCTCCTTTGACCATCCGAGAACGGGTAAAAGGATGGAGTTCAGGGTGGAGCTCCCTCCCGGCTACCGTAAAGTTCTCTCTTATCTGAGGGGTGAGGAGTAGCATTTGGTAAGGTTTACTGAAAACTTTAGCTGGAGGAAGGGGTGGATTTCTTGATGGAGCTCCTTGCAACGGGTCTCTTCACAGGCAAACTTCCCAAGATGCCTGGAACCTGGGGTTCAATATTTGCAGCCATCTGCTGCTACTTTTTCTGGCCTGAAAACATCTACGTTCAGCTTTTGGTTATTGTAATTACCTTTTTGATAAGCGTTGTTTCTGCCGATTACGTCTCTAAAAGGCTTGGAGACAAAGACCCTGATGAAGTTGTAATAGATGAAATTTTAGGAATAGAGATAACCTTCTTTGGCCTTCACGCTGCCCACAACGTTAAGCTGGCATTTTTAGGTCTAATTCTATTCAGGGTTATTGATATAATGAAACCTCCGCCTATTAAGTGGTTTGAGAAGTTTCCCGGCGGTTTAGGAATAACTGTGGACGACGCCGTTGCTGGGGTTATCTCAAACGTTCTTTTAAGGCTTCTTGGAGGTTTTCTGTAATGTTTAAAAAGATTTTGATTGCAAACAGAGGAGAGGTTGCGACAAGGGTTATCAGGGCCTGTAAGGAACTGGGAATAAAAACCGTTGCAATCTACTCAGAGGCGGACGTCAACTCCCTTCACGTGAAAAAGGCCGACGAGGCTTACCTCATCCACGGAGACCCTATAAAGGCCTATCTCAACTACTACAAAATCG
This sequence comes from Thermovibrio sp., assembly GCA_015490195.1. Taxonomy (GTDB): domain Bacteria; phylum Aquificota; class Aquificia; order Desulfurobacteriales; family Desulfurobacteriaceae; genus Balnearium. The sequence continues at coordinate 43,241 of WFYG01000005.1, forward strand.
TTGACATAGCCAAAAGAGCCGGAGCAGAGGCCATCCATCCCGGTTACGGCTTTCTCTCTGAAAGGGCAGACTTTGCAGAGTATGCAAGGAAGAAAGGGATTGAGTTTATAGGCCCTTCAGTTGAACACCTTAGGATCTTTGGAAGCAAGATTGAGTCCAAGAAACTCATGAAGGAGCTTGGCGTTCCCGTTGCGGAAGGGAGCGAAAAGCCCATTGCCGATGTTGAGGAGGCTAAAGAGATTGCTGAGAAAATCGGTTACCCAGTAATGATTAAAGCAGCCCACGGAGGAGGTGGTAGAGGTTTAAGGGTTGCGAGGAACGAGAAAGAGCTCGTCTCCCAGTTCCAGCTTGCCGTTAAAGAGGCCGAAGCGGCTTTCGGTAAGGGAGAGGTCTTCATAGAGAAATTCATAGAGAACCCTCGCCACATAGAGATACAGATAGTTGCAGATAAACACGGAAACGTGGTTCACCTTGGGGAGAGGGACTGCTCTCTCCAGAGGAGACACCAGAAGGTCTTAGAGATAGCTCCGTCTCCCGTTCTCACGAGGCGCCAGAGAGAGAAGCTCGGAAGAATCTGTGTTGAGGCGGCCAGAGCCATCGGCTACTACGGTGTTGGAACCTGGGAATTCCTGATGGATAAATACGGGAACTTCTACTTTATGGAAGTTAACCCAAGGCTTCAGGTTGAACACACAATAACCGAAGAGATTACAGGTATAGACATCGTTCAGGAGCAGATAAGAATAGCTGCCGGAATGGGTCTTTCGTTCTCTCAGAAAAACGTTCATATAAACGGCTTTGCCTTCCAGTTCAGGATAAACGCCGAAGACCCGACGAAAGACTTTGTTCCCGTTCCGGGGACTATTACAGCTTACTACTCTCCCGGTGGAATAGGGGTAAGGATAGACGGCGTTGTCTATAAAGGTTACACCATTCCACCCTACTACGACTCAATGGTTGCAAAGCTCATCGTCTGGGGAAGGAACTGGGACGAGACTATTAGGCGTTCAAGGAGAGCTTTAGGAGAGTTCGTAATAAGGGGCGTTCCTACTACGATTCCATTCTTCAAGAAGATCCTCAACGACCCTGAGTTTGTAAAGGGGCAGTTTGATACCTCGTTCATAGACAGAAAGATTAAAGAGTTCACGTTTATTCAGGAAACAGACCCGGAAGTTCTGGCACTTGCAATATCTGCCGCAATTGCTGCCCACCACGGGCTTTAAAGACGTTTTAGGAGGAGTTCAATGGGAAGGAAGATTCAGTTTACAGACGTAACCCTTCGGGATGCCCACCAGTCCCTCTTTGCAACCCGTATGAAGACAAGGGACATGGTTGAGATAGCTCCCGTTATAGATAAGGCCGGTTTCTGGTCTGTTGAAATGTGGGGCGGGGCAACTTTTGACGTCTGCCTCAGGTTCTTAAGGGAAGACCCGTGGGAGAGGCTGAAAACCTTAAGGAAGCTCATGCCAAATTCTCGCCTTCAGATGCTTCTGAGGGGTCAGAACTTAGTTGGTTACAGGCATTACCCCGACGATGTTGTTAGGGCTTTTGTAAGAAAAGCTGCCGAGAACGGAATAGACGTTTTCAGAATATTTGACGCTTTAAACGACCTGAGAAACGTTGAGGTTGCCGTTGAGACTGCAAAAGAGATGGGGAAGATCGTTGAGGGAGCTCTCTCCTACACCATCAGCCCCGTCCACACAGAAGACCTCTACATAGAGCTCGCCCTTGAGTTTAAAGAGATGGGAGCAGACATAATCACAATTAAGGACATGGCAGGTCTCCTCTCCCCTGAAAAGGCCTACTCTCTGGTTAAAGCCCTTAAAGAGGAAGTTGGCCTTCCCGTCCACGTTCATACTCACTGTACGAGCGGTATGGCTGAGATGGCACAGTTGAAGGCGGCAGAGGCTGGAGCCGACATCTTTGACGTTGCAATTTCTCCTATGGCGTCAGACACTTCCCACCCTGCCGTTGAAACGATGGCCTACGCCCTTGGAGAGTTTGGATTTGAGATAAACCTTGATAAATCTGCCCTCAAGAAGATGGCTCACCACTTTAAAGAGGTTCGTAAAAAATACAAAAAGTACGACATAGACTTTAAGGGAATAGATGCCGCAGTTCTTGAGCACCAGATACCCGGCGGAATGATATCTAACCTTGTAAACCAGCTGAAAGAACAGGGAGCTCTTGACAGGTTAGAGGAAGTTCTTGAAGAAGTGCCACGGGTTCGTGAAGACCTTGGATACCCGCCACTTGTCACTCCTACAAGCCAGATTGTTGGAACTCAGGCCGTTCTAAACGTTCTGGCCGGCGAGCGCTATAAGATGATTACTCAAGAGACTAAAAACTACGTTAAAGGACTTTACGGAAGGCCACCTGCTCCAATAAAAGAGGAGATTATTAAGAAGGTTTTAGGAGATGAGGAGCCCATTACCTGCAGGCCTGCAGACCTTCTCCAGCCGGAACTTGATAAGTGTAGAGAAGAGATTAAAGATCTTGCAAGGAGCGAGGAGGACGTTCTCTCCTACTGCCTCTTCCCCAAGGTTGCTAAAGAGTTCTTTGAGTGGAGAGAGAAGGTTGAGAAAGGGGAGATTCCTGCCATTTCAGAGGAGGATCTCCACGATATGGAAGAGGAAGAGAGGCAGTGCCCTCAGCCCCTTGCTCCAACAGAGTTCATTATTAACGTTCACGGCGAGAGCTACCACGTTAAGATAGCAGGCGTTGGCCATAAAAAAGAGGGTAAGAAACCCTACTTCGTTAAGATTGACGGAAGGCTTGAAGAGGTTATGGTTGAGCCCCTTGTTGAGATAGTTCCAACAAGGGAAGAGGTTGAAATTGCAGGGGAGCTCACCAGCGCTTCAAAAAGACCCAGGGCAACAAAAGAGGGAGACGTTACCTCCCCTATGCCTGCAAAAGTTGTTGAGATTAAGGTTAAAGAGGGAGACAGGGTTAACGAGGGAGACGTTGTTGCAATCGTTGAGGCTATGAAAATGCAGAACGAGGTTCACGCTCCTATCAGCGGTGTTGTTAAGGCCATTTACGTGCAGCCGGGGGACAACGTTAATCCAGACGAAGCACTTATGACAATTGAGCCGGAGTAGGAGGACTTTATGAGGAAATTCCTACTTGGGTTTATTTTTCTAGCTGTTTTCGGGGGAACCCTCTCCTCCTGCTGCTGTTGTCACCCGTTTTGCCACCACAGGGAGTGTGCCTGTCCTTGCCGTCAATAGTTTGCAGGTATATATTTCCTTTTGCGTCGGGGCGTGGCGTAGCCTGGTAGCGCGCTGGCATGGGGGGCCAGAGGTCGCCCGTTCAAGTCGGGTCGCCCCGACCATTTACTAAACAAAAATAACGGGTTAATTGTGAAAAGAGGGTTTCTAATATTTCTTTTTCTTTTACTGCTTCCATTAAAAGTTTTTTCCTCTCAAAGCGGCTGGATTGAGAAAAATGGATACTACAAACCTTACGTAAAAGCTAAAACAGGAAATTGCCTGGTTCTTTTTATTACCGAAAGAGGGAAAGTCTATAGAGGAAAATGTAGAAAAAGGCGTTTGATTGTTACTCCTGGCAAAATATTTCCCTCAAAAAACGAAAAAATAACGTTTATTGTTCTGAAACTTGATGGAGTTTCCTATCCTGAGATTGTTGAGACTGGAGAGATTGGTAGATAATGGTTTCTACTGTTTTAAGTTTTGCGACTTTAGGTATTGATGCTATTCCTGTAAAAGTAGAAGTTGATGCTTCAAGGGGCTTGCCTGCAACTGTAATAGTAGGCCTTCCAGATTCTGCAGTTAAGGAGAGTAAAGAGAGGGTAAGGGCTGCAATAACAAACTCTGGCTATCCGTTCCCTGTTAAAAGAATTGTTGTAAACCTTGCTCCGGCAGATGTTAGAAAGGAGGGAACCCTTTACGATCTACCGATTGCTCTGGGAATACTTGGGAGCTCCGGCCTTCTAAACCTTGAAAGGCTTAGAAACTTCTTGATTGCCGGAGAACTGGGGCTTGAGGGGGAGCTCCACCCCGTTAAAGGAGTTCTCTCAGCTGCCATTCTGACAAAAGAACTTGGTTTAGAAGGCTTGATTGTTCCTCCTCAGAACGTTGAAGAGGCCACGCTCATTGACGGTGTTCCCGTTTACCCTGTAAGGAACCTTGTTGAAGCTGTTTCGTTTATAAACGGAGATGTTGAGATTGAGCCTGCTAAAAGAAATAGTTTTGAATACTCCTTTAGCTATCCGGTTGACTTCTCAGAAGTTGTTGGCCAGTTTCAGGCAAGGCGTGCACTTGAAATAGCTGCAGCAGGTAGGCACAACGTTTTTATGGTAGGCCCTCCCGGTTCAGGAAAAACGATGCTTGCAAGGCGTCTTCCAACAATCCTTCCTCCGATGACGGAAGAGGAGATAATAGAGACCAGCCGGATCTACTCCGTTGCCGGTTTAACCGACGAGGTTCCCGTTCTGCAGCGCCCTTACAGAGCTCCCCACACCTCTGCTTCAGACGTTTCAATAATAGGAGGTGGAAACTCGCTCCGCCCCGGAGAGGTGAGCCTTGCCCACAACGGAGTCCTCTTTATGGACGAGTTTCCCGAGTTCAAGCGAAGCGTTTTAGAAGCCCTTAGGCAGCCCTTAGAGGATAGAGTTGTAACGATCTCAAGAGCTTCTGGCTCTGTTACATACCCGGCAGACTTCCTTTTAGTTGCTGCTGCAAATCCGTGCCCCTGTGGGTACTACGGCTTTGAAGATGAGAAGAACTACTGCAAGTGTTCCCCTTCTCAGGTGAAAAAGTACAAGAGCAGGATTTCAGGTCCAATCCTTGACAGGATAGACCTCTACGTTCCGGTTCCTGCCGTGAAACCTGATGAGTTTAAAGGGAATAAGAAGGGAGAGAGCTCCAAAGAAATAAGGGAGCGGGTTGTTAAAGCTTGGGAAATTCAGCAGAAACGTTTTTCCCAGCTCCCTATAAGTTTTAACAGCCAGATGGGAAGGAAAGAGATAAGGGAACTGGCTGAAGTTTCAGCTGAGGCTGAGGAACTCCTCATCTCTGCGTCAAAAACCCTGGGCCTTTCTGCCCGGAGTTTTGATAGGGTTCTAAAAGTTTCAAGAACAATTGCCGACCTTGAAGGGAGTATTTCCGTTGAGCCCCTCCACGTTGCCGAAGCCCTGAGCTTTAGAGAAGGGTAGAAAGGAGTGTTTGAATATAAACGGAAATTGGGCTATATTTCACTTATAGGTTAAATGGATGTTTCAAGAGTTCTGTTCTGGTAACAACGTTGTTTGTGTTACGGATGAACTTGAGGGACAGATTAGAGAGCTTGATAAAAGGGATAGGAAGCGGGTTTTACAGTATCTCTACAGGCTGGCAGACCGGTTTCCAAATAAGCCTGAGCAGTGGCGGAAGTTAAAGGGAAGCGGATGTGAAGATGTTTTTGAGCTTAAGCCAAAGCCTTACAGAGTGGCCTGTCTGGTTTATCGGAAACGTTACATACTGGCATACTATCTGTGGAGGGTCCAGTCAAACAGAAGTAAGAGAAAATCTGATGAGATAGGTAAAGCCTGTAGAATAGCTCAGGAGCTCAGAGATGGCTTTAAAAGATTTGTTGAACGAGTATAGGTTTGATGAAGAGTTTATATACGAGGGACTTCTTTTAGATATTTCCTCTCAATTGAAGAAGTTAATGGAGGAGAAAGGTATAACGAAAAAAGAGCTTGCAGAGAGAATGGGAGTATCCCCCTCTTACATTACAAAAATTTTCGGTGGAAACAATATTTCTTTAAAAACAATTGCTAAAGTTCTATCTGCTCTTGAGGTTGATGCTACTCTTGAAATTAAAAAGAAGTCAGAAAATTCCACTGAAACTTCTGTGAATGATAAGAAGATTTTAGTTTTCATTGATTAATTTAGGTAAATAATGAAAAAAGCGCTTTTCTTAGACAGAGATAATACTCTTATTTACGACCCCGGGTATATACACGAGCCGGAAAAGGTAAGGCTCTTGGAGGGGGTTCCTGAAGGATTGAAGCTCTTAAAAGATGCCGGGTTTCTTTTGGTTGTTGTCTCTAACCAGTCTGGTATTGGCAGAGGGTATTTTGAGGAAAAGGATTTCTGGGCTGTTAATGAAAAACTGCAGGAGCTCCTCAAACCTTACGGCGTTCAAATAGATGCCTTTTACTTCTGTCCCCACAGGCCGGATGAAAACTGCAGCTGTAGAAAGCCAAAAATTGGAATGGTTGAGAGAGCCGCTGAAGAATTGGGAATAGACATTTCTGAGAGCGTTGTAATTGGGGATAAAGATTCTGACGTTGAGCTTGCTTTTAACTGCGGCTGTAAGGCCGGCGTTAAGGTGGGAGCTCCCCCCTTTAAAAATTTCCTGAAGGCCGCAGAGTTCGTTCTCAGCCTATATTAACTCCCAAACTTTTGGGAGGTTTCCACTTGAAGCTCTACTCCCGCATAAAGACAAAGCCTGAAGACTTCATTGTTGAGGAAATTCCAAACCTGAAGCCGGGAGAAGAAGGGAAGTTCCACTTTGTTGAGCTTGAGAAGAGAGACGTTTCAACCTTAGAGGCTTTAAGGGTTATCTCAAGGTTTCTGAAAATTCCTTTAAAAGAGATAGGTTTTGCCGGGCTTAAAGACCGGTATGCCATTACAACTCAGTATTTAACTGTTCCAGCCTCTTACGAAATTTCAGACACCTGCTTCAGGTTCACCGGAAAGTGGCAACAGGTTGACTCCTTAGATTGGAACAGGGAATCGGGCTTCTGCATAAGGGTTCTTGAGAAGGTTAACAGGCCTCTGACTCTGGGAGACTTGAAGGCCAACAGGTTTACGATAACTGTCCAGAACTTTGAGAAGAACCTGAGGGAGCGGTTTTACAGGAACTATGAAATAGTTAAGCGCTACGGCTTTCCAAACTACTTCGGAGAGCAGAGGTTCGGAAGTGTTAAGAGCAGGGATGACTTCGTTCTCAGGTATCTTTTAAGGGGAGACTACGAGGGAGCTCTCCGGAGCTACTTCTTCGGCAAATCAACAATAGATTTCTGGGGAGACTGGAGGAAACTCTATAAAACCCTTTCTCCTACTCTGGAGGAGTATGAAAAGGACTTAATCAGAGGTTTAATGAGGGGGCTAACTCCTGAAAAGGCTTTTAGAATTCTTCCCAAAAACGTTCGCCTCATGTTCAACTTTGCCTACCAGAGCTTCCTCTGGAACGAGGTTTTGAGGGAATACATAGAGGAAAAGTATCCCTTCGTTCGGGTTCCCTTCATAAACAACTGGAAGCTGAGCTACTACTTAGAAGTTTACGATATAAACCACCTGAGAAAGCTTGAGATTCCCTATACAGGTCGGGAATTTCCGCCGGAAGATAAAGTTCTAAAGAGAGCTTTCAGAAAGGTTTTCAAAGAATACGGTGTGAAAGAGGAGTGGTTTAACAGGGAAGTTGGAGGAATGGTCGTTATGACAGATGGCCTCAGGAAGGCTGTTGTTTTCCCTGAAGGCTTTAAGATTTTAGAAAAAACGAGGAGCCGGATAAAGCTTCAGTTCTCGCTTCCCTCCGGCTCCTACGCTACAGTTCTTCTTCGGTTTCTCCTTAAAGGGTAGCAAGTATTGACTCTGCGTTGTCCTCTGCCAAGAGGCAGCTCTCTACAAGGTCTTCCTTTGGAAGGTTTGAAAGGAGTTCCGGCACCTCTACTGGTTCTCCTGATGTCAGTTTATCGCAGAGGGGGAGGAGCTCCCTCGCCGCAACCTTTAACTTTCCCAGCATACTTGAGTCGTTAAGAATTCCATTTATTACGTACTCTGAAACTCCTGCCTTCTCAAGGACTTCCTTTATTGCATCGCCAATTTTCCTGTGGACGCTGTCTAAAATTCCAATCATGAAAGCCTCATCGTCGTGCTCCGGCATTAATCTCTTTGCCAGTTCCCTCATAAGGTAGGCGAACTTGAGAACCTGTTTTATCTCTTCTTTACTTGCGTTTTTTAGGAAAGAGGAGGTTAAAAGGATAAAGACGTAGTCTTTCAGGTTTCTGTATCCAAGGTAGGCTATGGCCTGAACTATAGATTTAATCTCCTTTCTGAGCCCAAAGTAGGGTGAGTTTATGAACTTCAAGAGTTTTGCAGAGAGGTTGGGATCCATACTCACTATCTGGGCTATTGTGTTAAGCTCTTCCCCCTCCAAAAGAGCGTTGATAAGTTTCAGCATTACCTCTCTTTTCAGTTCCAGCCTTTCTATTTCTGACATCTTTCCTCCCTTTTAGATAATTTCTGCTATCTTCTGTGCCTCTTCCTGAGATTCAAGGCAGCTTCCTACAACGATTTCTCTTTTTAATCTGTCGTCTGGGAGTTTAAAATTTTTATCTCCGTTTATTATTCTGTCACACCAGGGAAGGAGTTTTTCTGTAAGGACTTTTACCTTTCCCAGAGGAGAAGAATCCCTCCTTAAACCTTCTAGTACAGCTCTTGAAACGCAAACTCTTTCCAGTTCTTTTATCAGTTCTTCTCTTTTTTCATCGTAAACCTGACTCAGTATTCCGACGAGGAAGGCGTCGTCTTCCAGGTTAAGTTTCTTGAAAACTCTTTTTGCGATGGCTTTATTCAGGTAGGCCAGTTTTAGAGTTCTGAGGAGCTCCTCTTTACTTTTATCCTTTAGGGTCGCAGAGAGTAAAAGGGCGAAAGCTATCTCCTTAAGTTTTCTGTAGCCTATGTAGGCCACTGCGTCCTCTACCGAGTGTATTTCCCTTCTGAGGTTGCAGTAAGCAGAGTTTACAAACGTTAGTAATTTGGCGGTAAGGTGGGGATCTGCCGAGATAATTCTGGTTACTGTATCAAGGTTTTCCTCTTTCATCAGAGCTTCAATCAGCTTTAGCAAAACAGTTCTGCTTATCTTTTCCTCTTGCATCTCTAAACCCTGAAGGCAGCGTAGTAGAAGCCGTCTGTGTTATCCCTGTGGGGAAAGAGACGAAGCTCCCCGCCTCTTGCCCTCTCCTTTAAAGGTTCAGGTATCTTCTCAAACTCTGCTGTTTTAAATCCCATCTTTTTAGCAAACTTCCTATTTTCCTCTCCCTCTTCTTTCTCTAAAGAGCAAACGCTGTAGACAATAACGCCTCCCGGCTTCAGCAGATCTTTTGCAGATAGAAGCAGCTCCCTTTGTATCCTCTGATTGTGCCTTATCAGCTCCATGCTCTTGTTCCACTTTCCTTCAGGATGTCTCCTTATAACTCCCGTTGCGCTACAGGGGGCGTCTATCAGGATTCTATCAAAGCTCCTGTGGAACTTTTCTCTGAAGGAATCGTCTCTTCGTATGTCTGTAATTATCGGTTCAACGTTTTCTATTCCCAGCCTTCTGCAGTTTAATTTGAGGAGCTCCATCCTTTCTCTGCTTACGTCAACTGCAACAACTCTTGCTCTGTCTTTTGTTAGCGAGGCTATTGCTGTTGTCTTACCCCCAGGGGCTGCTCCAACGTCTAATATCAACTCTCCCGGTTTTGGGTTTAAGAGGTATGCGGCCATGTAAGAGGCAGGATCCTGAACGTAGAAAAGACCCTCTTTGAAGCCGGGGAGCTCCTCAACAACCACCCTTCCCTTAACCCTTACCATGTGGGGAATAAACGGATGGGGTTCTACCTCTATTCCGTTTTCCTGAAAGAGTTTAAGGAGCTCTTCTGCTGTTGTTTTTAAGAGGTTTACCCGAACAAAAAGTGGCGCAACCTTGTTGAGGGAATCTAAAAGGGGAAGGAGCTCATCTCCGTAAAACCTGTGCCACCGCTTAACCATCCAGGTTTCAAAGGAGTAAAGTGTAGAAATCCTTTTATAAAAATCCTTTATCCTCCCAACCTTTTTCTTACAGTCAAAACCTATCAGCCTTCTGGAAACCGCATTTACGAACCCTGCCGGCTTTCTCCCTGCAAGCCTCTTAACGGCCTCAACGGTTTCATTTATAGCTGCGTATTCGGGAACTCCCGTAAACATCAACTGATAAGCAACAAGCCTAAGGGCGTTCCTTACTGCACAGAGCTGTCTTTTTAGCTTTTTCCCTGTAGCTTTTTCTATACAGAAGTCAAGGAGTTTGAGGTAGCGAACGGTTCCAGAAACAAGTTCCCTTATAAATGCCCTATCAACAGGCTTGAACTCTTTTATCAGAGGTTCTAAGTGTTCCCTCAGCTTCTTATCATTCTCAAAGGCACAGAGAGCCTTAATAGCAATCTGTCTCGTCTTCCAGCCAGTCAACTTCGTCAAAAACCTCCTCTCCCTTTAGTGCTCTTTCAATGAGCTCTGCAACCTCTTCAGGGGTTCTGTTTGTTGTGTCTATGTGGGCAATTTTCCAGTTTGAATTGCTCTCAAAAACTTCCGTTGCAATAACTGCCAGCCTTTCAGCCTCTGCGTTTTCTTTCAGCTTTTCCTCTGAGTATCCTCGGGGTTTCAGCCTTTTAACAATCACTTCAGGCCTTGCCCTCAAAACAACTATCAGGTCTGCCGGAATGTAATGGGCAACCAGCCCCTCTGCTATGAAGTTCTCCTTACCTTTGAAAAACTCCCGCAGTTTATCTACATCTACAACGTAGGCATCTCTCTTTTCGTCAAACTCTGTGTAGAGCCCTTTTTCCTTTATTAGCTCACTGAGATTGTAGAGGGGAATTCCCAACCTCTTTGAGAGTATTTCCCCCACTGTGCTCTTTCCCGTTCCGGGAGTTCCAGTTATCGCTATTTTCAACTCACTTCTCCAAAAGGTTTGGGATAAAATTAGACCAAATTTTTCCAGGAGGCTCCTTTGCCAAAGAGGGAAGACCTTAAGAAGATTCTGATAATCGGCTCAGGTCCAATCCGAATAGGTCAGGCCGCAGAGTTTGACTACTCAGGAACCCAAGCCTGCAAGGCTTTAAAAGAAGAGGGTTATCAGGTAGTTCTTGTAAACTCAAATCCAGCAACCATAATGACAGACCCCGATATTGCAGACAGAACCTACATAGAGCCACTAACTGTTGAAGCCCTTGAAAAGATTATTGAGAAGGAAAGGCCGGACGCCCTCCTTCCCACTGTTGGAGGTCAGACGGCCCTTAATCTGGCTGTGGAGCTCCACGAGGCCGGCATCTTAGACAGGTTCGGCGTTGAGCTGATAGGAGCAAAGATAGAGGCGATAAAGAAGGCGGAAGACAGGGAGCTCTTCAAAGAGGCGATGCTGAAAATCGGTTTAGAAGTTCCCCGGAGCGGCCTTGCCCACTCCTTAGAGGAGGCTATGGACGTTCTTGACTACGTTGGCCTTCCTGCAATCATAAGGCCGGCCTTTACTTTAGGCGGAGAGGGAGGCGGCGTAGCCTACAACAGGGAGGAGTTTAAAGAGATAGTAAAGAGGGGATTAGACGCCTCTCCAATAAACGAGGTTCTCATTGAGGAGAGCGTTTTAGGGTGGAAGGAGTTTGAGCTTGAGGTGATGAGAGACCTCAACGACAATGTTGTAATCATCTGTTCAATAGAGAACTTTGACCCTATGGGAGTTCACACCGGAGACTCAATAACTGTTGCTCCGGCTCAAACCCTTACAGATAAGGAGTACCAGCTCTTAAGGGACGCCGCCATTGCCATCATAAGGGAAATCGGTGTTGAAACGGGAGGTTCAAACGTCCAGTTTGCCGTCAACCCCGAAAACGGACGGATAATTGTCATAGAGATGAACCCAAGGGTCTCCCGTTCATCTGCCCTTGCCTCTAAAGCAACAGGTTTCCCCATTGCAAAAATCGCAGCCAAGCTGGCCGTTGGCTACACGTTAGACGAGCTTCCAAACGACATTACGAAGAAAACACCAGCCTCATTTGAGCCTGCGATAGACTACTGTGTCGTCAAGTTCCCCCGCTGGGCTTTTGAGAAATTCCCCGAAGCCGACCCGACCCTTACAACCCGAATGAAGTCTGTCGGCGAGGTAATGGCAATAGGAAGAACCTTTAAAGAGGCCTTAAACAAGGCAATTCGCTCTTTAGAGATTGGCCGCTACGGCCTGACCCTGAAAGGAGCCTCCGAGCTCTCAGACGACGAGCTTGAGTCAAGAATTGCCGTTCCAAACGCCGATAGAGTCTGGTATATAGCCGAGGCCTTCAGGCGAAACTGGGATTTAGACAAACTCTATGACCTATCAAAAATAGATAAGTGGTTCCTGAACAACATAAAACAGCTTGTTGAAGTTGAGGAAGAGCTTAAAAAACACACGATTGAGACTGTTCCGGAAGATTTAATCAGGTGGGCTAAAAAGTGGGGCTTCTCAGACAGGGAAATTGCAAACCTTTTAGGAACAAAAGAAGATAAGGTCAGAGAGAAGAGAAAACAGATTTCTCCCGTTCTCTACAAAACGGTTGATACGTGTGCCGGAGAGTTTGAGGCCTACACCCCTTACTACTACTCAACTTACGACGGAAGGGAGTGTGAGGCGAACCCCAGTAAGAAGGAAAAAGTCATTGTTTTCGGTTCCGGCCCTAACAGAATCGGTCAGGGAATTGAGTTTGACTACTGCTGCGTTCACTCTGTTTGGGCTTTAAGGGAGCTCGGCTATGAAGCCCACATGGTTAACTGCAACCCCGAAACCGTTTCAACAGACTACGACACGTCAGACAAGCTCTTCTTTGAGCCGTTAACTTTTGAAGATGCCCTTAACATCGTTGAGAAAGAGAAGCCTTTAGGCGTTGTCGTCCAGTTTGGAGGTCAAACTCCTCTTAAACTCTCCGTTCCCCTTGAAAAAGCGGGAGTTAAGATATTGGGAACCTCATCTGAAAGTATTGACATAGCCGAAGACAGGGAAAGGTTCAGGGAGCTCCTTCAAAAACTCAACCTGAAACAGCCACCATCCGGAATTGCCCGCTCTTTAGAAGAGGCCGAGAAAATTGCCGAGGAGATTGGCTTTCCCGTTCTCATGAGGCCTTCATACGTTTTAGGCGGAAGGGCTATGAGGATTGTCTACTCAATGGAGGAGCTCCGCCAGTACATGGCAGAGGCCGTTGAAGTTTCAGAGGAAAAGCCCGTCCTCATAGACAAGTTCCTTGAAGACGCCGTTGAGTTTGACGTAGATGCCGTTGCCGATGGAGAAGATGTAATAATCGGCGGTGTTATGGAACACATAGAGGAAGCGGGAATTCACTCGGGAGACAGCGCCTGCGTTCTTCCAACCTTCTCAGTTCCCAAAGAGATAGTTGAGGAGATTAAAGAGATAACCAGGAAAATCGCCCTTGAGCTGAACGTAAAAGGCCTCATAAACATCCAGTTTGCCGTTAAAGATGGCGAAATCTACATCATTGAGGTTAACCCCAGGGCTTCAAGAACAGTTCCCTTCGTCAGCAAAGCGACAGGAATTCCACTTGCAAAAATAGCAACAAAAGTTGCAATGGGTAAAAAACTCAGAGAGCTTGGCGTTAAAGAGGTAGAGCCAGAATACTACTCCGTTAAGGAGGCGGTATTTCCCTTTGACCGGTTCCCGGAAGTTGACCCGGTTTTAGGCCCGGAGATGAAGTCAACCGGCGAGGTTATGGGAATAGATAAAGATTTGGGAATAGCCTTCTACAAGGCACAATTGGCAGCCGGCTCAAGGCTTCCTTTAGACCCTTCCTGCGGTAAGGTTTTCATAAGCGTTAAAGACAAAGACAAGCCCAAAATTTTTGGAATTGCCAAGAAGCTTGCCGATATGGGCTTTAAAATAGTCTCTACTGAGGGAACGTATAAGTTCTTAAAGGAGAAAGGAGTTCCCGTTGAGCTTGTTTACAAAATTCAGGAGGGGAGAAGGCCAAACATCGGAGACCTTATCAAGAATGGAGAAATATGCCTCATTATCAACACTCCAACAGGAACAAAATCAAAGAAAGACGCCTACAGCATAAGGCGTTTGGCCGTTAACTACAAGATACCCTACTACACAACGGTCCGCGGGGCTCAGGCTGCCGTTATGGCAATAGAGTCCATGAGGAGAGCTAATTTAGACGTTAAACCACTTCAGGAATACTACGGAGGGAAATAATGGCTGAAGAGAAAAAGGAGGGACAGAATCAGGAGCAACCCCAGGTAATAGTTGGAAGTATGCCATACAGGGTTTCAATGGCAGAAGTAGATGCCTACGGCGTTATGTATTACTCAAGGTTCTTTGAGCTCTTTGAAAGAGGAAGAACAGAGCTCTTCAGGGCCTTAGGAATTGAATACAGACAGATACTCCAGCAGAAACAAATCCTCATGCCCGTTGTAGAGGCCGCCTGCAGGTACGTCGCTCCTGTTGTTTACGACGACCTCATAACCCTTGAAACTGCAATAACGAACATAGGAACCAGGGGAATCAGGTTTGACTACAGAGTTTTAAGAGACGACGTTGTTCTGGCAGTTGGATTTACCCAGCACATCTTCATAGATCCTCAGGGAAGACCTGTTTCATTTGGAAAAGAGGTTGTGGAGCTCCTCAAGTCAAAAGGCATCATAAAAGACGTTCAGCTTGTTGAAGAGCCGGCAGGGGAGCAGCAGCCCTCTCAGGAAGGAATAACGGACAAGCTGAAAAAACTCATAACTGAAAGAGTTGAGAAAAATGACGGCGGAACAACCAATTAGCAGGTAAATTTTAAATTGGAGGGGGAGCTCCCCCTTTCCCGTTCTTGTGAACAGCTTTTTGGGGAAAAGGTTGAAAGGGTTCCTGTTTATAACAACACCAGGAACTTCAATTTCCAGAAAAGGGAATGTTCTGATAATTGATATAAAAGAGGAGAGAAAAAGAATTCCAATCGGGATTATCAAGCATGTTTTTCTATTCGGAAACGTAAACATAACTATTCCTGCGATTAGACTTCTGTCGTCCCGCGGGAAATTTATTTTTCTCCTCAACAGGTACGGCCGGCTTGTTAGTATAGTTTGCCCTGAATTCTTTGGAAGCGACAACAACCTGAGAGTGGAACAGTATAAGGCCTTTACAGATGGAGAGACAAAAACCAGAATTACAAAAGAGCTCTTGAAAAGGAAACTTGAAGTTCTGGAAGTAGTAGTTAACAATTTATACGCATCCCGTGGTTTAAGGGCAGAGAATTTTGAAGATTGGAAAGACAAAATACTGATATCTCTAAATTCTGCAGATAGTAATCAGAGCCTTTTGGGTATTGATGGAAATATAAGTAAATTTCTTTACGATAAGCTTTCCAAATTTAACGAAAGTCCTTTTTCCTTTGAAAAGAGAGATTACTATCCACCTCCTGATCCTGTTAATGCCCTGCTTAGCCTGAGTTTTTCCATTTTCTATTCTCTAATGCATCCCGTAGTTTTGGCCTTTGGGTTTGATCCCTATTTGGGATTTTTCCACGTAAAGAGAGGAAAACACGCTGCCCTTTGTTCCGACGTTATGGAAATTGTAAGGCCAAGGCTTGCTGAATTTGTCTTTAACACTCTTAACGATGGTTTCTTTTCTGAAGAAGACTTTTCTACCGATAAATCCGGCTTTTACCTGAAAAACAAAGCACTTAAAACCTTTTTAAAACTCTATACAGACGTAGTCATTCACGGCAAAGAGAATCTGTTTATTGATTCTGTTTTAGACTTCCTCAGCTGGCTTAAAAAGGAAGTTAAAAGATGAGGTATTTGGTAACTTACGATATCTGCGACGATAACAGACGAGAAAAAGTGATAAAACTTCTAAACGATTGTGGTAAAAGAGTTCAGTTCAGCTGTTTTGAAATAGATATTTCCTCTCAGGAGCTGGAATCTCTGCTTTCCCGACTAAGTAAGATCATAGATAAAGACGAAGACAAAATTTACATTTTTCCTTTATCAAAGTTTGCTGTTCCATTTGTGAGAAAGTTAGGAAAGAGAGATACTGAAGGTAATAGTAGTTTGAGTTTGATATTATGAGTTTACCAAAGCGAATTAACAGATTTGTTGTTATTTACGATATTTGTGTTCTTGATGATTCCTACGAGGAGCGTAGAAGTTCTGCTAAGAGAAGAGCAAAAGTTATGAGAGTTTTATATGACTATGGAATAAGAACACAATATAGTGTCTTTGAGATTGAACTAAGAGGCAAGCAGTATTCTGATAACCAGGATAAAGCAAATAATAAGAGAAACTTCGGATAAGGTTTACATATATCCCCTTGATAGCAGAAGCGTTAAGAAAACTGTAAGATTAGGAAAAACTGCAGAAATAATTTTAGATTTCTTCCTTTGAGGAAATTGTGTATAATATATGCGAATGCACTTGGTCTTTGAAAGTTGAATAGGAGTTGTAGCAAGGGCTTTTATGGTATTCTAAAACACCAATATTTAAACTTGTGATTCTCAAGGCTTTAGAAACTGTATTGAGGAAAACCTTGTAACGCAGGGTATTTTAGTTTTATATATAAATCTCAAGTTTTGAGAGACTTGTATTTCAATGAATTTATTTTTTCGCTGTTGAAATGCCCTAAAAAGTGGAAGGGATTGCGACCATAAGGGCTTTAGCTCTTTTCAGCTCCGCCTCCAATTTCTCTATCGTTGAAATGCCCTAAAAAGTGGAAGGGATTGCGACGCAACTTCTCCTAAGTTTCTTGCCGCTCCTGTGTTAAAGTCAAGTTGAAATGCCCTAAAAAGTGGAAGGGATTGTGGCAAATAGAGTTTTACTTTTGCTCTGTTAAGAGTTTTTTGATATAGGTTTAGATTTTATTGGATTTCCTTTTCCAGTTTTGGCAGGTGTTTTAATTTGTTTCCCGGCTAATACTTCCGTATTCATATATGGGGAAATTGTTGAAAGCAGTAATCTTCCACCGGGATATGTTTAGATGTTTCTGATTTGATTCTTTAAAATTGTTCTATACTTTTCTTTAACTTATGTATTTCTTTTTCCAGATTGTCCAGCTCTTTTTCCAATATGACCCAGATTATGTTAACATCAATATCAAAATACTTATGAGCTGTTATGTCTCTAAATCCGGCAATTTTTCACCAGGGGATAGAGGGATATTCTTCTTTTATCCATTCGGGGATATGTTTAACAGCTTCTCCTATGTTCTGAAGTGCATATATAACTGCATATTGGGTTTTTGTGTCTTCAAGAAAATCTTTATAGCTATATCCTTTGATAAATTCCCAGATTAAGGAGATTTTGTATAGAATATCGTCTATGTAGTGAGTTCATTCTCTATGCATAAATTACCTCTTTCAGTATTAATATTCCTACTTTCCCTTTAAGGGTTTTTTTGGATACAAGGTCAACTTTCCTGCCAAAAATGTCTTCAAGGAATACTTTGAGGCCAAGAAAATCAAGGTTTTCAAGATTGTTTATGTCGTAATCAATTAGTATGTCTATGTCGCTATCTGGTCTCTGTTCGTTCCTTACAACAGAGCCGAAGATTCCTATTTCTTTTATCCCAAACTCTCTTTGAAGATAAGGTTTAAGTTCTCTGAGTTTCTGGAGGACTTCCTCTTTGCTTATTTTTGTTAACTGTGCCATTTTTCTTTGCTCCCATTCAGTGTTGAGAGTTATCTTGCTTAATTAATCTATGGAGCTCCCTGGAATACAATCAAGTTTGTAAGGGCTTCTATCTGAACGGAATTCTGGCAGGTTTTCTGGAGGAGAGTGCTTTTTGGAGCTCCTCCGGAAAGAGCCTGTATGTTTTTATTACGTTTATCACTTCCCGTGCGCCCCGCTGTAGAACTCCTTTCTCTTTAAAGTAGAGGTAGAGTGTTTCCAACTGGTCTTCTGTGAGCTTGAAACCGGATTCGTAGAGAGCTCTCTCCATTATCACTAAAAACTCCTCTCTTGTAAGGGGAAAGAATGGAACAACTGTCTGAACCCTGCCCAGGAATTCTGGCGGAAACTTTCCCTCAAGGAGCCTCTTTGTCTCTAAAAGAGCTTCAACCGGAGAGAGTTTAGAGAGTTCTCTAACCTCTTCCCTTAATGCATTTGAGGTTAGAACTATTACTGAGTTGTACATCGGCAGGAGCTCCCCCGTTGTTGCAAACTGAATGACTCCCTCGTCCATAACCGAAAGGAAGGCCGTTCTAAAGTCCGGATGTGCCTTTTCAAATTCGTCTAAAAGGAGCAGGAGATTTCCTCTGCTCTCTGCAACTTTTTGAATTAGAGGGGGAACGGAGTCTGAACCGATGTAGCCCCGGGGAGCTCCAAAGTAGCTTGAAACCTCATACCTATCCTGAATCCTCTCGCAGTTGATTCTGAAGAACTGATAGCCGGCAGTTGAGAGCGTTCTTCCGAGAACTTTTACAGATTCCGTTTTCCCCGTTCCAGTTTCTCCTACAAAGAGCATAACTAACGGCTTAGTTTTAAAAGGCCTTGCTAAAAACTCCCCAACCGTTCTGCTTATAATTCTTTTTGCGGTCTCCTGACCAACTATGTAGTAGTTTAAATCGCTATAAATTACCCGTGTGTTCTTTTCTGCAAGTTTAACAGCCCTTTTCTCCATCTTTTTCCGTTTTCTCCTCTCCAAAAACCTTGATAGGAATCCAAACTTTGGTGGAAAAGCTATGAAGAGAAGAATAAGTAAAAGAGCACTGTAAAGAACAATGTCTTCCAAGCTCAACTTCACCTCCAGTGAACGGCTCCTACTGCTGTTATTGAAGAAGGGAGCTCCCTCTCTCCGTGAAGAGCCGAGGCCGTTGGCCCTGAGCCGGAGAGAGGTTTTCCGTGGACTGATGCCACGGCTTTTGTTTTTGTTCTTCTGTGAAGGCTTTCGGCCTCTTTTCCCTTAAAGGTTAAGAGAGCTCTGTGGATAGCGGCAGCTTTAAAGAGGTTCATCACTCTCCTCCTTTTTGTTTAGTAGTCTTTCCTTCCACCGGCTCCGAAGAGCAGCAGAAAGAGAATCAGCCACTTCATCTTCTCCCTCCTTTTTGCTTTCTCACTACTTAAAAACGGGAAAAGGCTGGTTTTTCTGACAGGTTTTTCTAAAGGTCTGAAATCTCTGTGTTTTTCCGTTTTATAGAATTGACAAAAAGAGTTGGGGAAAAGGGGTTGAGAAGACCGATATACGTTGCAACTTACGGAGCTGAAGTAGGCAAATCTGGAAATTCCTTAACTGTTAAAACAGAAGAGGGGATAAAGAGAATTCCTTTAGGGGTTATAGAGTATTTAGTTCTCTTTCCGGGAGTTGAGATTACAGTTCCTGCACTCAGGTTCCTCTCAAGCCATAAAAGGCCGGTTTTCCTCGTTAATCAGTTTGGAAAAGTCTCATCTGTTGTTCTGCCCGAGGTTGTAGGGAGCTCCACCGCCACTTTAAGAGCAAAACAGTATGAAAAGTTTGCAGATGCCGAATTTTCGGTGAATATGATAAGGGAGCTCCTTAACCTCAAACTCTCAAAACTTGAAGAAATAACGGGTTCTTCTTACCCTGAAATCAGAAAAAAGATAAAGTCTGCCAAAAAACCTGAAGTTCTTTTAGGAATAGACGGCAGATTAGGGAAAATCCTCTACGACTTCATTTCAAGGAAAAACAGAAGCCCTTTCCCGTTTAAAGGGAGAGAATACTACCCGCCGCCAGATCCGATAAACGCCGTTTTAAGCCTTACATTTACAGTTTTCTACTCACTTTTGACGGCGGCAGTCATTTCCACCGGGTTAGACCCTTATTTAGGCTTTTTCCACATCCGTCGGGGAGTCCACGCCGCCCTCTCGTCAGACATCATAGAGCCCATAAGACCACAAATAGCCGACTTCGTTATAGAACTATTTAACAGCGGATTTTTTGAAGAAAAAGACTTCCTGCAAACCACAAAAGGCGTAAAAGTTGAAAGTTCTAAACTTAAATCTTTACTGAGATTAATTGTTAACTTTGAAATAGACAGAAAAATATCTGAAACTTCTCTGGAATTCTTGCAGTTCCTAAAAGATTCTCTGAGGAAGCCGTGAACTTTGTTATTACTTACGACATAGAAGACGACAGAAGAAGACTTGAAGTTGCTGAATATTTACTAAGATACGGAGAGCGTGTCCAATACAGCTGTTTTGAGGTTTCCATTTTTCCTGAAACTCTTGTTGAACTTGTGTCATTTAACCTGAGAAGATTGGCTGTTGGAGAGTTTGACAGGGTTTTTCTTTATCCAATCAGTAAATTTTCAGGAAAATATATTATCCGATTTTCCCTTGGTATTAGGGATGCCGAAAAAAGTTTTAAGGAGCTATTAGAACTCTTCTTTAACCAAAAATCCAGACTTCTCCGGTTTAAATACCTGAGCTTAATAGAAGATGATTTGGATTTGCAGATAAAAATCGGCAGATTCAAGAAATACCTGATTATTTACGATTTGGAAGATGGCTATGTAAGGAACCGATTTTCTAAGTTTTTATCTCAGTTCGGCTTCAGAGCTCAGTTAAGTGTTTTTGAAATAGAGGCTGTTCCATCGGCTTTAACCAGAATAATTCTTGAAGCCAGAAAGGTTTCCCGCTACGGAAAAGTTTATATTTACCCTTTAGACGAAAGGAGTTATAAGAGAATAATTCGGATTGGTAAACCTTATTCGCCTATTGACGGAATCATCTGATTTTTGGTAAACTATTCTTGGTAGAGTTCCTTGAAAACTGAATAGGGAATCCCTTTAAAAGGGCAAATCTGCCGAGAATGTAAAAGCCCTTGAAACACAAGGGTATTACTTTTCGGTTAAAAATGAATACCAGTTATTTCAAAGGTTTACGATAGGTGACTGTTGAAATGCCCTGAAAAAGTGAAGGGATTGCGACTATGATTCTTTTAGATACTCTGTTATTTCATTTACTTTTGTTGAAATGCCCTGAAAAAGTGAAGGGATTGCAGTTAGAATCAGAAATCATCAGTTTCGAAGCTTAAGAGGAATATTTGAGCTTACAAGAGAAGAAAGACATCTGAGTAAGAGATTTCCAGACGAGAGAGAGATGATTACGACCCTGTAAAAGTTCCAAAAGGGAAGGTAGAGAAATATATTCAACTTATAGAACGGCTAATAAAAGAAGTTGAAAGATATGCTGAAAGAAATTACAAAGATTGACCTACTGAAAGAGGTTCAGGAATGTATTAACAAGGATAAAGAACTAAAGGGTCATATAAAGCTTGATCTGATAGATTTAGATACAGGAGCAGATTTTAACTTCTTGATACTTTCAGATAAACCGTTCAGTTGGAATATCTGGGATAAGGTTCAAGAAGTTGTTTATAACTGCTTGGAGCAATACGATCCTTATATTACTTTACACTTTGAATGGGAATATATATCTGAAAAATAAGTTTTATCTGAATTAAAAAAACAAGAAAAATTGGGATTTTAGTAGAAAATGCCTTATATGTTGGGAATTTCTCCGGCGTTGAAAACGGGTCTGTAATCTTTTAGCTCTTTAAAGTAGCTCCAGACCTCTATGTCCCAGTAGTTTCCAACGGCCATTCCAAGAGCAAAAGCTATCGGGTTTGGAACGCTCATTATCAGGTGGAATTTTCTGTATCCTCTGTCGTAAACTCTGTTCATTGCCTCGTAGAGCTCCGCAACAATCTCAGTCCAGTTTTCGCTTAAAGGAACTCCTCCCTTTAGCTCCGGTGCGTGTATGTAGAAGAAATCTCCGTTGAACTTTTCTGCCAGCTCTTCTCCCTTTCTCCTTGTTTCGTGTGAGGCAACCTGAAGAGCAACAACTGCCGTGTCCGTCTCTTTTCCCGCTTCAGAAACAATTTCAATGTAGAGGAGCTCCCGCCTCCTCCTCTTTATCTGCCTGCTGTCTTCTGTAAGGTCTATAACTCTGTGGTATTTCCCGTTTTCAAAGTGGTAGAGTGCAACCGGCAGTTTTCCTGTTCCTATAACTATTCCAGCGCCAAAAGAGAATGTTATGGGAGTTTTGAGGGCTATGTGCAGTGAAATTGGAAAAGGAATTTTCTCTTTAATTTCTAAAACTCGTTTCTGGAATTTTTCAAACAAGGGAAGCCAGTTTTCTGAGGGAAGAATTGGCGGAAGCTGAAAGATGAGGAGCTCCTTATCAGCGTATCCCTCAACCGGTTCAAAGTTTACAGTTCTGCAGAGGAGCTCAAAGGGTTGCTTTAAACTCTCTTTCTCTCCGGTTCCTATGAACAGAGGAATTTCCGTTTTTTCACCTTTAAGGAAATCTCCCAACTTCCTGATGTTTCCTTTTCCTATCAGCGTTTTTCCCTGTTTTCTGGCTATCTCTTCTTTTTCTTTCATGTGGTCTGCAGAGAAGTTTTCCCCGTAGAGCTTTCCTGAAAGTAAAAGGTTTTCGGGGAGCTCCCCGTAGAGAAGTGCATAGGCCAGCGGAGCCTGAAAGGAGTCTCCGCTGAACTCTCTGTCAAAGAAGACAAGAACGCCTTTTCCCGTTAACTCCTCTACTTGAAAAACTTTTCCTCCCTGTTTTTCGTTAACCAAAAGAGCAATTCCTTTTGCAATCTCTCCGCTGTTTCCGTTTACAACCGGAAACTGAAACTCTACCGGAGAAGATTCAGCTTCAACACCGAATGCCTCTTTAAGAAGTTTTTTAAATTCACTTTCTGAAAGTCTTTTATACGCACTTTTAACGGCAAAGTATTTAACTTTATGGTCTGGGTTTTTAAGGGCATAAACGAGTGTTTCTCTATCTATTTCTGCTTCTCCCTTTTCAAATCCTTTTAGATAGCTTACTGCAAGCGAAGTTTTCCCGTTTTCAAGTAGTTTTTTAAGGGTTCTGCTCATTTTTCAGCTCCAATTTTAAGTGTTCAAACAGTTTAAACATTTCGGGGTCTAAGTTTTTCAGTTCAAAATCGTTAAGCTCTCCTTTATAAAGGGGAACTCTTTTTCCGTTTGCCTCTATGTAGAGCTCTCCCTCTTTTCCCTGGAGCTCCTCGCTGAATATCACGGCGGCTTCTCTGTTTTCCCTGTCTAAAACTACCTCTCCAAAGGGAAGTTTTATAACGTTTTTCTCGCTTGAAGCGGCAGGGAGCTCCTCTGCCAGTTCCATAAGTTGACCGTAAACTTCCTCTTCAAGGTAGCCAGCTTCTTCTTCATCTAAAGATGAGAGAAGGCTCTCGTAGAGCCACCTGTGGCGCTGGTATTCTATCTTTTTAAACTCTCTGTGGATTTCGTCTTCGTAGCCTCTTCCGGTTCTCTCTCGGGGAAGGGGAGCTCCCTCTAAAAGGGCTCTCTTTACAGTTTCAAAGTCTTCTTTTTTCAGTTTTCCCTCGTAAACAGCTCCTTTTAAAACATCTTCCGGAACGTCTGAAGAGAGGTCAAGCTCAACTATCCAATTTTCCCTTAAGATGTGGGGAAACTCAACTAAAAAATCGTTTTTCGTTGCAAGCTCCCACATAAAGGTCATAGGAGAAACAAGGCAGTAGCCTCTGTCTTTCTCAACAACGAGGAGCCAGAGGGGAGCTCCATCCCTATCAATTTTGTAAACGCTTCCCTCTTCTATATCAAAAGCTACAGTTTTCCTATCTAAAGGAACCTGAGAGAGTTCGCTAAGCATCGTTTCATATTCCTTTAAAAACTGAGGTAAGGAAGGGATTTTCAAGCTCCACCTCCGCTAATTAGAACGGGTTTTCCTTAGAAATTCTGACAGGAAATTACGGGCAAACAGCTTCATCTCCTCTTCGGAAAAGTCAAAGGGAGAGAGGATTTCAGAAATTTTAGGCTTCAGCCTGCTCCAGGCCTTGTATTTTGCGTCTTTGCTCTTTTCCTTTAAAAACGGATTTTCCTCCTTTCTGTAGAGAACCGAGTAAAGGTAGTAGCAGAGTGTTTCAATTTCGCTTTCGCTGAGGGTCTCTTTAACCTTTCTGATTGCCTCGTTAACGTTTATGAGGGAAAGGGGCGGGAGCTCCTTCTTATCCACTGCATCAAAACTGCTTCCCTCTTCCTCAAACTCGGAAAAAGCCAGTTCGTTCAGCTTTTTAGAGCGGAAAAACTTATCTATAAGAGCATTCCTGACAACCATACTCAGTAGAGAAAGATTAATTTCTCCTTTTTTACATAGATTGGGCTTTTTCTCAAGCAGAACAACTGCAACTTCAGACTCAAGCTCCTCAAAAGATTCAACTACCGACCAGAAATTTTTAGCAATTAACCTGCTTACATCTTTTACAACTTCTGCAATTTCTCCGTCTTTACACAGTTTCTCTTTAAGGCTCATTCGGTAAAACCTCTTTTAGAGAGTAAAAAATTTCTCTATCACAGTCAGAGCAGAACTCAGCTAACGGTTTTTCTGCGTCTAAGAAGTCCTCTTTAGGAAATCGGAAGACTCTTTTGCCGGATTTCGTTATAAATACTCTTGGGTAATTCACCCACTCCACTTCGCTGCACAGTTTCTCTTTCTTTCTGCAGTAGCTCAGGTCAACTTTCGGCTGGCCGTTGTTTTTGGTTGTTAGAAATACAATCCTGTAGATGTATTGGTTCCCTGTTGTTATTCCCGGTCTTCTGTTTTTCCCTGCTTTTATGCCCAAGTCAATCCCTTTTCTCTCCTTAACCCTCTTTACGCTGAAACTCCACAGGCAGGGTTTGTCTTTGCAGGTTTTTTCTACCGCGGTTTTTAGACGGAGCTCCATCAAACTTTTCAACACCACCTCGTCAGAAAATCTGGTAAAAATACGTTTAATAAGTATAGAGCTTTGAAATCGCCTCTTGAAGAGGCCTGCGGAGATGTTTTAAGATTTATACCGGGAGGCAGGGAAAAGTTGGAGAGAAGATACCCTGACAAAAACAAACTGAACCAGATAACGCTGGGAGCTCTCCTCCACGATATCGGAAAGTTTGTAAGGAGAGCAAAAAAGGGTGAAGAAAATAAAGCCCACCAGTGTTTTACAGATCAGTTCATAAGAGAGAACGGAGATTTCCTGAAAGAAGCGTTTGGAGTTGATGTTGATTACGTTAGAGAAATCGCCGCAAGGCACCATTGTGGCGGTAAAAACGATATTAGAACCAGCGAATGCCATAAGGAAATTTGTAATAGAGATGTTCCTTTTAACGGTAAAGAGTTTGAAAATGACGTTGAAATAGTCAAAAAAGCTGACCAGCTAAGCTCCGGTCATGATAGAGTAGATGTTTTAGAGAATTTAGATGAAGATCAGAATGAATACAGGCCACTTTTCCCGATATTTATGGAGGTAAACTGCAAAAGTATAGATGAAATAGCTAAAAATGTTCAGGAAGAAGGGCGGGAAAGCGGAGCTTCAAAATCCCGATTTGTCAGGAAAAGCTATATTCCCTGTGCTTTAAGTGTAGATACTGCTTTTCCAAAAGATGAGGTTAAGAAAACAGAAATAGAGAAAGCCTACGAGGATTTGTATGACAAATTCTTAGGTGATTGGAGTTCCTTTAAGGAGAAGATAGAAAAAAGGAAAGGACTATTTAACCAGAACTTTGAAGCGTTGAAATTTCTTCTTCTTCGCTATCTCTGGGCAGTCCCTTCAAATACTTACAGTATGAAAGGTTTTTCTGTTCCAGATATTCCACTTGCAGACCACCTGTTTACTTCTGCTGCAATAGCAACGGCTCTAAAAGCTTATCACGAGGTAGAAGGATACGACAATCTAACTTCTAATAACGATAAAAAATTCATTCTTTTAAGCGTTGATTTTTCCGGTATTCAGAGTTTCATTTTTCAGAAGTCAAAAGAGACGAAAAAGTGGGCTTCAAAAATCCTCAGGGCTCGTTCTTTTATGGTTTCTCTTGCCCTTGAAAGCGTTATCAGAAAGTTCATTGAGGCTTTCCGTGTGAACTCCTCTGTTGTTTTCCTCAACGCCGGTGGAAAGGCACTGCTTTTACTACCTAAATACAGCGATGCTGAGGAGAGAATAGAGAAAGTAAAAAGAGAAATTAAAAGAGCTCTCCTTGAAAAGTTCTACGGTCAGATAAAGATAAAGATCGCCTGCGTTTACCTTACAGAGAACGACTTAAAGCTTGAGAACTTTCAGAGGAAGTTGGGGGAGCTCCACGAGGCAGAAACAGAGGCGAGATTCAAGCTCTTTGACTCTGAAGACTTTAACCTTTTTGTCTCCAGAGATTACGCACAGAAGGTTTCTGAAAGCGGAGGCGTCTGCCACATCTGTGGCGTTAGACCTGTATATAAGAAAAAAGAGGATACACCGGTATGTAAGTTTTGTTATTGGCTCATAGAAAAAGGGAAAGATTTGCCTAAGGCAAAATATGCTCTTCTAAATTTTGGAAATGACGATTGGTTTCCTTTCCCGGATGTTGAACTGATAAAAAACGAAGATGATTTGAAAGAAAAGTATAAAGAATTAGATGACAATAAACTTTTAATTTCTCTTGACGCTTCAAACCTTGATGGACTGCCGGTCAGGTTCATTGAGAATTACATACCGATTATTACAGAAGAAGAAATTAGAGAGTATTTAGAGAAATACCCCTTGAAATTAAGTGTAATTGAGAAAGAGTATAAAGATGAAAAAATTCTCAAAGAAGACCAAAGCCTTTTAAAACTCACTGGAATCCCAAAAACTTTTGGTCATATTGCTTTGGAATCTTTAAGAGAAGAAGATGGAAAACTATTTGGGAAGCCCTTTCTCGGTGTTCTGAAAGCAGATGTTGACAGATTGGGCTTTATTTTCATTTCAGGTTTCGCAACTTACGAGAAAGAAGGCAAAAAAATTCCGCTTCTGTCAATTTCCCGCTTTGCAGCCTTGAGCCGTATGCTGGACTATTTCTTCACTGAAGTTATAAAAGAGAAGCTAATTAAAACTGAATACAAAAACATTTACAGTGTCTTCTCCGGTGGAGATGACCTGTTTCTCATAGGCCCGTGGGAGGAGATTATAAAGTTTACTGAAGATATGAGAGCTCTCTTTTATCAATACGTCTGTGAGAACAGGAACATAACCCTTTCTGCCGGGGTGGAGCTCCTCAAACCCACCCTTCCGGTTGAGTTCATTGCAGAGAAGGGAGAGGGAGCTCTTAGAAACGCCAAAAAGTGGAGAAGCACAATTTCCATTATGGGCAAAAGAATTCCTTACGTTTATACTACTGATTGCTGTAAAGAAGACAAAAAGAATAACAGGAAGAAAGAAGAAAAATTAGAGAATAGATTTAAGAACTCCCTGATAAACCTTAAGAAGCTACTCTCTATAGCTTATAATGAATTACCGGAACTGTTAAGAAAAGAAAATCCGGAAGAAAAATCAAGTTTATCAACAGCATTCCTGTATAAACTACTTCAAATCTCTGAAATGGCAAACAAAGTAGTTCCTGATAAAGAAGAAGAAGATAAAGTATCTCCAGACGAGATAAACAGAAACTTAATGTGGCGAGTTTATCTCTATTACCTTTTCGCTAGAACCCCAGAATTTAAAGATAATCTTGAAGAAGTTGTTCGTAAATTTACAAAGTATATAGAAGTTTACTCTGAAAACCTTTCAGAAGAGGAGAATGAGAGAATAGATAACCTCTTTTATATCCCTCTCGCAATCGCAATTTACAGGAGGAGAAGATATGGTGGAGATTAGCCCGAAAGAACTCGTTAAAGAATTTTTTGAGAAAGAAAAGAAGAGACCTCAGATAATAAAAAAAGAACTGGAGGAATTTGTAAAAAACACACTAAGCAGAGGAAAAATTACAGTTACGCAGATAAGAAGACACTATAACTACTTTCTTGACGTCTATCAGGAAGCAAACGCCAGCGGTTCTTTCTCCGGCGACCATCAACTCCGTTTGGCTATGGAGAAAGTTTACCTGATGTACGACCTAAGCCGTGGGAATATTAACGACCTGTTTAAAGACTTTGTCGTTTCTCTTATAGATAGCGTAAAGGATTTAGAAACTCTTAAATTGGCAAAGAGGCTTTTTGAAGGCTTTGTTGGTTACTCAAA
>WFYG01000006.1 GCA_015490195.1 Thermovibrio sp.
GTTTTGTGAGTTGGTGGCGTTGCCGCCTTCCGGCTGTGTAACTTTCTTCTCGTCTGCCATAACATCCTCCGGGAGTTAACCTAAAACAAATCCACTCCCGGAGGATGTTATGGCAGACGAGAAGAAAGTTACGCAGCCGGAAGGCAGCAGCGTCAACGATTCACAAAACCAAACAAATCCAGAACCAAAAAATGAACCAAACAACCAACCCGCTCCTGTAGACCCTGAAAAGCTCCTTGCCGAAAAGCTTAAAGAGTTAGGTTTTAACTCCATTGAGGAGCTTAAAGCCCTCAAAGAGAAGGCGGAAAAAGCTTCCAAGGAGTCTCCCGAAGACAAAAGCCTCAAAGAGGAGTTTGAAAAGCTCCAGAGCCAGCTAAACCAGCTTCAAACTGCCTACAAAACGGAAAAGGTAAGGGCTTCAATCATAGCCTCCGCCACAAAATTAGGCGTCATAGACCCTGAGATGGTTGTCCTCCTTGCCAAAGAAAAGGCAGAAATCACAGACGGGAAAGTCCTCGTTGACGGTAAGCCCGTAGAAGAGTTCCTCAAAGAACTCAAAGAGCAGAAGCCCTACCTCTTTAAAGCATCTGACAAAGAAGGTTCAGGGGCTGGAATAGCAAAGGAACCGCCAAAAGAGAAATCAACAGATGAAAAACTCGCAAAACTCTTGGACTAACGGAGGTGAACAATGGCAGATGCAGTTCTTTCAGGACTTATGACAGAACTTGGCAAGCAGGTTCAGGACGAAATCCTGCAGGGTGTTGTAGAAACAATTGTTTCTACAGACGAGATTTTCAACGTTCTTCCCTTCAGAAAAGTAACAGGTTCCGGTCTAAAGGTAACCTGGGAAAAAGAAATCCCCGTTGCAGACTTCATTGACCCGACAGACACCATCCCTCAGTCTGAGGGTGCAAAGCTTGACCAGTTTGTTGAAACCGTAAGGGTAATTGCAAGGAACATTGACATTCCGAAGTTCTCCACGGAAGTGGAGGGAGCTCCCATCCTCCCCTTCATTAAGGGCGAAATCAAGGCAATGAGCAGGGCCTACAGAAAGGCAATGTTTACCGGAGACTCCTCTGCTAACCCGAAAGTCTTTGACGGACTGCAGAGGCAGGTTGCAAGGATAGAGGCCAAAGGACTTCAAAGGAGCATAGACGCAGGCAAAAACCCCCTTGCCTTCTCAATGCTTGACGAGCTTCTCTCCCTCATGAAGCTCGGAGTTGACGCAATAGTAATGCACCCGAGGGCTTACATAGCCTATAAGGAACTCCTAAGAAACGAGGGACACGGAACCGACTCTGCAATGCTCCAGCTTAAGAACTTCGGAAAACCCGTCCTTACCTTTGACGGAGTTCCGGTTCTCCAGAGCGAATTCGTTCCGGTAACAACAGATGCGGACGGCAACACCCTTACTGAGGTTTATGCCCTCCACTTCTCCGTTGCAGACGGAGTAACAGGCCTCTACGGCGGAACCGGCGGAGCTGGAATCCAGTACATGAAGTTAGGAGAAGTTCAGGACAAGCTGGCAATCCGCTACAGGTTTGAGTGGTACTGCGGATTCACGGTTCTCTCCCCTTACGCCGTTGGAGTAGTTAAGAACGTTAAGGTAGGTTAAGGATGGCAATTGAAGTAAAGATAACGAAAGACTTTGACCTTGCGAAAGTCTCCCGCAGGCTCTTAAAGCTTGCGGGGGCTACCCTTTCAGTTATAGGAAACTCCTACGCAAAAGAGACCCGGAAAAACGTAGTCAGAAAACAGCTCTTCAAAAGCAGAACCGGGGCACTCTTAAACTCCATAATGGCCGTTCCGGAATCTGACACAAGGGTAGTTATTTTCGGAGCAGGAAAAGACAACTTCCTTGAATACGGAAAGTTCCTGGAATTCGGAACAAAGGGGCCATATACCATAAGAGCCAGATACAGGAAGTATCTCATTTTCCCTACCCCTGATGGCGGGTATAGGAAGAAAAAGCTCGTAGTTCACCCTGGAATCCGCCCGAGGCGCTACTTCTTTGGAGACTACGAAAAGAAAATGGCTAAAGCTGTTAATGAGGGAAGGCTCTTTTTCCGCTCAAAACTATCGGAGGTCTTAAGTGACTGAGTTTGTGAAACTTGAGGATTTTGAAGGGAGCTCCGTCTCAGTTGACGAGAAAACTGTTGAAAGGGCCAACCTCTACGTTGAGAGGTTCCTTGCAAAACTTGGAGTCCCCGCAAGCCTTTTCCCTCAGCTTAAAGACAATCCTCACCTAAAAGAGCTTGCAAGGGTCTACGCCCTCTACGTTACAACCGTTGACTACTACACCGGGGACGGAAACGAAAGCGAATACAACGAAAAGGTAAAAGCCTACAGGGAACTCCTTAAAAACACTGAAAACTCAATAACCCTTGAATCCCTGGGAGTAGCAGACCCATCAACATCTGTCGGCTACGCATCTTTCCCGATAAGGAGAGGCTGATGTGGTTTGAATTCATAGACGAGCTTAAGAAAAAACTATCTGAGGAAACCGAAACAAAAGTCTTCATAGGAATAGACCAGCCGAAAGACGTAAGGGACTACCCGTTTATCTCCCTCATCCCTGCAGAGTTTACAGAGGACGAGGACAAAAAGCTAATGCTCCTTGGGATAGCCTTTGGGATAAGGGAAGAGGAAAGGAGCGAAGACCCTGCCCCGATGTATGAGCGGGGAACCAACAAGCTCCTTAATCTCATGAGTCAAATAGAAAAGGTCTTAACCGAAATCAAGGTTAAGCAATTTGAGGTTTTAGAGGAAAAGGAAACTGTCAGGAACTTTGAAGTAAAAGCCCCCAAGTTCCTGATGGAAATGCACGTAATGGTTTCAGTTCCGAAGTTCCCAAAAGCAATGGAGGATTTCTAATGGCAACAAAAGAATTCATTGACTTCGTTGAGAAAAAAGTCCTTGAACACCTGCCAAAAGGGGAAAA
Organism: Thermovibrio sp.; assembly: GCA_015490195.1. Taxonomy (GTDB): domain Bacteria; phylum Aquificota; class Aquificia; order Desulfurobacteriales; family Desulfurobacteriaceae; genus Balnearium. Next base: position 2,942 of record WFYG01000006.1, read on the forward strand.
GAGCTTGTTCCCAATTATCATGGGAATCATAGAAACCGAATCGGGCTTCAACCCTTACGCTGCCCGCTATGAACCCAATTACAGATGGCTTGTCTCCCCTGAAAGGTATTACCGGTATTACACGACCAACCCTGAAACAGAGGTCATTCTTCAGAAAACGAGCCTTGGTCTTATGCAGCTAATGGGAGCCAACTACAGAAAACTCGGCTACACAAGGCCGCTAACTGCAGTCTTTGAAGATATAGATGCCCAGATACGCTACGGAATCAAGTTCTTCCTGAACCTATATAGGAAGTATCAAACTGTTCCTGCTGCTATTGCTGCCTACAATGCAGGTTCTCCAAGGAAAACGCAAACAGGCAGGTATGTAAATCAGAAATACGTAGATACCGTCTTAGCTAATTCTCAAAAGTGGAGGAGAAAATGAACGGGAACACTCAGGTTCAAACCAAGCCCTGGTATGCCAGCAAAACTATTTGGGGCGGAATAATCGCCCTGATAGCAGCAGTCTTGAGTCTGTTCGGACACCAGATAGACCCGCAGACTCAGAAGTTCATAACAGACCAGGCAGTTCAGATAGCAACTGCTATCGCTGCGGCCGTAGGTGGAGGGCTGGCCATTTACGGCAGGATAAAAGCAGAGAAAAAGGTGAAACTCTAATGGACAAGCTGCTGCTACTTGTGAAACTCTTTACCCTCTGCGTTCAGGCAGTTAAGGCGGGCAAGGGAGAACTTGCCCGCCAAAGACTTATAAAAGAGTTAAAGGACAAAAACGATGAAGAAACTACTCTTGAGCTTAAGCGTGTTATTGATGATGAGTAGCTGCGGAAGCGTTCAGATAAACGACGCAAACGTAAAAGCGCACTGGATAAAGAAAGGAGAACCTGCTCCCTTTTCGGGAATTCTCCTCAACGACTACACCTACTACAAGCTCAGGGAAAAGCTATTGGAGTGCCAGAAGTGAAAAACGCTAAGAGAAAAGGGACAGAGTTTGAAAGGCTTGTGAAAAGGGAATTTGAAAAGGCAGGTTTTGAGGTAACCCGTTCTGCAGCCTCTCTGGGCAAGGCAGACCTCTACGTTGAGGGAATAGGCTCAGTCCAGTGTAAGGCAAGGAAAACCCTTGCCGTCTACAACCTTTTTGATGGAGCAGGTATCCTCGTAGTCAAAGCCAACAGGAAAGAACCTCTAATCGTTATGTCTCTTAAAAATTTCATCAAACTATTAGGAGAAACACGATGAGTGATCTTCAGATTGTATTTTCTGTCGGCCAGTTAGTGGGGACAGTTGGTGTGCTGGCTGTTTTCGTTAAGGGTCTTAAAGCCGAGTTTGAAAAGTTCCGCCAGGAACACTACCAGCATTTAGAGAACCTGAGAGAACAGATAAGAACCCTGCAGGACCACCACGCCGACAAGTTGGAGAATCTGCAAAGGGAGCACTACAGGCTGAGAGAAGAAGTAGCCGAAAAGTACTTAAGGCGAGATGAATGGCTATCTCACCACAACAAGCTTGAAGCTCAGATGATAAAGAAGCTTGAAAGAATAGAAGAACTTCTCAGAGAACAGAGAGGTGAGAAGTGAGGTTAGAAGCTCAGGTAAAAGGTCTCATACTAAAGCTGCTCAATAAGATGTACCCTGATGGACTAACTCTCAAATTTGTAGAAGCTCTCCTTTACGACTGGGGAATATTCTGCACTGAGGAGGAGCTCCTAAAAAACCACGTCCGCTACCTCATTAATAAAGGCTACGTAGAAGCTCACGACGTGGAGCTCCCCGCACCCCTGGCGAAAGTCAAAAAGATTCGCATCACCCCCAAAGGTAAAGCTCTCCTCTCCGGAGAGTTCATAGACTCCAACGTTGACCTTGAGGTGTGATGTGGGAAGAAAGCATTCACTTGACAGGCACCCGGAGGCAAAGAAAAGGGCGCTGCAGCTCTACAAAGAGGGAAAGAGCGTAAGGGAGATAGCTGAGCAGATAAAGATTGAATTTCCGGTTCAGGTCTCAAAGTCCTCCGTTCATAGACTCCTAAAAAGGTATGAGGGAGTTCTAAAAGCCGCTGAAGTAGAAGTTGCGGGCTCAGAAACCGACCTCATGGCGCACTCTCAGGCACTTACAAAAATTGCCAACGCCATGGCATACGAGGTTCTGGCCGAATGGCAGGAAAAGGGAGAAATATCAGAAGAAAAGTTCAAGGCTCTCCTTGACCTTCTATCAACGACCTCTGGAGTAGCAAAAACAACCGCCCAGATAGAGAAGATAAAAACCCAGCTCATCCAACACGCAGAGAAGATGATGGAAAAGATAACCAGGGCTGTTGAAAGGGTAATTGAAGATGAGGAAACCCGAATCAAGATACTTGTGGAGATTCGCAAAGAGTTAGAGGTGTAGATTGAGCTGGAAGAGCAGGGGTTTTGAAAGAGCTTTTAAGAAACTTGAGCAAGAGCTGCCAAAGGCCACCCCTGAAAAGAAAGAACGCCTGAAAAGGGCATCAGAAGACTTTTGGTTTTTCTGCAGCTACTACCTCCCCCACTACTTCTCCTCTCCCCCTGCCGAATACCACAGGATACTTGTAGAGATAATCAACACCGGAAGAGTAACAGAAGAGCAGATAGAGAAGCTAAAAGCCTTCGTCCCTTCCAAGTATCATAGTTTCCTAAAACCCGTAGAGAACCTCGAAGGCCTTGTTGACGTTGAGCCGAGGGAGCACGCAAAGTCAACGAGAATGTCCCTTGCCTACCCCTTGTGGAGAGTCCTTACCGGAAAGAGCAGGTTTATCCTCTTAATGTCTGCCTCCCAGGAGATGGCAAACCTCTTTCTTGAAAACCTTAAAGTAGAGCTTGAAGAAAACGAAAGAATAATAGAGGACTTTGGAGAACAGAAAGGAGACAAGTGGAAAACCGACTTCATAACCTTAAAGAACGGCAGCGCAATAGTGAGCAAGGGCGCAGGCTCCTCAATGAGGGGAATCCGCCACAGACAGTTCAGGCCAGACCTTGTAATAGCCGACGACATAATGAAAGACGACCTTGTGAACTCCCCTACCCAGAGGGAAAAGCTTTACAGGTGGTTTAAAAGGGTTGTAATGGCCCTCGGAAAAGACGCCTTCATCGTAGTTGTCAACACAATTTTCCACAACGACGACCTTCCATCAAGGCTTTTAAGGGAGATAGAAGAGGGGAACTTAAAGAACTGGTTAGGACTCAGGTTCTCAGCAATCCTTGAAAACGGGAAACCTTTATGGCCTGAAAGGTGGAGCCTTAAAGACCTTGAAAAGAAAAAGTTAGCCCTCGGCTCTGTCCACTTTGCGACGGAATACTTAAACGAGCCCTTATCTGATGAGGACGCAGTCTTTAAGGAAGAGTGGATTGTCTACTACGAGCCTTCTGAAATAGCAGAGAAACTCAGCAGGGGGAAACTTGACGTCATAATGGCAGTTGACCCTGCAACGGGAAAGAAAACAGGCGACTACTCTGCAATAGTAGTAGTAGGAAAAGACAAAGAGACAGGCATTCTCTACGTCCTTGACGCGGTCGGGGAGAAAGTTTCAGACCTTAAGCTCATAGACAAAATCATTGAAAAGTACTTAGCCTTCAAGCCCCGCAGGATAATTTTTGAAGAGGTCGTTTTCCAGGAGATTTACAAAAACCAAGTCTTAAGAGAGGCCAGCAAGCGGGGAGTCCACCTTCCTATAAAGGGAGTGAAACCAAAGGTCTCAAAAGAGCTGAGAATCCAAAAACTCTCTCCCCTTGTAGAGAACGGCCTTTTAAGGTTCAAGAGAAACCAAAAGCTCCTCATAGATCAGCTGATAATGTTTCCCAAGGGAGACCACGACGACCTGCCGGATGCCTTGGCCTATGCCGTAGAGGGCTTTGAGAAATCACCCAACTTTATCTTCAAGGGGGTAAGAATCCCATGGCTGTAATTCCCTACTTTGACCTTGATTATCAGTTCCTCAAGGATTCCTACACCGGAAGAGGCGGCTACCTTGGCGGTAGCTATCTCGTAAGGTTTCCAAACGAAAGCGACGCAAAGTTTAAGAACCGCAAAGAATACTCTCCCTTCTTCAACTTCTGCAAGAAGATAGTTGATTCCATAACGGGACACATCTTCAGGAGGTCTCCAATAAGGAAACTTGAAGAATCATCCTGGTATGAGCAGTTCACCAACAATACCGATCGCAGGGGAACCTACATAGACGACAAGATGCAACAGCTATTAAGGCTCACTCTCATAAACGGAGTTATCTTCATAATCGTTGACAAGCCCCGAATCAAAGTAGAAACCGCCCAGGAAGAAAAAGAATTAGGCGTTTACCCTTACATGACCTTCAGAAAACCCACACAGCTTGTAAGCTACCTGATAGATGAGTTTGGAAACCTAACGGAGATAACATTCAGAGAAGCTAACCCCGAAGATCCGACAAAGACAATCTACCGCAAGTATACCCTTAACGAGTGGTTCATTTCAGACGATGAGCAGTTTTCAAAAGTAAGAGACAACGGAGAACACAAGCTCGGAGTAGTTCCCGTAATTCCCTTCACAGTTACGCAGCTTGAAGACGACGAACTCCTTGCAACGCCCTTCATCCTTGAAATAGCCCGCCTCCAGAAGGACTTCTACAACGTTGTAAGTGAACTGAGAACAATACTGAGAGACAACACATTCCCTGTTCTAACCTTTCCCGTTAAGGGGGACACAGAGGTAGAGTCCTTAAAGAAGCAGGGATTAACCCTCTCAACAAATAATGGGCTCCTCTACAACGCCGAATCCGGGGCAAAACCCGAATTCATAGCACCACCCTCGGAACCTGCCCAAGTTTACCTTTCCTACATGGAGTTCCTCATAAGACAGATTTTCAAGCAGGTAAACCTTGACTTTGCAAACTCAAAAGCAGAGTCCGGCCTTGCCAAACAGTACGACTACCTTGAATTCACCACAATGCTCGTAAACTTTGCAAACGCTTTGGAGTCCTGCGAATACAGAATAGCAGAGCTTGTAGGGAAGTGGCTTGACAAGGAGTTTACTGGCTACATTGAATACTCAAAACAGTTCACAATCCTTGACGCAGAGCAGTTCACTCAAACAGTTCTATCTGTCCTTGACAGGCCCGACCTTCCACCGATTCTCCACAGCGAACTGATGAAGCTTACTGCCAGGATTATCCTCAATCCGTTCAAGGACGAAAAAGAGCTTAATCAGATAGAGCAGGCGATAGACGACAACACTGACTACGAGCTAAAACTGAGGGCTGAAGGTTGGAAGAGCTAAAAAAAGCCCGTCAGGAAGCCCTTAATTACCTTGAAGAAAATCTTGATAGGCTTTCAAAAGACCAGAAAAAGCTCGTAGAAGAGGTAATAGCCTATCTTTCTGCAAAAGGTTACGTGATAGACCGAAAACTCATCAAGATGGTCCAGGAGATAATAGAGGCAAACTACTCCTTCGTAGAGAACCTCCTCAAAGAGATAACCCTTGAGAAACTGAAACTCCCAAGAGAAGTTGACAGCGACTCATTCAGACAGAAACTCTTAGACAGGCTCTTTAACTTCCTTTACCCCGACGGCCTTAACCTATCACAGCGACTCTGGAAGAGAAAAGAAGAGACAAAAGAGGAATTCTTAAAAGTTCTCCGCCAGCAGCTATACCTTAAAAGAAGCGTTGTTAAAACTGCCTACGCAATCCAGTATCATATGGAAAGGAAATTAGGGAAAAAGTTTGCAGAGCTTACAAAAGAGGAGATAAAACTCATAGAGAAGCTTCGCAAAAATGCTAAAGCCATGATAAAGGGAGAAATAACAAAGAAGAAGTGGGACTCAATACTTAAGCAGTACGAACGCTACATAAAACAGAGAAAAGAGACCGGAGTTCTCCATGCCCATAAAACCTTTCTTAAAGAGCTAACAAAAGCTGTTAAGAGGGCATCAGAAGAGGCTGTAGACGACGCTGTCCGCTGGTACATGTATCACAAACAGCTTTACAACCTGAAGAGAATAGCAAGGACAGAGACAAACAGGATTCTTAACACTGCAACCGTAGAGGCATACAAGGATAACCCATTCTGTGTAGGTTTCCGCTGGGAACTGAACCCTGCCCACAAGATAGAAGACATCTGCGACAAGTATGCCAATTCAGACTTCGGCCTTGGCAGGGGAGTCTTTCCGAAAGGTAAGCAGCCAGCCTGTCCTGCTCATCCAAACTGCATGTGCAAACTCTGGCCGGTGTTCAAATGATTAACCATAAAATCAGATTCGTGGAACACCATACGTGGAAAAATGGAACACCATACGGAAATCGTGGAACACATATCTTTCATAATGTCCTAATATTTCCTGTCCCAGAATATCCCGCCAAGTCCCCTTAAGTCCCGCTATTTTTCACTCGGGTGTTCCGTTTATAATTGTTTTTACAAAAGAAAATAAAAAGGAGAAGGGAAGAGGAGCAGAGCAGAACTATCTGGCTGCCACTTTACTGTAAATAAACCTTCCACAGTAAGGGCATTTGGTTTTTCCGGGTTCAAGGTTTTTGAGGAGCTCCTTAAACTCGGCCGGCGAGAATGTCA
>WFYG01000007.1 GCA_015490195.1 Thermovibrio sp.
AGAGTGATAATCCCAACGACTGGGTTCTCTCCGTCTTGTGCAGAATAGACTCCCAAGGAAGAGCCATCAGAAGAATCTTTGAGAAGATTAAGACCATAGAAGACAGAAGACTCCAGCAGGAACTAATCCAGAAAGTCCTCATCCTTGCAGGGTTGAGAGATAAGCAAATATTAAAACTTGTAGAGCAGGAGGTAGGAAATATGGGACTGGTAATAGACCCTGAAACTAACCTTTACCTGAGAGAATTGGTAGAAGAAGGAGAAAAAAGAGGGATAAAAAAGAGCATACAAAAGCTTTACCTTAAGAAGCATTTCTCTCCCGAAGAGATAGCTGAAATATTAGATATTCCGATAGATTTGGTAAAAGAAGCAATAGAGGAACTACAACTCAAGAAAGGAAATCATGGGACTGGTAATGAATCCTGAAACTAACCTTTACTTGAAGAGCTGGTAGAGAAAGGAGAAAAAAGAGGAAAACTTAAAGCCAAAAAAGAAGTCATCCTCAACCTCTACAGGGAACTCCAGCTACCTCCGGAGAAAATAGCAAAAGTCCTCAAAGTATCCGAAGACTTTGTAAGAGAAGTTCTTAAGGGAGCTAAAGGGAAGTAATTCCTTCCCGGCTTACTTTTTTTCAGCCTTTCTTAATTCAATACCTTCTTTTCTAGTTAGAAATAGAAAAACAACCTGGGTGGCTGTCAAGGTATTCTTTCAGCTTTAAAACGGACTCTTTGAGCTCCGCCGACAGGTTTTCTATCCCTTCCGTTTCTACTCTCCTATCCACTTACTCCACTCCGTATAGGGGATGAAACTAATGTTCTCTATCTCCAAGCCGAGCTTTTCCAAGTCTTCAATAACTTCCAAGTAGTATTTATCTATAACGTCTTCCCAATTTTCTCCCTCTTCTTCCAACTCCTCCAGAGTTTTAGAACTACACATACTAAACTTAACAACTTCTCCCTTATCAGGGAGATAAACTATGCCTTCAAGGAACGGGTGATGAATAATTTTGCCGAGAAAATTTATCTCTAACAGTCCTCTGGTGTGGTAAAGCCTTACCTTCTCTCCCTTGAATTGTTTAAGAAACTCAACCAGACTGTCCCATTCAGCATCTTTTAGATTCTCTTTAATCCGCACGGCTGTCCCTAAATCTAAAAGTGCAAGCAGGCGTTCCCACTCTTTGTCTGACAAAGGCTTATTCTTCATCAAAGTAAACAGAGCAGATTCAAGAGGATTCAACCTGTCTTTACAACTTTCCAGAACCTTCAGGGTTCTTTCTACCATTTCCTTTTTTCCTTTCATAAGTTCCTCCTATATCTTTAGAATTCTGAAACATTATCAGTTTTTTTGTGTGGCAAGATTTTTTTGAAATTTCCTGTAAGGGTTGTCCTTTTCTAATATGAGATATGCCTGTTATCTTGCCTATAAAGGATTTCCTGATGATGAGATATATCATAGGGGAAGCAGAGCAAACTTGTCATCCAGTTTTTTTACTGGTAAAAATTGAAATCCGTATAGCTACAGTTTTTATTCTTTGGTTGAAAGTTAATGAGTATTATCCTTATCAGTTCTGAAGATACTCTTTTTTTCGTGTTTTAAATTATATCCATGTAAATAGAACTTTTTTATCTGGTTAATGTAGTTATCTGAATGATGTTTAGAACTTACTGCTGCTATAGAAGCTACAAGCGCAGCTACTGTTAATAAAATAATTTTTCCTATCATTTGTTTCTCCTTAAGTATTACCTTTTCTGCTGTTAATCTATACCTTGTATGAACATTTTTTTCTTATTTTCCTGGCTGAACTTGTAGGCGTCCTCCCAGAACTGGAGCTGTCTGGAGTAGGGAGAAACCGAAGAACACCAGACAAAGGCTTTTCTCCTCTGCCTGTATCCCTCGTCGGAGAAACCTGTTCCCATTTCGTTCTTTACCTGATATTCAAGGAATCCTTCCACCTGCGGAATGTAGCTCTGGGTCATGTAGGGCTTTTCGGCAACAACAAACGCTCCCTGTTCGTTGGGAAAGTTCTCCACCAGCTTCTTTACATACTCCTCGTCTGTCCTCTCCATAGGGAAGGTCTTAAAAATCCTGTTGAGCAGGCTTAAATCAAGGTAGCGGGCTACAAAACCGTTAGAGGGCGGTCTCCTGCTACTGCCACCGCCACCGCTACCAGAGGTGTCCTGTGAATAGGCTGACTGGTCTTGGGTATCTCCTGTTTGTTTAGCGTTTTCCTTTGGAATAAACTCAATTAACTCTCCACTTTTCCTTTCGTCTGCCATCTGCCACCTCTACCTTCTCCTTATGATTAGCCCGGGGTTGTTTCTCTCTATCGCCTCAAGCCATTCAGGTTCGTTTCTAACCGCCTTTTCAACTCTCCTAATGCTCTCTTTCAGGTCGTATTTTAACTCCTCTAACTTCTGTTCTATCTGTCTGTGCTTGACGACGTATTCTGCCGTTGCTCTTGCGTGTCCTTTGGTTTCTCCGATAAGCTCGGCTAAAGCTATCGTATGTTCATTAATCCCCTTTGCCGTCTGCCTGAACCAGTCAAGGACTTTGTCAAGGGTTTCCTCTTTGGAGTCGTCTATCTTCTTTTCCATTTCTGCCTTGAGCTTTTCTAACTTCCTCTCCATTATTTGTTCAAACTGATTAAGGAGTTCCTCTCTGTCTTTATCTCCGTAGAGTGCCTTTATCTTCTCTGGTCTTTTCTGGCACTCCTCTACAAAGGCGGAGATGATTTTTCTTATAAGAGGTTTAAGTTCATTATGCTCCTCAGAAACTCTGTTTAAGGCTTTTTCCAGAATTGAGATATCCGTAGCCAAGTTGAGACTTCCTTGCTTTTCCCCTTTAATAAGGGTTAATTTCTTTCCATTCTCATTCTGCATCGTTCCCTCCTTTAAACATTAATCCTTAGTGCTATTATAAAATCGGCGGGCTTTTGCCCGCCCAAACAGTTACTGTTGATTTTGCTGGTTTACTTCCATAGTTCCCAAGTCGCAGTCAACAACGCTGTTAAGTTCGCTCTCGTAAGGCTGGAGAGCCTCAACTTCGTAGCTGATAGCGTTGTCAACAAACTTGTCCCAATTAGGGAGAATGTCTTTAGTGGCGTTGTCGTAAAGCTCAACGGAGCAGGCTTGAACCATTGAAGGCGGAGCAGAAGCAATTGCGGTTCTCGGGTAAACGATTCCTATACCGCTCATATTCCAATCTTGAGCGTAATCGCCCTCTATACGGAGAGATTTCGTGTAGATGTCGCCGTCGCTCTTGAGCTGTTCGTAAGCGTTAACAAAGTCAAGTGCAGTAGTCGGCAGGTTAGAGTCAAAGGTTGGATTCTGGGAGTAGAACGGATAGTTAACAGAATCTCCAAGCTGAACGGCTCTTGCAGTCGCTCCCGTTGATGCCACAAGCCATAAGAGGTCAAAGCCCACAGTATTGCTACCGATTACAGTATCGTCGCCGTCGCTTTCAAATTCGGCAGGTTCGTAGAGGTAGAAGTAATTGGTCTTAATCGGAGCAATAAGGCTCTGGAAAGTGCTGTCTGTTTCGTTAAGACTCACAACATTCGGGTCGGCAAAGAGAGGGACAAAGTAAGAGCTTGAAAGTGTGCTGTTGTTATACCTGCTGTCTATTTCATTTTCGTATTGGTCTTTGCTGTTAACAATCGTGTTGTTGAGAGCTTTGGCGAAAGCGTCAAACTTGTCGGCAAGCTGTGATACGGCACTTGACTTAACGGCTGTAAGGGAAACGTAGCGGAGAGAGTATTTGTTTGGATTACCAAAAACGTCAATTGGATTGTTGCTGTAATAGGTTATGTAGTCGTCAACTATCTTCTTGGCTAAAGACCAGCCGTCAATGTTCTGCTTTAAGTAAGACGGCAGTTTGAAGTAGAAACCAGATTGTTCGTCAATAGAACCCCAGCCATACCCGGGTTCTGTCGTTTCTGAAGCCACGATGTATTCGGCGTAGGGAGCTACCATTCGGAGTGTGGTAAACTCTCCGTCTAAACACTCGTCAAATCCTACAAGCTCAAAGTTCATTCCGTTCTGTTTGAGTTCTTTCAGGTAGTCGGCAAACTGCTTTGTTCCAAGCCATATGCTATAAGACTTACCAGATGAGTCCGTGTATTTCTCCCAGAGGACGGTTCTGACGGGCGGAGTAGGTATTGAAGTCCAGCCGTCTCCGTGAGATGAAACAATGACGTCGTATTTCTTGGCTGGATACATCTCCTTAACTCTCCAGAGGAGTTCAGGTAGGTGAACGGAGAGGTTGTCGCTCTTTGCATACCAGAACTGTAAACCGTCTTTGGAGTATTTAGAAACAGAGCCGTGTCCTGCTATAACTTCGTTAAGGTCGTCCTCAATTTTGTAAATGTCTGCGTTGGGAGTAGGAGTAAGGATTGCAATGTCTGACTTACCGCTGACGCCGTTATACTTTCCGCCGTCCCAGATAACAACGATTTTTGAGTTTCCTGTATCTCCTGTCTGTTTGAGTCCGTTAACTATTGCATTGTAATTGCCCTCCAGCAAATTGGTAAGTGAACCTAATCCCGTTCCAGAAAGGTCGTCCGCTTCCATTACGACGATGACGACCCTGTCGTAGGTTGTTGAAACTTTCTCCAGATGTTTGTTCCTGCACTTGTGTCCCTCAAAGTTATCAGCCACGTGGTCATCGTCTTGGTCGGCTACTTTCTGTTCTTTGACGCCTTTTGCAGAAACTACATTAAGGTTGTCGTCAACCTGAACCGTTCCGCTGTTCCCTGTTAGAGTTACAGCCTCATTGGTCGTTTCTATTATTGAACCGTCTCCAGCCGTTAGAGCAAGAACGCAGGAGTTGAAGTTTCCGCCTGAAAAGACAACTCTAACTCCGTCTCCCTGAACGTTTCCTGTGTAAACTTCATTTCCGTTGTCGCAGATTAAAACAGGCTCTCCCTGATTGAACACGGGAGTTGTTGCCGAAGTTGTCGTAGCTTTAGATGTGGTCGGAGCTACCTCATAAGTAAGGCTCTTTGTTGAAGCTCCGCCGTTGCTTGATGAACCGCCACCGCCTCCACCTCCACAGCTTGAAAGTGCTACCGCAAGTGTTAACAGCGTTGCCGTTAAGAGTTTGGCTCTCATCTCTTACCTCCTGATTTGTTTCTCTTTAAGAAGTTTTTCAAGTCTTTCAGCTACTTCTAAGAAGGTTTTTTTAGGAGTTGCCCATGAAGGAAGGAGATTTGCCATGGCACGGTAGCCTTCTACTGCAAGTTTAAGATACTCAGGGTCGCCATTGGCAAGAAATACTTCGTTGTCAGTAAGGAGTGTGGCTCTATCAAGAGCCTCAACTTTTTTAATGATCTTTTCAGCTGCTGGTGAAAGTTTCATCCTTCACCTCCTCATTTGATATTTGAAGTGGATTTCCAATCGTAAGAACTTTTTATTAAAGTTTCTATCTGCTCTTCTCTTTCTTCTTCCAT
>WFYG01000008.1 GCA_015490195.1 Thermovibrio sp.
AAAGAAAATAAAAAGGAGAAGGGAAGAGGAGCAGAGCAGAACTATCTGGCTGCCACTTTACTGTAAATAAACCTTCCACAGTAAGGGCATTTGGTTTTTCCGGGTTCAAGGTTTTTGAGGAGCTCCTTAAACTCGGCCGGCGAGAATGTCATTCCGCACCCTTCACAGGCTCCAGAGGAGATGTCGGCAAACACAAGGCCGTTGAACTTCTCTTTCAGCTCCTCAAATCGGCGGAGCTCCTCCTCAGGTAACCCTTCTTTTATAGAGTCTATCTCCTTCTCAACTCTCTTTACCTTCTCCTCAAACCGTTTAATCTCTGAGTCAAGCTCCTCAATTTTTCCCTTTACTTCTTCCATTTTAGGAGTGAGTTCCTCCTTAAGTTTACAGTAAGCGTCGGTAAGAGCTTCAACTTCTGCCTCAATCTTTGTAATCTCCTGTCTGGTCTTAATTATTTCGTCTTCACTTTTTGCTATCTGCCTGAGTATCTGCTTGTACTCGCTTCTACTCTTTACCCTTTCTTTCTGTTTCTCCAGTTCCTCAATTCTTTCCTGTTTGTAGGCTATAAAGTTTTTCAGGTCTTTAAGCTCTTTCTCTTTCTCTTCAAGTTTTCTCTTTGCAGATTCAAGCCTTGACTCAAGGGAGCTTAAAAGACGCTCTTTTTCTTTCTTCTCCTCAAGGAGCTCCCTCAATTTCGTCTTTAACCTGAGGAGCTCCACCTCTCTATTTTGAACTTCCAGTAGTTTCTCGTTTAGCATGTCAGACCACCTCAAAAGGGGATTTTTCCGGCAGAAGGATAAATTCTACTTCCGGGAAGTTACTTTCAAGGAGTTTCTTGAGTTCCCTGTAAAAGAGCCTCTCCGTTCCAAAATGCCCCATGTCAAAAACCGTAAGACCAAGGTCTAACGCCTTCATAGCATCGTGGTATTTAACGTCTCCCGTAACGTAAACGTCTGCCCTGCCGGCAACTACATCTATGAAAGAAGCTCCACTGCCGGAACAGACAGCCACAGTTTCAACCTTACAGTCTGGCCGATAGCCGATGACTCTGAAAACGTCATCGGGAAGGAAACTCTTCAGGCTTGAAAGGAGCACTTCCTGAGTAGAGGGAAGAGGAAGTCTGCCTACAGCCCCGTAAGGAGGCATGGAAAGTATCGGCTCAACTCCTAAAAGCCCGAGAAACTCAGAAATAATAGCAGTTGGACCAAAGGGTGATACATCAAGGTTTGTGTGGAGGGCGTAAACGGAAATTGACTTCTTGACAAGGTTTAAAAGAAGGTTCTGGGGATAGCGTTCTGAGGTAAAAACCTTAAGGCCTGAAATAGTAAGAGGATGGTGAGTTACTATGAGGTCAACCGATTCCCTCTCGGCAGCGGCAATAACACTATTAGAAACGGTAAGGGCAAAACCTACCTGCTTTACCTCCTGTTCGCTCCAGCCTACCTGAAGACCCGAGTTATCCCAGCTATCCTGCTGTTCCGGGGGAACCAGAGACTCCAGAAAAGCCGTTATCTCTTTAAGCTTAGCCATCTCTCCTCTCCTTGAAGGTGGTAGAATTCTACAAAATTGAAAGGAGAAGTAAACAATGGCTTATAAAGACCTGCGAGATTTCATACGGAAACTCAAAGAAGAAGGGGAATTGAAGGAGATAGAGCTCCCCGTAAGCTCATACCTTGAAATAACGGAAATCGCAGACAGAGCCGTTAAGGCAGGCGGACCGGCACTCTTCTTTAAAAACGTTGACGGAGGAAAAATCCCGGTTGCAATAAACCTGTTTGCAAGCTACAGAAGAATGGTTTTAGCCCTTGAAGACGACCCGGACTCAATAGGAAAGAGAGCTGCAAAACTCCTGAAACCCGAAAAGCCTACAGGGTTTATTGACAAGATAAAAAAACTGGTTGAACTAAAAAAGATAGCCGACATATTCCCCAAAGAGGTTAAGAGAGAAAAGGCTCCCTGTAAGGAGGTCATCGTAAAAGAGCCAGACCTTTCCCGGTTCCCCATCCTCTTCTGCTGGCCAAAAGACGGTGGCAGGTTTATCACCCTTCCTCTTGTATTCACCAAAGATCCCGAAACCGGAGAGAGAAACTGCGGAATGTACAGACTACACGTTTACTCCAAAAACACAACTGGAATGCACTGGCACTGGCACAAAGTTGGAGCAAAACATTTCTGGAAAGCCAAAAGAATGGGAATAAAGAAGTTTCCCGTGGCAGTTGCCATAGGTTCAGACCCGGCAGTTATCTACTCGGCAACAGCTCCTCTTCCTGAAGACGTTGACGAAATGGTCTTTGCCGGGTTCTTAAGGAGAAAACCGGTTGAAATGGTTAAGTGTGAAACTGTTGACTTAGAAGTACCGGCAAATGCAGAGATCGTTTTAGAAGGGTACGTTGACACAGAGGAGTTCCGATTTGAAGGACCCTTCGGAGACCACACCGGCTACTACTCCCTGCCGGACTTCTACCCCGTTTTCCACGTAACCTGCATAACCCACAGAAAAGACCCTATTTACCCGGCAACGATAGTTGGCAAACCGCCTATGGAGGACTGCTACATTGGGAAAGCAACAGAGAGGATATTCCTCTATCTTCTCAAAACTCAGCTTCCTGAAATTGTTGATATGTGTCTTCCCATTGAAGGAGTGTTCCACAACTTTGCCTTCATCTCTATAGATAAGCGCTACCCGGGACACGCGAAAAAGGTTATTTCTGCCCTCTGGGGAATGGGACAGATGAGCTTTACGAAAAATATCGTAATTTTTGACAGAGACACCAACGTTCACGACATAGGAGAAGTGATTTGGAGGTGGGGAAATAACGTTGATCCGAAGAGAGACGTTATCTTCACAGAAGGCCCCGTTGACGCTTTAGACCACACTTCCCCTCTGCCCTTCTACGGCAGTAAGATGGGAGTTGATGCAACCAGAAAGTGGAAGAGTGAAGGATTTACAAGAGACTGGCCGCCAGACATTGAGATGGATCCTGAAGTTAAGAGAAAAGTTGATGAAATATGGGACAAACTGGGGCTGCCTTCTCCTCCCAAGAAGAAGAATCCCTGGAGCTGGGGAGTTTAACTATAGGATATTCTTAACTATGATATTAACGATTCCCATAAGATAGCTATATAATAATTAACACTAGGTGTGAACAACTAATAATAAACGACTATACTTCCCGGGGGTCTTCCCCCTCTTTTACCTCAGCTCAGAAAAATCCAACTCTTCCCCTACAACACAGTACCTCTTACCGCCAAGCCTTCCTACTATGCCGGCCTGGGTTTCAAGGAGCTCCGGCCTGTAGTGAATCGCCACAACTTCCCCTATAAAGACGTCCATAGGGGGTGAACCCAACTGAAGGTGTTCCTTGAGTTTACACTCAAGAACCGCAGGAACGCCTTTAACCCTTGGTGGTTTTACCAGCTTTGAAGGTTCAATGTCAACGCCAAGCTCCTCCGCCTCGCTCACTTCTGGAGGAAAATCCCTACCGGAGAGGTGCATCTTCTCAAGGAACTCCTCTGAAACTACGTTAACAACGAACTCTTTCGTGTCCAGAATGTTCCTTGCAGTATCCTTAAGGGAACCATCTTTCCTCTTTCCAACTGAAACGAAAAGGAGCGGCGGCTTTGTGGTTATTGCGTTAAAGAATGAAAAAGGGGCAAGGTTAACAACCCCTTCTTTAGAAACTGTTGTTATCCAGGCTATCGGCCTGGGAACCACAGTGTTGAATATAAGTTTGCTCACAAGCTGCTGAGGAGCCTCAGAAACGAGGAGACTCTCCACTACTCAACCTCCTCCTTCTTAAGAACCTTAACTGTAAAGGTTAAAGGAAGCCCTGCAAGGGGGTGGTTGTGGTCAATGGTTACGCTCTCGTCGTTGAAGTCAACAACTCTCACCAGAAAAGTCTGCCCATCCGGAGTTGTTCCCTGAAGGGTCTGTCCCTTTTGTAGGTCTATTCCCTGAAATAGATGGCGCGGAAGGGTTTCTACCAGTTCTTCTCTCCTTTCACCGTAAGCTTCCGAAGGTTGAAGGGTAAAGGTCTTTTTCTCTCCCTCCTCCATCTGGGAAACCTCTCTCTCAAAACCGGGAATTACCTCCCCTTCACCTACAGTAAACGTAAAGGGCTCCCTTCCCTCTGTTGAATCAATAACTGTTCCGTCAGGAGCGGTAAGGGTGTACTCAACTGTGTAGCGAACTTTTTTCATAATCTCTCCTTTGTTTTAACTTACTAATTAGCCACTATACTACAGATTTGAGGAGTAGAAAACCTCCATAGCCGCTTTTACCGAATCTCCGAAGTTGAACTTGCCATAGCCAAGCTCTTTAAGGGCAAACTCTACAACCTCCAATCCCGTCAGTACGTCAAACTGGTCTACGTAACCCATATGGGAAAGACGGAAGATCTTACCCTTAAGGTGCTCCTGACCTCCGGCAATGGTTACGCCATACCTCTCTCTGGCAACTTTTACAACGTCCTGGCCGTTTACTCCTTCAGGGGAAAGAACGGCAGTTACACCGTTTGCAGGGCTGTTTGAGAGGAGCTCCAGGCCAAGTGCCTTCACCCCCGCCCTTGTGGCCTCGGCAAGGATGGAATGCCTTCGGGCAACGTTCTCAACCCCTTCTTCAACAATCATCTTCAGGGCTTCGTTTAGGGCAACTACAAGGTTGGTTGCCGTTGTGTAGGCTGTCTGACCTTTCTGTTGCTGTTTTAACTCCTTCTTAAGGTTGAAGTAGTAGGTTTCAGGACTCTCAACAAGCCTATTTACCGCCCTCTCGTTGAGGGTTATAACGGCAAGACCCGGAGGAGTCATAAGAGCCTTCTGGGAACCGGTGATAGCAACGTCAATGCCCCAATCGTCGGTGGGGATATCGTAAACGCCGTAGGCCGTTATCCCGTCAGCTATCAGGAGAGTTTTGGGGAAGTTCTTAAGGAGCTCCCCTATTCTACGAACATCGTGGACTGTTCCTGTTGAAGTTTCGCATATCTGAACTAAAACTCCCTTAACGTCGGGGTTTTCTGAGAGAGCTCTCTCAAGATCTTTAAGGTTTACCGCCTTACCCCACTCAACGTTTATAACAACAGGGTTGACGCCGTGAACCCTGCAGAGCTCCTCCCACCTCTGACCAAACTTACCACCAACGACAACAACAGCGCTGTCTCCCGGCTTAAACAGGTTGGCAACGGCGGCCTCCATAGCTCCTGTCCCCGAAGAGGTGAGAATGAGAGGTTCACCCTCTGTTCTCATCACCTCTTTAAGAAGCTTACGGGTCTCAAGAAATATCTCCTTAAATTCCGGGGAACGGTGGTAGAGGGTAGGGCGGGAAAGGGCTTCAAGAACCCTCTCTGGAACCATAGTTGGACCTGGAGTAAGGAGTCTCTTCTTTATTGGCTTCAAGGCAACCTCCTATCCAAGAACTTTTAAGAACTTCATTATTATCGTCTTTTCGCCGTAGTTGGCAAAGAAAGCCGTAACCTTTGCGCTCTCTCCAACTCCTTCAACTCTCTTTACAACTCCCTTTCCAAACTTTTTATGGAAAACGATTTTAGGCCTTTTCTCTTTAACGGGCTTTGAAGGGGAAACAGTACTTTTTATCGGATGTTGAATCTTTTCTCCTTTCCTCTCAACTTCTCTGATAAGGTGGGATGGAATCTCCGATATAAAGCGGGAAGGCTTCATAGTGCGGTAACTTCCAAATAGGCGTCTCCTCTTTGAGTAAGAGAGGAAAAGCTGCCTTTTTGCCCTCGTTACGGCAACGTAGAAAAGGCGCCTCTCCTCTTCTACTTCTTGAGAGGTCTCAGAGGACTTTACGTGTGGGAAGGTGCCCTCTTCAAGGCCGGTTACAAAGACAACGGGAAACTCAAGACCTTTAGAGGCATGCACCGTCATAAGTGTAACTCTGGAGCTCTCCTCTATCTCGTCTTGGTCTGACGAGAGGGTTAACGAAGCTATGAACTCAACGTAGAGCTCCTCTCCTATCAGAGAGCTCCTTTCGGCAAACTCCTGAAGCGTATTACCCAGCTCCTCAACGTTTTCAAGCCGCTGCTCCCAGTCGTCGGGGTATTCACTCTTTAGGAAATCGCTATATCCCGTTACGGTAGAGATGAACTTTACAAAGTCGTAAGGAGGAAGCTCGTCTCTCTTCTCCCTTAGGGTAACGAGAAGCTGGTACAGTTCCTCAACAGCCCTTTTCTGTTTCTCAAGCCTCAGCTGAGAGGCAAGTTCTGAGAGAGCTCTATCCCACCGCTTCTCTACCTCAACAATTTTTCTGAGCTTCTCCTCAACTGCACTTCCCAACCCTCTCTTCGGAGTGTTTAAAACCCTGAAGAGGGAGAGAACGTCGGAGTCAAAGACAGAAAGCCTCAGGTAGGCGAGGATGTCCTTAACCTCTCTCCTCTCGTAGAACTTTACCCCTCCAACTATCTGATAGGGAATTCCCTCTCTCCTTAAGGCGTCCTCCAAAACCCTGGAAAGGGAGTTGGTTCTGTAGAATACAGCAATGTCGGAAGGTTTTACTCCTCTGTTAACGAGTTTTTTAACAGTTTTGGCAACAAAGAGAGCCTCCTCAAGGTCTGACTCAGCCCTGAAAAGACCTATAGGCTGTCCCTTTGGGTTATCAGTGTAGAGGCGTTTCCCCTTTCTCAGCCTGTTGTTCTCTATAACGGCGTTTGCCGCTTCAAGAATCGTTCCGGTACACCTGTAGTTCTTCTCAAGCTTTATAACTTTTGCGTTTTTAAAGTCCTTCTCAAAGGAAAGAATGTTGTCTATGTTTGCCCCCCTCCAGGAGTAGATACACTGGTCTTCGTCTCCAACAACGCAGATGTTCCCCTTCTCCTCCGTTAGAGCTTTTGCTATCTCGTACTGAACTCTGTTTGTATCCTGATACTCGTCTATCAGAACGTACTGGAAGAAACGGGAGTAGTACGACTTCAGTTCGGGGTCTGAAAGGAGCTCCCTCCCGTAAAGAAGGAGGTCGTCAAAATCCAGAGCATTTATCTCCTTTAACTTCCTGTTGTAAAGGTCGTAAACCGGCTTTAGCTTCTCGTAAAAGACCTCTGCCGATTCAAGTGCAAAGAGGCCGTTTTTCACGTTACTCATAACCGAAGAGATGGCAGAAGGGTTAAACTGCTCTGAATCAAGGTTAAGTTCCTTAAGAACCTCTTTTATAAGCCTCCTTTTGTCGTCGGCGTCAAGAATAACGAAGTTAGGAGAGTAACCAATCCTCCTGGCATGAGACCTTAAAAGCCTTACGCAGAAAGAGTGGAAAGTTGAAACGAGAACGGGAGTTTCTTTTCCAAGGAGTCCTTCAATCCGCTCTTTCATTTCACGGGTGGCTTTATTTGTAAAGGTTATCGCCAGAACCCTCTCCGGCTGAAAACCGAGCTCCTTTACCATGTAGGCAATTTTGTAGGTTATCACCCTCGTTTTACCGGAACCTGCCCCTGCAAGTATGAGAAGAGGAGAGTCAAAATAGAGAACTGCCTCCCTCTGTTTTTCGTTAAGGTCTGAAAGAAGCTCTCTCACAGTTTCTCCCTGAGAAAAATTCCCGAAAATTATACCCGTGACGGTATTAGTTGCAATGTTGCAAATACATCCTCTGTTTGAGTAATAGAAATTAATCCATTTAGAATAGTGATTTTGTTAGAATAGCCTCCAAATTGAAAATTAAACGCTTACTATTAATAACTAATAGGGGGGTTAGAATGAAAAAAACAGTAATAATAAGCATCTGTCAACAAGATAGGGAAGTTAACGAGCTCCTATCAAGCATTGCCTCTGTTGACGACTACAACCTTAATATTCGGTACTTTCATCTTAGCAGCAGACTGGAAGAAAACCCTCTAACAGATATTTTCGCAGTAAGTGAAACTCTGCTTCCTTCCCTTTCTCTTGACGAAATTATCAAAACTCCCATATTGATAATTCAAAATGCAGGAAAGAAAAAAATTGAAGAAAAAAATAGATTTCCAATGTGTAGAGAAGCAGATTCTATAAAGTCTTTCTTAAGAGCAATAATAAGAAGCTTCCAAAATATTAAACTGGAGCTCCCCGACGGGAAGATTCTAAAACTCACCTTTAGCCCGCCTGAGTCAAGACTGGAGCTCCTTCAGGGAAGAGAAGTTATAGAGTCAGAGCCTATCTCTTACAGAGGTGCACTGGTTTTAAAAGAGATCTTCAGCAAACCCGGTGAAGTTGTGGAGTTTAAGAAGTTCCTGAACCTCGGAATAAAGGAAGATAGCCTTCCGGTATACATTTCAACCCTTAGGAAAATCTTAAGGAAGATGGATACCCAACTTGAGATTAAAAGCCACAGATCAAAAGGATACTCTCTAAACTACGGCTTGTAGACTATAGTTGATATGGCGTGTTTGTAGGCAAGTATGTATCCTCTGTAGTTCTTTAATTTCAAACAGAAGCGGTCAAACCCTTTAAGCTTCCCCTCTACCTTACTCCCGTTCCTGAAGTAAACGGTTATCCTTTTGCCGAGGGCGGAGCGGAGCTCCCTGCTCTGAACCCCACCCATCGTTGAACAGGCTATAAGCTTATAGCCCTGTTCCAACTTTTCTTTTACCTCTTCCTGCTGTTCCTGAGTGAGAATGGGAGGTAGAAGGGAAGCCATCATACTGGCAGGACGAACGATAACCTCTTCTTCCAGCTCTTCGTAAACTAGGTCTCCTGAAGACTTCAGGAGCTGAAGAAGAGGTTTTATCTGCTCTGGCCTTACAGAGAGCTCGTCGGCCAGTTCGTCAACAGTTCCTCTGAATTCGCCCCGCTCCTCCAGCAGCTCAATCAGAGCTATCTGGGCTTCCTCTAAAGTTCTGTACCTCTTCATTTCTGATCCACATCAAAGAGTATTGTAGCTACAGCGTGTTTGTAGACCAAAGATTTCCCTTTAGGAGCAGTCATTGCAAGGGTAAAGTTATCAAAATCCAGGAGTTTTCCTTCCAGTCTTGTCCCACTGATTAAAAACACTGTAACATCTTTACCTAAAAGAGAAGTTAAAACTGCATCCTGAAGAGATTTCTTCTTCTCCTTTTTAGCTTCCTTCTTCGTTTCCTCTTTTCCAGTTTCCTTCTCTTCCCCCATCTTTTCTTCCTCCTTTTCCGGTACCTCCTTACTCTCTTCCCGGGAGAGAAGTTTAATTAAGAGTCCTTTCCCTCTCTTCGTTTCAGCTCTAAGGAAACCTTCCTTTTCAAGCTCTTTTAATACCTTCTTTATCAGGTAAGGAGAAGCCCCCGTAAGTCTAGAGAGCTCCTCTAAGGTTCCACTATATTCACCAAATTCAAATAAGTATTCCTTTAACCAAATTTTAACTTTTTCAGACTTTGAATTGGAAGACATCTCTCCTCCAGAAACTGTTTTAAGTAAGGTTCATCATTCTAAGCTGGGCAGTATCTCCTCTTCCAGGGTTCTGGTGTTGAAGTTCCCTTGAACGAACTGTTCTGTTTCAAGTAACTTCAGATGGAAGGGAATTGTGGTTTTCAGATTTCCCTCTATAACAAACTCGGAGAGAGCCCTCTTCCCTCTGCTAACGGCCTCTTCCCGGGTCTCTCCCCAGACTATAAGCTTTCCAAGGAGCGAGTCATAGTAAACGGGAATTCTGTAACCTTCATAAAGGTGGGTGTCCACTCTTACTCCAAAACCCCCGGGAAAGAGAAGTTTTTCTATTTTTCCGGGAACAGGCTTAAAGTTCTCCTTATAATCCTCACAGGTTACTCTGAATTCTATAGCGTGCCCTTCAAGTTTTACTTGATTTAAGTCAAGTTTATCTCCTGAGGCTGCCTTTAACTGAAGAGCTATTAAATCTTTCCCTGTAACCATTTCTGTAACGGGGTGTTCAACCTGAATTCTCGTGTTCATCTCTATAAAGTAGAAGTTCTTATCTTTATCAACAAGAAACTCAACAGTTCCAGCACCTTCATAGTTTATATATTCGGCTAAACGCTTTGCAGCTTTAGAGAGCTCCTTCCTCAACCCCTCGTCAACGAAGGGGGAGGGTGCCTCTTCAACTACCTTCTGGTGCCTTCTCTGAAGGGAACACTCTCTTTCTCCAAAGGTGTAGACATTTCCATAGGAGTCTGCAATTACTTGGATTTCTATGTGGCGAGGTTCCTCTATGAACTTCTCTACGTAAACCTCTCCGTTTCCAAAGGCCGCTTCGGCCTCTGCCATTGCTGTTGCAATGAGGGTTTCTGCTTCTTCAAAAGAGGTTATGAGCCTCATTCCCCTTCCGCCGCCACCGCGGGCAGCCTTTACTAGGGCAGGAACTCCTATCTCTTTTAAGGCTTTCAGAGCCTCTTGAACGCTGCGGCACACTCCGCTTCCGGGAACTACAGGAACGCCCGCTTCCCGAGCTATTTTTCTTGCCTTTGCCTTGTCTCCCATAACCAGCATAGTTTCGGGAGAGGGACCTATGAACTTTATCCCGCAGGCGTTGCAGATCTCAGCAAACCCCGGGTTCTCAGAGAGGAAACCGTAACCCGGGTGGATGGCGTCGGCTCCCGAGAGCTCTGCAGCAGCGATTATGGCAGGTATGTTCAGATAGCTCTGTTGAGGCTGAGGGCCGCCTATACAGACCGATTCGTCGGCAAGGTAAACATGAAGGGAGTCTTTATCTGCAGTTGAGTAAACGGCAACCGTTTTGATACCTAACTCTCGGCAGCTTCTTATTATCCTTACGGCTATTTCGCCTCTGTTTGCTATAAGGATTTTTTTAAACATTCTTTTCCCTACTTAGGTTCAATGTAGAAGAGGGGCTGTCCGTACTCTACAGGCTGGCCGTTCTCTGCGAGTATCTTCCTGACGATTCCTGAAACTTCAGACTCTATCTCGTTCATCACTTTGAGGGCTTCAATTATACAGAGAGTCTGCCCCTTTTCAACGTAGTCTCCCTCTTTTACAAAAGGTTCTGCTCCAGGAGCCGGAGCTCTGTAGAAGGTTCCAACCATAGGAGACTCTACAATGAAGTAGTTCTCCTCGGGCTTTTTTTCAGCCTCAGGCTCCTTAACCACCTCAACGTTGGTTGTGGCAGGAACTTTTTCTACGGCTGTAGCAGTAGCTTCTCCTCTCTTAAACTTCACCCTCAGCTTCAGACTTTCTGTTTCAATTTCAAGCTCTTCTACTGAAGAAGCTTCAAGACTTTTTAGGAGCTCCCTCACCTTCTCTATGTCAGCCAACTGTTCCTCCTACTTAACGTTCACCCTCTCTATGTACTCTCCGGTTTCTGGGTTCACTCTAACCATATCTCCAACGTTTATGAACATAGGAACCTGAACAACTGCTCCCGTTTCAAGGGTTGCAGGCTTTGTTACGTTGGAAACGGTATCTCCTTTGAATCCCGGCTCTGTATCTACAACTTGAAGAACGATGCTCTTGGGAAGTTTAACCGAGATGGCCTCTCCTTTGTAAAACTGAACGACTACAGGGATGTTCTCTTTCAGGAACTTTGCCCTCTCTCCGAGAGCAGAAGCAGGAACTCCAACCTGCTCGTAAGTTTTCGTATCCATAAAGTAGTAGTACTCTCCGTCGTTGTAGATGTACTCCATTTCCCTCTCTTCAAAGTCGGCAAGCTGGAGCTTTTCACCCACCTTATAGGTCTTTTCAACAACGTTTCCAGTTTTCAGGTTTTTCAGCTTTATCCTTGCAAAGGCCTGACCTTTTCCCGGCTTTACGTGCTGGTAATCAACTATTTCGTAGGGAGCTCCGTCTATCTCCAGTTTCATACCTTTTGCGATTTGGTTAACATCAATAGAAGCCAACTTTAGACCTCCTGCCTCTGTTTTGGGAAAATTATAACAGCAAAACAAACTTAAGAGTATCGGAGGAAACTTGAAAAAGTTTCTACTTCTCTTTCTCCCTCTCCTCTTCTCGTTTTCTACCTGTGGCCACAGAGGGAGTCCGCTGCCACCGCTTACAAAAGACCCGTCCACTCCCGAAGTTACTACGCTATTCCAGGATTTTAACAGACCTCTACTTAGCTGGAAAAGGGTAAAAACGTACAGAGACGGTAGAAAACTCCCAGATCCCGAAGAGGTAAAGTACATAATTACAGTAAACTTTGGAAAGAGAAAACTGGAAACGGACGAAAACTACATAGTTGATCTTCCGATAAAACCAAAAGAGAAACGGTGCTACTCGGTTACGGCGGTTTACGAAGGGAGGGAGAGCTCCCCCAGCGAACCTACCTGTATTGTCGGGAAAGAACCCATAAAAGAAGTTCCCCGCTTCAAAATTAGAGGAGAAGACGAAAAGGTGGTTATAGAGGTTGAAAACCCTGAGTACACCGTAGAGGTTTTCAGAAATCAGAAACCGCCCTTTATAACCCCCTACGCAACGTTCACCGGTAAAGAGTTTACAGACAGAAAAGTAAAAAACGGAACCCCCTACACCTACAGACTGAGGTTCTCTAAAGGGAATCTAAAAGGGAAACTCACAACTCCTGTAACGGTAATCCCTCAGGACAGAATACCTCCCCTTCCACCTCCCCACGCTTACTTGATTGAGGAAAAAGTCTGCACAGTGGTATGGGATCCTTCCCCTTCAAAAGACGTTACCTACTACCTCGTAAAAACGAAAAAAGGAGAGGTAAAGGTTAGTGGGATATACTTAAATCTCCTCTTCTGCCCGAAAAGAGCAGAAGTTATTGCCGTTGACAAAGCGGGAAACAGGTCTAAACCAACAGTGGCGGAGGTGGTGAGATGAAAAAGGTTGCAGTTGTTATGGGAAGCAAGTCCGACATGCCTGTAATGGAGACCTGTACAAAAACCCTTGAGGAGTTCGGAATTCCCTACGACGTTAAAGTCCTCTCTGCCCATAGAACGATAGACGAGGTTATAGCTTTTTGTGAAAAGGCAGAAGAGGAGTACGATGTAATAATCGCCGCAGCAGGTTACGCCGCACACCTTGGAGGTGTAATAGCGGCAAAAACAACGCTTCCTGTAATAGGAGTTCCACTTGACGCATCTCCCCTGAAAGGTATTGACTCCCTCCTCTCAATCGTCCAGATGCCCGGAGGAATTCCAGTTGCAACCGTAACGATAGGAAAGGCAGGAGCGAAAAACGCAGCCGTTTTAGCAGCAGAGATAATGGCGATTAAGTATACGGAGCTCCGCCAGAAACTCAAAGAGTACAGAGAAGAGATGAAGAAAAAAGTATTAGAGGGTTAAGATGAAAGTTTACCCGCTCTGCCTCCCCTGTTTTCTGAACCAGATAAGGAAAACTGCAGAAGTTGCAGGACTGAGCCGTGAAAAGACGATAGAGATAGAGAGAGCCGCAGCAAAGTTCATCTGGAAAGATCTTGAGCCGGAGAAGTCCCCGGGGCACAACGCCACCTACATCCACAGAATCTTTAAGAAGATGTCGGGGGTTGAAGATCCTTACAGGATACTGAAGGATAAGTACAACTCAATAGCTCTGAAACTGGAACCACAGCTGAGAAAGGAGATATTCGAAAAGGCGAAAGACAGATTGGCAGCAGCAATAAAACTTGCCGCCCTTGGAAACGTTATAGATTTTGGTGTTCCCAACGCCTTTGACCTTGAGGAAGAGATAAAGAACTTCTTCAAAACTCCGTTTGCCTACTTTGACGAGGCGATACTTGAAAGGTTCCTGGTTCCCGGGAAGACAGTCCTCTACGTTGCAGACAACGCAGGAGAGATAGTCTTTGACAAGTTTTTGATGAGAGAGTTAAAAGATAGGGGATTAAGAGTCGTTCTTGCCGTGAGGGGAGGCCCCATACTGAACGACGCAACCGTAGAAGACGCAGTAAAAACGGGAGCAAACGAGATAGCAGATGAGCTGATAACAACGGGGAAAGATTACATAGGGGTTGACTTTGAGTTTGCGTCAGAAGAGTTTAAGAAGGCCTGGGAGAGAGCTTACTTCGTAATCTCAAAGGGTCAGGCAAACTTTGAAACTTTAGACGGAGTAGACGACAAGGACATATTCTTCATATTGAAGGCAAAGTGTGAGCCTGTTGCCGTAGAGCTCCGCTGCAACCCGGGAGAGCTGGTATTCCTCTACAACAAACACCTCCTTGAGCTGAAAGAGGAGAATGGAGAGGATTGAGAAGAGGTTGGAAAACGCCCCTGTTGTTGCCAGGTTTATAAGGGAGGAGAGGGTTATCTGCTCCCCAACAGATACCCTCTACGGACTTTTGGGGAGCTCCTTCTCTAAAAAGGTCTTTTCGGAGCTCTACGCTTTAAAGAGCCGAAACCCGCAGAAACCTCTTATAGTCCTCTTTAACTCCCTTGACTCAGCACAGGAGTTAGGGGTCGTTTTTCCAAATAGGGTAAAAGAGAAACTAAAGAGAATTTTTCCGGAAAGACTTACAGTTATCCTGCCTCTAAAAGAGAACTCTCCGTTAAGCAGAGTTACGGGAAGGAAAGACCTTGCGCTGAGAATTCCGAAAGATGAGTTTCTTCTGAAAGTTATAGAGCTCTCCCACCCTCTATTTGCCCCCAGCGCAAACCCAGAGGGTAAAAAGCCGGCAGAGAGCTGCTTAGAGTGCTACTCCTACTTTAAAGGCAAAGTTCCCCTCTGCGTGGAGGGAAGAGCTTACGGAAAACCATCAACGATAGTCTCTCTCCTTAACGGAAAGCCCCAGCTCTTGCGGGAGGGAGTCTACCCATTTGAGAAGGTTCTGGAGGTATTTGGTGAAAAACCTTAAAGTGGTGTTTATGGGAACCCCCGACTTTGCCGTTCCCTCACTGAAAAAGTTAGTTGAAAGCGGTTACGACGTAAAGCTGGTTGTAACCCAGCCCGACCAACCTGCAGGAAGAGGGAAAAAGGTTACCCCACCCCCTGTAAAGGTAGTTGCAGAGGAGCTCGGAATACCCGTTTACCAGCCCGAGAAGGTGAAGGAGAACGACGAGCTAAAGAAGAGACTCCTTGAGGTAGAACCAGACCTCATAGTCGTTGCAGCATATGGAAAGATTCTCCCTGAGTGGCTTCTAAACCTTCCAAAGTACGGAACCATAAACGTCCACGCCTCCCTCCTCCCAAAGTATAGAGGAGCTTCTCCCATTCAGTGGGCACTCCTCAACGGAGAGGAGGAGACAGGGGTAACCATAATGAAAGTGATTCCAAAGCTTGACGCAGGAGACATAATAAGCCAGAAAAGGGTAAAAATTGAAAAAGAGGACAATGCAAAAACCCTCCACGACAAACTGGCGGAAGTGGGGGCGGAGCTCCTTGTTAAAACCCTTCCCCTCTACGTTTCCGGAAAGCTAAAACCGGTTCCCCAGAACGAAGAGGAGGCAACCTACTGCCCTCAGATAAAGAAAGAGATGGGAAAGATAGACTGGAGAGAGAGCGCAGAGAAGATATTCAACAAAATTAGAGCCTTTACCCCGTGGCCTTCGGCCTACACAACTTTTAAAGGGAAAAGGGTAAAGATTCTAAAAGGTGAACCTGTAGAGGGAAGCGGAGAGCCGGGAGAAGTTATAGAGGCCGGCAAAAACCTGATCGTTGCCGCAGGAAAAGGAGCACTTAAAATTGAGAGGCTACGGCCTGAAGGAAGGAAGGAGATATCTGGCGAGGAGTTCGTAAGGGGATACAGGGTCAAAAAAGGTGATAGATTTGGTTTATAAAGTATTATATTTAAACATATAACAAGTTTAAAATAGTTAGCAGGAGTTAAAGATGGAACTTGAAAAGAGAGTTGAAGAGTTCAGAAAGAAGGCCAGAGCTCTGGGTCTTAAAGCTACACCACAGAGAATTGCTGTATATAAAGCAATCGCGTCAAGACACGACCACCCTTCTGCAGAGGAGCTCTACGAGGAGCTCAAAGGAAAAATAGAGGGTATTTCACTTACAACGGTTTACAGAACACTTTCAAGCCTTGAATCTGTAGGCCTCGTTCAGAGGGTTCCCACCCTCAAAGATAAAGTGAGGTATGACGCAAGGGTTGAGCCCCACAGCCACTTTATCTGTATGAAGTGCGGAAGGATTTACGACATTGACGTCATTCCAGAGGTAAACTCCGAAAATATTAAATCTGTAGGGGAACCTGTAAGCTGTACGGCCATATGCTACGGAATCTGTAAAGAGTGTAAAGGTGAAGAAGTATAAACTCTTAATGGATCCCGTTTACGAGGAGTTCATACTGGTTGAGAGGGGGGCTCCTGTTGAAAAGGTTTTAAGGAGCTCCCTCCTCCAGAGGCTCCGTTACGTTCGCCAATTAGGCCCCTGCTACCTAATCTACCCGGGAGCAGAACACACTCGGTTCCAGCACTCCCTCGGAGTCTACTGGCTGGTGGAGAAAACCTTCAACTACCTGAAAATGAACGGCTACTCTTTTACTGAAGAGGTGGAGCTCCCGGTAAAACTTGCAGCCCTTACCCACGACCTCGGCCACTCACCGTTTTCCCACGCCCTTGAAGGCTTCATCCTTCCAGAGAGCCACGAAGAACTTACTCAGAAAGCCTTAGACTTTGTTGCAGACGAAACGGAATTAGAAAAAGAGCTGATTGAAGAGGTAAAGAAAATTCTAAGGAAAGAACACAGCCAGCCATTTACCTACCAGCTAGTCTCAAGCCAGCTTGACTGCGACAGGCTTGACTACCTGAGAAGGGACGCATTCTATACGGGAGTCTCCTTTGGAAGGATAGACACAAACAGGATACTGGTCTCTGCAAGGATTGAAAATGGCGAGCTTGTATGGAGCTCCAAAGGGTTCAACGCCCTTGAGTCATACGTAATGTCAAGGTATCAGATGTACTGGACGGTTTACTTCCACAAGGTAAACCTCTCAGCTCAGGTTCTCCTTCAGAAGATTGTAAAGAGGATGAGGGAGCTCCTTCTAAACGGAGAGGAACTGCCGATAGACGAAAGCCTTAAAAAGTGCCTAAAAGAGAACTGTTTAGAAGAGTTCTTCAAACTTACAGACGGCCATCTCATCTGCTCCATCTACGCCCTTCAGAACCACAAAGACAGAGTAATCTCAGACCTTTCAAGGCGTTTTGTAAGGAGGGAACTATTCAGAACCGTTGAGGTAAAGCCGGCAGACCTTTTAGAGCTGAAAGAGAGGGTTGAAAAGGCCGGCTTTACTCCAGATTACTACTTTGAGGTGGTTGAACCATCTAAGGTTGCCTACTCCTACTACTCTCCAAAGGGAGCAGAGGTGATAAAAGTGAAGGTTGGAGAGGAAATTGAGGAGCTTTCCAACGTTGCTCCAACAGATGCAATAAAAGCACTCTCAAGGGAAGTCTCAAAGACCTACGCCGTCGTCCCTTCTGAAGTCTTGCAGTAAAGACTTACTATCCTCTCAACAATTTTTGTGGTAGAGATGTCAAACCTAAAGGAAATCCTCTTAACCTCTCTCGCAAACTCCCTTCCTACAATCTTTTCAAGAGGCCAGTCTGCTCCCTTAACAAGAACGTCTGGCCTAACGGTTTCAATTACTCTTAAAGGAGTTTCTTCGTCAAAGATGAAAACGCAGTCAACAGCCTTTAATCCTTCAAGAACCCTTGCCCTGTAGCTTGCTGGAATTATCGGCCGTTTTTCCCCCTTAATTCTCCTTACAGACTCATCGCTGTTCATTCCAACAATCAGAAAATCACCGAAAGATTTCGCCTCCTCCAAGTAGTCAACGTGGCCGGCGTGGATGATGTCAAAACAGCCGTTTGTAAATACGATTCGCTTTCCTTCCTCTCTCAGTTTCTCAACAAGTGAAGAGAGCTCCTCAAAATTCCTTAAGACCATAACTACCTCCTTAATCGGCTAAAATTCTTTACCAGAAAACTTATGAATGAAAGGAGGAAGTGATGGTTCTCTCTTTTGGAGAAGTTCCACAGCCCCACGAAATTGTAAACATCGCTTATGCCTTTGCTCAACAGAAGCAGAAAACGTGGTTTAATGGGGAGCTCCCCATAGACCCTGTAATGAGGGTTGTAGGAATGTTAGAACAGCAGGCACAACAGCTTCAGGCAGACGGAGTAAAGAACATCAAAATAACAATTTTAGAAGGAACAGACAAAGATGGCGATAAAGTGATAAACGTCTGGGGAATGGGAACGATCATCAAGCTGAAGGGAAAAGAACTTGAGTTTAAAGGAGGAGAGTAGATGAAAATAGGAGTAATCGGCGGAAGCGGACTTTACGACATAGAAGGGCTTACAGACGTTAAGGAGATAAGACTGGATACTCC
Source organism: Thermovibrio sp. (assembly GCA_015490195.1). Taxonomy (GTDB): domain Bacteria; phylum Aquificota; class Aquificia; order Desulfurobacteriales; family Desulfurobacteriaceae; genus Balnearium. Next base: position 18,140 of record WFYG01000008.1, read on the forward strand.
GTTTGGAGAACCTTCAGACGCCTACATCTGTGGAAAGCTTGGAGACAAAGAAGTTTACTTCCTACCTCGCCACGGCAGGGGGCACGTTTACCTTCCCTCAGAAGTTCCTTACAGGGCTAACATCTACGGCTTTAAGATGCTTGGAGTAGACTGCATAATCTCAGTAAGCGCCGTAGGTTCAATGAAGGAAGAGATTAAGCCAGGAGATTTCGTAATCGTTACACAGTATTTTGACCGAACAAAGAACAGACCCTCAACATTCTTTGGAAACGGCATCGTTGCCCACATTCCCTTTGACACTCCGACCTGCCCCTTCCTTAACGAAATCATTTACAACGCCTGTATAGAAGAGGGAATTCCCGTCCACAGGGAAGGAACCTACATCTGTATTGAAGGACCTCAGTTTTCAACAAAGGCAGAGTCAAAAATCTACAGGAGCTGGGGCGTTGACGTTATCGGAATGACAAACATTCCGGAAGCAAAGCTTGCAAGGGAGGCCGAAATTCCCTACTCTGCAGTAGCCCTTGCAACAGACTACGACGTTTGGAAAGAGGGAGAAGAGGTAAACGTAGAGAAGGTTCTGGCAACGATGGCAAGGAACGTTGAGAACGCAAAGAAGATGATAAAGAGAGTTGTTGAAACTATTAAACCTGAAGACCTTGAAAACTCCCCGGCAAGAACAGCCCTCGTTGGAGCCATCCAGACAAAGCCGGAGTACATCTCAGAGGAAGCCAAGAAGAGACTCTGGCTCCTACTTAAAGATAGGATTTAACCCTTTGGGCGGGTTTCACCGCCCTGTTAAAGGAGAGTTACTTTGAAAATAGGTTTTATCTGCACCGGAAACTCCACAAGAAGCCAGATAGCTGAAGGATTTGGAAAGTTCTACGCAGAAAAGTTAGGTAAAGAGGTTGAGGTTTTCTCTGCAGGTTCAGAGCCTGCTGGATACATCCACCCTCTGGCGGTAAAGGTAATGGCCGAAAAGGGAATAGACATATCAGACCAGAGATCAAAGAGCCTTGAGGAAATACCCTTCAGTAAGCTTAACTTTGTTATAACCCTTTGCGGCGATGCTGCCGAAAGATGTCCGGTTGTTCCCGGAGCAAAAACAATCCACTGGGGCCTTCCAGATCCTGCAAAAGCCAGTGGAACGGAAAATGAAAGACTGGAAGTTTTTAGACAGGTGAGGGACGAGATAGAGAAGAGGGTGAGGGAGCTCCTTCTCTCCCTCTAAACCCTCACCCATACTCCCCTTTCTTTTAGATATTTTTTAAGTTCTGGAATTGAAATCTCCCTGAAGTGGAAAACAGAAGCGGCAAGAACAGCATCGGCCTTACCTTGTGTAAGCCCCTCGTAGAAGTGTTCAGGCTTACCGGCTCCCCCTGAAGCGATAACAGGAACTGAAACGGCCTCAGAGATAGCCCTTGTAAGCTCTATGTCGTAACCTGCCTTTGTTCCATCTCTATCCATAGAAGTAAGGAGAATCTCTCCTGCTCCCCTGTCAACAACCTCCTTAGCCCACTCAACTGCATCTTTACCAGTTGGTGTTCTCCCTCCGTGAATGTAAACCTCCCAGCTCTCTCCATTCCTCTTTGCGTCAATGGCAACAACGATACACTGAGAACCAAAGAGCTTTGCTCCTTCAGTTATGAGCTCTGGGTTCTTAACCGCAGCAGTGTTTATTGAAACTTTGTCTGCTCCGGCGTTTAACAGATTTCTTATGTCTTCAACAGTCCTTACACCCCCACCAACAGTTAAAGGCATAAAAACCTCTTCAGCCGTTCGCCTAACAACGTCTATCATTATTCCTCTTTTCTCGTAGCTTGCCGTGATGTCTAAGAAGACGAGCTCATCTGCCCCCTGCTCGTCGTAAACTTTGGCGTTCTCAATAGGGTCTCCTGCATCTATCAGATTAACAAAGTTCACTCCCTTAACAACCCTTCCCTCTTTCACATCTAAACAGGGAATAATCCTTTTAGCAAGCATGAAAACACCTCATCCCAATTTATTTTTCAACCATGCATATAGTATACTACCAATTACTAAAATCCCTAAAGTAAAGTTATCCGAGAGTTATGGAAAAGAGAAAGGTTGAAAAATTAGTAATCAAAAACTTCAAATCAATTAGAGAAACTGAAGTAGAACTTAGAGATATTAATATCCTCATCGGCGCTAACGGAGTTGGTAAGTCTAACTTCATATCATTTTTCAGAATGTTAAATGCTTTTGTAGAACAAGAGTTTCAAAAGCACGTAAAAAAAGAAGGAGGAGCTAACAACTTACTTTTCTTCGGGAGAAAATATTCTGAATATATTGAGAGTAAGGTCTTTTTCAGTCCAAACGTATATGAATTTAGATTAATACCCGACAATCAAGATAATTTATTTTTTGAGTATGAGAGAGTAGGTTTCTATACAAGTCAGGGTTATTGGGATTATGATGATATAGGGAAAAACGAGTATGAAAGTAAACTTCCGGAAGCCGCTAAAGAAACAGGAAAGGTAGGTGGACCCAGTAAATCGTATTACGTATTTAACTCCATGAAAACGTGGAAAGTATATCATTTTCATGATACTAGCAACGAATCGCCAATGAGAAGAGCATGTAATATAAATGACAACAAATTTTTCAGAGAAAACGCTTCAAATCTACCGGCATTTCTATATTTACTTCAAAAACGATATGAGAATAATTTCAAACAAATAGAGAGAAATTTAAGAAAGGTTGCTCCTTTCTTTGAAAAATTCGTATTAGAACCAGACAGAATTGATAATGAAAGAATAAGATTAGAATGGAAACACCGAGACTCTGATGAATATTTCAATGCATCTCATCTATCAGATGGAACACTAAGAATGCTTTGTTTGTTAACTTTACTTCTTCAACCCGAAAAATTTTTACCTTCAACCATTCTTATAGATGAGCCAGAACTGGGTCTTCACCCAGCAGCTATAAAGCTGTTTTCTGAAATTGTTAAGACTATATCCCCTAAAACTCAAATAATAATGTCAACACAATCTGCAACTCTAATAAGCCATTTTGAACCTGAAGACATAATAGTAGTTGACGTTGAAAACAATCAATCTGTTTTTAGAAGACTTAAAAAAGAAGATCTTGAAGACTGGCTTAAAGAGTACTCCTTGGGAGAACTGTGGGAAAAAAACATTTTAGGAGGAAGACCCTAAAAGTTGTGTCGAATAATTTATGTAATTGTTGAAGGGCAAACAGAAGAACAATTCATCAAAAGAATACTTTCTATCTACTTCTCAAAGTTTCAAATATATTTCAAACCAATCATTATAGAAACAAGCAGAACTCCTCATCAAAAACACAAAGGCGGATTTGTCAACTATAATCATATAAAGAGAGATATACAAAAAGTAATAAAAAATGGCGACTGTTATAAAGTTACTACTTTAGTAGATTTTTACAAAATCCCTTCAAACTTTCCCGGAAAGGAAAATATACCCTCCGGAGACATATATGAAAAAGTACATTACTTAGAAGACTGTTGGTCCAACGATATTAATGATTCCAAGTTTATACCCTATATCCAAATTCACGAATTTGAAGCCCTCCTATTTTCGGATATTATAGGTTTTGAGGAGGTTTTTTCCAGATAAAAAAGAAGAATTTTTAGATATAATTCTCAGGTTCCCAAATCCAGAACTAATTAACGACAATCCCAAAACAGCACCATCAAAAAGGATAGAATCAATTTTAAAACCAAGCAAATACAGCAAACCTTTTCATGGAATAGATATAGCAGAAATAATAGGCATTGAAAAAATGATAGAAAAATGTCCTCACTTTAGAGAATGGATAAACAAACTCAAAAACTCTTAAAAGGCAACGGGGAATACCCGCTGCCCAAAGTTATTTCTTATTCAGATAGTCTTCTACCCTCTTTATTGAGCAGAGTTTTCCGCACATTGTGCAGGTTTTTTCGTCTTCCTGGGGAGCTCTCTCCTCTCTATACCTGCGGGCGGTCTCAGGGTCTATGGCAAGCTCAAACTGTTTTTCCCAGTCTAGGGCTTCCCTTGCTTTTGCCATTTCAATGTCCCACTCAATAGCTCCGGGAACTCCCTTAACTATGTCTGCAGCGTGGCCTGCTATTCTCGCAGCTATTACGCCCTGCTTAACGTCTTCAACGTCTGGCAGGGCTAAGTGTTCGGCAGGGGTGAGGTAGCAGAGAAAATCGGCTCCAGCCTTTGCAGCTATTGCTCCTCCAATTGCTCCGGTTATGTGGTCGTAGCCGGGAGCTACGTCTGTAACGATGGGACCTAAGACGTAGAAGGGAGCTCCGTGGCAGAGCCTTTTCTGGAGCAGTATGTTTGCCTCAACCTGGTCAAGGGGAACGTGGCCGGGGCCTTCAACCATAGCCTGAACGTCAGCCTCTCTTGCCCTGTCAACAAGCTCTCCGAGGGTAATGAGCTCCTCAATCTGGCACCTGTCTGTTGCGTCTGCTATGCACCCGGGGCGCATTCCGTCGCCTAAAGAAAGGGTTACATCATACTTCTTTGCAATCTCTAAGAGCCTATCGTAGTGCTCGTATAAGGGGTTTTCCCTATCATTGTAGACCATCCACTCGGCCATGAGAGCTCCACCTCGGGAGACGATGTTCATTATTCTTCCCTCATTCCTGAGCCTTTCAAGCGAAGAGAGAGTTACGCCGCAGTGGACGGTTATGAAGTCAACGCCGTCCTGACAGTGTTTCTCAATAACGTTGAAGAGGTCGTCCACCGTCATTTTTCCAATAAACCCATATTTCTCTGCAGCCTCTTTAGCAGCCTGGTAGATAGGAACTGTTCCGACCATAACAGGAGAGTTTTTCAGAATTGCCCTTCTTGTTTCATCTATAAACTTACCAGTTGAAAGGTCCATAACGGCGTCTGTTCCATACTTTAAGGCGACCCGTAGCTTTTCAAGCTCAAGTTCTATGTTCTCAATATCGCCTGAAGTTCCTATGTTTACGTTAACCTTTGTTTTCAGTCCCTTTCCGATGGCGCGGGGTGTAAAGTCTTCCCTCTCTCTGTGGTAGATATTTGCGGGTATAACTATCGTTCCCTCTATCAGGCTGTTAACTATATAGTCAACATCCCTCTTCTCGTATTCCGCACAGTATTCAACCTCTTTCGGAACGATTCCTTTTTTAACGAGCTCAACAAGTGTAGCCATTACTCCTCCTTATTGGATTTAAGCCTTTCAGCAATTTCCCTGGCAACCTTTTTGCCAGACATCAGCATACCACCGAAAACCGGTCCCATTCTGTGGGAACCACAGGTTGCGTTTGCGGCCATTCCGCTAACGAAAATGCCCGGGAATACCTCTTTTGAGTTCTTAACCGTGTCTTCCTCACCAACTGAAGCCCACAGAGGTTTCTCTCCAACAACGCAGCCGGTTTCCGTATTCAGCTTAATTCCGGCCTTTCTCTGAAGTGTTGAAACGACTGTTGCATCGTGACCTGTTGCGTCAATAACGTACTTAGAAGTTATTACGAGTGGGTCAACCATAAGGTGGTTCATATCAACGGTTGTCCAGTTGATAACCAGTCCACAAACCCTGTATTGGCCGTTCACCTGCTTTAGAACAACGTCTTCAGCAGTTACTCCATTAAAAACTGTTGCTCCTGCTTTTACAGCTCTGGATGCTATCGTTGTTACAGACTCAACGGCATCTGCAAGGTAGTAGCCCGGCTTATACTCTCTGTAGTTAACGCCAAACTCGTCCAGAACTTCCCTTCCCATTTCTTGAACAACGATTTCGTTAAAGAACATGGCTCCAGCCCACATTCCGCCGCCTATTGAGAGCTTCCTCTCAAAGATGGCCACTTTAAAACCTTCCTTTGCAAGGTAGTAACCTGCAACAAGACCTGAAGGTCCTCCTCCAACAATGGCAACGTCTAACTCAAGGTGGTTTTTCAGTTTTTCCATGAAAGAGGAGATGATGGCCTCTGAGATGACAACTTCGCTGAGGTTCTGCATACCGCCTCCTTATTGGGATTTCTACCACGAGGGAGGCTGTAAGGAGGGGGAGATAGACTCTCGCCGCTCCCTACGCCGGCATTACCCGGATCAGGTTCCAGGGGTTCCTGCCCGAAAGGACAGGTCTCAGGAGCCCAGCTCCACCCCCGCGGCAGTTTTAATTCTATACTTGTTGAGAACAGTTTTCAATTAGGGAGAGTTCTGCCGCTTCTGAAGGTAAGTTAAAGCAAGGTAAGCCTCTACTGCCACTCCTACTGGAAGCGCGTCTTCGTCTATGTCAAACCTGGAGTTGTGGAGCGGGTAGACTATTCCTTTTTCCTCGTTCCTTACTCCCAACCTTATGAAGGTTCCGGGAACGTGTTGGAGGTAAACTGAGAAGTCCTCCCCTCCCATTGTTGGCCTCTCAAGGATTATGACTCTCTCTTTTCCAAGGAGCTCACCCATCTTCTCAATGGCAAACTTTGTGGTCTCCGGGTGGTTTATGAGGGGAGGGGTCCCTTCTTCAAATTTAAACGAGTAATCTCCTCCGTAGGCTGAGGTTATTCCTGAGAGAGCTCTCTCTATGAGCTTTGGAATAGTTTCTCTTACCTCGTGGGAAAGTGTCCTTATCGTTCCATCAAACTCAACCTCGTCTGGAATGATGTTCTCTGCAAAGCCCCCCTGAATCTTTCCGATGGTAAGAACCGCCGGTTCTAAAGGGTCTAAGTAGCGGCTTACTATGTGGTGTAGGGCGTTTATTGATTGGGCGGCCATTATTACAGGGTCAATCCCCTGATGGGGGCGTGAGGCGTGTGTGCTCTTTCCGATAACTTTTACTCTGAAGACATCTGATGAGGCGAGGAAAGGTCCCTCCTTCGTTCCAACGTATCCGGCGGGGAGCTCCGGAAATACGTGAAGGGCAAAAATGGCTGAAACTTTGGGGTTTTCAAGGACTCCATGTTCAACAAGCCACTTTGCTCCCTTGCAGTCGTGCCTCTCCTCGCATGGCTGGAATATAAGTTTAACGTTTCCCTTTAAGTGTTCTTTCATCTGGCAGAGAACCTTTGCAGCTCCAAGGAGCATTGCCGTGTGGGCATCGTGTCCGCAGGAGTGCATAACACCATTTACCCTTGAAGCGTAAGGCTTTCCTGTCTTCTCCTCTGTTGGGAGGGCATCCATATCTGCCCTCAGAGCAACCGTTTCTCCCTCTTCCTCTCCCCTGATAATCCCAACAACAGCAGTAGAATCTGCAAAGTCCTCTATCACCTCATCAACGCCAAACTCCCTTAGCTTATCAGCAACGAACTCTGCAGTGTTGAACTCCCTGCCAGAGAGCTCCGGATACATGTGGATGTGTCGCCTCCAGGAAACGACATCTTCTTTTAACCGCCAGCTTACTTTTTTGACGAGATCTTTTAACTTCAAGTTAACAGCCTCCTAGTTTGTTTTTTCATATATAATAAATTATCGTTTTTTACGATTTAAGAGTTACTTACCAGGTATCACCGGGAGGGGATATGAAAACAATCGTACTTGCTGGAGGTAGCGGAACAAGGCTCTTTCCTCTTTCTAGGGAAAATTTCCCGAAACAGTTCCTCAATATCGTTGGGAGTGAGTCTCTGTTCCAGCAAACCCTAAGGAGAGTCCTCTACGTTTCAGAAAAGGACGAAATCGTTGTATCAACGAAGTCAAAGTACAAGTTTATAGCCCTCAACCAGATGAAAGAGGTACTCGGCCAGGATAAAAACTTTGATGAGAACTTTGTCCTTGAGCCGTGTGGGAGGAATACGGCTCCGGCAATAGCACTCGCTGTTAAAAAACTTCTAGAAGAAGAAAAACTATCACCTAACGAGGCAATACTCGTTACCCCTTCCGACCACTTCATAAAACCGGAAAATGCACTTGAGAACCTTAAAGAACTCGTTGAAGAACTTGCTTCCAGTGGTTTTATAGTTACTTTCGGAATAAAACCCTCAAGGCCTGAAACTGGTTACGGTTACATTGAAGTAGGGGAAAAGCTAAAAGAGAACGCCTTCAAAGTGAAACGGTTCACCGAAAAGCCAAGTTTTGAAAAGGCTTTGGAGTTTATAAGTTCTGAAAACTTCTTTTGGAACTCTGGAATGTTCGCTTTTACTGCAGAAATTCTGCTGGAAGAGATAAAAAAGTATCAATCTGAGATATACTCAGGTATCTTTGAGGTGAGTTACGAAGAGGCCGTTAAGAACTTCTGTTCCCTGCCAGACATTTCGTTTGACTACGCCGTTATGGAAAAGACAGAAAGAGCAGCAGTAGTAACGTGTAACTTCTCCTGGTCAGACGTTGGATGCTGGGATGCAGTTTACGAAATAATGGAGAAAGACGAAAAAGGAAACGCTACTTCTGGAAATACATTCCTGCTTGAGGACAGTAACTGCATGATTCTTGATAAAGACGAATCAAGAAACAGACTCGTTGTAGCGGTAGGCCTGGAAGACATTCTGGCAGTTGGAACGAAAGACGTTACCCTGATAGTAAAGAAGGGAGAGACTCAGAAGATAAAAGAGGCTGTAAAGGCTCTAAAGAAACACCCCCAGTTTAAGAAGTTTGTGGAGAGTTCCCCTACAGAGTACCGACCCTGGGGTTCGTTCACACTCCTTGAAGAAGGTAAAAGGTACAAGATAAAAAAGATTATTGTTAAACCGGGAGAGAGGCTCAGCTATCAGCTCCACTACCACAGAAGTGAACACTGGATAGTTGTTGAAGGAACGGCAAAAGTCAGAATAGGAGACGAGGAGTTCTTCGTCCACGAGAACGAGAGCGTTTTTGTTCCCAAGACGACTCCTCACTACCTTAAAAACCCGGGCAAAGTTCCACTCGTCGTAATTGAAGTTCAGGTTGGAGAGTACCTGGGTGAGGACGACATAGTAAGGTTTAGCGACAAGTACGGCAGGGTTCAGGGCTAAAACCCTGCCTTTTTTACTCTCTTCCTGCAAATTTCAGGATCGTTAGCTACCTTTTTGAAGAAGATCCTGTGTTTAACGCTGAAGTCGTTATTTATAGTTCTGATAACTGCAGAAGGTGCAAGCTCCTCTCCCATCTCTCCGGAAACCACTATCTTACAGAGTTTATTGTAGAAGTTCCTGTCCTGAACTCCGAAGTAGTAAAGAATTCTGGCCTTAACTGGCTTTGGAACAATTCGGTAGAGCTTTTTAAAGTTTACGTATCGGCTGAGGGTGACCATGTCGTAAACAGGAGGTCTGAAGCCGTAAAGCATAGCCTTTTTGAGAGCTCTTGCTGAACACGTCAGATCGTTAAGTTTCATACAGACCCTGTAAAGTAAAACGTAGGCCTTCGGCTCTGAGAAAAACTTAAGGTACTCCTCAACCAGCTTCCTTGACTTTTCGTACTCCCCAAGGAAATAGTATAGGTAAGCTAAACGGAAGTAAGCTTCAGGGCACTTTTTCTTAATAGCCTCTTCGTAGTAGTGAAGAGCTTTGCTAACATCTATATACTCTGGGTTCAGAGTTTCCCCCTCGTATATCCTGCCCAGCATAACAAGGGCAAAACAGTAACCCCTTGAAGCGAACTTCTTAAGAAGTGAAACCGCTTCATCTACCTTTCCGATGGAGATGTAGTACCTGACAAGCTCCCTTATAGCAGGAGTGTAACCTTTATCTGCGGCCTTGCGGAGCCAGTAGAGGTACTTTTTGGTCTCTCCTGCCATTTTGTAGAGAAGAGCCAGGTAGTACATTGCGTCAAGGTTTCCTCTTTGTGCGTAGTAGTAAAAGATGGCGCCTGCAAGCTGGGGATTCTTCTCAATATTGAGAACCGCCAGCTTTACTTCGGCCTTCTCGTAGCCGAGCTGACACGCCTTCTGAAGAAGCTTTTCAGCCTTTTCGGGGGCGTAGTTTATGTACTTAACACCCTCTAAGTAGTAGTAGAGAGCTGTCCCTTCCTCAGGCCTTAAGTTTTCTTTTTCCTTTACTTTTTTCTCTCCTGTAAGTGTGACGCTACACTTTTTCAGATCCTTTAGAGCTATGGGAACACTTTTAAACCGGCGAACATCGTTTAAGTGCTGACAGGGAGATTCTCCTCTAAGCAGCCATTCAATCCTTAGAGCTCTGTATCTGGCCTCCGGTACGTCTCCTGCCAGCTTATAGTATTCTAGGGCTTTTTTTAGAAGCTGCCTCTTTTTAGCAGCTACCTTTAACTTCCTCATAAAGTACTCACGAGGGGTAAGGTTACCCATTATGCAGGATTCCTTTATTCTCCTCGCCCTCTGCTCGTAAATCTTCCCTATTTCAAGAGCTGCTTCCCTGTAGCCTTTCTGAAGGAGCTCTCGGTAAACCTTAAGGGCTTCTTCCTCTCTTTCCATAAGAAGAAGAACTCTTGCAAGCCCAAAACCGGCTTTGGGGTCTAATCTATAGGCCAGCCTGTAGTAGTAGAGCGCTTTCCCATATTCTTTTCTTGCCTTAAAGTACTTTGCAGCAAGGAGATAGAAGCGAGGGTCGTTACCAAGCAGGCGGGAAAACTTCTCAATTTCGGAGGGGGTGAGAATTCCCAGCTCAAACTTAGTCTTTAACAGCTGATAGGCAAGGTCTTTGTTCCCCATCTGAAGAGCCCTCTTCAGCCAGTAGAGAGCTCTCCTAAAGTCCCTCTCCCTATAGTAGAAGAGGGCTATCTTCCTCACAAATCTCGGGTCTTCTTCAGCGGCCTTTCTGAAAAGTTCTTCTGCTTTTTCCCTGTTACCTTTCTTGTAGTAAACAACTCCCAGGTAGAAGTACCCTTGAGGGAAACCCTTCTGTGCGAGAATAGAGGCATCTCTCTCAAGGGCTGAGTAGTTATCGTTAACGTACTCAAGCTTCAATTTCTTCTCGTTAACTTTAAAAACGGGAGCACACCCAACAGCCACAACGAGAACTACAGGTAACAGCCTTTTCACCAGTACCTCTTTACTCTTAGGGTTATTCCTAAAACAGAAGTTCCATAGCTGGCAGGAATAAAGTAGCCAGCAGTAACAAGGTACCTCCAGTAATTAGTGTTCCTTTCTCCAAGGAGAGCTCCGTCAAGCATCAGGTCAAGTTCAGAACCAAGGTAGTTAGAGCTCCCCCGGGAACAGAAGTATCTTGAGAAGGAAACAGATCTACTGCTGTTAACTTTCCAGTAGTTTACCCAGTTGGCCTCAAGCCAGAGATCCGGTCTGAGCCTCTTCCCTCCAAAGAGGGAAAAGAGAGCTACGTTTTTAAGGTCAGGATCTGTCAACTCTCCATAGTACCTTATTCTGTTGAATCCAAACATGTAGCTCTTCAGGTTGGCGGTTCTTGGAAGTCTGAAATTCTTGCTTCCAAAGGCAAAACGGCTTCCTACTCCCCAGCCGTCGTAAATCCTCTTAACCCCCAGCTCAAGGCCAAAGCCGGAAGTTCTCGTGTAGTTCCTGGCAGTAATGAGCTTACTTGCAGAACAGTCAACGTAACTGGAGGAGGCGATACTGTCTGCTCCCCAGCTGAAAGAGAGGTCAGCCCAGTAGCTGCCGTTATCCCCATCTCCTGTAAGCCTGATTCCTAACCAGTTCCTGTTGGTTTCGGAAAGGGAGCTCCTCCAGACGGAGAAAGTGTCTCCCACACCCTTTCCGGAGTTCCCCCTGTACTCCTTAACGTAGAAGAGAGACAGGTAATCCCTGTAGTGATACTGATACTTACCGTTAAGTATTAAGTAGGAGTAACCGTTTATGCCTATCCTCTCATCGCTGTTGTCAAACCTGTTGTCGTTAAGCCTTTTTCCGATAAAGAACGTTCCGTTAAAGAGAGCCGAACTATAGTTGAGCTGAAATCCGTCAACCTCGTTGTAGTAGTAGAAAGACCTTCTTTCCCTCAGGGGAACTCTCCCAAGCCTCAGGTTCCAGAAATCTCCAAAATTCCTCTGCAGGTAGAACTCCTTAATTGAGAACCACCCCCTTTTCCGGCTCTCCTCTCTGAAATGCTGGTAACTAAGGCCTAAACGGAGATCGCCGTAGAGGAAGGTTTGAGGTGTTAGGGTATAGTAGAACCTGTAACCGAGTCTATCTGTAAGATAACGCCCTCTGTTACAGCACTCTCCGGAAACATCTCCCTTTATTAGTCCTGCATCAAAGAAGTCGTACCACCTTCCTGTAAACCTGCTCTGAGAGGTAAACTCTTTAGGCTGGCCTACGGAACCTGAAGGTTTTTGAGGTGAAAGGCTAACTTTTTCTTTACTTCTTCTCTCGGCTTCGGCCAGCTTAACCTCTACAAACCTGTACTCCTTCTCCCATTCGGGAACGAACTTTTTCTTAACGGCAGGTGCGTTCCTCTTTGAACTCTCTCTTCCAGCAGAAGTACTCTCTGTTTGGGAAGTCTCTGCCACTCTTTCAGGATAGACCCAGCGTTCTGGCTTCAGGTAGCACTTTCTGACGAAAGCTCTGCGGAGCTCCCTTCTGTGTGAAAGAAAGAAACTCTCTGCCTCACGGAAGTGTTTCCAGAATCCCACCCTTACCGTGTAGAGGCCGTCTATCCTCTCAACCCTGACCGAAGGAAATCCCTCTCTGCGGAGCTCTCTGGCCTTCCTGATTAAAGAGTCAGACGACGGAGAACTCTCAACCTGAATACAGTAGTAACTCTCCTCTGCCTTCGCCACGCCAAAAAGGAAAAGAGAAGCAACAGCTATAAAAGGAACCTTACTCAACATCAAAACACTTCTCCTCTAAAAGTTTTAAAGCCTCTTCCGGAGAAAGTTTCCTCTTCCTGAACCTGTTAAACTCTGAGACAAACTCCCTAACCCTCGGCTTTATGAAATTAAGATCTTGCTCTCTGTGTTTTTTCAGAAACTCCTTCTGAAATAGAGCATTAGCCCTCCTTTTGGCCTCTCTCTTAAAGAGGAAAATCCCCTCCGCTGTAACGTAGAGTTCACTGTTAAGCCTGAGTTTTTTCTTATGGGAGAAGTAGTAGTTAAACTTGGCATTATGCCTTTTTATTAAGGCCTTCATAGAGGCTATCTTTTCCTTTAAACGCCTCTTCTGTAAAGGAACAACTCTATCTTTAAAGAACTTTACAAAAGAGACGTATCCCTTCACAAACTTCTCTCTAACTATGTTCCTTTCCCTCTCCCTGAGAAGGTAAAAGTTTTCAGGGTAGGAACAGAAAGAACTGGAAAGCCCCAGGGACTTACAGCTGACAAGCCGCCCCGATTCCACTCTCTTAACGGCACTTTTAACTGCTGACTCAACCTCTTTTTCTGAAACACCAGAAATAAGAGGAAGAACGGTAAGGAGGTACTGAGCGTTTGGACTACCAAGGAGAGCTCCCTCTGAGATGAGAGTTAAAGCTTCACCGGTATAACGGTCTGGAGCGTAGCCTAAAAGAAACACTCCAAGAAAAGTGAGAGCCTTCCTATCACCTTCAGAAGCCCTCCTGACAAGGAGAGTAAAACCCTTTCTAAAATCGTCAGAAACTCCTCCGCCTTTCAGGAAGCGACCAACCTCGTCAAAGTGTCCCCAAAGCAGGTAGAGAGAGTACTCTGTAACTGCTGCACCGTTACCCTTCTTCCAGAGGTACCTCTCAAGTTTCAGAACGCTCCTTTTTACATTCGGCAGGTTAATACCTATCCAGTTAAAGTTTCCTTTTCCGGGAATTACAACAGGCTCTTTGTTCTGCTGGTTCAGAATCTCTTTAGTGTAAGGAGAAAGATCTCCGAGGAAAGGCGTTAGGTAGAGGTATTTAAAACGGTTTTTGTAGAAGTAGAACGCCCCCTTAATACTTTTTATCTCTCCATTAAGGTTATCAACAAAAGTATTTGACCTGTTCCACGCAGAAGAGGCCATACGGTACTTATCAATTATCAGATTCCTGTAGGTAAAGTTTGAGAGATCGGCTATAGCAACCTCCTCCCCAAAGCCAACGTTGTGAATTATCTGGTTGCCTCTTAGATAAGTACCTAAAGAGTTACGGATAAAAATACCGTAACTGCGATTTCTCATAACTATGTTGTCAATCAGAATGTTGTTACCACTCTCAAGTAGGGATATTCCCCCCAGTCTATTATTCATGAAAAGATTTCTGTATATAAAGAACCTGGAACGCCTATCCATCATAGCGCCGGCACCGTGGTTATTTATAGAGATGTTTCCTATAACAGCTCCCCTTACAAATCTTGAGAAGATAATTCCGTGAGCCTTGTGGGCACCCTCAACCCAGTTGTAGGCAATCAGTATGTTCCTGGTCCAGTCGTGGGGGTCTATGTTGTACTGATAGTTATCCTTGTACAGATTCCCAACAATGAAAACGTCGTCTGCCTCGTTTGAGAAAAATCCCATAAAGTTCTCTATAAAGTCAGAACCGACTATTAATCCCGCCGTCTTTTCCTTAGTTAAACCGCTTATCAATCTATTTAAACCGAAAGCCCTGTGCCACTTGTAGGAGTAGAGAAGATAGAGAAGAGGGTTCTCTACAAACTTCTTCTTAAAAGGCCAGCCTACAACAGAGACTCCAAAGGAGGAACTTAAACCCCTGAAACCAAGGTACTTAAACTCAGAGTTTACTATTACGAGTTTCCCACCCCTCATAGTTTTTATGTAGGGACGGGGCGGTATCTTTCCCAGCAGGTAGTAATCTTTGTAGGTGAGCTCTGGCATCTTTGAAATACGGTTTTTCTTAAAGTCCCAGGGAAAAATTCTGGAATCTTTGATATAGAGAAGCCCGCTTACTACTACGGGAGCTCCCAATCCCCATTTTAAGCCTTCAACGGTAAGGGAAGCCCCCGGAGAGATGTAAACGGGAACTTTAAAAATAAGAGTTTTCCCCTTCCTATAGGCTAATCCTCTTTGCCTTAAAAACGAGTAGAGCTCTTTAACCGTAAGGCTTCCTCCTCTGACTACAGCAACCTTTTCATTGCTCCCCTCCCTGTTCCACTTTATGTAGTACTCGCCAAACGGGAGGAAGTTAACGTACCAGAAGGGTAGGAGCTCCACCTCTGCCCTTTTATTTCCTGTTTGAATAGCGTTTTCAAGATTTTCAGGAGTAATAGAAGAAACCAAGTCAAGCGTCTTCTGAAGAACTTTTGTATTTACTTCTGGTTTAACAGGCAGTATCTTTCTCAGCTCTCTGCCTATAGCAGGAGAAACAAGAAGAAAAGAAAAAAGGAGGGATAGAACCCTCACAATCATGGCAGCCACCCGAGAATTGGTCTTAAGTACGCAGGAGTAACGTTAATCTTCACAATTACACTCTCTCCAACGTCTTTAATCTTTACCTCGTTCTGAGGAATCTCTATCTTCAGAGAGTCGTACTCCCACGGATTTGTGTAAACAGGAACAGGAGTACTGGAGTGGAGCTGAGCAATAGCTTTCTTAGGACCGGAAGAAATCTTTACAACCCTTCCTTCTACCTCTCTTCCGTCGGGGAAGATTACCTCCACACTCTGCCCCAGCTTAACTTTTTCAGCATCTCTGTGGAAAATGTTTGACCTGACAAAGAACTCAGCATTGGCGGGAACTATACCTGCAATAGGGTCTCCCTCTTTAACGACTTCACCGTTCTTCACGTAGAGTGCAGCAAGTATACCGCCTACCGGAGAGTTGAGGATAACGCTGAGCCTATAGGGTGAAACTACATTTCCTATAGGCTGTCCGGCTTTAAGGCTTTCTCCAGTCTTAACCTTTTCCAGATTGACAACTCCCGTTAAAGGCGTTCTAAGAACTACCAGATCTGTATCAATAAAGGAGGAGAGAGGATAAACAGTAAATACGCGGGTTTTCAGAGCTTCAAGGAGGAAAAGGGTAAGCGTTCCAGTAAGAAGAAAGAAGAGGATGAGAATAAAAATTCTCCTGATCGTTTCCTGAATTCCCGACCTTTTAGGAGGAGTAGGTCTGGATGCCTCAAGAGCTTCCCTTAAATCCTCCCTCCTGACAACGTTTATAAACTCGTCAAGCGAAACGATAGCCCCTTCAAGATAAGCCTCTATAACGTCCTGCATCAGAGAGATCTGTTCAGGGGTTAAGTCGGCAAACCTGCAGCCAACCGTTCCGTCTGGATGCCGCTTTAAAAACTCAAGGTGAAGATCCTTAACTGTTACCTCAAATGTGTCAAAAGGAATAATCAGGTTACCTACCGCCCACTTTCTCTCAAGGTACTCGTCTGGTAGGTCGTAGATTGCACACCCTCCAAGAGACCAATCCTTAAGCTTGTATCTCTTACCATCAATCTCTATGTAGGCAGGTATTCTGTACCTTGGAAAGTGGCGTTTCGGTTCCGCTTTATACTTTACTTTTCCAATCTCCTTTTTTTCTTCCACAGGTTCCCCCTCTATTTTGTTGTTAGGAAGCTAAAAATATCAAAAAATTTCCATAAATCAGACGAATCAAACGTCCCAACGCTGTATCCAACAACTATAATATAAAAAAGAACCTGACTTAGAAGTGATAAGTTAGAGGAAGTTACTACGTAAAATCTGTCAAACCAGCTCTCTTCACCCCCAGCAAGCACCGTTTTCTGTCTTGTCCACTTCTGCCTGTATATATGATTAAGGGAGTAAATTTTCATAATTGCACCGTAAATCTGGTTAAAGTAGAGAAGAGGAACCCAGGATACAAAGTAGTATCCTCTTCTAAGAGCGTAGAAGAGAACAATAAGGAATCTTGTAAAGAGAATCCACCAGATGTAGGCAAAGAAAATGCTCCATCCCCATTTGAAAGATGCCAGTACAGAACCAACAAGACCGTAAAGACTTGTCCACATGGAAATCCTCTGATCCCTGATGAAATACCAGACGTACCATCCAGTAACTTTAGGGGAAATTTTCATAGCTCTGTAGGTTGCCCTTAAGGAGTTCCCAAACCACCTGAGCATGAGCATAGTTGCTCCCTTTATGAAGGAAGGAGCAGGAGGCGACTCTTTTGTATAAACCATTACGTCAGGAACGTAGAGCATGTCCCAGCCTTTCTTTAAAACGTAGAACCAGGTTGACTTATCATCTCCCGTAAGAAACTTCAGCCAGCCTATTCTCCAGTGTTCTATGTGGTCGTCCTGAACGGTCTGAACAAACTCGGGGTCTAAGAAGAGGGTTCCCCTGTACATTGAGTACCTTCCCGTAAGGGTTATAACCTTACGGGAAAGGGCAACTGCACACATTGTGAAGTCTCTCTGGGCAAAACGGAGGTGATACCAGAGCTTGTATATCTTCCAGGTGAAGTTCTTTTCCTCTAAAATACAGTCTTCGTCTGTAGTCGCTGCTCCGAGCCTTGGGTCTATGGTGAAGAGCTCCGCCGTTCTTAGGATTGAATCTTTTGTAAGTATTGTGTCTCCATCAACCAGGGCAACTACAGAGTTTGGCAGCTTTGCTGCATCTCTTAGAAGAACCCTGAAGGCAACGGCCAGCCCGTCTCTCTTTCCGGTTCCGGCAAACCTCGTTATTATGAGCTCTGCGTTTTCTGGGGGAGAGAGGGTAGCCCAAATGCTCTTTACAAGATTTTCCTCCGATTTTTCAACGACGGAGGCGATAAGCGTAGCCTTTATGCCGTGATTAGCACAGTTTATTATCTCTTTTATTGCTCCTCTGTAGACTTTAACAGAGATATCTTCAGGTATCCTGTAAGTGGTTACTATTATGTAAACATTTTCCGGATACTTTCCTTGTTTCTTAGCAAGCCTTCTTAGAGAAGGAAAATAGATTCTTCTGTAAACGAGCCCCCTCAAGGCATTGTAAATAAACCAGGAGTAACGCCATACTGCAAGGGCTCCAACAACCCAGATATACTTAACGGAAGCTGGATTGAGAAAATCCTTTGGCAACCACAGAAGATAAACTGCTAAAAACAGTACGTACAGAATAGAGGTAAATATTACTTTACCTGTCCAGAACAAGGTTTTACCCCTTTCCCTTTAAGTTTTTTCTTTTTTTCGGTTAATTCCAAGGCGAAAATACGAGGTATTTATGGGAAAATTTGCATTAAACAGGCCTAATATCCAGTAATTTCCGTACATGGTTTTAATCCCCTTTCCCTATAAGGACTTCCCTCTGGGATTACTTTTTTCTTATCGGCAGTATTTGAACATATTTTTTTTTGGTGTGCATTAAATATTTTTAATGCAGCCGTATGATTACAGACAAGGAAGTTGTATATAACCGAATTCTGTTCTGCAAATCCAGAAGCAGCACTCCCTATTCTAATTCCGGCACCGCTACTGTCAAAAATGATATTGTGAGAAACTGTGTTTTTGTTTCCTCTGATGGATATACCGGCTGAAGTTGATTGCCGGTTTGCCATACAGATATTGTCGTAGATATAGATGTGGGAGCTCCCCTCTTTCACATCTACACACTCACTACCGTAAGTTGCAATTACGTTGTGGTGGATTCTGATGTTGCTACTCTCGTCTATCTGACCTTTTTTCACCTGATTGATGGAAGTTCCCACGTATATTCCCTCTCCGTTCTTTGTGGGATCGTGAAAGTAAAAGCCTTTTAAACCGCAGTGGGAAACAGAACTCCAGGCAATCTCGCTGTCCTTTACGTACTTGAACCTGATACACTCCCCGAGGGCGTTGCTGACGTTAACAGAAAGAATACGTATTCCCTTTAAGTAGTGGTCTGGAGAACCCTCAACGTATATGAGCTTGTTGTGATAACACTTTTCTGTATCGGCCGAACAGAAGTGCCCGTTGATGTTCAGCTTCATCAGCGTTACGTAGCTGTTCTTTAACAGAACGACCTTCCCTCCGTGGTTTGTATTACCAAGGATGAGAGAGCCGGGAGTTCCAACAACGGTTATGGGTTTACCGGGCAGGCCGTCTCTAACCGTGTGGAAGTTTTCCCTGTAAACGCCGGGAAGCAGAACAACGGTATCTCCTGGCTCTGCCTCGTTTAAAGCAGACTGGATTGACGAGAAGGGGGAAGAGCAGGAGCCGTTTCCGTTACTCTTCCCCTCCGGAGAAACAAAAAGAACTTTACCGCCGTTGTAGACGTGAGGAGAACTCTCACACTCTCCGTAAACGGAGGAACAAGAAAAGAGCAGACTACCAGCAAAGAGCGTAGTAATCAATCTTTTTCCTAAGCTCTTTATCCTCGTAGAAGATACCGTAAAGGTCAAAAATCTTCTTTCCAACGTAGGCTTCCTCCCGGCGGGGAACGTCTTTAAAGCTACCTGTAAACACGAGGTTTCTCTGGGAAAGGGCTTCGTTGAGAGAGCTAAAGAAGTCTTCATCTGTTATCTCTATAAAGTCTCCGAAAAAGGCCTTAACGTGGGAAGCTCTAACAAGGGGGTCGTAGTACTTCACTGTGTAGCCAGCATCAAGGAGCTCCCTCGCCAGATAAACAGCCGGAGTCTCCCTTACGTCGTCTGTTCCCGGTTTAAAGGCAACTCCGATTATTACCACCAGTTCCCCTTTTGGAACGACGTTCTCTATAAGGTGGCGGGCTTTCCTGATGTGGATGAAGTTTGAGGGCATAATATTTTCAACAACCGGTGACTTTATGTCCCTATCCCTGAGAAGTGATACAAGACCTTTAACGTCTTTTGGCAGACAGGAACCTCCAAAGGCGAAACCTGGCTTCAGGTAAACCGGAGAGATGTTGAGCTTCCTGTCCTTACAGAACACCTCCATAACGAGGCGGCCGTCTGCACCAAACTGCTTTGCTGCGTAGCCTATCTCGTTTGCAAAGTCAACTTTGAGGGCGTGCCAGGTGTTGTCAACGTACTTAACCATTTCAGACTCAACGAAGGGAATTACTATCTTCTCTTCAGGGAGCTCACTGTAGAGCTCCAATAGGAAGTCAGCAGTTCTCTTATCGGTTGTTCCTATCACCGTCTTAGGAGGGTTAAAGAAATCGTAAATTGCGGTTCCCTCTCTGAGGAATTCTGGGTTAAAGGCGTAACCAAACCCCTCTCCAAACCTCTTTCCCGCCAACTTCTCTATAGTGGGAATTATCAAGTGTTGAGAGGTTCCAGGAGGTATTGTGCTCCTGAAAACTACGTAGTAGTAGTCACTTTTATTCTTTAAGGCCTCTCCTATACTCTCAGAAGCACTCCTTACGAAAGAGAGGTCAACTTTTCCGTCTCTACGGGAAGGAGTTCCAACACAGACGAAACAGGCTTCTGTTTTTGATATAGCCTCGTTAAAGTCAGTTGTAAACTCAAGGTTTTCCTTAACCTCGTTAAAGAGCTCCTCAAGCCCCTCTTCGTAAATGGGCAGCTTCCCCTCTTTGAGAAGGGAAATCTTCCTCTCGTCAATGTCAAGGCCGACGATTCTGTGTCCCATTTTGGCCAGACAGACGGCACCTACAAGACCAACGTACCCCATTCCGATAATTGCAAACCTTCTTGAGTTCACCCTTCCCTCCCAAAGTGTTTATAAAGAGTATTCATGAATTCCCCATTTAGTATACCAAAATGTTTAGTATTCAATCATACTTTTGGAATGCTGATTCTTAGTTCTAACGTATAATAACTGGAACTTAATGTATACTTCCTTAAAATTTAGGAAGCCAAACTTCACTGGAGGTTTATAAAGAATGCTATCTGAAGCTGAGATTAAGGAAATCTTCTTAAAGACCGACGCTTTCCTCACAGGCCATTTCCTCCTTTCAAGTGGTCTTCACAGCCCGTACTACCTTCAGTGTGCGAAGGTTCTGCAGTATCCTGAATACGCAGAGATTCTCTGCAGGGAACTTGCAAAGAAGATTAAGGAGACGGGAGTTGATTACGATCTGGTTATAGCTCCAGCGATTGGGGGAATTATTGTCTCTTACGAAACAGCAAGGCATCTCGGCGTAAGGGGAATCTTTGCAGAGAGGGTTGACGGTAAACTTACGCTCAGAAGGGGATTTGAGATAAGAAAAGGCGAGAGAGCCGTTGTTGTTGAAGATGTTGTTACAACAGGAAAATCTACAAAGGAGACGATAGAAGTTGTTAAAGCCCACGGCGGAGAAGTTGTTGCCGTAGGAAGCCTTGTTGATAGAAGCGGTGGAAAGGTTGACTTTGGAGTTCCGTTCCAGACCCTCTGGAGGCTTGAAGTTCCCGTTTACCAGCCTGAGAGCTGTCCTCTCTGTAAGGAGGGGAAAGAACCTTTGGTGAAACCGGGAAGCAGGAACATTCCGCTGAAGTAGGTGGACAATGAAAATTTTTAAGCCGTTTGAGGTTGTAAAGGAAGAGCTTGAAAGGGCGGAGGAGTTTTCAAGAGAACTCCTCTCAAGTAAGGTCTCTTTAGTTCTAAGGGCAGGTGGATACATTTTAGACAGCGGTGGAAAACGGGTTAGGCCGGGTCTTACGATTATTGCCGGGAAGATGGTGGGAGCTCCCTTAAACCGCCTCATTCCCGTTGCAACGGTTATGGAGTATATGCACACTGCAACCCTCCTCCACGACGACATTGTTGACGGAGCAAAGCTTAGAAGGGGAAGACCTTCGGCCAACGAGGTTTTTGGAAACGATGTTGCCGTTCTTGTTGGCGACTACATGTTTGCAAAGGCCATCTACGTTCTGGCGGTTTACGGCGGTGAAGAAGTTTTGAAAGTGGCGTCTCAGACGGTTCAGGATATGGCAGAAGGGGAGCTCCTCCAGCTTGAGAGAATTGGAGACCTCTCAATAACTGAAGAGGACTACTTTGACGTTATCTACAGGAAGACCGCTTCACTCCTCTCAACCTGCTGTGAGTGTGGTGCCATAGTTGGAAACGCAGGTGAGGAAAAGAGGAGAGCTCTTAAAAAGTACGGAGAGTACATAGGTTATGCCTTTCAGCTTGTTGACGATGCTTTTGACTACATCTCAGACTCACAGACCATTGGAAAGCCTGCTGGAAACGACATAAGGGAAGGAAAGGTTACCTACCCGTTACTCTCTGTTTGGGGGGAGCTTTCAGAAGAAGAGCGTGAAACTGTTGAATCGGTCTTCTCAAACCCTCAGCCTTCTCAAGAAGAAATTGATACGATAAGGAGAATCGTCCTTGAGAGGGGCGGAGACATGAGGACATTCCAGCTGGCAAGGGAGTTTGTCGAGAGGGCTAAAGGGGAGCTCTCCGTCTTTGAGGAGTCTCCACTGAAAAAAGCGCTCTTTGAAGTTGCAGACTTTATAGTTGAGAGAACCTACTAACCTACCTCTACAAGGTCAAACTTTTCTCCGAAACGGAATTTCATCAGCTCCTTAAGGTCGTTAAGGCCTTTAAGTTCAGGGTTCTTCTCAATCAGCTTTTCAGCCTCTTCCCTTGCCGTTTTAAGGATTTCGTAGTCCCTCCTCAGGTCTGCAACCTTAAAGTCTCCAAGTCCAGACTGTCTGGTTCCAAATATCTCTCCGGGACCTCTGAACTGAAGGTCTGCCTCGGCGATTTTGAAGCCGTCGTTTGTTGACTCAAGAACTTTCAACCTCTTTATGGCGTCCTCTCCAACGCCTCTTGAAGTGACGAGGAAACAGTAGGACTGCCTGTCTCCCCTTCCAACTCTTCCCCTCAACTGGTGGAGCTGTGCAAGTCCGAACCGTTCTGCGTGTTCAATCACCATAACTGTGGCTTCCGGAACGTCAACTCCAACTTCTATAACGGTTGTTGAGACGAGAACTGAAAACTCTCCTTTTTTAAAGGCTTCCATTACGGTATCTTTCTCCTCCTGCTTCATCCTGCCGTGTAAAAGGCCAACTTTGTGGGGCTTTAGCTTTTCACTCCAGTAGTGGAACATCTCGGTTGCAGCCTTGAGCTCTAACTTTTCAGACTCTTCTATCAGTGGGTAGACGATGTAGACCCTGTTGCCCTTTTCTATCTCTTCTTTGAGGAACTCTATCAGCGTGTTTCTCTCATCTTCAAAGACAATCTTTGTCTCTATGGGTTTCCTTCCGGCGGGAAGCTCGTCTATTACAGAGACGTCAAGGTCTCCGTAGGCTGTCATCGCAAGTGTTCGGGGAATGGGAGTTGCCGTCATAACTAAGACGTCTGGCATTCTTCCTTTCTTTTTCAGCTCAACCCTCTGCTTCACGCCAAAGCGGTGCTGTTCGTCTATGATTGCAAGGCCTAAGTTCTTAAACTCAACTCCTTCCTGTATTAGGGCGTGGGTTCCAACAACAACCTGAATAAAGCCCTCTTTTATTGCCCTGTAAACGGTCTCTTTCTGCTTTTTCGTCATGCTTCCAGTTAGAAGGCCGACCCTTACACCGTAGGGTGAGAGGAACTCTTTAAACTTTTTAAAGTGCTGGTTTGCAAGAATTTCGGTTGGAGCCATTACGGCCGTCTGATAACCGCTCTTTGCCGCAAAGAATGCTGCAGCTGCGGCAACAACGGTTTTTCCGCTTCCCACGTCTCCCTGAACAAGCCTGTTCATGGGTTCAGGCTTTTTCATATCTTCAACTATCTCTTTTAAGACCCTCTCCTGTGCGTTTGTCAGTTTGAAGGGGAGGGCTTTTTTGAACTCCTCTATTAGCTCCTCTGAAACGGGAAAGGCTATTCCCTTTTCTTTTTTTATCTTCTGCCTGTGGAGTGCAAGGGCTAACTGGAATAGGAAAAGCTCGTCAAAGATTACCCTCTTCTGAAACGGGGTTTTGAAGGCAAGGAGCTCCTCTACATCTTCGTCGTACGGAAAGTGGACTCTCCAGAAGGCGTCGGCAGCTTCCGGGAAGCTGTGCCTTTCAAGTATCTCTTTCGGCAAGTACTCCGGCAGGAAGGGAAGAACTTTCTTTACAACTGTTTGAATGTCTCTTCTTACCGTTGACTGTTTTATCCCTTCGGCAGAGTGGTAGACCGGCAGAACCGTTCCCAGCTTCTCAAGTTTCCCCTTCTTCGGGTCAAAGACCTCTACTTCAGGGTGAACCATTGTGAAGCCGGTGGAGCTCCGCTTAACGGTTCCGTAGGCCAGAACTTCCTTTTTGAGCTCCTTGGCCTTTGAGAAGAGGTTTCTGTAGTACCCGAAGACCCTCTCCTGAAGGAAGAGAAGGGTTACAGCTCCGGTTTTATCGTAGAGGACAATTTTTAAGAGCTTTTTCTTCTTCTTGCTGGTCTGAACTTCAGAGATGCTTACAACATGACCTTTAACGAGTATGTTCTCTCCGGGCTTTAGGTAGGCCATTGGGGTTACAGTTGACCTGTCTTCATACCTAAAAGGGAGATAGTAGATTGCGTCTAAAACTGTTTCTATGCCGAGCTTTTTAAGTCTGTTGACCCTCCGTTTGTCAACTCCTTTAACGGTTTCAACTTTCTGGAAAAAAGCCCTTATAGGGTAGCGTTTTTGCCTCTTTTCTATCTTTTCGGGAGCAACGATTACCCTCTCTTTCGGTATCTCTTTACTCCTCGCTTTCTCTATCTCCTCGGGGGAGAACTTGAGGGTAAAGACTGAGTGGAGCTCCCTGAAGAGCTGTTTCCTCTTCTCTTCGCTTAGCGAGGAGTAGCCTTCAAGAACTTTTAGAACTTTCTGAACCCAGGCTTTCCTCTTCCTGTCAAGGTGGAGATGGAGCTCCTCAAGGAGAAGGGAAAGAGCTCTGTCGGGGTCTTTTACCCTGCTAAAGTACTTAAAGTCCTCTTTTGTGAGAAGGGAGAGGATCTCCCTTATCCTTTTAAGCGTCTTCTCCATCCGGGAAATTTTATAATAAGAACAACCCCACGGAACAGAAGGAAGGGAGATGACGAAAAAGAGATTCCTTGCACTCCTGCTTGTCCTCTCATCGTGTGGAACTTTCCAGAAAGAGAAACCGAAACTTACGCCGAAAGTGACTGTAAAGAAGAAAAAAGGAAAACCAGAACCTGTGAGGTTTAAACCCGACTACACCTACTACTACATGCTCTACCTCAACTACCTGACTAAGGGCGAAAATGAAAAAGCACTTAGGGCAATAGAGAAGGCCTACAACCTCAGCGGGAATACAAAACTTGCCGTTGAAGGAGCAAGGCTTGCAGCCTCTCTGAGAAAATTTAAAGAGGCAGAAGAGCTGATATCCCGGGCTCTTGAGAAAGACCCCAACAACGTTGAGGCCTTAAAGCTTAAGGCGGGCATCTGCGTGGCAGAGAGAAAGTTCCGTTGTGCAGAGGAGCTCTACCGGAAAGTCCTGAAGCTAAAGCCCGACCGAGATACCTACGTTTTTCTGGCAAACCTCTTAATAAACCAGAAGAGAAGCGACAAGGCTGTAAAGTTTCTGAAAGAGGGAGAGAAGAGGTTTAAAAATGACTATTTGATTGACTACTTTTTAGGAGAAGCTTTCTACCTCAAGGGGAACTACAGAGAAGCGAAGAGGTATTTAGAGAAATCGGTATCTGAGAACCCGGAGTTTGAAAGCGCCTACCTGCTACTGGGTAAGGTGTATCAGAAGCTTAAGCAGTACGGAAAGGCCGAGGCTTTCCTGAAAAAGGTTTTAAAGGAGAACCCCGACAACATCTACGCTTTAAGGGAGCTCCTCCTCATCTACATAGCCGAAAACAAGCCTAAAGAGGCTTTGGACGTTATAAACAGACTCGTTTCCCTTGAGCCTTACAACCTGAAGCTCCTTTCGTGGGTTGCGGCAAATCTCTTCCAGATGAAGGAGTACAAACAGGTCATTCCAATCATAGAGAGAATAACGAAGCTCAACCCAGACAACCCCAACGTTTACTTTATGTTAGGCCTTGCCTACGAGCTTTCGGGGAACCTGAAAAAGGCCGTTGAAGCGTATAAGAAGGCACTGAGCTACTACCCCCAGAACCCAACTGTAATGGAGAGGCTGGCTCTCACCTACTACAAACTGAAGGAATATGGAAAGGCTGAGGAGCTCTACGAGAAGCTTTGGGGAATCACCAACAACCCCGACTACCTTATAAAGGCCGCTCTACTCCTTGACAAAATGGGAGAGACAGACGAGGCCTATAAACTCCTCTCCTTCTGGAAGGATCAGCTAAAAGAAAACCCCGACTACCTCTTTTACCTGGCCTACTTTGCAGACAAACTGGGTAAAGACAGCGTCGCCGAGGAGAGTCTAAAGGAGCTCCTCAAAATCAGACCAACTCCAGACATCTACAACTACCTTGCCTACTTCTACGCTCTCAGAGGGAAGAACTTAAACGAGGCTCTGAAGCTGATAGACAGGGCTCTCAGCTCTAATCCCAAAAGCCCTGCCTACTTAGATACAAAGGGGTGGATTCTCTTTAAGATGAAAAAGTTTAACGAGGCGTGTAAGTTCCTGAAGAAGGCGATTGAGTCTAAGCCTGACGACGCGGTAATAAACTACCACTACGGAGAGTGCCTCTTTAAGGCGGGGGAGCTCCAGAAGGCAGAGAAACACCTTAAGAAAGCTCTAAAAATCGTTAACGAAAATCCGGAGGTGGAGTCCGAGGAGCCGGGAATAAGGGAAAAGATAGAAGGAGCTCTACAACTGCTGAATAGGGAGAAGGGAGGTGTGAGATGAGCTTTGCGATGATCCTGTGGGGGCTTGTGGTCTTTCTGGTTATCTCGCTACCCACAATAACCGGACTTATGAGGATACTCTCTGCGCTGAAGTTCCTTGAAAACGCAACAACAGACAGGTTTAACCCGCTAAACGCAATAAAGCCGGGAGGGTTTGCCTACGCTTTAACTTTCAGCTTCAAAATAACCTTCATAACGGCGGTAATACTTGACTACGTTGAGTACGTAAAACAGGTCTACTACATCGTCTCTCTCTACCTATTTTTCCTCCTTATAGACTTCATCGTTCAATACTCCGGGGAGGCCTTTAAAATCCTTTCTCTGAACATAAAAAGCGCCTTTGTGGGAGCCTCTATTCCCGTTTTCACCATCTTTGTTCTTAACTTCCTCATACAGAGAAAGCTGAAAACCGTCATTCCAAGGGAAATGGAGAACTACAGAAAAGGGAAAGCCTCTCCCGGACTGAAAACCTTTGATCAGAAGGGGTAGAGATGGAGCTAAAAACTCTACGGGTTGACCTTGACGAACAGAGGGTTGTCTTTAAACCCTTTGAGAAGGAAGGTATTTACGGAGTTATAGACTATGGAATATACCTTCATTCTGAAGTTTACAGGAGCTACCAGGTTTCACCCTACGACAGCAGGAACATTTTAGTTGTGGGGTTGGGGCCTTTTGCAGGCTCAATCCTTCCCGGTTCCCACAGGCTAACCTTTTTCTTCCGCTCTCCACTGTATGGAACCCTCTATCCGTCAACAATGGGTGGAGCCGCTTACACGTTCTTAAGAACGGGAGTTGACATTCTAACGATAACAGGTAGGGCAGAAAAACCGGCAGTTCTGGTGGTGGAGGGAGCTCCCGGCCACCTTTCCCTCTCTGTTGACTACTTAAGTGAGGAGAAGCTCTGGGAAATCTGGAAGGGGTATAAGGAGAAAGAGGGGGTTTACGCCCTCAGCCAGTTCCTTTTAGAGCTCTACGGTGAAAGGTTTAAAAGAAAAGAGTTCAGGATAGCAAACGTTGGCCCTGCAGCCTACACAACGAACTACGGGGCGGTCTTCTCTCAGGCTATAAGGGATGGAGAGTTCGTTGAGGGAGCAGAGGACTGGGCTGCAAGGGGAGGGGCAGGCTCTGTTATGGCTCAGGCCCACAACGTTGTTGGAATCGTTTTCGGCGGAAGCTGGGAAGGAAAGAGGTTCAGGGCTTTAGACCTTTCAAACTTTGACTACGTTAAAAAGCTCTTTTCAGAGGTTTACGACAAGCCCCTCTTCAAGGTGATTGCCGAGAAAACGGAGAAGTACCGCTACAACCCGAAACTGAAAACCGGCGGAACCTTTGGTGGAGACTACCTTGCAGAGAGGGACAAAACGCCGGTTCTCAACTGGCAGATAGCCTACATGAGCAGAGAAGAGAGGGAGAAGCTCTACAGGGTTATTGAGGAGTACTACGTTGGGATCTTCAACTCTGAGGCGATAGAGACGAAGAAGTGGACAACCTGCGGTGAGCCCTGCCCTGCAGTGTGTAAGAAGGTGAGGGAGGGCTACAAGACAGACTACGAGCCCTACAACGCAAACGGCCCCCTCTCTGGGAGCTTCTACCTGAAGGCCAGCGACCTGGCCGTGAAAACCGTTGACTCAATGGGGTTTGACGCAATTGAGTTTGGGGGAGTTGCCGCCTGGGTCTTTGAGCTGATAGAGAGGGGATTTTTGAAGCCTGAAGAGGTTGGACTCAGCGAAAAGCCAGACTTTAACAGGGAGGCCGTTTTAAAGAACCCTGTTGAGACCAGTAAGAAGAATGCGGAGCTCCTCTCTCAGCTTGCAAGAAAAGTGGCCTTTGGGGAAGGGGAAATTCTGAAACTTCTGGGAAGGGGTAAGAGAAGGGCGGCAAAGGTCTTTGACGAGAGGTTTGCCGACAGGCTCCCTAAGGGAAAGAGCTTTAGGGACTTTGCCGTTTACGTTCCCCTTGGGGAAGACGGAGAGGTTAACCCGACAATGTATTGGGCTATGGGGAACTTCATTCCCCTTCCGGTTCAGGGTAAATACTGGACCTACTACAAGTTTGGAGTTTTTCCGGAACCTGAAGAGCTTGCAGAGAGGATGTTTGAGAGTGCAGTTGCCGAGTACTGGTACGACAACGTTGGCTGGTGCAGGTTCCACAGGTGGTGGATGAGGTCTCTATCCGAAGTCTCCTGCGAGCTTTCAGAGAGGGGAGTCTGCAACGTTCCACTGAAGTGGACAAAGTCTGTTCTGGAGCTCCTCTTCTTAAAAGCCTATGGAGAGAAGTTAAACGCAGAGGAGCATGGAAGGAGAGTGCTTGCGAAACTTGCAGACTACGCCTTAAAGGCCGGCTACTACCCTGTTTTCCCCGACTCTGAAAGGGTTTTAGACCTTATCGTCTCTGCAAGCAGTGAGTTTAACAGGGAGGACTGGGCTGAGAGGTTCAGTGAGAATAAAATAAAGGCCGTCAGGGAATACGTTTCAAGGACTTTAGACCGCTACAGCGAAATTTTAGGAGTTGACTGGAGAATTTAAGGAGGTGGAGATGAAGCTGAGCTACCAGACTGAGATAAAGGGAAAGAGGGCAGATGCACTCATTACAGGTGTTTATGAAGGGCTGAAAGAGGTTGAGGAGAAGGAGAAGGAAGCCTTAAAAGCTCTGGGGTTTAAGGGGAAGGCCGGAGAAGTTGCTGTTCTTCCCGGAGAGGCCTTTAAGAGCGTTATCTACGTTGGACTTGGAAAGAAGGGTGAGCTGAAGGCCGATACGGTAAGGCTTGCAGCGGCTAAGGGGATAAAGGAGGCAAGGAGCAGGAAGTTTAAAAAGGTTGTCTGCGAGCTCCTCGGTGCAGATAAGCTGAAGGAAGAGGCTGCAAGGGCTGTTGCAGAGGGGCTAAAGCTTGGAAGCTACGAGTTTAACAAGTATAAGAGCTCCGAAGATGAACAGTTTGAGGTTGAGAGGGTTTACGTTGCCGGAACTCCGGAGTTTAAGGAGGCCTTTAAGTTAGGGGAAGTTTTAGGAGAGGCTGCCAACTACGCAAGGGCCCTTGTAAACGAGCCGGGAAACGTGATAACCCCCGAAGCCCTTGCAGAGGAAGCTAAGAAACTGTCAAAGGAGTACGGCTTTGAATGCACGGTCTTTGACGAGAAGAAGCTTGAGAAGAACAAAATGGTGGGAATTCTCACCGTTGGAAGGGGAAGCAAGAACCCGCCGAGGTTCATCCACATTGCCTATAAACCGAAGAAACCTAAGAAGAGAATCGTTCTGGTTGGTAAAGGCGTAACCTTTGACAGCGGCGGCCTCAACATAAAGCCCGAGCAGTATATGAAGACGATGAAGTCCGATAAGGCTGGGGCCTGTGCCGTCCTTGGAATTATGAAGGCCGTTGGTGAGCTAAAGCCAGACGTTGAAGTCCACGGCCTCATACCAACCGTTGAGAACATGCCCGACGGAAAGGCCTACAGGCCCGACGACATAATCGTTTACAGGAACGGAAAGAGCGTTGAAGTCCACTCAACAGACGCCGAAGGGCGCCTCATACTCGCAGATGCCCTCATCTACGGCTCAGAGCTTGAGCCGGACGTAATGATAGACATGGCAACACTTACAGGTGCCTGCGTTGTAGCCCTCGGCCACTACACTTCCGGCCTCTTTACAGAGGACGAGAGGCTGGCGAGGGAGCTCCTTTCCCTCTCTGAAAAAACCGGAGAGAAGATGTGGAGGCTTCCGTTAGATGGGGATTTGAAGGAGGACATTAAGGGGCAGTATGCAGACATCCAGAACGTTGGAAAGAGCCGCTACGGAGGTGCAATAACTGCTGCCCTGTTCCTTCAGAACTTCGTTGACGGCGAAAAGGTTAAGAGCTGGGCCCACTTAGACATTGCCGGCCCTGCATTCCTTACAAACCCCTGGAAATACTACTCTGCCGGGGCTACAGGCCAGCCCGTTAGAACCATTGGGGAGCTCCTCTTAAAGCTCAAGTAATGAAGCCCAACTCTAAGCTCTTTTCCCTATCGCTTCTGGTGGGCCTCTCAACGGGGCTCGCCGTTTCGTTCTACGTTCTTCTGAGCAGGGCTATCTCTTTAGCCCTCTACCTTGGAAACCCTGAGGAGACAATTCCAAAGCTCCCCTTCTGGTATGTGGCATTCATAACAACTTCTTCAATTCTCGTTGTGAACCTGATAATCCTCAAAAACGAAAAGGCCAGGGAGTACGGAATAAGGGAGATAGCTAAGGCCTTAGACGAGAACAGGCTCACATTCACCTTCGGAGACCTTGCCCAGAAAATTGTAGCCTCAGCACTCTCAATAGGTAGCGGCTTTGCAGTTGGAAACGAGGGCCCCTCAGCTGCAATTGGAGCTATGATTGCCTACAGGTTCCATAAGTACTTCGGCCTTCCTAAGGCACTCCTCAAAGTAGCCATTGGGGTCGGAGCAAGCAGCGGAATAGCAGCAGTCTTTGTCTCTCCAATAACGGGAATCCTCTTCGCCGTTGAAAACGTTGCCTACAGACTCATAAGGGACTTTGTTGGGTTTATGATAATCGGAAGTTTCTCGGCCTTTCTGGTAGCTCTTTCCCTTCTAACGCCCCTAATCTTTCAGTTTTCAACGGGAAAGGAAGTTAGAATAGACTACATCGGCCTTTTATTCTTCTTCATTCCCGTTTTAACCCTTAGCATTTACATCTACCTGATTTTAAGGGACAAAGTCCTCTTCTACCTTAACTCCCTTGCTGTTGAAAGGCTCAGCCCGTTTCAGAGAACCCTTCTCATTTCCCTCGTTGGAGGATTAACGGTTGCCCTTCTCCTCAAAATCTCTCCCTATGCCGGTTTTTCAGGCCACGAGGTTGTTGAATCGCTGATAAACGGCAGATTCCACATCCCTCTGCTTTCTATAGTTCTTCTGGTCTTCCTCAGGATAGTTGCCAACGCCGTTTCACTCTACGCCAACGCTGTGGGAGGTCTCTTCATAACCCTTATGAGTATTGGAGCTCTCGTCGGCTACGGCTTTGGAGAGTGGGCAAAAAGTTTTGGGTTGAGCGTTGAACCATTTTACTTTGCAGCAATTGGTGCGGCCGTTTTCGTAGGGGTTGTCATGAAGATTCCATTTACGGCCGTTGTCCTTGCCCTTGAAACTACCTACGACTACAACGTTGTCATATCGGTTGGAATAGCAGTCTCCATCGTTGGATTCATGACCAGTGCCGTTTTTGACATAAGGAAGGGATTTCTGAGGCGAAGGGTTTAAAAGGCCGGGCCGAGCCCGGGAGGAGGTCCCTTAAAAAGAGAACTCGGCCCTTACCATTCCTGCAAGTATGTTGTCGTTTGAAGAGTTTCCGTGTGGATTGAAAACGTACTGTAAGTCTGGAGTTATAAACAGATTGTCAGATATGGCCATTCTGTAGTAGCCCTCAAGGTGAACTTCCGGCGAATGGTGTTCAAGCTTTTTGTTGGGAAAGATAGAAGCAACACCGAGTCCGAGAACATCTTTTGGCCTGGAAAGTATTAGCCCTTCTACGCTTATCCCCCCCGACAGGAACTTATCGTCTCTGTAAACGTTCTTATTTCCGTACGCAGCCCTGAAGAATACTCCTGCATTCTCCGTAATCTGCTGGTCAAACGAAACTCCAACTCCCCAGCCGTCTTCCGTTCCCGGTTTTCTGTTCTGGTTGTCTGTCTGTTCCCCTATCTTTATGTGGTCTGCAGAGTTGTCCCAGAAGTAGATCCGGTAGTTCCCCTTCAGTCCGTTAAACTCCGGAGAGTATTTCAGCTGGACGGCGTAGAAAGGCTGGTCAAAAACGTTGTCGTAAACGCTCTTTTCTTTCTGAACCCACTCGTTCCCGTCATAGGTGATGCCTGCCGTGTCGTTGCTCTGGACAACTGCATCAACTTCAAACCCGTCTGCAGGAATCAACGTCAGGCCAACCATGGGGGCAAAGCTGTCTTCAGGGTCTAAGATGGGGTTGTTAACGAAGGGCTTTCCAACAAACTGGGTTGTCTCGTCGTTGGCGTATTCGTTGTCGTCAATCATTATGAAGGGTTCCGTTTTTCCTACAACTACACTTAGCCTGTCGTTAAAGAAAGAACGGGTGTAGTAAGCTTCAAGCATCTTAAAAGTTCCCTCTGTATCGGGATTGTCGTCTGCAAGTGTATTGAGGTTTGCAAAAAGGGGTTCATCTGCCTTCTCAAATATCTTATCGGCTCCCGTTCCGGCTCCGGAGTGGAGTCTCATGTAGAACTCGCCGGAAGGATCCGGCTTAAAGGTCAGCTCAATGTCGGCGTTGTAACCTACGCCGTTAGGGTTTGAAAAGTCCTGACCGTCTATCTTTCCTACAGAAGCTCCCTGATAGTAGAGCCTCACTCCTCCATGAACCTCAAGGGTAGAAAGCCTCTCCTTAATTTCTTCAACCTCCTTTTCTACCTCCTCTTCTTTAGAGTTCTTTTCCTTCAACTCCTTTTCCAGCTGTGAAATTTTGGACTTTAACTGCTGGAGCTCCCTCAAAATCTCCTGGTCCGTCTGGGCCACAGCTCCTTGTGAGGTTATAAGGACTGCTGATAAGGCAAGTAGAGCTCTCCTCATGCCTCCTCCTGCAGGTTTTTCTGTCTGAACAGTTTTTGCATGGGTTTTTCAGGACTCTGTAGATAAGGAAAACCGAAGTTAGGAGAGCGGTTAGGTAAACGACGAGTTCCATAAGATCTCCGGTCTTTTGTTAGATATTGCTAATTTAGTTTGTAATACCCAATAAAGCAACCTTTTCATAACTAACCTTGCATATAGAGTCTAATCGTAATACAATTTGTTTTGGAAATCATACCAAATTTGTACAATAAGACAGAAATCTTAATATCTAAAGGAGGAGGTGATGAGGAAACTAATGAAGGCTGGAACGACAGCAGTTCTCTCACTCATTGTTTCACCTGCAGCATTTGCCCACTTTATGCTTCTTAAACCTTCAACCGACATCGTTGAAGGCCACAGGGCAACAACGATAGAGATTGAGGCCAAGTTCACCCACCCGATGGAAGGCGAACCCAACATGCCCTTTAAGATCCTTGATAGTGGAGTAGTGGTTAACGGCCACAGAGAGAAGCTCCACTGGAAAAAGGTGATGATTCCGGCTATGAAAGGATCAAAAAAACTTGTTCCAATGTATAAGGCTGAGTTTAAACTGAGAAGGCCGGGAGTTTACAAGTTCTACATCTACCCAAGTGCCTACTTTGAGCCTGCAGAGGAAAAGTTTATTCAGCAGGTAACTAAGGTTGAGGTTGAAGGTTTTGGAATGGAGGAGGGATGGAACAAACCTATCGGCCTTAAGGCTGAAATTGTGCCTCTGACAAGGCCTTTTGGACTCTGGGAGGGTAACACTTTCAGAGGAAGGGTCTACTTCAACGGAAAGCCTGCGGCAAACGTAAGGGTTGAAATTGAGTACTTAAATACAAAGGGAGTAAAAGTTCCTGCCGACGCCTTTGTTACTCAGGTGGTAAGAACAGATAAGGACGGCTACTTTGAGTACACAATCCCATGGGCAGGATGGTGGGGCTTTTCTGCTATTGGTTACGGTGGTAAAAAACGCTACAAAGATGGCAAACTCTACCCAGTTGAATTTGACGCTGTAATGTGGGTTAAAGCCTATCCCAAACCTGAAGGGGTGAAGTAATGCACATATCTGAAGGGGTTTTACCAGGCTGGTGTTTAGGAGTAGGATGGGTTCTTACTGCCGGAGGCCTCTACCTGGGACTCCGTTCAATAAAAGGGGAGAAGATCCCCAGAACTGCTCTGCTCTCTGCTGCCTTTTTTATAGCTTCTCTTATTCACGTACCCATTGGGGTTACGAGTGTTCACCTTCTGCTTAACGGCCTGGCAGGCGCCCTCCTTGGCTGGGCCGTCTTTCCCGCTCTATTTGTTGCTCTGCTCTTTCAAGCTATCCTTTTCCAGTTCGGAGGAATTACAGTTTTAGGAGTTAACACGTTTAATATGGCATTTCCTGGAGTTGTGGCCTACTACGCCGTAAGACCTCTTCTCAGGAGAGGGACAACGGGAAGTTTGATAGCGGCAGGAGTCCTGGCAGCACTTATAGGCGTTTTCCTAGCCGCAACTTTTCTCAGCCTGGAACTTATCTGTATCGGGAGCTCCTTCATAAAAACGGCAGAGCTTGCATTTTTAGCCCACATTCCCGTAGCCGCTGTTGAGGCAATCATAAATAGTTTTGTTTTCCTCTACCTCAAGAAAAGCGGTATTAAACTGGAGGTTTGACGATGAGAAACTTTGTCCTGACGCTTCTCTCTCTCCTGTTTCTCTTCTCCACCCCGTCACTTGCCCATAAAATCTCCGCGTTCGTTGACGTTGAAGACGGTAACGTCTCTATAGTCTCTTACTTCAGCGACGGAACCCCGGCAAAGAACGCCAAAGTTACCGTTTACGATTCTAAGGGAAACGTTGTTCTGACAGGAAGAACAAACAAAGAAGGTGAGTTTGACTTCAAGATTAAGAAGAGCGGAAAGTATAAGGCCGTTGTTCTGGCCGAGCTCGGCCACAGGGCAGTTGTTGATTTTACAGTGGGAACTCCTGCCGGTTCTTCTCAAAGTGGTACTGGTGGGAATACCGGAACAGAGATAGCTGAACAGAAACAGTCAAAATCTGCCGCTCCACCACCCACAGTAGCGGAGTTCAGGAAAGTTCTGAGGGAGGAGCTCCGCCCCATACACAGGGAGCTCCTCAAAATAGAGGAAGCTCAGAGTTCTATCTCTTACAAAGATGTTATAGGAGGCCTGGGCTGGATATTGGGTATATTTGGTGCTGCGATGTTTGGATACTGCTACAGAAGGAGAGAAGGTGGAAACGCCTCTTAGCGGGGAAGGCATTCTCGGTACTATAGACCCCCGGATTAAAATTCTCTCATTTCTTCTCCTTGCCTGGACGGTTGCCCTTGCCGGCAACCTGCTCCAGGTCTTTGCTTTTCTTCCTCTTGCCCTCCTCTTTTACGCAACGGCCTACAGGAAAACGGCAACCATACTGAAAATCCTCCTCTTTGCAGACTTTTTCCTCCTCTTTGTGGTTCTGACCCAGCTTTTCTTAGGCTCTCCCTACCAGGGAATCCTCATATTTTTCAAGTCAACAATAATCGTACTATTTTCCCTCCTCCTCTTAACGACCTCACCGGTTTTTGAACTGCTCCACGCCCTCCACCACCTCAAAGTACCTAACAAACTCCTGCAGCTGATGTTCTTCTTCTACAGGTACCTGTTTACTCTGAACGAACAGCTAAACCTTGCAAAGAAGTCTGCCAGGTCAAGGGGGTTTGTACCAAAAACTTCAATTCAGACCTACAGAACCTACGGTTACCTTCTAGGGAACCTCCTTCTAAAGAGCTATTTTAAGTCTGAACGAGTTTACAGAGCTCTCCTCTCTCGGGGTTTCAAAGGCTACTTTCCGGTATTTAGACACTTCCAGATTGAAAGAAGAGACATAGTTTTCCTCTTAACAACTCTCATCTACTGGGGTGTAGCCGTTTGGAAGTTCTATCTGTAGAAAACCTGAAAGTTAAACTGGAAGGTAGAGAAGTCCTTAAAGGCATTAACTTCTCTATAAAGTACGGAGAGAAAGTCTTTATAACCGGCCCTAACGGAGCTGGAAAGACAACGTTCCTTGAAACCGTAATGGGGTTTATTCCCTTTACTGGAAGGATTTCTTTTAGGGGAAAACTGCTCAAAAGAGAGAGAGACTTTGAAGAGGTAAGGGAGAAAATAGGTTACGTCTTTCAAAACCCGGATGACCAGCTCTTTGCTCCAACTGTAGAAGAAGAACTGGCGTTTGCTCCGTTAGTAAAAGGACTAAAAAGGGAAGAGGTTAAACGGATAGTTGAAATCACTCTGAGGGAGTTTGAGATAGAACATCTCAGAGAAAAGCCCACATACAAGCTGTCTGGAGGAGAGAAAAGGATAGTCTCCGTTGCCTGCGTGGTTACGATGGAACCGGAGGTAATCCTGCTGGACGAGCCGACAACAGGGCTTGACAGAAAAAGATGGGAAAAGCTTGTGGCCTTCTTTGAAAAGAGCAGGAGCTCCCTCGTTGTCGTAACCCACGACACAAAACTTATGGAGAGGCTGGGCTGGAAAAGGTACGTAATGGAAGACGGGAAGCTCTGCAGTGCTTAAAGTAAACAGCAAGAAAAGTTAAAAAGACAAGTTCTACAAAAAGGAGCAGGAAAAACAGCACTGCTCTTTTACCTTCCGACCATCTTTTCCCGATAAGAACTGTAAGGAAAATGTTGACGGTAATTAGAGCTGCCATAAACAAAGTGAACTTCCAATTCCCGTTAACTATAGCAGGTATGTAGAAAAAGATTCCGCCCCTGAAGGGAAACTTCCTGAACTCTTCAGGCCACAGTTTCCCTACAAGAAACATACCTACAACAACCAGAGAGAGTTTAAAGAAAAAAAGGAAAAAGCCGTTCATTTAACGGCAGCTTCCTCCTTTGAACTTTTTTTCCTCTTCCTCTTCTTCTTCTCACCCTTTTCAGGGTAGAGGGCTATCTCAAAGACCGGCTCAACCCTGTCAACAAAGATGAGCTCAATTTTCTTCTTGGCCTCCTCGGGGAGCTCCTCCATAACCTCCTGTCTGTTTTTCTCGGGGAGGATAACCTTTTTGGCTCCATACCTCAGGGCTGCAAGTATCTTCTCTTTGAGCCCTCCAACTGGAAGAACTTTACCTCCGAGGGTTATCTCTCCTGTCATTGCAACTTCCTTCTTAACTTTCCTACCTGTAAGGGCAGAGAGCATTGCCGTTGCAATTGTTATTCCGGCCGATGGGCCGTCTTTGGGAATGGCTCCAGCCGGAACGTGGACGTGAATGTCAATCTTCCCAAAGTCCTGCTTTATGTTGTACTTGTCTGCGTTTGCCTTTATGAACCCTAAGGCGGCCTGGGCAGACTCTTTCATAACGTCTCCGAGCCTTCCTGTAAGAATGAGCCTTCCAGAGCCTTTTGTAACCACAGCTTCAATGAAGAGAACGTCTCCACCGACGGGAGTCCAGGCAAGGCCCGTTGCAACTCCAACTTCGTCTTCTCCGAGCTCAAGCTCCGGGATGAACTTGGGAGCTCCCAGTATCTTCTCAACCATTTTCTTGGTGATTTTGTATTTCTTCTCCTTCCCTTCGCTTATCCAGAGAGCAACCTTCCTGCAGATGGCGGCAATTCTCCTGTCTAGGTTTCTGACTCCTGCCTCTCTGGTGTAGTGACGAATTATGTGTAAGAGGGCAGAGTCTGTAAACTCTATGTCATTTTCAGTTAAAGCGTGGTTCTTCATCTGTTTCGGAACGATGTATCTCTTGGCTATCTGGAGCTTTTCATACTCTGTGTAGCCGGGAATGTTGAGAACTTCTAACCTGTCGTATAGGGGTTCCGGGATTGTGTGGGGGGTGTTTGCCGTTGCGATGAAGAGGACTTCAGAGAGGTCAAAGGGGTGGTTAATGTAGTTGTCAACGAACTCTCTGTTCTGTTCGGGGTCTAAAACCTCTAAAAGGGCTGCAGCAGGGTCTCCTCTGAAGTCTGACGCCATCTTGTCTATTTCATCTAACAGGATAACAGGGTTTTTTGTTCCAGCCTTTCTGAGAGCCTGGATGATCTTCCCTGGCATTGCGCCAACGTAGGTTCTCCTGTGGCCTCTTATCTCCGCCTCGTCCCTAACGCCACCCAATGAGATCCTTACGAACTTTCTACCCAGAGCCCTTGCAATAGACCTTGCAAGTGAAGTCTTTCCAACTCCCGGAGGGCCGACAAAGCAGATGGTAGGCTGCTTTACCTCTTTTATCTTCTTCTTCCTCTTCTTTATCAACGATTTAACGGCAAGGTACTCAAGTATTCTGTTCTTCACTTTCTCAAGGTCGTAATGGTCTTCGTCTAAGATTTTCCTCGCTCTCTCTATGTCCAACTTATCTCTGGTTCTCTTAGACCAGGGGAGCTCTATCATCCACTCAAGCCAGGTTCTTAAAACGGCGGCCTCGGCAGACTCAGGGTGCATCTTCTCAAGGCGGGCAAGCTCTTTTAAAACGGC
This sequence comes from Thermovibrio sp., assembly GCA_015490195.1. GTDB lineage: Bacteria > Aquificota > Aquificia > Desulfurobacteriales > Desulfurobacteriaceae > Balnearium. The sequence continues at coordinate 56,465 of WFYG01000008.1, forward strand.
CTCTTCAACCTCTTTGGGCATTTTTGCTTTCTTTATCTTTTCCCGATACTCCTCTATCTCTTTGCTTCTCTCCTCTTCCTCTCCCAGCTCTTTCCTTATGGCCTTGAGCTGTTGCCTGAGGAAGTACTCCTTCTGCTCTTTCTCCATAGACTCACGGGCTTTTGCCCTTATGAGCTCCTGAACCTCTAAAACTTTTATCTCGTGTTCTAACTTCTCGCTTACCTTCTTGAGCCTCTCTATGGGGTCAACGGTTGAGAGGAGATCTATGGCCTCTTCTGTTGAGAGGTCTAACTGGGCAGCTGTAAGGTCTGCAAGCCTTCCCGGGTCTTCAATGGACCTTAAAATTGCAACCATGTCGGGGGGAATCTGTTTTCCAAGGGCAACAACCCTTTCAAGCTGATCTTTAACGAGCTTTACTAACGCTTCTTCCTCTATACTCTTCGGCCTGTACTCAGGCTCAATAACGTGCTCAAGGAGAGCTCTGTAAAGACCGTCTTCCTTTTTAAGCTCCTTTATTTTTGCTCTACCAAGACCCTGAACGAGGATTTTTACCCTTCCGTCGCCCATTTTCATTGCCTTCAGTATTACGGCGACGGTTCCGTAGTCGTAGAGGTCTTCTCGCGTAGGTTCTTCTATCTCTTTGTTCTTCTGGGTGGCCAGGAAGATTAGCTTGTGCTCCCTTAAAGACTCCTCAACTGCGTTCAGTGAGAAAGGCCTTCCAACAAAAAGGGGAGCTATCATCATCGGAAAGACAACAACATCCCTTAAGGGTAAAACGGGGAGCTCCTCAGGTAATTTTGGTTGAGCTATAGGCTCATTTATCATCTCCGCCATCTTCAATCTCCTCTCTCACTCTTTTCTTGAGGAACTTTAAGAAAGAATTCCTTAAATCTTCTCTTCTTAGTGCAAAATCAACTGTAGCCTGAAGGAAACCAAGTTTATCTCCAGTGTCGTAACGCTTAACTTTTAAAATCCTACCATAGATAGCTTCCCTGCCGTTAAGTATCCGAAGGGCATCTGTCAGCTGAATCTCTCTGCCTCTACCCGGAGGAGTATTCCTCAAAGCTTCAAACACTCCAGGTGTAAGAACATACCTTCCGGCAATTGCAAGGTTTGAAGGGGCTTCTTCTAAAAAGGGTTTCTCCACAAGCTCGTCAAGCTTATAGATTCCTTCGTCAACCTCCCTACCTCCAACTATTCCGTACTTGCTTACCTCCTCTTCCGGAACTTCCTGAACTCCAACAACAGAACATCTGAACCTTTCAAAAACATCTATCAATTGACCGATTGCTGGTTTCTCAGAAACCATCACATCGTCACCGAGAAGAACCGCAAAAGGCTCGTTGCCTACGGCGGGCTCAGCAGTTAAGATTGCATGCCCCAGCCCAAGGGGCTCCTTCTGCCTTATGTAGATAAAGTCTGCAAGGTCTGAAATATCACGGACTATCTTAAGGAGCTCCTCCTTCCCCTTCTCTTCAAGATTTATCTCAAGCTCAAGGTTTCTATCAAAGTGGTCTTCTATGGCTCTTTTATGCCTTCCCGTAACAAAAATTATCTGCTCTATTCCTGCAGCAACCGCCTCCTCAACTATGTACTGTATAACTGGCTTATCAACAAGGGGAAGCATCTCCTTAGGTTGAGCCTTTGTAGCCGGCAGGAACCTTGTTCCAAGCCCAGCAACAGGAATTACGGCTTTTCTAACGACCATTTTTCCCCCTATAGTTCAGCTTACTTGATATCCCAGGGAAATCGCCTGGCAAAGATACACTTCAGGTACCTTGACTCCGGAATCTGAAGGACGAACGGGTGGTCTTTTGACTGATAGGTTGTGTAGAGAACCTTCAACGGCGTTCTTGTATCAAAGGCCGCAGAGGTGAGAATTTCTTCAAGAATAGGTGGGGTTATGTGATGAGAGCAGGAACAGACGACTATATTTCCACCCGGCTTCAACATCTTGAGCCCTCTGAGGAAGAGCTCCTTGTAACCTCTCTTTGCCTGTTCAACAACTTTCCTGCTCTTTGCAAAGGCTGGGGGGTCTATAACTATGGAGTCAAAAGTCTCTCCCCTCTCAGCCATTGACTTCAAGACTTTAAAAGCGTCCCCTTTCACGAAAGAGAATCTATCTGCAACGCCGTTGAGTTCTGCGTTCTCTCTTGCGAGGTCTAAGGCAAGCTGGGAGCTGTCAACAGCAACTACCTCTCCTGCCTTTCCTATAACGGCAGCGTGGATACCGAAGCCACCAAGGTGGCAGAAGGCGTCAAGAACTCTGTCCCCTTCTCTGACGAACTCTTTAGCAAACAGGAGTTTATTCTCCCTCTGATCCAGGAAATAACCGGTTTTCTGGCCTCCAACTATTTGAACATTAAACTTTATACCGTTCTCAAGTATTACAACCCTCTCGGGAACATCTCCGTAGAGGGGTTGCTCAATCAGAGGCAATCCCTCTAACTCTCTGGTCTGGATGGTTGACTTCTCGTAAATTCCCTTTGGTTTAACAACCTCCACAAGCGCCTTTACAACTGTCTCTTTCAGTATCTCCATTCCTAAGGTAGTTACCTGTATAACAAGATAGCCGTCGTAATAGTCAACTATCAGGCCGGGCAGGTAGTCAGCTTCCGAGTGAATAAGTCTGAAGGCCGTGCAGTTTTCAGGAACAACTTCTCTCCTGTAGGAGAGGGCTTCCGAAATCCTCCTGACGAAGAAGTTGTAGTCTATCTCTTCTTCCTTCCTGAAGGTTAGTATTCTGATGGCTATGTAGCTGTCGGGGTTTATATAACCCTTTGCAAGAAACGCTCCTCTGTAGTCTCTCACTATACAGATTTCCCCCGGCCGGGGGCGCCTTGAGTAGGAAAGTATCTCGTTTTTGTATATCCAGGGGTGAAATCCCTTCACCCTCTTTTCTTTTCCCTTCTTTATTGAAACCTGAAGCATCTTACCTCCCGATGAAGACTCCAGGCAGGAGTTTCAGGTATTTAAAGAAACTTTCCCTGTAAGAGAGTCTGCCTGAGAGGAGCTCCGCCGCCAGTTCCGATACAGAGCGTGACCGTTTTATCATGAAAAAATTTAAACCTTTAAGTGAAAAGAAGAGCCTGCCAACCACCCTTGCCCACTTAAACTCCTCTCCAAACAGTGAGTTAACTGCAGTTTCGTAGCTTTTCAATTTCTCCAGGTCGCCAGACGTAAGGTACTGCTTCACAGCTCCAGCAGCCACCATTCCGCTCTTAACGGCGTAGTAGATTCCCTCCCCTGTTAGAGGATCAACCAGGCCTCCCGCGTCTCCGAGGAAGAGAACATAAGGTCTGTAAACGTCGTTTTTACTCTTCCCCGCAGGTATCGGGTAGCCAGACTCCCACGTAACTTTACCCTTAAAGCCGTGCTTTTTGTTGAAGTCTGAAAGGAGCTCCCTGAAAGATGAAGTCACCCTCTTATCTCTAAATTCACCAAGCCCGGTTGTAACGGTATCTCCTTTAGGAAAAGCCCAGTAGTAACCCCAGCGAAAACCGGTAAAGTCAATAATGAGATCCTCAAAGGGACTTTCAACGTAAGACTCGTAAGTAAAGCCAATGTCTCTACTAACGCCGAGCTGACGGGCAATCCTGCTGTTAACGCCACTGGCAACGAGGAGAACTCTGACCCTGTAGCTTCCCCTTGTAGTATTAAGAACAATTCCGTCAAGCCCTTTATCTACAGTTAAAGCCGTTTCTCCAAGGTGAATGTCAAACTGAGAATGGTCTAAGGAGTTAAAGAGGAAAGCGTCTAGCTCTTCCCTTTGAGTAAGATAAGTCAACACAGAGGTTGAAGGCAGAACAGCTTTACTTTCAGAGTTATAGAGAAGGAAGCGAGAAACCCGTTTTCTAACTACCGAATCAAGCTCCGGAAACAGTTCCTTTAAGAGAGAATAGGCTTTAGGGGTCAACCCTCCGGCACAGGGTTTCCTCCTGGGAAACGAAGCCGCCTTCTCAACAGCTAGAATCTTAAGCCCTGAATTTTCAAGAAGCTTCAGAGCAGAGATTCCGGCGGGTCCCAGCCCCACAACCGCAACGTCGTAAATCATTTCCCCCTTCCTGATTCTTGACCACAGTCTCTATCTTCCCCTGTAGTCAGATATAAGCTTCTCAAACTCCCTGAACAGGTACCTTGAGTCGTGGGGTCCCGGGGAGCTCTCTGGATGGTACTGAACTGTAAACAACGGCTTCGTCTTGTGCTTCAGCCCCTCTACAGTCCCGTCGTTAAGAGAGTGATGAGTAACCTCTAAGTCGTCTGGAATTGTTGATTCATCAACTGCAAAACCGTGGTTCTGGGCTGTTATCTCAACCCTGCCGGTTTTCCTGTTCTTAACAGGCTGGTTGGCTCCCCTGTGGCCAAACTTCAGCTTGTAAGTAGAAGCCCCAAGGGCTAAAGCTGTAAGCTGATGTCCAAGACATATACCGAAAATGGGTTTTCTATAAGTGGCAATCAGGTACCTTATCGTCTCTATAGCGTAGGTAACGGCTGCCGGATCTCCGGGACCGCAGGAGAGGAATATACCGTCCGGGTTCATCTTCAGTATCTCTTCCGGTGGGGTATGTGCCGGAACAACTATCGGCTTAAGACCTACGTCAACAAGGTTCCTCAGTATGTTGTACCTGATGCCAAAGTCAAGAACAACAACGGAGTACTTAAAGTCTTTCCTCTCAGGGTAGCCTTCTCCCAGCCTCCAGGTTCCCTGAGTCCACTCGTACGGCTCTTTACAGGTTACCTCGTCAACAAGGTTTAACCCCTCCATAGGAGGAATAGAACGGGCTTTAGAGATCAAACTGTCAACGTCCAAATCAACTGTTGAAATAACACCTCTCATTGTTCCGGCGCTTCTCAGCTTTTTCGTAAGCTCACGAGTATCTATCTCACAAATACCGACAACGCCGTACTCTTTCAGGTAGTCCTCAAAAGATCTCTCAGCCCGCCAGTTGGAGTAAATTTCCGATATTTCCTTAACGATAAACCCTTCCGCCTTGGGGCCGTCTGACTCAACATCCTCTCTGTTTGCTCCAACGTTTCCTATGAGCGGGTAGGTCATAGTTACTATCTGACCTTTAAATGAAGGATCTGTAACTATTTCCTGGTAACCAGTCATAGATGTTGTAAAAACCACTTCTCCCGTCGTCTCTCCTTCTGCGCCGAAACTGAAACCTTCGTAGTAAGTACCGTCTTCAAGGGCGAGTATCGCTCTTTTCCTTCCTAACATCTTTAACTCCGGCTAAACCTTTTAAATTCCAACGTTGGCGGTTATTATATACATAACTATTAACCATTCACAAAAGACCGGAGGTTTAATTAAATGGCAAGGCTACTACTACTTCTCATCTCCATTGTTATGGTTGCAGGTTGTCTTTCAAATAACGGCAATAAACCGTTGATAGTAACAACACTACCGGTCTGGAAAAGCGTTGCAGAGTACATCGGCGGTAGAGATTTTAGATACTACTCTATACTCAAAGGAGGAGAATCCCCCCACGGTTACGAACCGAAACCCTCAGATATAAAGAAAGAAGAAGAAGCATCTCTCATAATTGTCCATGGGCTGGGACTTGACGATTGGGCTTTAAAAGGCATTGACAGGAAGAAGGTTCTTGATCTCGGAGAACTTTTTGCCAGAAAGTACCCCGTAGTAAAACAACCGGGATACCACCTCTGGATGAACCCGGTTCTGATGGAGGACGTCTACTTTGAGGTGGCCAAAAGGCTCATAAAGTTTTACCCGAAAAGGGAAACTTACTACAAAAAGAGAGCCGAAGACTACGCAGCAATGATTGACCAGCTTATAGGAAGAATTGATAACTGTCTGAAGGGAGCAAAGACAAAAGCGGTGGTTATATACCATCCGGTCTGGAAACCGTTACTTGAAACGTTTGGAATAAAGGTTATAGAAATAGCAAAAACACCTCAGGAGCAGGTAACCCCAACGAGAATAAAAGAGGTTGTTGAAGAGGCGAGAAAGGCTGGAGCAAAGGTCGTTATAGGGGAACTGTTCTCAGACAGGAAGATTCCACAGCTTGTTGCAAAAGAGATAGGCGGAAGGGTTCTAATTCTCAACCCACTACCCGACAAAGACTATGTGGTGGCACTCTCTGGCTGGGGGGAGAAAATCTGCACTGCTCTCAAGGAGTAAAACGATGATTTTAATGATAGACAACTACGATTCCTTTACCTACAACGTAGTTCAGTACTTTGGAAAGTTAGGGACAGAGATCGAGGTTCACAGGAACGACAAGATAACAATAGACGAGATAGAAAGAAAGAAACCCGAAGCCCTTGTGATCTCTCCGGGGCCGTGCACTCCTAAAGAGGCAGGAATTTCTGTTGAGGCGATAAGGCACTTTGCAGGGAAACTGCCCATTTTAGGAATTTGCTTAGGCCATCAGTCTATCGGTTTTGCCTTTGGAGCAAAAATAAGAAGAGCTAAAAAACTCATGCACGGAAAGGCCTCTCTGATTCACCACGATGGAAAATTCCTCTTTGAAGGGATGAAGAACCCGTTTTCTGCAATAAGGTATCACTCTTTAGTTATTGATAGGGAAACACTGCCGGAAGTTTTTGAGATAACGGCGGAAAGTGAAGATGATAAGGAAATAATGGGAATAAGGCACAGAGAATTTCCTGTTTTCGGCGTTCAGTTCCACCCGGAGTCAATTCTTACGGAAGATGGAATAAAGATAATTGAGAATTTCCTTAATCAGATATGAATATGAAAAAGATACTGATAGTAACGGGGGAGCTCTCCGGTTTCCTCTACGCAGAAGAGGTTGTGAAGAAGCTCCCTCAAAACTTCAAAATCTACGGCGTTTACCTGAAAGAGATGCCTGGAGCTGAGAGGATTTACGACTCTAAAGAGCTCCTTGCCTTCGGCCTCTTTGAAATTCTCGGGAAACTTCCGAAAATACTAAAGGGAAAGAGGGTTATTACCGATTTCCTTGAGAGAGAAAAGCCCGATGCCGTTCTCCTCATAGACTTTCCCGGCTTCAACCTGAAAATAGCAAAAGAGGCAAAAAAAAGGGGGATAAAGGTTTTCTACTTCATTCCGCCTAAACTCTGGGCATGGGGGAAGTGGAGAGCAAAACAGCTGAGGGAGTTTACAGACAGAGTTTTTGTCATCTTCCCGTTTGAGGAGGAGTTTTACAGGAGTTTAGGGATAAACGCAGAGTTTGTTGGGAATCCACTCGTTGACATCGTTAAGCCTGAACTCTCCAGGGAGGAGTTTTTAAAGGAATTTGATTTAAACGGCAATTTTTTCGCCCTTCTTCCAGGGAGCAGGCCTACAGAGATTAAATACCTTTTAGAGCCTCTAAAGGACTTTGCAGAGAGTTTTGGAGGGAACTGGCTGATTCCCGTTGCAGAGAGCGTTAGGGAGCTCTTTAAAGGTTTTAAATCGGAAAACATAAAGCTGATTCCGGAAAACAGGCGCTACAGCTTGATGGCATACGCTGAAGCAGGAGTTGTTGCTTCCGGAACTGCCTCTTTAGAAGCTGCTCTTCTGGGGCTTCCGCACGTTGTTGTCTATAAACTGAACCCGTTGACCTTTGCCGTTGCAAAGAGGGTTGTTAAACTACCCTACGTTTCTCTTCCGAACCTGATTGCCGGGAGGGAGGTTGTTCCGGAGCTCCTTCAAAACAGAGTAAACAGAGAGGAGCTGTGGCACACCTTTGAGCTTGTCATTGAAAACAGAGAAACGATGAGGGAGCTCCTTCAAACAGATGTAAGGTCAAAGCTGAAAGGGGGAGCTGTAAAACTGGTTGTTGAAAGGATAAAAGAGGAGGTCTGATGGAGCTCTTCGCAGTTTCACAGCCAGGATTGGAGGAGATAACGGCTAAGGAGTTAAAAGAGCTTGGAATAGAGGGAAAAGTAGTTCCCGGTGGGGTAGAGTTTGAGGGGGATTTAAGGGAAATCTACTTAACGAACCTGTGGCTGAGGAGCGCAAACAGGGTTCTTTTAAGGCTCTGCCGGTTTAGGGCAAAACACTTTGCAGAGCTTGTCAGAAAGGCATCAAAGTGCAGCTGGGAAGATTACATAACAGAGAACCTGCCCATAAAGGTTCGGGCAACCTCTAAACACTCTAAACTCTACCACACAAAGGCCGTAGAGGAGAGGATTTTAAGGGCAATAAAGGAGAGGTTAGGCTTTGAGCCAAAGAGGGCAGAGTATGAGGATGAGGGAACCAGCGTAATAGTCAGGTTTGAGAACGACATCTGCACGATAAGTGTTAACACCTCGGGAGCTCCCCTCCACAAACGGGGCTACAGGGTCTGTGAGGTTGAAGCACCTCTCAGGGAAAACCTCGCTGCTGCAGTGGTTCTGTTTTCCGGCTGGAAAGGAAAAGTTCCATTAATTGACCCTTTCTGCGGCTCCGGAACGATTCCAATAGAAGCAGCCCTAATTGCCGGAAACATTCCGCCGGGGAGGAACAGGAGATTCGCCTTTATGGAGTGGAAGACCTTTGACAAAGAGCTATGGGGGGAGCTCCTTAAAGAGGCAGATGAAAGGAGGAAAAGGATAAACGTTCCCATTTTGGGTTTTGACATAGACCCTGAAGCTATTGAGTGTTCTGTTAAGAATTCAGAAAAGGCTGGAGTTTCAGAGGTTGTTCAGTTTAAAAACCTCTCATTTCCGGAAATCTACTACGAAAAGGCCGTTATAGTTACAAATCCCCCCTACGGCGTAAGGCTTCCCAAAAGGCAGGTAGAAATCCTTTACTCAATGCTGGGAGATTGGGCAGCCCGCCACTTCAAGGAGGCTGAGATTTACTTTCTCTCTCCAAATAGAAAACTTGCAGAGAGGGTTGGTGAAAGGGCGGAGCTCCTCACCTACTTCTCTAACGGCGGCATCACTGTTGGACTTTACAGAGTAGCCTATATTTCCAGGTGAAACTTATCGGGAGGTAGCAGAATGATAGAGAAAGTTCAGGAGCTCTCTGAAGAGGTTAAACGCCTAAAGGAGAGGTATCAAGAGATAAGGGGGTATTTTTGACATAGAGGGGATGAAGAGAGAGCTCTCTGAGATGGAAGAGGAGATGTCCTCTCCAGACTTTTGGAACGACACACAGAAAGCCCAGAAGCTCTCACAGGAGAGGAATAGAATAGAAGCGCAGTTAAACGTTTTCTCGTCTGTTGAGCAGAAAATTGAAGATTCAGAAATTCTCATAGAGATGGCAGAGGAAGAGGGGGACGAGGAGCTCCTTAAGGAAGCCGAGGAGAACCTTAAAGAAGTAGAAAAAGAGCTCAACGACCTTGAAGTAAAAAAAGTTCTTTCCGGTGAATACGACAAGAACAACGCAATAGTAACAATCCACGCGGGGGCTGGAGGAACAGAGTCCTGCGACTGGGCAGAGATGCTCATGAGGATGTATCTGAGATGGGCTGAGAAGAAAGGTTTTGAAGTTGAAATATTAGACCTTCAGGAAAACGAAGAGGCCGGAATAAAGAGCGCAACACTTCTGATAAAAGGCCCCTATGCTTACGGCCTGTTAAAGTCTGAGCACGGAACCCACAGGCTTGTAAGAATCTCTCCCTTTGACGCCAACGCCCGCCGCCACACCTCCTTCAGCGGGGTGATAGTCGTTCCGGAAATAGACGATGAGGTTGAGGTTGAAATCAGAGATGAGGATATAAGAGTGGATACTTACAGGGCTTCAGGTGCAGGCGGTCAGCACGTTAATAAAACAGACTCAGCCGTTCGTATTACACACATTCCAACGGGAATTGTTGTTACCTGCCAGAGCGAAAGGTCTCAGATACAGAACCGCCAGAGGGCAATGAAAATTCTAAAGGCAAGGCTCTACGAGCTTGAGATGAGAAAGAGAGAGGAAAAATTAGCTGAGGCAAAAGGGGAACACAAGAGTATTGCCTGGGGGAATCAGATACGCTCATACGTTTTCCAGCCCTACCAGATGGTTAAAGACCACAGAACCGGTGTTGAAACTTCAAATGTAAACGCCGTAATGGACGGAGAGATAGACCAGTTCATAGAGGCCTACCTCAAGCAGAAGGCCCGGCAGTAGCCGGCCTTTTTCTTCTCACACTCCTTTAATATACTGTAAGCTTTCTATAAAAATTTTTTTTATTTTCTGAACATTCAGAATTTATTATCTATTTATACTAAAACTTGAAATTAAGAAAATAAGAGATAACATAAATTCTAAAGATTGACTATCTGGAGGGAAAGATGAAAGGGAGGCGATGGAAAGTAACGCTGTCTGCGGGAACCTTGTTTCTCTTAGGATTATCTACTCAGGGATTGGCTCACCCGGCAGTAACTCTTAAAGACATCAACGGAAACCCCATATCAGAAACGCTGAACCAATCAGACACAGTAACAATAGGAGGAATTACTTACGAAGCAGGAAACCCTGTAAGCTGGGAAGTTACCTGTGGTGCCTGCCACAAGGAGATTACAGGAGATGTAAGCACAGGCCTTCACTCTCCCGGCCCTATCCACGCTGCCTACCACATAGGCAGGGGCTGGGAGGAGATGTCAGACTCCTTTGGTGCCGACAGAGTAAGGGAAGGTATTGACTGGAGAAAGTTCATCAGGTCTTTAGGCGACGACGGTGCCTGGTGACCACCTTCGTACCGCCAGTTGGCGGCTAAACACCCTGCAAACGACCCAGGCCTTGCCCCTGACATAAACAACGGCATTGATTACAGGGGTAAAGTAGCCTACGACATGGACATGGGAACCCCCGATAAGGTCTTTACCTGTGCCTCCTGCCACTCCGGCGGAATTATGACTTTTGACAGGGATACAGGTAAGAGGCACGACGAGATTGAAATCTGGGACGATACAAAAGATGGAACAGGTTTTTACTCTAAGGCTTCATATACAGACAGCGAGGTTGACGGAGACCTCTTCTCCTACACTCCAGATGAAGAGGCTCGCGGTTACATAGGAATGCCCCACAAGTTCAACTGGAAGAAATCTGGTGTTCTTGATACAGACTGCCTCCTCTGCCACTCTGATAGATCTCTGGCTGAAGAAGAAAACTTAGTTGTTAAAACGACAAACGGCTGGAGTGCAGCAAATCCAACCCCTGCAAACCCCAGAGTATTTGTATTTGTTAAGAAAGACCCAACCGGAAAGGTTGTTGAAATCTCAATGGGATTCCCGCCTCAGCTAACTCAGGAAGAGGCCCAGAAGGGCTACACAATAGACTCTGCAGCATTCTACTCAGATCCACTTGAGAGGCTGGTTGCTGTTTACTACGGAGATGTTATTCAGAAGGTTATCGGAGCGGAGCTCCAGAACTCTAATGTTGACCCCAGCACACTCAACCAGCAGCAGATGATGGCAATCCAGAGCTTCACAATCGGCGTCATTACAGGCTACTTGAAACACGGAATGACGACCGGATTCACAATTCCTTACTCACAGTTGAGTCAGAAGATAGGAGTTGACCTTAAAGACTTCACCTACAACGATTCAGACTTCAACAACAGGCTTTCAGGATTCTTCGGTCAGTTCTACCTGGATTTGGGAGCTCCCAACTTCTCAGCCAGAGACTACCTGAGAAACGCCTTCTACGAGTCAACAACTGAAGGTCAGCCCTACGTTGGAGCTGGCTTTTTCCTGAGGGCGGCATCCCCTCAGAACAATTACACTTACAAAATAAGTGATACAGACAAAACTGTTCTGTTTGTAAGGCTTGCAAGGGCAGGGCATTTCTTCGGCTGGGCAGCAACCGGAACACTAATGGCAATAGCAGATCCAAACGACCCCAGTAAACCTTTGGCCTTTGTAAGACTTGAAAAGCAGAGCGATGGAACCTTTAAAGCAGTTGCCTACTACGCAACAGATGTTGACCTTGATAACGTAAAACTTCCCATCCTTGAAACAGACGGCCACTATACGCTAATCCAACCCAATCCTGACACAACAACAGACGGAGTTACAGTTTCCCACAATGGAGATAAAGATAAAGACCTCTCCCTCATGTGTGCACAGTGTCACTTTGCAGTTCCGGATACAGAAAACAGGTGGCGGGATCCTTACGGGAATTCCTATCCCAGCTGGTATGTACGCCGGGGGATCATCGGTTTAGGAGCAGACGTTGTTAAGAGGGCTGCCGTCTGTGCTCCAGATGAGAAACAGAACGACCCCAGCGTAGCTCCAATAGCAATTACTCCAGATGGAGAGATGCCTCAGTACAACAGCATGCAGGATGCCCAGAACATTACTCAGGGTCTTCCCGTTGGATACGACGTCCACATGGCAAAGGACGGCGGAAATCTCTCCTGTCTCTCCTGCCACGGTCAGGACAACCTCTCTGAAGAGGAAAGAGAACACCACAATCCACACAACTTCCTTAAAGGTAATGACCCTGCAGGTGAGGTTATGCCTGCACTTGACTACAACCCTTCCGTTAGAACCTGTACGAGCTGCCACTGGGGAACAGACGCCAACGCTGCAAAAGCCCACGAGGCCTGGTTCGGACCGGCAGCGGGAGCCCACATCTCTTCTATAGAGTGTCAGGTCTGCCACATTCCGTACAAGACCTACTGGACATTCAGGTTCTTTGACGACAGTCTTGGATACGTCAACCAATTTGACGACAGGCTGATGAAGTTTGATAAGTCAACGGGAACCGTTAACCAGTTCCCGCCTGAGTGGGCAATTCCCGCCTTTGGTCCAACCCCAACCTACGGTCTCAACTTCTCCTACGTAATTGCTCAAACGAGCGACGACGGAGAGGATACTGTTCTGCCTATTACCAGCGTGGATATGGATCCTTACAGAGCCCTCATGAGGGTCGGAAACAGCCAGTTTGGACTATGGGAGATTAAACCCGGTCTCTTCCCGTGGCGCTGGGCACCGGCAATTATTAAGCGCTGGACAATAGATGACAAAGGAAATCCTGTTCTGAGAGCAGGTCTTATCAACCCAATTCAGGTCTTTACCTGGATGGACGCTGCAACCGGCAGAGCTCTCTTCACAAGAGAGATGAACATGGCAATAGACGGTGTGGCCTACGACTCAAACGGCAAGCCTTTAGGCCGTTCAACGATTGATCCTGAAGACCCTGATAAGAGTGTTCCGGGACTTACAATTGACCCGAAAACTGGAAAGATCGCCTTCAAGATTCACTACATTGACGGCAACCCTGGAGGACTTCCCGACTACATAGACGACGACGACGGAGACATGGTTCCCGAGATAAGCACAGATGCTGAGTACGAAGCCCTGAAAACTGCTCTCAAACAGATTCTTGATCATGAAGACCCGGGCCATCCACACAATCCTGTTATCATGACCTTTATGGCACCCTTTGGAGTTGACCACGGAGTTCTTCCTGCAGAGTACGCTTTAGGCGCTCAAAGGACAGGTCCCCTTTCCTGTAATGCCTGCCACAACCCTGATGAGAGCAAGAACAGGCTCAGCCCGGCAGTCTGGGAAGGAGATGAAAACGCAGGTAGGGAAGTTACACTTACTGTAAGAGCTCTCCCTGAGCTTGCCATTAAGGAGTCTAAGGAAAACCACGCCTGGTTTCTGCCTGAAGGGACGAAAATTGAGGATGGTAAGTTTGTTATTACCCAGGGAGCTCTCTGTCGCGTAACGTCGGTTAAAGTTGAAAGCAAAGACTACGCAGCATTCTTCTTGGTAACTCCAGACGGAACGGTTACAGGTCCCAACTGGAACGAAATAACTGTTGCGGTTCAACCGGGCACTGTTGATACTCCAACGGCAATAAAAGTTGAAAAGGTTGAGGAAAACTCCATAGAGGATTCTGCCCTCTCTGCAGCAAAGTCAGCAGGTCTGGGAACACCGGTTCTTGCCACCGAAATCTACAACATTCATACTAAAACCAACAGCTTCAACGAGCCTGTAACATTTACAGTTAGATATGATCCGTCAAAAGTTGTTAACAAAGTTGTCGTCCTCGCAAGTGAAGACGGCAAAAACTGGAGCGTTGTAACAACAACCAACGTTGACCCCAACAACCCGTTCGTCTCATTCGCAAGAACAAAACTTAGCTACTTTGCGGTGGTCGGCGAAGCACCTTCACTTAACAACTTCAACATTGTTCTTCCCAAGGAAACAATCTCAAGCAATCAGGGAACTGCTGCCACTTTAACAGTTAACCTAAACGGAGAGGAGTTTAAAGTTGACGTACAAACAGAAAACGCTTCTATAGAAGGCGTAGCACCTGAAGATACCGTTAAACAAATTGCAGAAGACAAGAAGATAGCCAAAGTACTGACGCAAATCTCTGTATCACCACAGGCAGATACGTTCACAATTACACTCTCTAACCTGCCGACAGACGCAGTTACAAACGCAACTGTTGCAACAGACAGAGGAACCGTTACAAACATTTCCAGAGACACAGAAAATGGAACAATAACAGCTACAATATCCACTACAACAACCAGAGCTACAGAACCGGTAACGGTTGTAGTGGGAGAGCCTTTAACAGCAATCACTCCAGTAGAAACAACAACGGCTACGGTAACCGGCGGAGGCGGAGGAGGCTGTTCTATAGCTCCTGAAACTGCTCCTGCTTCCGGAATTGCCAGCTTCCTGACGATGCTCTCCGGTATTGCAGGACTCTTTATAGGAAGGAGAAAGAGGAGAAATTAACTAAAGGGGGCTCCGTGCCCCCTTTTTATTTCTCAGAGAAGATTGCAAGAACGTAAACGGCAAACGCAACCAAAAACAGAATGACGATTAACCACCAGGTTGCTTTAAAAATAAAGCGCTTCCAGTCCCTCTTTTTGTTCCGTTCTCTATAGTAATCTCTGTCGTAGATTCCCATTACAGCCTCTTATAGATTGTTCCCGTAGGTAAGTCCTCAAGGGCGACTCCAAGCTCTTTTAGTCTATCCCTTATCATATCGGCAAGCTGAAACTCCTTTTTCTTTCGGAGCTCCCCTCTCACTTCTATAAGGAGCTCTATCAGTTTTTCTTCCAAACCGCTTTCCTTTTCTTTTTCAAGTTTAAATCCAAGGGTTTTCAGGGCGTTCTCAACGAACTCAACAGCTTCCCTGAAGGAGAGTTTTTCCTCTTTCGTTATCCTGCCTTCTTTTAAAGCTCTGTCCTTTAAAAGGTTTGCTCTCTTTACAAGCTCAAAGAGAGCTCCCAGTGCCTTTGCCGTATTGAAGTCGTCATCCATGGCAGATTCAAACATTTTTCTGAACTCACCAACGGAGATAGTTTCCCCTTCTCCCTCAACCTCTTCAATTCCGTCAATGGCTTTAAGGGAATCTAAGAAGTTGAGGAGCCTTTTGAGAGCTCTCTCTGCGTCCTCTAACCTTTCAAAGGAGAAGTCAATGGGGCTTCTGTAGTGGGTTGAGAGGAGAAAGAGCCTGAGAACGTCTGGAGAGAACCTTTCCAGTATCTCCTTTATAGTGAAGAAGTTACCCAGAGATTTACTCATCTTCTCTTTATTGACCATAACAAAGCCGTTGTGAACCCAGTAGCGAGCAAATGTCTTTCCCGTGTAGCTCTCAGACTGGGCAATTTCGTTCTCGTGATGGGGGAAGATGAGGTCTAGTCCTCCCCCGTGGATGTCCATTGTCTCGCCCAAATATTTCATAGACATAACAGAACACTCAATGTGCCACCCTGGTCTTCCAATTCCCCAGGGAGACTCCCACCCAGGCTCTCCCTCCTTGCTCCTCTTCCAGAGGGCAAAGTCCAACGGGTCTTTCTTGTTCTCCCCAGGCTCAATGCGGGCGCCGGCACGGAGCTCCTCAACGTTCCTTTTAGAAAGCTTCCCGTATTCCGGAAACTTCTTAACAGAGAAGTAAACATCTCCGCCGGCCTCGTAGGCATAACCCTTCTCAATGAGGCCGTCTATCATCTCAATAATTTCCCTTATGTGCTCTGTAACTCTTGGCTTGTAGGTGGGCTCCTTAACGTTGAGGGCTCTCATATCCTCTTCGTAAGAGGCGATGTACTTCCCAGCAACCTCTTTCCAGCTTATCCCCTCCTCTTTTGCCCTTCTTATTATCTTGTCGTCAACGTCTGTGTAGTTCCGAACGTAAATAACCTTATAACCCCTGTACTCCAGCCACCTCCTTATAACGTCAAAAACCACTGCGCTCCTTGCGTGGCCTATGTGGGCGTGGTCGTAAACCGTTGGGCCGCAAACGTACATCTTAACTGTTCTATCCTCTAAGGGCTTGAACTCTTCCTTTTCACCGCTCATTGTGTTGGTGATATAAATCATCATCGCCCTCCGGCGTAAATTTCAACGATTATATATAAAGCCCTTTACAAGGAGGAAGAAAGTTGAGCGATAAAAAGTACAGTTTTGAGGATTTAGTGAGGATTATGGAGAAACTCCGCTCGCCGGAAGGTTGCCCGTGGGACAGGAAACAGACCCACGAAAGCTTGCTTCCATACCTGTTAGAGGAGACTTACGAGGTTGTTGATGCTGTGAAGAAGGGAAACGATGAAGAACTGAAGGAGGAGCTAGGAGATTTACTGCTTCAGGTTGTTTTCCACTCCCAGATTGCAAAAGAGAGAGGAGCTTTTGATATTGATGATGTAGTTGACTCAATAGCTAAGAAGCTCATACACAGGCACCCCCACGTTTTTGAAGGCAGGGAAGATATAAAGACGGCTGAAGATGTAAACAGGGAGTGGGAGAAGCTCAAAGAGAAGGAGGGAAAGAAGAAAGAGTCTCTTTTAGACGGGATCCCAGAGTCAATGCCTGCTTTAGAGAGGGCTTATAAACTCCAGAAGCGGGCGGCGAAGGTTGGTTTTGAGTGGGAAAACTTTGACGGAATTAAGGAGAAGCTGATTGAGGAGCTCTCCGAAATAGAAGCAGAACTTAAGAGAGGAGATAGGAAAAAATTAGAGGAAGAGGTAGGTGATTTACTCTTTATGGCCGTTAACCTCGCCCGCTTTTTAGGTATTCATCCGGAGATTGCACTGAGGAGGGCTAATGAGAAGTTTGAGAGGCGGTTCCGCCACATAGAGGAGAGGGCTAAGGAGATGGGGAAAAACCCTGAGGAGATGACCCTTGATGAGATGGAAGCCCTGTGGCAGGAGGCCAAAGAGAAGGAGTAGTGATAAGATTTTCTAAAACTTTTGGAGGAGACAATGCCCCTTTTCAGGAAGGTTCTATACCCGACGGACTTCTCAGACCTTGCAGAGGTTGCAAAGAAATACGTTATAAAGCTTAAAGAAGCTGGGACAAAGGAAGTTGTCCTTCTCCACGTTATTCACCCTTTAGAGTTTTCGCTTCCCCAGTTTGACGACCCGTTTGCCTTAGACGTTGCAACCATTTACGCCCACGTTCCAGAAATTGAAAAGGCAATTCTTGACAATCACGAGAAGATGCTGAAGGAGATTGAGAAGGAGCTCCGCTCCCACGAGTTTGAGGTAAAGAGGATTATGACTGTTGGAGACCCTAAAGATGAAATTGTTAGGGTTGCGGAGGAAGAGAAGGTAAGCGTCATCGTAATCGGCTACCACGGCAAAGGGCTCCTGGAGAGAATCTTAGAGATGGGAAGCACGGCAAAGGCGGTAATAAAGAAGGCAAAGTGCCCTGTTCTTGTAGTTAAGAAGGTGGAGGAGGCCGATGGGAAGGATTAAGGACATAAGGCCTTTAAAGTGGACTGGAGAGAGCCTTCTGCTTTTAGACCAGAGAAAGCTCCCCTTAAAGGAGGAGTGGATTGAGTGCAGAACCTACGAGTGCGTTGCAAGGGCGATTGAGGATATGGTTGTCAGGGGAGCTCCCGCCATCGGCGTTGTTGCCGCATACGGCGTTGTTCTGGGTGCAAAGGAGCTGAAAGAGAAGGTAAAGAGCTACGTTGATTTTAAGGCAAAGCTTGAGCTGATAATAAACAGGCTGGCGGCTACAAGGCCAACGGCTGTTAACCTCTTCTGGGCTCTGAAGAGGATGAAGAAAATTGTTGAGGCCGGCCAGACGATAGATGACATAGTTGCAGCCCTTGAAACAGAAGCCCTAAACATAGAGAGGCAGGACGTTGAGACAAACAGGAAGATAGGGTTTTACGGTGCGGAGCTCCTCTCCTCCCGTGAGGTCATTCTTACCCACTGCAACACGGGAGCCCTTGCAACAGCAGGGTATGGAACAGCTTTAGGAGTTGTTAGAGCCGCCGTTGAGATGGGAAAGGAGATAACCGTTTATGTTGACGAAACCCGCCCCTACCTTCAGGGGGCAAGGCTTACTGCGTGGGAGCTCCAGCAGGAGGGAATTCCCTACTACCTGATAACTGACAACATGGCCGGCTGGTTCATGTCTTTAGGTGAAATAACCTGCATAATAGTTGGGGCAGACAGGATTGCAAGGAACGGAGATACGGCAAACAAAATAGGAACCTACTCCCTCTCAGTCCTTGCAAAAGAGCACGGAATTCCTTTTTACATAGCAGCTCCAACCTCAACCTTTGACCTTTCCATCTCAAGTGGTGTTGAAATTCCGATAGAGGAGAGGAACCCTGAAGAAGTTCTATACTGCCATTGCAGGGACTGCCGAATTGCTCCCTACGGCGCAAAAGTGAAAAACCCCGCCTTTGACGTAACTCCCCACGAGAACATAACGGGAATAATCACTGAGAAGGGAGTGATAACGGCTCCGAACGAGGAGAACATCGTTGAATTCTTCTCAAAAGCGTAGAGGCATCGTCCTCTTCCTCGTTCTAACCATGGTGGCGGCCGTTGCCGCCTTTCTCTTCTCGGTCTTCTATCTCTCAAACTCAACCTACAGACAGACCGAAGGACTCAAAGACTACGTTACTTCGTACCACGCAGCCGTTTCAGCCGTAAAAATTGCACTTAAGTACCTGAAGGAAGACAACAACGGCTTTGACGGAGAGGGAGACGACTGGTCTAAACCGATAGCCTACAACTACAGAGGAATATTTATCTCCATCAGAATAGCCGACGAGTGCGGGAAGTTCAACGTTAACAAGCTTACAGACCCGAGGTACTACAGAATAGGGAAGAGACTCTTCAACGAACTGGGAAAACCGGAAATTGCAGACGCCATAAAAGACTGGATAGATAAAGACAGCGTCTCTTCTACCTTCGGAGCGGAAGGGAACTACTACGAGTCTTTAGGTTACAGGCCTTCAAACAGACCTATGAAAAGTCTGGGAGAGCTCTTCTACGTAAAGGGAGTAGACAGGAAAACCTTCAGGGAACTCTCTCCCTACCTCACAGTATACGGAAACGGGAAGATAAACGTAAACTCAGCACCGAAAAAGGTTCTCCTGGCACTCTCAGATCAAATGGGAGAGGAAGCGGCCGATAGTATAATTGAGGCACGTCCGATAAAGAAATTGGAAACGCTTAAGACGCTCCCGGGGATAGACAGGGAGCTCTACTACGAGATACTGCCCCTTATAACAAACAAGTGCAACTTCTTCAGGGTGGAGGTAACGGCATCTTACGGAAACTCAACCGTTACCGTTGTAGCTTACACAACAAGGAGCAGAATCCTTGAGTGGAAGGTCGTTGAATGATAGGGGTTGACTACGGGAGCTCTTCAGTAAAGTGGTTTAACGGAAAGGAGTTCGGAACGGGAATTCCAGAGGGAAAGAGCTTCACCCTGGGACTCTCATCGTCAGAACTCTTAGTAAGAGAATCTTTCTACCCCCTCTGTGCGGGAGCAAAACTTAAAAAGCTCATCATCAACGACGTATCAACGGATCTGTCAGTCCCTCCAGAAGAAATATCTGTAGCCTTCTGCAGGAAGGAAAAACTGGAAAAAGGCTGCAGATTTTTGGTCTTTGTTGAGAAGAGAAAAAGCTTAGAAGAACTCCCCCAGGAAATCGCATCAAGAGCACAGATAACGGTAGACCTTCTCGGCGGAGTTACAGCAGCGCTGACACTCTCTGAGAACTTCACACTATTAGACGCAGGAAAGAGAAAAATAGCTCTGGTAAGGGTAGAAAACGGAAAGATTTCAGAAGTTGAAATCCTGAGAGGTGGCTTTGAGTACCACACAAACTCAGGGGAGCTTGTCTCTGTCCTGAAGGGTAACGAGAAAAATGTAATTCTAGTAGGAGGAGGAGCTTTCTCAGACCGGTTTCGGGAGGAGCTTTCAAAAATTACAGATTTCTCCGTCCCGGAGTTCCCCCCCTTTGGAAAAGAAACTCCGATCTACTTTAACGCTTACGGACTCTACAGTTTCAAAAAGAGCCCCTGCAAAGCCTTCTTTAAAAGCTTCTCCAGCCTATCACAGGAGCTCCTCAAGGAGAAGGGAAAAATCATCTTCCTGGGAACGGTAACCGGACTCGCCCTCCTTATCCTTACAGGTGGTCTCTTCCTCAGCTACCTGTCTGCCAAAAAGGACTACTACGCTGCAAAGAGGGAAATTACAGGGGAGCTCTCAAAACTGCTAGGAGAAAAAGTTTTAGCACCGGAAATTCAGATACCCCAGGAACTTGAGAAGTACAAAAAGCTGGCAGAATTCTTTAGAATAGGCTCCCCCTCCCTCCTTTACTACTTAAACGGAATCTCAAAGTCTGTAACAAAAGGCGTTACAGTATTCTCCTTAGATGGAAGCCTCTCCTCAGGTCAGTTTACAGTAAAAGGAAGAGCAGAAGACGAGAAGTCTTTAAAGTCGTTCATTGAGAATCTGAAAAAGTACTTCAAAAAAGTGGCGGTTTCGTCAACAAAAGAGAATAAATCGGGAATAAACTTTACGGTAAGAGCTGGAGTTGGAAGTGGAGATTAACGGTTTAAAAGATAAGTTTACAGAGTACTTCTCCTCACTGTCAGACAGAGAGAAGCGGGTGGTAGCTCTCGGAATCCCTCTCCTGTTGGTAATCCTGTTTACTTTCGCGGTAATAGTTCCACTCCAATCGTTAAAAACCGGGTATGAAAGAAAAAGAGCTTTCTTTGAGGAAAAGTTTGAGAAGTTAAAACCGCAGGTTGAAGAACTCCTCTGCCTGAAGAGAGAGTTCAGCCCTATTGAGGAAAAGCTTAAAAGGGGAGCAAACCTAGACGTTCCGTCTTTCATTCAGACGGTAGCTAGAATGGTGGGGCTTGACGTTAAAAACATAAAGGTTCAGCCAGGAGAGGAGAAATACGGATATCAGAAGGAGATAGTTACGGTAACTTTCAA
Organism: Thermovibrio sp.; assembly: GCA_015490195.1. Classification (GTDB taxonomy): domain Bacteria; phylum Aquificota; class Aquificia; order Desulfurobacteriales; family Desulfurobacteriaceae; genus Balnearium. The sequence continues at coordinate 77,534 of WFYG01000008.1, forward strand.
AGAGGCGGACATAAACAGGGTGGCAAGGCTCATCTCCTCCCTTGAGAACGGTTCCTACTACTTCAAGGCCGACGGGATAACGGTAACAGACTACGACGAGAACGGACTTGTCTCCGGTAAAGTTACCCTCTTCTTCTACAGGAGGGGCAGTGAAGGTTAAGAGGGCTCTTCTACTCTTCTCAGTCTTTACCCTCTCTTTTCTGATTTCCCTCTATCTGACCTTTCCCTTTGAGAAGATAGCAGAAAAGGTTCTGGTAGAGAAAGGGTTCCACCCCCAAAAAGTCTCTTTTTACCACTTTCCGCCACGGTTAACCATAGAAGAACTCCCCTTTAGCAACGTAACCCTGAAAAGTGTCTCTATAGAACCTAAAGGTTTGAAGAGGTTTCTGGTTAAAGCAGAGCTCTGCGGAGGAAACCTCGAGATAAGAACAAACACCTCTTTAGAGAGAGTAGAGTTTACAGCTCACGGGCTGGAGTTCTCCCGCTGTCCGTTAAAATCGGACTTTAAACTGTTGGGAAAGTTAGATGGAAAAGGTTATCTGGTTTTTAGGAAGAGACAGCTAACAGATGGCAAGGGAGAGTTTACACTTTCGGGGGTCAGGCTGAAAAACGTCAGATTCGGAATCTTCTCGTTTAAAGAACTTGACCTTGGAGAAGGTAGGGTAAACTATAGCGTAATTGGCAAAAACTACTTAAAAGTTTCCGGAGAACTTAACGGAAAAGACGCCCAGGTAGAGATTAAGGGCAACGTTAGCTACAACCCGAAAAATTACATGAACTCTTACGTAAACCTCAACGTTTCGGTAAATATGAAAACGGGAAAACTGAAAGGTCAGAAGTTCAGGTTTACGGTAAGGGGTAGCTTTAACTCTTTAAGGTTCTACTGATGGTTGACTACTTAAAGGGAAGAGTATTCAGGAAGTATGGCAACGCCGTAACACTACTGTGTGGCCCCTTAGGCATTAAGGTCTTCGTCCCTCTTCACCTCCTTAACAGGGTAGAAAAGGGAGAAGAAATTGAGCTCTTTACGGAGTTGATAGTACCGCCGGAGGGAGCTCCCACCCTTTACGGATTTGAGACGGAAGAGGAGAGGGAACTCTTCAGGAAGCTGATCAAAGTTCCAAAGGTGGGGAGTAAAGTTGCCATCTCTATCCTTTCTCACGTTGAGCCGGAAGAGTTCAAGAGAGCAGTACTTGAGGGTGACGCCGACTACCTTTCTAAAATCCCCGGCCTCGGGAAAAAACTCTCAGAAAGGATAATATCCGAGCTCAGACCGGCAGTTGAAGAGGAAAAAGTAAGAAAAATACCGGCGGAGCTCTACGAGATCCTCACCTCTTTGGGCTACAAAAAGAGCGAAATAAACAGCGCCCTAAAAGGCATAAATTTAGAAGGGCTCACAGTGAACGACGCCGTAAAGTTAGCTCTTAAACGCCTTTCAGGGAGAAAGTTTTGATAGATAGACCAAAAACGTTTGACGAGTTTTTAGGACAGGAGCAGGTAAAGAAACTCCTGAAAGTTGCCGTAGAGTCGGCAAAGAGAAGAGGAGAACCTTTAGACCACGTCCTCTTTTACGGACCTCCCGGAACGGGAAAGACCACACTTTCCCACATAATTGCCAACGAGATGGGAGCTGAAATCAAAGTTGTAGCAGCTCCAACAATTGAGAGAAAGGGAGACCTCTTAGGACTTCTGATGAGCCTAAATGAGGGAGACGTCCTCTTTATAGACGAGATCCACAGGCTCAACAGAGCCGTTGAGGAGACCCTCTACTCTGCAATGGAGGACTTCAGGGTTGACGTTGTTAGCGGGAGCTCCCGCTCAACTGCAGTAACTTTAGAAATTCCACCCTTCACCCTGATAGGAGCAACAACGAGACTCAATCTGCTAACCCCTCCTCTCAGATCCCGCTTCGGGCTAATCTGCAGGCTGGAGCTCTATACCGTGGAAGAGATGGTTAAAGTTGCAGAAGCCGTAAGTAGAAAGCTGGAGCTGAAAGTTGACCCTGAGGGGCTGGAGCTCATTGCCCGGTGCGGAAGGGGAACCCCGAGAATCCTGATACAGGTCATGAAAAGGATAAGGGACTACGCCGTCGTCCACAACTGGAAAGTAGTTGACAGAGAAAAAGCTGAAAGAGTCCTTAACGAGCTTGGAATAGACTCTTTCGGCCTTGACAGACTAGACAGAAAGATACTTGAAACAATCGCAGAAAAATTCAAAGGCGGCCCCGTCGGACTCAACACGCTGGCTACGGTCTTAAAGGAAGACGTAGATACAATAGAAAACGTTCATGAGCCTTACCTAATAGAGATGGGGTTCCTGATTAGAACCCCAAGGGGAAGGAAGATAACGGAGAGAGGCCTTGAGGCCATAGGAAAAACCTCTCAGCCTCTCCTGTTTTAAAGGTTTATCTGCTTAACCTCTAAAATCTCAGGAATTTCTCTTATCTCTTTCAGGGCTTCTTCCGGAACGTCGTCGTCAACGAGGATAACTCCCTTGGCCTCTTTCCCCTTCTCAGTTCTTCCAAGCTGGAAGCCCGCAATATTAACGCTGTACTTACCAAGAATTGAGCCGAGCTTTCCGATAACCCCCGGAACGTCAAAGTTCCTTATAAGGAGGAGTTTGCCCTCTGGAGTTAGGTCAAAGAGAAAACCGTTAATCTCAACGATCTTTGGAAAGGTATCGTCCATCACGGTTCCGGAAACCGTGAATTCCTCGCCGTCCCTTCCCTTGCAGACAACCCTTATAAGCTTTTTAAAGTTAACGCCTTCAGGTTTCCTGACTTCTGTTACAGAGACCCCCTTCTCTTTTGCAAGGAAAGGAGCGTTAATAAGGTTCACGGGAATATCAACAACCTTCTGGAGGAATCCTTTGAGGAAAGCAGTTGTCAGAGGTTTTGTATCCTCCCCAAGGTCTCCTCTAAACTCCAGAACGACCTCCTTAGCTCTGGAACAGGCCATCTGAACAGCAAAGAGCCCCAACTTCTCTGCTAAATCCATAAACGGCTTTAGAACTTTAGCTGCAGCCGTATCCTCAAAGGGAGCGTTAACCGCAAACTCAACCTCTTCCCCTCTAAGTGCTGCAAGAACCTGGTTCGCAATTATTACTGCAACGTTCGTTTGAGACTCAAAAGTGTTGGCTCCAATGTGCGGAGTAACAACAATGTTTGGAGCGTCAAGGAGGATGTTATCTGTTGCAGGCTCCTTTGAGAAGACGTCAACGGCAGCAGCCCTTACCTTACCGCTAACGAGGGCTTCGTAGAGGTCTCTCTCGTTTATTATTCCTCCCCTTGCGATGTTAAGGAGAATAACACCGTCTTTCATCTTCTCAATCTCTCTCTTTGTAATCATGTTCCTTGTCTCTTCGGTAAGGGGGGTGTGAACTGTTATGATGTCTGAGCGCCTCAGAAGCTCGTCAAGTTCATCTACAAGCTCAACGCCAAGCCTTTCAGCCTTTTCCTTCTTTATGTAGGGGTCGTAAGCTATAACCTTCATATCAAAGGCTTTAGCTCTTATACCGACCCTTGAGCCTATACGACCAAAACCGATAATTCCAAGGGTTTTACCTGCAAGCTCAACACCCATAAACTTCTTTCTCTCCCACTTCCGCTCTTCCTTTAAAGACTTGTGGGCGTAAGGAATGAGCCTTGCAGCAGCTATCATCATTCCCATCGTGTGTTCCGTTGCAGCCAGAGTGTTACCGGTAGGGGCGTTAACAACGAGAATTCCCCTCCTTGAAGCAGCCTCAAGGTCTATATTGTCAACACCGACACCTGCCCTTCCAACAACCTTCAGTCTTTTTCCCCTTTCAAGGAGCTCTTCCGTAACAGGCGTTCCACTCCTTGTAATAAGGGCGTCGTACTCGGGGATAATTTCTAAAATCCTCTCAAAGTTCCTGAAGAGCTCCGGGTCGTAAGTAAGCTCAATGTCGGGCTGTTTCCTGAGGAGCTCCACCCCGGCATCCGCTATGTGTTCTGTTATCAAAACCTTAAACTTGGACATTCCTTAACCTCCAGCTGTTTCGTAAAGGGGATTATAGAAAAAAGTTTAAACAGCGCTGAAGAGAAACCTTAAAGGAACTGTTGCGTAGCTTCCCCGGGGTAGCGTGAAGTTGAAGAGAAGGCCTCCTGAAATCCTCTCTATCTTCAAATTCTCCGGTTTTACAAAGGTTTTCCTGAAGAAACTGTGAAAGTGTTTTCCGTACGGTTTTAAGGAACTCTCATCTATACCCATGTCCTTTAACAGGTCTCTGTAAACTTCCAGGCCGGGAGTATAAGAGGGAAGTTCTCCCGGAACCTCAACTTTCTCTAAGGGGAAAAGGAGCTCCCCCGCCCTGTATTTAAACTTTACCGTTTTAACCCCGGAATCCTCTATAAGGCTTTTGAGCTTTTCGTTAAAGAGAAAAGACTGTAGAACATTCATCTGGAATTCCAGCTCCTCTTCAGGAATCAGCTTAAAAACCTCTTTCAGAGTGCCTCTCTTCTTCAGAAAAGCCGCGACTTTTCTCCTCCAGCCTCTAAGAAACTTTTCGGCAGTGGCGTAATCTCCAGAAATGAACGCCTTTTTGCCCTTTCTTTCTCGGGAGCTCTCCCAACCTACCGGCCTAAAGAGAAAGAGAAGAGCTCTCTCTCGTTTCTTTAGGTGGTGAGCGAAGAGCTCCCCGTTCCTGATAGAGGCAAACCTCTGCTCTCCGTAGTAGTTGGGAAATCCATACTCCTTTAAAACAGCAAGCCTTTCGGAAGGAACTTCCGACACCCCTTCAACGAGAACTCCAAACCTGTTACCTGAAACAGCCCTTTCAACTGGAACATTTAAAAAACCGACCTCCTTCAGCTTAAGGTCGGGCAGGTTAAACTCTTTGAGACGAAAACGGGAAGAAACGCTTATAAACTGAACCGTTTCGGCATTCTTGTCTTTAAGGCCTCCGTAAGAGATGAATCTGAGGGGGAGGGAGCTCTCTGCCGCAATTCTCTTTAAAACGGGAAGAGTTTCAAGCCCCCTCTTCCACAGCCTGTACACCCTATACTTTCCGAAAGAGGAAAGGGGCTGCGATAAAAGTTCCTCAACCCTGAAACTCTCAGGAGTACTTTTGATTTTCAATCCGTCTCTCCTTAAAATTTCCTTAGTGAGATATATATAAAGGAGGAGAAAATGAAAATCTACCTAATAGTCTTTTCACCAAGCTGTGCAGAGGGAACTTTTATGTTTGCAGAAGAGCTTGAGTTCATCAACGACGCCCACGTAAAAGCCTCTGGCTACTTTGCCTTTAAAGAGGACATATCGGAGTATAAAAGACTAAAAGAAGAAGGAGTTAAAAAGAGAACTCTGATAATTCCCCAGAGCTCCTACAACTTTATAGAGGAGCTGGAGGTATAAACAACTTGACCTCTACACTGTAGCTGGTATAAATTATGCTCCACTTCAACCACCTACGGAGGTTCGGTAATGTATGCCGTAATAAAGACAGGCGGAAAGCAGTACGTTGTGGAGCCCGGTCAGGTTTTAAAGGTTGAGAAGCTCAACCTACCTGAAGGGTCCGAAGTTGAGTTTGAAGCCCTCATGGTAAGAGACGACGACGGGAACGTAAAGGTAGGTCCCGAGGCTAAAGGAGCAAAGGTTAAGGCAACAGTTGTTCGCCACGGTAAAGGCAAGAAGATTATTGTTTTCAAGTACAAGGCTAAGAAGCACTACCAGAGGAAGTACGGCCACCGCCAGCACTTTACAGAGATTCAGGTTAACGAAATCGTAAGCTAATTGGAGGTTTGCCATGGCACATAAGAAAGGTATGGGTTCTACCAAGAATGGTAGAGACTCTATAGGTAAAAGGCTTGGAGTCAAAAGGCACGACGGCCAGATAGTTAAAGCCGGAAACATTATCGTTCGCCAGAGGGGAACTTCCATCCACCCGGGGCAGAATGTTGGAATGGGAAGCGACTACACTCTCTTTGCCCTTATTGACGGCGTTGTCAAGTTTGAGACAAGGCGCAACAAGAAATTTGTAAGTGTTTATCCTTTACAGTAAGCCCCCCTTTTGGGGGCTTTCCCCTCTAAACTACCAGGTAGAGAACAAGAACACCAATAACTTCTCCAACCGCAAGAAGAATAAATCCAGGAGTAACAAGTCTAAACAGCTCCTTCGTTCCCATAGAGAGAGTTAAGAACCACTTAAAAAGAGTATTAACAAAAGCTGAAAGCAGAACTGCAATAACCGCCGGAATGAGCGCAACGGTACCTGAGGAAAAAAGTTTTGAAACAGAAAGGGTTAAAGGGTCAACGTCTGAAAGACCAGACAGAGCCGCAACGGTGTAGAGGCCAAAGTTCCCAAAGTACCTGAGAGCTTCTCTGGAAACAAAGAGGATAAAGGCGTAGAAGAGTCCAAACTTAAAGGCGGTTGAGAGTTCAAAAGGGTTACTGACGTTAACCTGAGCCTGTTTCTTTGAAATCCTCTTCGTCAACCAGTAAGCGTAAACAACGCCAAACCCGAAAGCTATTAATGAAGGAACAATGAGGTACTTGGCAAAGCTGGGACTTATTATAGCCGCAAGAACTGTCATCCTCGGGAACATTATCGCAGACGCTCCAACAATACCTGCAGCGTACTCTCTCGTAAGGACCGGGTTTGTTTTTGCAAGCGGAGAGAATGTTGCAGTAACAGCAGTACTTGATACAAGGCCACCAATAAGTCCAGCTATGAGAACTCCCTTTTCTCCTGCAAACTTCGTAAGTATGTAACCCAGAAAGTCTATTGACGAAATTACAACAACCATTGCCCATACTTCCCTGGGGTTTACGCCGTAGAAGTTCCTGTCTGGGAGGAGCGGGTAGATAACAACCGTTACGGCTGCAAACTTTAGAAATGCGTAGAGGTCTTCAAGGGTAAGATGTTTAACAAAGGTATGCATCTGCTCTTTGAATGAGAGAACCGTTAGAACGGATATGGTAAGCAGCGCTGCAAGCTGATAGTTTCCCGTGTACGATAGAAGACCTATCAAGTAGGCGATAAGTCCCGATACTTCAGATGTAAGGCCGGGAGCTCTCTCAAGGAGTTCAGAAATCCCGATAAGGAAAACAAGGCCGAGGAAGGAGATGTAAACGAGAGGAAGCCCAAACTTTGAGGAGAGAGCTCCCGAGAGAGCCCCTAAGAGCGAGATAAGGGTAAAAGTCCTTACTCCTCCAAAAAATCCCTTCTTCTCCCTCTGTTTCTTAAACTCCCTTTCAACCCCTATTAGCCCTCCCAGGAGGAGGGCTACAACATAGGGCTCGTAGAGCTTCCAGACATCTGAGTTAACGAGCTCTTTAAGTATTTCCACCGTAGAGCTCCCTCTTCAGAACCTCCCTCATAGTCTCAACCGGCGCCTTCTCTCCCGTCCAGATCTCAAAGGCCACTGCCCCCTGATGAACGAGCATTCCAAGGCCGTTAACCGTTTTGCACCCCTTCTCTCTGGCAGCCTTCAACAGGGGAGTTTCCGGCGGGTTGTAAATAATGTCAATGACGGTAATACCTGAAGGGATTTTAGAGTAGTCAAACAGGTGAGGGTCGCCGGGTTTCATCCCCAGAGAGGTTGTGTTTACAATCAGATCAACGTCTCTTAAGAGAACCTCCACGGTTGACTCCTTAAGGGGATAAACCAGAACGTTTCCCAGCTTCCCAAGGAGCTCCCCCACCTCCTTGCCTCTTGAGAAGTTCCTATTAACTACGTTAAGGAACTTAACACCGCCTTTTAAGAGTGCGTAACCTACCGCCCTTGCAGCTCCGCCGGCGCCAAACATAAGAGCTCTCTTTCCCTCAAGCTCAACCCCTTCTTCTACTAAAGACCTTAAAAAGCCCTCAGCATCTGTGTTGTAGCCTGTAAGCTCTCCGTTTTCGTTCTTAACTGTGTTAACAGCGCCAAGAAGTTCAGCCTCGTCGGAGAGGTAGTCAAGGTACTCAACAATCCTCTCCTTGTGAGGAACGGTAACGTTAAGTCCCTTTACTTTTAAAGCTTTAACTCCTCCAACTGCTTCCTTCAGGTTCTCCGGAGAAACCTCAAAGGGAACGTAAACTGCGTCTATACCCCTTTCTGAAAAGGCAGCGTTCTGCATTAACGGAGAGAGTGAGTGTTTAACGGGATACCCGAAAATACCATAAACTGCCGTCTTCCCCGTTACTTTCATACCGCCTCCTTAAACCTACACCTGGCTCCCTGACGAGTATTCCTCTCCTCAAACCGTTTCCTTATAAGGTTAATCACCCTGTTTTTCTCTCTGTGGCTGCACCAGGAGGGACCTATTAACAACTCTTCGGGAGCCTCTCCAGTAACTCTTTGAATAACTGTTTTTTCGGGAAGTCGCTCTATAAAATCAACAACTAAGTCTGCGTACTCCTCAACAGAAAGAAGGGAGAACTGCTCTTTCAGGTAAATCTCCTCTAACTTTGTTCCTCTTATCACATGTAACGGGTGGATTTTAACGCCGTCAAGCTTTAAAGCAGCTAAAAAGTCTGCCGTCTCCATCATATCCTCGTAGTCTTCCATCGGAAGACCTAAAATAACGTGGGTGCAAATGTTTATCCCTTTAAACTTCCTCGTCCTTAAAACGGCGTCAATAAAGTCTGAAACCCCGTGCCCCCTGTTCATCCACTTTAACGATTTGAAGTGGGAGCTCTCAAGGCCGTACTCTACCCAAACAAGATAGTCTTTTGAGTAAGAAGCAATGAGCTCAAGAGTCTCATTGGGAACGCAGTCCGGCCGCGTTCCGACTATCAGACCTACAACCTCGGGAAACTCCCTTATAACATCATAGATGGGTTTAAGCTGAGAGGGTGGAGCGTAAGTGTTGGTGTATGCCTGAAAGTAGACCAGAAACTTCTCGGCTCCGTAGCGCCGTCTTACCCTCTCTATACCCTCAGCTATCTGTTCTCTTACAGACCTTCTCCTCTTATCTGGATCGTAGTCAGACCCCGAGTAACAGTAAATACAGCCGCCTGTTCCTTTAGTTCCATCTCTGTTGGGACAGGTAAAACCGGCATCCACCGTTACTCTGAAAACCTTCTCTCCAAAGAGCTCCTTCAGGTAACGGGAGTAGGAGTAGTAGCGCTCCAACTACTCCTCCTCCTCAAACTCAATCCCTATGGGAACAAACTCTGCAACGTCTGAAAGTCCCCACTTTTCAAATTTCTCCTTCCCGAGTTCTTCACACTCTATAGGAACGACAAATATGAAACCCTCCCCGGAGCGTCTGCAGTGGTCGGCAATGGCTTTTGCCCTCTTCTCTGCCTCTCCAGTCTCAAGTGTCTGGCAGTCTTCAACCTGAACGGCTATCTGCTGTTTCTCCCCCTCCTCGTTCTCAAAAACGGCCAGAAAGTCGGGAAGGTACTCCTCTCCTTCAGCCTCAGGTTCGTAGAGGTCAAACCCTTCCTCCTCCATAAGAATAGCCATGATCTCAACTAGTTCTTCCCTAGAAAGTCCTTTTTCCATATCTACCTCCAGATTTCTGTTCCAGTTAACTTATACCTTCACCCCCTACTAACCAAATTTTATAGCTTATAATTTTCTGACAAAGGGCTAAATACAGGAAAAAGGAAAAATGCTGAGTTCTTCTGGAATCAAAGAGAAAACGCAGGAAGTTCTGAAACCTTTTGCCGAAAACATCGGCAACCTCGGAATTTCTCCCAACACCGTTACTTTAACAGGTTTTATTTTCTCAGCTCTGTCAGGCATACTCCTTGGCACGGGAAATTTTTTCCATGGAACAGTTTTCTTAGCCCTTTCAGGAGCCTGCGACGTTCTTGACGGAGTCCTTGCCAGAACGATGAGAAAAACGACAAGATTTGGAGCATTTCTTGACTCCTTTTTAGACAGATATGCAGACTTTTTTCCTCTGGCAGGTCTCCTCTATTTTGGCCACACAATCGGAAACGAACTTCTCCTGTTGGGCTCTCTCTTCTCAATAGCCGGAGCGTTCGCCACAAGTTACGCAAGAGCAAGAGCTGAGTCTTTAGGGGCTGATTGTAAATCAGGAATCGTTGAAAGACCCGAGAGGGTTCTCCTTCTACTTGGAGGTCTGATTCTTGGCTATCCTGCTGAAACAACGCTCATCCTGGCGGTACTGTCTAACGTAACGGCTGTTCAGAGACTTTTCTGTGCCTCTGAGAGGCTCCGTTGAGAGGACTTCTACTCTTCATAATTACCGTACTCCTTGCAATTATTCTGGGGTTCCTCGGGCTTTTCTTCATTTTTAAGGAGAACCTGTCAGAGAAAAGGGAGCTCCATTTCAGCCTGAGAGTGGAAGAAGGAAAATCTCTGAAAGGGTTGATAGAGGAACTCCATTCAAAAGGGATTGTAAAGTATCCTCAGATTGTCTACTACTGGGCAAGGTACGAGGAGATTCAACCAAAGGCCGGCTGTTATCGCATAGAGGGAAAGCTGAGCCTTGAAGAGCTCTTTAAAGAGTTTGAAAAAGGAAGCCCATGTTTGAAGAAGTTCACAATCCCTCCCGGCTCAGACCTCTTTCTACTTGACAGGCTCTTTTCAGAGGAGAAAATCTGCAAAAAGGGGGAGCTCCTGAAGCTCGCAAAAGAGAGAGAATTTCTGTCAGAACTTAAAGTTCCCGTTCTTAACGGCTTCCTCTTCCCCGACACCTACTACATAAACGAGAAGGCAGGCTGCAAGAAGGCAGTAGAAGTAGCCGTTAAAAGGTTTAAAGAGGTGGTTGTCCCTCTCTACCGCAGCTATAAACCGCCTCCAAAAGTCAAAAAAGCCTTAAAAAAACCTTCACTGCTACAGATTCTAACAGTTGCATCCATAGTTGAAAAAGAGACCTCAATACCTGAGGAGAGACCTCTAATAGCAGCAGTTATATACAACAGGCTTGCCAGAGGAATGAAACTTCAGTGCGATCCTACGGTAATCTACGCCCTCAAGCTTAAAGGAAGAGAAACCAAAAAACTCACCTACGAGGACTTAAAGATTGCCTCTCCCTACAACACCTATTACACAAAAGGGCTACCGCCGGCTCCCATCTGCAACCCCTCTCTCTCCTCTATAAAGGCCGCCCTTTACCCTGCCAGCGTTGACTATCTTTACTTTGTCGCAAACGGCAAGGGAGGTCACGTTTTCAGCAGAAGCTATAATCAACACTTAAAAAATGTAGAGAAACTGAGACAATGGCAAAAAAGAAACGGTTTGTAGTAGACAGCTCCGGAGAGAAGTACCCTTTCTCAAAAGGTGTTTTAGCAAGGTCTTTAATGAAGGTAGGCCTATCCATTGAGGAGGCCTACAGAGTAGCAGACTCCGTGGCGTCTAAGTTTAAAGGAACCGTCTCTACAGAAGAGCTCATAAACCTCGTTTACGAAACCCTTAAGAAGAAGTTCGGGAAAAAAGTAGCAAACAGGTACAGAGTTTTAGTAAGCGAAAGGGAAGTTCTTGTATGCGAAGAGTGCGGAAAGGCTTTTGTCCCTTTTTCAAAGGGAATACTCGCAGCGTCTATCAGGTCTGCCGGCGTTGATATAAACGAGGCTTTTGAAATTGCAAAAGAGGTTCACGACACCCTCGTTAAAAAGGGAAAGTTCAGGGTAAAGAGGGCGGAGCTCCGACAGTTAACAGCAAAACTGCTTGAAAAACGGTTAGGTAAGGAGTTTGCAAAGAGGTACCTCCTGTGGCGAAAGGCCAAAAAGCTTGAGAAACCTATAATTATTCTAATTGGAGGAGCTACCGGAGTAGGAAAGTCTAGGCTTGCAGCAGAGCTTGCGGGCACCTTAGAGATAAACAGAACTGCCTCTACAGACTCCATAAGGGAAGTTATGAGGAAGATGGTTTCAAAAGAGCTCACCCCTTCCCTCCACGTCTCCTCCTACGAGGCAGGAGAGTTCCTTCCGCAGCTCTCCGAAGCCCCCAAGGAAAACAGGATAATCTACGGGTTCCTTGATCAGAGCGAGAAGGTTTTAACCGGCGTAAAAGCCGTAGTCAACAGGGCAATAAAAGAGAACGTAAGCCTCGTTGTTGAGGGGATACACCTCATTCCGGGAATTGCAGATCTCTTCAAAGACAAAGCCCACGTTGTCCACATCGTTCTGACAACCTTAGATGAAGAGCTCCACAGAGGAAGGTTTAAATCAAGAGAGAAGAGTTCCCAGAGAACCAGCAAAAAGTACCTCAAGAACTTTAAAGCCATCAGGAAAATTCAAGAGTTCATCTACCAGAAGGCAAAAGAGAAAGGCGTTCCCGTAATAGAGAACATAGACTTTGACGAGACCAGAAAGAGAGCCCTTGATATTATTACAGAACAACTCCTGAAAGAAGTTGAGGTGTAAGTTGACCTGGTTATTTGTTGGACTGGGAGGTTTCTTTGGAGCAGTGGCGAGATTTCTAATTGCTGGTTTCGCACAGAAAGTTGCAGGAACTACTTTTCCGGTTGGAACGCTAACCGTAAACGTTTTAGGAAGTTTTCTGATTGGATTCCTCGTACTGCTCTTTGAAAACCTAATAGCTCCCCAGTGGAAGGCCTTCTTCGTAACAGGCTTCCTGGGAGCTCTGACAACTTTTTCCACCTTCAGCTACGAAACGACGGTTCTTCTACAGGAGGGACTCTGGTTTAAAGCCCTCCTGAATGTATTTCTCAACGTTACCCTCTGTTTAACAGCAACCCTTTCTGGCATGGCACTCTTTAAAGCCATCTTCAGAGTTTAATTTTTTGCCTCTCCCTCCTACATTTAAAAACAGAACAGAAAAGAGGAGGGAGAGATGCTACTTGACCTTGAGAAGGGAAAGTTCCTGGTAAAACTGGCAAGGGCAGCTGTTGAGGAATACCTGAGGAGCGGAGTAAAGATAGAGCCTCCGCCGGGCACGCCGCCGGAACTTTACGAGAAGAGAGGGGTCTTTGTAACGCTGAAAACTTACCCTCAGAGAGAGCTCCGCGGTTGTATAGGTTATCCGGAACCGATAATGCCCTTAGTCCTTGCAACGATAGATGCGGCAATATCTTCAGCAACCAGAGACCCCAGGTTCTACCCTGTAGGCGTTGAAGAACTTCCCAAACTTCTCTTTGAAGTAACCGTTCTAACTCCACCTCAGCCCATAGATGTTCCTCCAGAGGAGCTCCCCAGAGCAATAAAAGTTGGAAGAGACGGACTAATCGTCAGATGCGGCTACACAAGTGGACTGCTTCTGCCTCAAGTTCCCGTTGAGTGGGGCTGGAACGAGGAAGAGTTCTTAGCCCAAACCTGCGTGAAAGCTGGCCTTCCTCCCAACTGCTGGCTTGACCCAAGGTGTCAGTTCTATAAGTTTCAGGGGCAGATATTCACAGAAGTGGAACCATACGGAGAAGTTGTAGAAGAGAAAATCTCTTAAGGAGGAGATGTTGCACGATTGGATACTCAACTTCCTGATAGCACTGCCGGGAATTCTGTGGGCTATGACAATACACGAGTTTGCCCACGGTTACATTGCCTACAAACTGGGAGATCCCACTCCAAAACTGGCTGGAAGGCTAACCCTAAACCCATTGGCTCACATAGACATAATCGGATTCATAGCCCTGTTCCTCGTTCACTTTGGCTGGGCAAAACCGGTTCCTATAAACCCCAGAAACTTCAGGAAAACCTCCTTCTGGAAGCTGGGAGAGGTACTCGTAGCCTTTGCCGGCCCAATGGCAAACTTCATAAGCGCGTTCGTTTTTGTTCTCTTACTTAAGTACCTTCCTTTCTCTTCACTTTCCCCTTCGGTAGCAGAGCCTCTCTTCCTGATGCTTAAGTACGGAGTATTCATAAACGTTGCTTTCGGTATCTTCAACCTCATTCCCGTTCCACCCCTTGACGGGTCAAAAATACTTGAAACCCTGCTTCCACCAAAACTGTGGATAAAGTACAAGCAGATAGAACCTTACGGTCCCATTATTCTGATAATACTCATAATAAGTCCTGTGTTAAACTGGATACTGATACCTCTGGTAAACGGAATGGTAAAGGCAATGTTTCTCTTAACCTGAATAAAAGAGGCAGAGATGCTCTTTAAAGAACTGATAAAGAAAAAGAGAGACGGAGAAGTACTCTCCGGGGAAGAAATTGAGTTTATAGTCAGGTCTTACACTGCAGGGGAAACCCCCGACTACCAGATGGCCGCCCTCTTAATGGCAATATTCTTTCAGGGTTTGAACTACAATGAGACCCTTCACCTCACAGACTCCATGCTCCGTTCGGGAAAGAGGGTAACGGTAAAAGCAAAAGGGACGCTGGTTGATAAACACAGTACCGGAGGAATAGGGGACAAAGTTTCCCTGGTTATAGCCCCGGTCCTTGCGGAGCTCGGTTTCAAAGCACCTCTCCTTGCTGGGAGGGCTCTGGGTTTCACCGGGGGAACCATTGACAAGCTGGAAAGTACGGGAATGAAGGTGGAGCTCTCAGACAAGGAAATCTCTGAAGTAACAGAGAAGTTCGGTTTCTCAATTTCAGCCCAAACTCCAGAGATAGCTCCGGCCGACAGAAAGATATACGCCCTTAGAGATGCAACAGCCACGGTTGAGAGTATTCCGCTAATAGTTTCAAGTATCCTGAGCAAAAAGTTAGCCGTAAACACAGAGGCGATAGTTTTTGACGTTAAAGTGGGAAGTGGAGCCTTTATGAAAACGATGAAAAAGGCTAAAGAGCTTGCAGAAGGGCTTGTTCAGGTAAGCAAGCTCTACGGTAAGAAGGCGGGAGCTCTCATAACCGAAATGAGCCAACCACTGGGACTCTTTGCAGGAAACGCGTTAGAAGTGAGGGAAGCGGCAGATGCTTTGAAAGGAACAGTTCAGCCAGACCTTCTGGAAGTGGTCTCTTCCTTGATAGGGCTTCTCTACGAACTTACAGGGAAAGGAACTTTCTCCCGAGGAAAAACAGAAGCGGAAGAGGTTATAAAGAGCGGAAAAGCCATTAAGCGTTTTGAAGAGTGGGTTAAATACCTGGGAGGTAATCCCTATCCTGAAATAAAGGCAAAGCACCTGGTAGTTGAATCTCCAGCCTCTGGTTACGTCTCTGACATAAACGGAGAAGCCTTAGGCTGGCTCATCGTTGAAATGGGAGGCGGAAGAAAGAGAGCCGATGACAGGATAGACTACTCCGTAGGCTTGGCCTTCTTCAAGAAAATTGGAGACAGGGTTGAAAAAGGAGAACCTATAGGAGAAATATACTGGAACACCGGAGACAGAGAGCAGTTCCTTAACTCCTTTATTTCAGCCTTCAAACTGTCGGAAGAAGAGGTAAGTAGACCAGAACTGATTAAAGAAAAAGTGGTTTAAACAGATTTGTTGCATAAATTGATAGAGAAATCTAACACCAGGAGGCAGTATGTCTACGGAAGTGATTAAAAAAGCGTCTGAGCTTGCTCAGGCAATCGCAGAGAGCGAAGAGCTCGCAAACTTTAGAGCAGCTGAAGCAAAGCTCAGAATGGATCCGGAGGCAAGCAAGCTATTAAACGAAGTTCAGAGACTCCAGCAGATGGCACAGATGTCTGGAAGTCCAGAAGCCATGCAGCAGCTTGAAGAGGCTTTCCAGAAGTTTGCAGAACACCCTGTAGGTAAAGAGTACCTTGAGGCAAATCAAAGGTTTAGCCAGATGCTTGAAACCGTTAACGCTCTACTCCAGGAGGCCATAGAAGGACCCAAACAGCACGGTCACGGCTGTTCTGGATGTTCTGGCTGCAGTATGTAATCGGTGGCGGGGACTACCTCCCCGCCATTTCTCTGTTCCTTCTCAAAATTTCAACAACTTCCTCATCAGTCGTCTGTGAAAAGTCCTGGTAGAACTGCCCTACCGCTTGGAAGAACTCGGGAGCGTAAAGAACAATAAGGTCGTCAACAAGTTTACTGAACTCCGGTACCCCATCTGCAGGCATAACGGGAACGGCAAGGATTATTCTGTTTGGACTCTGCCTTCTTAAGGAAGCTATAGCAGCTTTCACGGTTAAACCTGTTGCTATGCCGTCGTCAACCAGTATAACGTCTCTTCCCTCAAGGGATATCCTATTAAGTCCAGACAGGTATTTTCTTTTCCTTCTATCAATTTCGGCTAACTCTTCACGGGCTTTCCTCTCAATGTAGTCCTCTGTTACACCAAGCCTCTCCAGTGGAACAGAGGGGTTCAGCAGAACATATCCGTCTTCTGTTACAGCCCCAACGGCAAACTCTTCGTTGAAGGGAGCTCCTATCTTCCTCGGTATCACGAGCTCAATGGGAGCTCCCAGTGCCTCAGCAATCGGCTCTGCAACAACAACTCCACCTCTGGGAATTGCAACAACAACCGGGTTTACAAGAGTTCCGTCAAATTTCTCCAAAATTGCACGGGCAAGGAGCTCCCCTGCGTGGCGCCTGTTTCTAAAAACCATCTCTCCCTCCAAATCTTTTTAATTCAAATTACTGCCACGCAGGGAGAAACTCAACTACTCAACGAGGGAGTAGAGGAGCTCTATCTCCTCCTTCCAGATTGAAGGGTCAATCGTTTCAAGGATAAGAGGAATGTTGTCAAGCCTCGGGTCGTTCATTATGAAGCGGAAGGCCTCCAAACCGATGTTTCCCTTTCCAATTGAGTGGTGCCTGTCAACACGGCTCCCAAGCTGTGATTTGGCATCGTTCAGGTGCATACCTTTTAGGTATTTAAACCCTACAATTTGGTCAAACTCTTCCATCGTTTTTTCGTAAGCTTCCCGGGTTCTAATATCGTAGCCGGCAGCAAAGAGGTGGCAGGTATCAAGGCAAACCCCAATACGGCTCTTATCCTCTACAAGCTCAATAATCTGAGCTATATGCTCAAATCGGTACCCCACGTTAGAGCCCTGACCGGCAGTATTCTCAATAACGAGAACAATATCTCTGGTTCTTGAGATGGCCTCGTTTACAGAGTCTGCAACAATTTTCAAACATTCCTCTTCAGAAATCTTCCTCAGATGGCTTCCCGGGTGGAAGTTGAGATACTTAAGACCCAGCTGGTAACACCGTTCCACCTCGTCTATAAACGCCTCCAAAGACTTCCTCCTCTTTTCCGGATCAGGACTTCCAAGATTAATAAGGTAACTGTCGTGGGGCAAAACGTGCTCAGGCTTAATTCCCACAGCTTTCAGATTCTCCTTAAACTTCCTAACAGCATCTTCAGTCAGCGGTTTTGCCTTCCACTGCCTCTGGTTCTTCGTAAAAATAGCAAACGCCTTCGCTCCAATTTCTTTAGCATTGATAGGGGCATTGAAAACTCCACCGGCAGCGCTCACGTGTGCTCCTACAAACTTCAAGGTTTCCTCCTTAACAGAAAAGTGGTTGTTAATTTTGCCAGATTGACTAAATTTTGTATGGCAGAAAGCCCGGGTGGCGGAATTGGCAGACGCGCAGGACTCAGGATCCTGTGGGCTCACGCCCGTGCGGGTTCAAATCCCGCCCCGGGCACCATGAAAATCAAAAAATTTCCTACCTTATCTAATTCCCGCAAATTGAATTTGTGCCCAAAATGTGCCCTCCTTGTGTCTTTCAATCGTTTGATTTAAAATAAAAAAGAAGCCAGCAGGGAGGAGGATTGTGTCTGAGATAGGAAAAAGGTTGAAGAAGCTACGGGAGAAAAAGGGAATAACAAGAATGCAGTTAGCTAAGGAGCTGGTAGAAAAAGGGCTCCTCAATTTTGAGTCTCCTGAATCTCTCAATCAGTATCTCTACCTGATTGAAAAAGGAAGAAGAAAACCTAAGGACGAAACTCTTAAGCCGATAGCAGAATACTTTGGTGTTCCTCTCCAGTGGCTTAAAGGGGAAATCATCTACGTGCCGATAATTGGAGAGACTAAGGCAGGTAAGTTCGGAGGGTATATTCAGGAAAAGGCGGAAGAACTTTTTCCTCTTCCGGCTGGGATTATCTCTATTCCGGAACCTGAGGAAAGAACGTTTTTCTTAAGGGTAGAGGGAAACAGTATGTATCCTGAGTTTGAGCCCGGAGACCTGGTTCACCTTGCAGATTCCTCTTTTTACCCTCCTAAGAATGGAGATGAGGTTGTAGTCATAAAGGACGGTGAAGCTACTTTAAAAAAGTTCTACTACGAGGATGGAAAAGTTAAACTTGTTCCGGTAAATGGAGACTATGAGCCAATAGAGCTTGGAGATGAAGAGCTTGGAGAGGTTGCCGTTTTTAAGGTTATAGGCGTTTACAGGAAGAAACGTTGACTTGTTCAATCAAATGATTTAAATTTGACTGTGGAAAACGGAGGTAGGGATGGAGAAGAAGGAAAGCAACAAAATAGAGATGGAGAAGTTCGTTAAGCTTCTATCCCGAAGGGAAAAAAGTATGAGTTTCCGAATCAACCCCTCCCTGAAGGAAATTTTTGAAGAAACCTGTAAAGAAGAAGGAATAACACCATCAGACTGCCTTAATTACTTAATAATCAGGTATTTACAGGAAAAAGGGAAACTTTAATGAGTTGTCTATGTAATACAAATGTTGACAATAATGGGATAACGATATATATTCTTCCTTGACGATGGCAAAAAAACTAAACGGGAGGTAGTCATGGAAATCAGAAAGGTTCTACAGAACATGCTGGATGGAACACTCACTATCACAGTAAACGGACAGGGGGTTAAAGCGGTAATAGAAGACCAGGGAGTCTGCGCAGTCTACTGTGCAGACACGGTGGAGGAGCTCCTTGAAAAACTCCAGACATTTGACCCCCTCAAGCTGTGCAGAGACAACCGTTTAGAGGAGTAGGTTGCTTAGGCAACCTGCTTGCCTTATTGACAAGGCAAATTGTTAGCACTAACCTCATTGGATGGAGGAAGCGATGGCAGAGACAAAAACAGCAGAAAACATAAGAATCAAAGTGGCAGAAGAACTTGAGAAACAGTGGTTAGACCTCACAAAGATCAAGGGTTGGTTAAAAGGGCACAAAGGCATCCCTGAAAAAGCTCAGGAACAACTTGCCCATCAAATAAGGGCGCTTTACGCAGAGTTTGGACTTCGCCCTGACTTAGGACATGTAATAGTAATGGGCGATAGACCCTACGTAACGAAAGAAGGGCTCATTTATTACGCCCAAAGGACTAAGAAGCTTGCCGGGATAGAGGTAGAAATTGTTGAAAGAAAGCAAAATTTTTGCCTTGTTAAGGCTCGTGTTCTTACAAAGGATGGTGGAAGATACGAAGCTTACGGCGATGCCGACGCCAACAATACCAATAGAATGGTAACTCCTCACCTTATAAGGATGGCAGAGACCCGGGCAGTAAACCGGGCGCTTCGTGTAGCGTTTCCAATCGGCTTGTGTTCCTTTGAGGAGTTAGCAGAACAGGATGTAATAGATCCTGTTACCGGTGAAGAAGTTAAGGTAGAGGTGGAAAAAGAGGCGACTCAAAGGCAGTTGAACACTGTAAACCTTATAGCTGAGAAAAGAGGGCTGACGGGGGAGCTCCTCAAAGAGTTCATTGAGATTCACATAGGAAAGAGCTCCCTTGAGGAGCTTAACAGAGAAGAAGTATCAACGCTTATATCCACCCTTAACGACCTTGCTCCAAAGGGAATGCTTATAGAGATACAGAAACAGCTCAAAGATCTTGGTATTAAGAACGGAGAACGCAGGAAACTATATGAGGAAACTGTTGGAAAGAGCTCCTCAAAGATTTTTACCAGAGAAGAAGCCAGGGCTTTCCTGGATTACCTGGAACAGCTTAAAGCAGAGAGAGAAAAGAAGGGAAAGGAGGAAGAGAACGGAAACGACATTGAGTTTTAGTAGGGGGCTTTTGCCCCCTATGACGACGGAAAAAACCTCAAACGTGGAGGCTCTATTCAAGATTTTATGCAAACAATTAGTTTTGTCAAGGAGGTTAAAATGATTGATAAAGAAACAGCAGAAGTTCTTAATTCTATGTTTCCTAATAGAGGAACTTTCAAAGGAACTTTTTACAGTAAAACTTATCTACGTTGATATGTGCGGAGATTTAATAGCTGGAATTATTTTAGGACAAATAGCATACTGGTATTCTTCAAATACTTCTACAACAAAGCTTAGGATTTTAAAAGAAGGCAAACTTTGGCTTGTAAAGCGTAGAGAAGACTGGGGAATGAGTGCAGGATAACTCCAAAGCAGGTTGATAGAGCATTAAAAATCCTATGAGAAAAGGGATTTATAGAAGTAAAGAGATTCAAATTTGAAGGAACTCCCACTTTACATATCAGATTAACAACAAAATTCGTAGAAGAATTTAAAAGGAGGATAAAATGATGACAAAGACAGATAGAATTCTTCAAGCTATGCTTAAGCTTAACCTTGAAGGTAATATTATCCCTCATACATGGTTTAAAACTCTGGTTAAAAAAACTGAAAAAGGAAAAATCGTTCCTCATATACATGCAATTCTATTGCTTTCGGAAATAGTCTACTGGTGGAGACCAAGTCTTGAGAGAGATGAAATCTCCGGTAAAATTGTTGGAATAAGGAAAAAATTCAAAGATGAAGCTCCTCAGATTTCCTATCAACAGCTATCCGAACGCTTTGGCATGTCAAAGCGTCAGGTAAAGATGGCTATGGACTTTCTGGAAGAGGTTGGGGTTATTAAAAGAGAATTTAGAACGGTGAGGACTTCTAATGGAAAAATACCAAATGTTCTTTTTATATGGGTAGATGCTGAAGCTCTTATAGAGGTAACAATCCTACAGAAATTTGTAGGATATCCCATAAAAAAATTAACGGTGAATCTACAAAAATTTGTAAGACAAATATAGAGACTACTACAGAGAATACAACAGATATTACAGAGAGAGATATATATAGGGAGCTCCCTCATAAGGAAAAATTGGAACCTCCTAAAGAAACTAATCTTGAAAAGAGAGGGCAGGCTGGCGGCGAGCCGTTTGACGCCGTCAAAGAACGCCAGCCTGAAACTTCCGCAAACAGATTGCCTAAACAATTATACATCTCCCCCCACGCCAAACAAATAGTAAACGCCTTTAAAGACCAGTTCCTAACTAAATTCGGCATTCCGCCAACGATAACCACAAAAGCCGTTCAGGAGCTTGAAGCAGTCCTCTCAAGGCTTTCCGACACTGAGAAGTTTGCCTTTGTTGAGAGGGCTGCAGGAGCCATAGAGAGATACCTGAAAAGTGATGAACCTTTCCTCAAAAAGGCTGGTTACTCCTTTCAGGTGTTCGTCTCTACTATGCAGAAATACATGCTTGAAGAGAAAAAGGAAGAAAAACTGAAGTCTGAACGCAAGGACGGAATTATTGAGGAAATGGATCTATGAGGGTTTACATAGGAGAGTGCAGAGGGGAAAAGTTCAAAGAGGCTATGGCATTAGGTTTTGGAATCTGTATATCTCCACAGACCTTTAGAACCCCTAAATCGCTTCCCAACTTCTTCTTCATAGATAACGGAGCCTTTTACAAGTGGAAGAGGCAGGAGAAATTCTCAGATTGGGAGTTCAGGAGCTTTTTGAGGAAAGTCCTTGAATCTTACCCTTTCCTCCCCGACTTTGTAGTTATCCCGGACGTAGTTGCCGACTCAAAAGCCACTGTGGAGTCTTTCCTGAAGTGGTATCCTGAGCTAAGGCGATTAATTAGCATTGATAGATTGGCTTTTGTCGTTCAGGACGGAATGGAGAGAGAGGAAGTGGTGGAGCTCCTCTCTAAATACCCTGTTGGTTACCTCTTTGTAGGCGGAAGCCTTGAGTGGAAACTCCTGACTGGGAGAATGTGGGTAGAAGTGGCAAGGGAGCTCTCCATAAAGTGCCACATCGGTAGAGTTGGAACTCCCAGGAGAGTAACCTGGGCAAAAGTAATAGGTGCAGACAGCATAGACAGCTCTCTGCCTCTCTTTTCAAAAGATAAATGGAAACGTTTCGTCAGAGCCGTTACTCAGGAGGTTCTCTTTTCAGGAGGAGAGTATGTTGGGTAAGAAGCCGGTTTCTGTGGAAGAAGTGGAGAAGTATGAGCTTCAACTAAGGCTTATTACGTTCAGGAGGAAGCTTGAGATTGCAAGGCTTGAGGAGTTTGACTTTGAGGAAACGTTCAGAGAGTTTAAGAGGAAAACAGAGAAAGAGAGAACAAGGGCAATGGACGTTATAGACAGCTGGATGAGGTCGGGAAAGAGAGTTCTCGTTCTCTCCTCTCCGCCAGGAACGGGAAAAACCTTTGCAGCCGCCCTCTGGCTCTACTGTCTGTGGAAAAGAGCCTGGAGGAAAAACCTGAAGTGGACGTTTTACTTCTTTCAGGAAAAAGAGCTGTTTGGAGCCTCATCTCTATCAGAGGAAGAAAGGAGAGAAATAATTCAGGATGCCCGACAAGCAACCTTTTTGGTAGTTGATGATTTTGGTCAGGTCAAGCCGAGAGGAGAGTATGAAGAAGCCAATATGAGGCTCTACTACGAAGACCTGATAGACTGGAGGAGAAAACTCAAGAAGTGCGAAGGCACAGTTCCAAGGTTGATTCTAACCACAAACTTGGAGATAGAGAGGATAAAGGAACTTCCCTACCTATCCAACAGGTTCTGGTCCAGAATAAAGGGAATTGCAGAGTATAAGAGAATCGGAGATAGAGACTATAGGGAGCTGGGTTTCCCGGACTTCCTGCCGTCAAGGGTCAAAATTGGTAAAGTTTAATTGACAACGCAAATCATTAGCGTTATATTCAGAAGAAACAGAAAGGGAGGAAGTAATGACAGTTAAAACAGAAATTGAGAGGAGGATACTTAACAGGACTGCCGGGATGACGATAACGATGAAGGCTCCCGACGTAATAGCCCTCCAGAGGTTCTTTAAGGAGGAGTTGAAAACAAAACAGTCAACGTTTTTCAGGGAGCTCCTTAAATCTGAGGAGTTTGACGCTTTCTGCCGTAGGGAATACGGAAAGAGCTGGCAGGAATACTACAGAAAACAGTTCGGAAAAGAGTTTGGAGAGGAGTAAAGTGGAAGTTAAAGAAGCAGTAAAGATAAAAGTTGCCCCGCTAACACGGGAAATCAGAGAAGCCGTCAAGAACATTGAGGCAACTTACCTGCGCCTCGGCAGACTGCTGGCTGTTGCAAAAGAAAAGCAGGTTCACTTTCAGGAAGGGTTTGAAGACTTCTACACCTACGCAAAGTCTGTCACCCAGAGGGAAAAGAGAACGATTGACATGCTCCTTTTCATAGACCGCTACATCGGGGCAAAAGGAGAGGTTCCGATAGAGAGGGAGCTCCTCTCAGAGATACGCTACACAAAGGCTTATTACCTATCAGTTCTGGTAAAAGAGGGAATAGTGAAATCCAGGGAAGGAGCTATCCCCTGGATAGACAGGGCTAAGTCAATGTCAACAGCCGAATTTAAGGAAGCGGTTAATGAGGCACTGGGAAAGGAGATTCCTGAAACTCAGAGCTGGAAACCCCTCTCCTCCTACAGGGTTCCGCCGGAAGAGAAGGAAGCCATTGACCAGGCAATAGAGCTTGCAGCTCAGCTTGAGGGAATTCCAAAAGAAGAACTTGACGCCGGCAAAAAGGGGATTCTTCTCTCCAGGATCGTTGAAGACTGGAAAGGCTACTACGCCGATGTTGTCTTTCAGAGACAGCCGGAGTTAGGAATCCTTAAAAAGAGAAAAGAGATAACAGAAGCACAGTTTCCGGAGATTGAGGTTATTTATGTCAAAAAGGATTCTAAAGAGAGAGTAGAGCTGTGAAAAACCGCTATAGAAAGAACTTAGGTCTCTATCTGGAAAGAATTGTTGACGTCTCAATTGAGTTCTACAAAGAACGAGGAGTCTGTCTGATAGATAAAATCCCTACTCCCATTAAAGTCCACAGGCATCTGAGGGGCTCTCTCTACGAGGCTTTCTTTCAGAAAAAGAGCACCGTTGACTACATCGGCATCCTGAAAGGCGGAATACCCATAGCCTTTGACGCCAAGTCAACAACCGATAAGGTTTTCAAGTGGAAAAAAGCCGTTAAGGAGCATCAAAAGGAGTATCTCCGCAGATTTCATCAGCTGGGAGGGCTCTCCTACATACTCCTCCACTTTGATTGGATTGGAAGATGGGACAACTTCTTCTTTGTTCCGTTTGAGTTTCTGGAAAGTTCAAAGGGCAGTTTGGCTCCAGAAGACCTTTCTGAATTTAAAGTGAACTACGATTTTAAGAAAGGAGTTCTCCTCTTTCTGGATGGGGTAGGTGAACTGGATAAAAGAGCTACTTAACAATGCAATTGAATTGCCCGAAGATAAAAAGAGAGAACTAATAAGAAGTGCACAGGAAGGGGATAAACGCTCAAAGGAGCTCCTAATCCTTTCCGACATAAAGCTGATATACAGAGTAGCCTGCGAAACCTGCCGTTACATAGAGAACTTTGAGCACCTTGAAGACGTGGTTCAGTTCCTGATAGAGGTCTATCTGAAAACCATTCCCTCCTACTCCCGGGAAAAGGGAACGAAGTTCACAACGTTTGTTTATCGGGCTCTCGTCTGGGGAAAGAAGGAATACATTAGGCGCCACAGGAGCCTGTTTAACACTGAAAAGAACCACCAGGAAGCTATAGATAAAAAGACCTACAGCATGGAAGAAGTAGAGATTCCGTCAATCTGGGAAGATGGGCTAATTAACAGGATTTCTTTTGAACAGATGAAAGAGAAGATATACAGGGAACTCCACTCTGTAGATCCAAAGTTAGCTCTTATCGTTTTAAGGCGATTAGAGGGTAAGACTCTTAAAGAGATTGGACTTGAGCTCGGCTGCACGAAACAGAGGGTTAACCAGATACTAAAAGAGAACAAAAACATACTTTTCAGAATTTGCTCAAAATACCTGTAAAAACAGGCTAATCTCTCCGTTCAGTAAAAACTGTTGACAATGCAAGTAATTTGCATAAATTCCATCTTGACGACGGAAAAACTCAAATCGTGGAGGCGAAAATGAAGAGGAAAAGACGAAATTCCGGGGGAGCTCCGGGCGGCTGGGAATCCGTAGTAAGGAAAAGACTTGCGAAAAGAAGGAAAAAAGCCCAACGCTGGAAGTTCGTTAAGAATCTTCTATCACTCCTTTTAAAAGCAAATAATTTGCTTAATAAACCAGTATTATGGAGGGCAAAATGAGAGTAACACACACAACGCTGCTGGAAACTGTAGACGGAAAAAGATATCTGATAGAACACTACGCAGATAAAGACGGGCTGTGCTGGCGCAAGTCCGGTCATCCCTGTCGCAGACTGTTCAGACTATACAAAAACGGAAAAAGGAAGGAGATAAAGAGTTACTGGGCTGTTGGTTCTGGTTGGTCGTCAAAAGGAGGATATGTGGCAAAGTCATTACAGGTAGGCAAAAGGTTATACCCTCTGAAGTATGAAGATGGAGGTAATCATGGTTCAGCTCAGAAATAAGGGGAAAGTTGGAGATAGGGTCAAGGTCAGGATAACAGAGGGAAGCAAATCCATAACGAGAACCGTTAAACCTGAAACTCTTAACGTTCTTAAACAGCAGGCAGACAAACTTAACCTTGAAACTGCAGAGGAGCTAATCTACCAGTTAGAGGGGGAAAAGGATTCACTGAGGGAGCTCCCCCTCTCCCTCATTGAATTCCCGGAGTTCAACGTCCCTAAAAGTTTTTTGAAAAGTGTGGAAGAACACGGAATCCTTGAGCCTCCAGTTGTAGAACCGTTAGGGAACGGAAGTTATCGGGTAATAGCCGGAAGAAGGCGGCTTAACGCTGCAAGGCTCCTTGGATTTGACACTGTCAAATGTATCGTAAAAAAGGACGGAGATGCCACTGTTCTTACTCTTGTAGAGAACTTCCACAGAACAGACAATCCTGCCCTTGAAGCCCAGCTCATTGCAAAACTGATAGAGGAGAGGAACCTCAAAAAGAGCGAAGTTGCAAGGCTACTCAACGTCTCTCCAGCACACATAACAAAAAGGCTCAGGCTGCTCAACTTAATCCCTGAAATCTTTGAGAAGCTCAAACGGTTTGAAATTAACACAACAGTAGCGAGAGAGCTTGCAAGACTGAAGCCGGAAGAACAGAAAGAGTATCTCAACAACCCGGAGAGCAAATGGACCGTGGAAGACGTAGAGCGCTTCGTTAGACAGAAGAAGATAGAAAGCTCCGCTAGGCTTGCACTATCACAGGTTTCTGTTTTAGAAACTCCGGCTATTGACGTTGATTCAGAGAAAATCCTGAACCCTCAAGCTATCTCCTCTCCTGATCAGGAAGAACGGTCAACCATTCATAACTCCAATAACCAAGCCGAAAACGAAAGCCTGATAAAGGATATGGAAGAAATCCGCCGAATTGCCGAAACGATAAAAATACTTGCCCGTGGTAATAAGGCTTTAGTTGAGAATGCAAATAGATTGCTAAAGATAGCAGACAAATACCTACCTGTGGAGGTGTAAAATGAGAGGCTGTGGAGAGAGGAAAGACAAGGGACTCTACCTTGAGAGTATCCCTGGTGAAGATGGGCTCCCGATTGAACACTTCATCTTTGACCTGCCCATCCCTATAAACCAGGAGCCGTTCAGAGCTCCCATCCTTTACAGAGACGAAAAGAGCGGCGTCTATCACGTTCTGATCTGGGTTGGTAAAAAGTTCTACGAGTCTCCTTTTGACTTTATTGAGGAGGCATCGGTAAAAGGGGTTAGCCGCAGAATTCCCAAAAACTTCCCCATAGAGAAACTCTCCCGTAAATCTGTAATGCTCTTTGTCCACTCAGACGCCATACTTCAAAACTGGCGTGAACTTACAGAAAAGCTAAAAGAGCAGGGAATTTCCCACATCCCCTGTCCCAAAAACAGAGAAGAACATCAATCGCTAAAGGAAAACTGCATAGCGTTGCTCTACTACCTGATGAAAGGAGAAGAAACAGGCAAAGAGGATTCTGCCGGCAGGTGGGTCAAAAGACGGATAGGAGACCTTGATTATTCAATCCCCAACCCTGTTGAAGAGCTGAACTTTATGCCGGTATTCAAAACGGGAATATTCCTCTACGCCCCGATAACTAACATAGCCTACATAAGCAAAGATGGAAAAGTAGAGGAATCAATAGCTGAGAAGGCGAATGAGTGCAAACTACCGGTAATTGTAAAGGAGGAGTGAGATGAAAATCTTTATGACAGGCTACTCTAACCTACCAGAGAAAGAGTTTATTGAGAACCTTAAACAGAACGGCATCACAATGGTTATTGACATCAGAGAACGTCCCTACAGCAGGTTTCAGAAGTGGACTTCTATCAAAAAACTCCCCGATATCCTCTATAAGCACGGGATTAAATACAGGTGGATGGGAGGCAGTTTGGGAGGCTCGCTGTTCTGGAAAGAGGGAGATGAGTGCGGTCTGTTTAAGGAAACAGAGCAGAAAGTCTTTTTGGGACTTGAAAAGGTTGTTGACTGCGCCAGGGAGGAAACTGTCTGCCTTATGTGTGCCTGCGGTGACTTTGACAGGTGCCACAGGAGTGTAATTGCCACCTTTCTCATATCCGACTTTGGAACTGACGTTTACGACATTGATAAAACAGGTGCAGCTCAGAAGGTCTCCTTGACTTAGCAAACTATTTGCCTTAAAATAGCTACAAGGGACTGCGGGTAATAGAAAGCCCGTTAGTCCCTTTTTCTATTCTGGAGGAAGTATTGACAAGGAAGGTTACGTTCTTTAAAGAGAACAACAACTTCACAGTGTTTGGCTCTATCCCGGCATTCCCGATAGGAGTTAACTACGAGGCTTACCGATGGTGCTTCAGGGGCTGCGCATACTGTTTTGCCTGTATCAACAAAAAGAAGATCTTTGACCTGTCTGTGGGAGGGCTTGGGAGCCCCTCGGAGATGATAAAAGCTACAGTTGCCAGAATAGAGAAAGCCGATAAAAACCCTAACCCCAACAGTTTTCTAGACTGGTATTTAAAGAACCGATACCCAATCTATGCCTCCAACAACTCAGACATTTTCGTTCCCGGATGCGAAGGAATCTCAAGGCAGATACTTGAAATATTTGACAGGTATGGCTTTCCATTCTTCTTCACTACGAAAGGAATTCACACAGAGGAGCTCCTCTCCACCCTCTTCCAGATGTCCACAAAGAGGGCAGGTCTGATAACAGTAACTTCCCTTAGCGACCGCTACAGGAAGAAATACGAGCCTGAGTCTTTACCGCCTGAGGAGAGGTTTGAGCTCGTTGCCAGGCTTAACGAAGCCGGTGTTCCAACCGGCATAAACGTTGTCCCCTTTCTCCACTCCCAGTTTCCCACACTGAAAGAAATAGAGAAACTTTTGGCAAAGGCAAAAGATGCAGGAGCGAAAGAGGTAACCTTTGGAGCCCTCAACTTCAGAGGCGGAACCCTCAAAATTGTTCCGGAGGAGTTTAAACTCTTGGAGCTCTCTCCCCCGGCAAATCGCTACTACTACATCAACCGGAGAGGAGTTTACGCCAACTTCACAAGGTTAATTGAACTCTTTAAAGAGATTGAGGAAATAGTAAAAGGTCTGAAAATTAGAGTAAGCTACCAGTGGGAGCTCAACACACTGATAAAAGCCATTGCCTACCCTGACGGAGTTCCGGAATCTTATACAACCACTTATCAAAACCTGATAGATACTTTCTACCCGAAAGTAGTTCCTACAATTCAGATGGTCTTAAACGAACTCCGCCGGCAGTGGAACGAAAGGAAGCGCAAGAAAAACTGCAAAAGTAAAGGCATCTAAGGTTAACAGGAGAACAAGATCAACGGTAAGAGCCCTCAAACACGGAACTTTCGCCGGTTCAGGATACAGAACCGGTAAAAAACGCTAAAGGAGGATTAGCTATGCCAATGAGTCCGGGAGCCACAAGGAGCAGTGGAACTAAAGGGACTGCCAAGAAGGCTGCTAAGAAAACTACTGAAAAGGGAAACAAAAAAGCAGCTAAAACCAAGTAACTCTCCGGGGGCTACTGCCCCCGCCTAAATCAACCGGGGAGGAACCATGCCGTTTAAACCGAGACTTTCGGAGATAGCCGCAAAAGTGAGAGCTGACGAGATAAGATCTCCTATAAGGCTTGAGGTTTTAAAACTCAAAGATGTAGAACCGAACAACTACAACCCCAACGTAATGGGGGAAACAGCGTTTAAAAAGCTTGCCGAGTCTGTCAGAAAGGTCGGCTACATAGAACCTATCCTGGTCAGGTATGACGGGGAGAGGAAGAAATACGTAATCATAGATGGAGAACACCGTTACTACCTCTTAAAGCACGCCGGGGTTGAGGAAGCTCCTTTCTTAATAGCCGACATCCCGGAAGAGAAGGCAGTTTTAGCAACCGGTCTTATAGATACCATCAGAGGGAAGTTTGATAGTGATGAAGAAGCTTACAGGGAATACCTGAAACTCCTTGAGGAGACGGTTCCGACGGAGCTCCTTGAGGGATTCTTTGACGACGACATAGAAGCCCTTAAATCAGCAATTGAGGAGGACGAAGAAGAAACTCAGGAACTCTTCAACCACGCCGAAATTGAACAGCAGGTAGAAAACGTAAAGAGAGAAGCCTTTACAGTTATGCTATCTAAGGAGAACATGAACGTTGTTAAAACCCTCATAGATAAGTATAAGAGGGATCTTCAGTTAACAGACGAAGATGCCTTTATGAAGCTCATCAAAGCCCCTATCGCAGAAATTGAAAACGGCTACGTTGTAGCCGGGATTGCCTACGCCATTAAGAGAGACCTTGAGGAAAACGGCGAAAAGTTAGAAACAGAACCACTTCCAGAACCTGAAGAGAATGATGAGACTTAAAATCCACTTTAAGAGCAGCTTTAAATGTTGAGGTTTTAAAGAGATGGCGAAAAGAGCCACACGTTCCAAAAAGAGCTATGAGCTCCGAAGCAAAGTAATAAAACTCTTAGCCAGAGGGCTGTCCCAGACAGAGATAGCAAAGCTCCTTGGTAAAACTCCCCAGAGGATAAACCAGATTGTCAGGGAGATAAGGGAGGGGGACGAAGACGGTCTCCACCCGTGGGACGTCAAGGTCAAGTTCCAGGCAATAGAAAAAGAGCTCTGGAAGAACTACGACAAAGCTAAAGACGTCAGAGAAAGAGTGATGGTATTGGCAGAAATAAGGGAAACAAACGCCCGTGGAGTTCAGATAATGCAGAGCATGGGGCTTCTTCCGAAAGTTCCCGACGAGGTCAACATGGTAGCAACCCAGCAGATACAGGTTGACAGCAAAGTGGCAGAAATTCCTAAAGAGGAAAGAGAGAAGTTGGCTCAGGTAATAGACGCTCTGCAGGTTCTAAAGAGGAAAAAGAGCGGAGAGGGGAACTAAATGGCTGGCTTGTGCACTCTAATGGCATTATTAACAATAGTTGCCTGTATCTACACAGCTTTTTGCCATGCGGGTGAGAGAGAAAGAAGAACAGAAGTTCCAAGGGAGTGCAGCAGGCTGCACAGACCCGTTAAGGGAGGGGAGCTCCCCCACTGGAACGAGGTTCCAGAAATACCGCCGATCTACATAAAGGTATGAAAGACCTTGTTCAGGCTGTTAACCAGATACAGAAGTCTGGACCATCTGAGATTGAAGAAGTTGTAGAGAGGTTCAATCTCTCTCCTGAAGCGATTGACCTGCTCATAGAAATCCTGAAAGAAATTCAAAAATACGGCTACTCGCCCCTACTTGACCAGATACGCTACGCTGACTACAGGTTTAAACCCGTTTCCATCAGAGAGTTTGTCATCTCCCCCTACTACCTCAACAAGGCAAAGTATATCCGTCCGAAGCTCCTCAAAGAGCTTGAGAAATTTTTCAGCGGCGACTACATCATAGCCCTGCTTACAGGCTCAATAGGCTGGGGGAAAACAACCTTTGGCATCATAGCCATGGCTTACATCTTCTACAGGCTCTTTATTCTCAAAAACCCGCAGGAGTTTTACGGCTTAGATCCATCCACAGAAATTGCTCTCGTCAACTTTTCCGTTAACCTGAAGACCGCCCTCACATCCTTTTTCAACAGGCTCAAAAACGACCTTTTGGCAAGTCCGTTCTTCAAGCACTTTATCTTAGAGGGAGAGATAGAGGTAAAAAAGGAGGAGCTCCGCTCAAACAGCAACATAATTCTCCAGCCACTTCCAATAAGCAACGAAGCTATTTCCTTAAACGTCTTCTCAGCAGTGATTGACGAAGCCAACTCCTTAGGACAGAAGAAAAGGGGCAACGAGGTTTACGACATTGCAGAGGAGCTCTTTGACTCCCTCTACAGACGCCTTGAGTCAAGGTTTCAGAGGAACGGGAAAGTTCCGGGAAAGCTCATCGTCCTCTCATCTGCAAAATACCCTGAAGACTTCACGGAGAGGATGATAAAGGAGTTTAAAGGCAATCCACTTGCCTACATCCGCCGATACGCCATCTACGACGTTAAGAGCGGCTACGAGAACTCTAAAAGGTTTAGAGTTTGTCTTGGAAGCCTCTCACAGCCGCCAAGGATAATTGACAGCGAGAAAGACTGTGCCGACTGCTTTATCGCCAAAGGGAAAACCTACCAGAACTGCGGTTTTGAACAGATACTTGTTCCTGAGGAGTTCAGGTTCTCGTTTGAAAGGAACATAGAGAAAGCCATTAGAGACATAGCAGGAAGACCTGTCCTAACAACAGCTCCGTTCTTCCACAACAGGGAAGCCATACTCAGCTGCATAGACCCTGAAAAGAGACATCCGTTCAGCAGGGATGTCTCTGTTGAGCTTGAAGACATCCAGATAGACTACGGGAAAATGAACCTTGACAAAAGTCTGAAACGCTACATCCACATAGACCTGGGCGTAACCGGAGACGCAACCGGTATAGCAATGGTCCACTTTGCAGGCTTTAAGAAAGTTAAAAGAGTTCTTCCAGACGGCAGTGAAAGGTATGAGGAGCTCCCAGTTGCCGAAGTTGACTTTGTCTTGAGAGTCCTGCCCAAATCGGAGATTCCGATATCCAGGATAAGGGAGTTCATCTACGCAGTAGTTGAGAAAAACGGACTCTACGTCAGGAAAATTACTTACGACCAGTTCCAGAGCTGGGAGTCCATTCAGCAGTTTAAACAGAGGGGATACAGTGCCGAAAGGCTCTCGGTTGACGCCTCTTTAGAGCCATACATGAGCCTGAAAGAGGCGTTCTTTGACAGGAGAGTCATCCTCTACCGATACGAACCTCTACTGCAGGAGCTCTTTGCTTTAGAATTTGACGGCGCCAGAGTTGACCACCCGCCAGACGGCAGTAAAGACGTAGCAGACGCCCTCTGCGGAGCAGTCTACAGCTGCTTTACAGACAATCAAATTTCAAAAGTCATAGCTCCCAGCGTAGGGGAGCACGAAGAAAACGACGAAGAAGAATGGTGGTGGTAGTAAATTCAAAATATCCACTGTTTACAACAACTACCATTTTCAGGATATACTCTTAAAATTCCTGCCTTTCCTTGTGATAACGCCAGAATCTCTTTTAAAAACTCTTCATCACTTTTATCCAATTTTGTTTTAATAAACTTGTCAAAAACAAGTAGCAAAACAAAAGCATTGGGGCAATTTTGCAAATGTTTACAGGCGTATAATAACTGAACAATTCCCTCATCATAAGACCAGTTTTTATTTTGTCTGTTAAGTTTAAGTTCAATATACAGCTGAAACGTTTCAGAAAGATCCAAACGTAAATCTAATCTCTTTGGAACTTTAAACTTTGTTCCTATTTTTGGTTCTTTTGATTCTATTTTTAAACCTGGATATTGCTTCTGCAACCTTTCTAATATTTTTTTTAGGCGCTTTCTAACAGTCGGTTCCCTGAGATAAGTTCCGTTTCCTAAGAACCACTCCGCAAAGTTTTCTCCTTCTGCCAGTAAGGAATCCACAGCTGTTTCCATTATTTTCTTGAACGTAGCATAGTACATAGTCCCTCCCTGCATCCAGCTGAATATTTATTCAAAGTATAACCTTTAGAGAGTTGATAATCCTAATAATTTGCATTACACTTACGAAGAATAGTGAATATTATGAGGTCCAAACTGCCATGAAAGTGTCCATTGACCTGCCGGAAGATGTTTTTAAGAAGATCGTAATGATGCAGGGAACGGTTAAGGAAGTTGTTGAGAATATTGTTATAGAGGCTATAAAAGGGAATAAAGGTAGCTGGCGGTTAAAGAGGCTGAAGGAGGAGAACAAAAGGCTGAGGGAGAAACTTCAGAAAGTAGAGGAAGAAAAGGAGAGGCTTGAGTCTCTGTTTTCTGAAAAGGCAGTTTCGGCAGAGAGAGTGATTGAGGAGCTCCGCCGTGAAAACCAGAACCTAAAAGAACGGCTGAAAGAATCTGAAAAGGTAGCTAAAACCGAAATAGACTACAGCCTCATCGGCATAGCGGTCAGGGAAAGCGTTAAGAGGGCGTTCCACGACATTCTTAAAGAGTATGAAACTGCAGGTTTTAAGTTAAAAGTCTCTTTTGTTGAAAGATGCAGACAGGTTGTAGTTGCGGTTAACAAATACCTTGACTCGGCAGACGAACCTGTAAGACTTGCTATGCACGTTCAGAACGGAGAGCTGGTTCTCTGCGAACCGAAAGTAACGGCAACTTTCCTTGACTACTACTCCATACACCCCAACAAACTCAAAAGTATTGGCTCCCTGATAAGAGAGCTTGACCCTGAAATAAAAGTGGAGGTTGTTGAGTCAGACATCTCTAAAGGTTACATTTTGCTAAAATCTAATGCAAATGGATTGCGTGGAGAATAGAAATGTCCATCTTTGAGCTTTTCAGGAAAAAAGAGGAAAAGATAAAAGAGCCGGAACCTAAAGGCTACAGCTACGATGCCACTTCTCCGCTGGGAGCTCTCCTAAAGCTATCTACAGGCAGACTTGAAAGGTATGAAGAGTATGAGAAGATGATGGAGATGCCCTACATAGCAGCTGCTGCAAAAGTTTATGCAGACGAGTGCTGCCAGAGAAACCCAGATACAGGCAAGATATTTGCATACTCATCAGAAAACCAGAAGGTTGAGAGGTTAATCGGGGAGCTCCTTAACAGAATAAAGATTGAAGAAAAGTGCCCGTTCATAGCCAAGGAGCTCTTTAAACTCGGAGACTCTTTCTGGGAAGTTGTTTCAGAAGATGGTAAGGGGGTTTTGGGCTTCTACCACAGACCCGCAAGAACCGTTGAGAGGGAGGAAGACAACAAAGGCAGGCTTGAAAAGTTTGTCCAGAGGGTAGCCGGCAGCAACACAGAGTTTATGCCAGACGAAATGGTCCACTTCAGGCTCCTTGAAGACGTCAAGTTCTACCCCTACGGCTATCCCATCCTTGAAGACGCCCGCCGAATTTACAGACAGTTAGCCCTCATGGAAGATGCCGTTGTTATCTACAGGCTCACGAGAGCTCCCAACAGGTGGGTTTTCTACATAGACGTAGGCAACATGCCACCGGAGAAAGCAGAAACCTTCATAGAGAAGTTGAAGAAGAAGTTTAAGAAGAAAAGGCTCATAGACCCGAAAACGGGAAAGTTCGTAGCAAAGCCGGACTTTCTCGCTGCTGACGAGGACTTCTACTTCCCGGTCTTTGAAGGTGGCAGAGGCTCCAGAGTTGAGAGCTTAGCCGGGGCTTCCAACATAGGCGACATTGCAGACATTGAGTATTTCCAGAAGATGCTCTTTGCCGCACTGAAAATTCCCAAAGCCTACCTTGCCAACGAAGAAGGGTTCTCTACCAGGGCAACCCTTTCTTCCATCTCCATCCAGTTCAGCCGTTCCGTTAAAAGCCTCCAGAACGCCATTGTTGACGGCGTCAAAAAACTCATAGAGATACACCTCAAAAAGAACGGCATCACAGATGCTAACTTCACAATCACAATGTATTCTCCCAACTACATAGAAGAAGAACTGAGAATGGAATCAATGCTCAAGAGGGTTCAGGTTGCACAGGAGCTCCTCTCGCTGACAGACAAAGAGGGAAATCCCATAGTAAGCGCCAATTACATCCTTAAAACCGTTTTGAAGGTAAACGATGATGAACTACACAGCAAGGATTAAAAAGTATTCCGGGGTATTGGTTGTGGAAGTTCTAAACTCCTGCGGAGATGCTCTTATAGTCCTATGCAAGATATTTGCTTTGTTAGTGGTCATTCTCCTTTTGCCTATCCTCGCCTTTATAAATATGGAGGAGATAGAAGATGGGGAACGACAGATGGCGATCTCTAATGGCAGAGAGGGAAGTTGACTGCGAAGACTTTGAGCCGAGGAACCTGTGTGAAAGGTGCAGCAGAGATTGTAAGAACCCGGTTCCAGACGCCAGAGTTGTTGACTGCGAAAAGTTTAAACCGAAAAGGAGAAAGAGATGTTAACGGCAGAGTTTAAAGACATAGACCAGAACCGCTACTTCATAAGCGTAAACGGCTACTGCTTCTTAGAGCTCAACTGCGACACTAAAAAGAGGGTAAGGAGAATTGCCAGGATACTGGAAGACGAAATAATCAAGAAGGAAAACGGCAGAGGAATTCACAGGAAAACAATGAGTTTCGGCTTCCCATATGAGCTCCTGAAAAAGGCGGAGCTCCGCGGCGTTAAAAGGGTTGTAGTTATCTTCAACGGCTCAGTATTTACAACCGACATTGAGAACTTCTTTAAGAAGGGCTTTGTCCTCTACTTTAAGAACAGAGCAGAGAGGAGAATCTACCTGCCGATGAGCTGTTTTGAGGAAATTAAAGACGCAAGGTATTTGCAGTATTACCTGATGGCAATAGGAGGGTAAGAGTGATTGGAAAAGAGCTTCTGGAGAAAGCCTTAGAGATATCACAGGAAACAGAGAAACTGACGGAGCTCCTTGGCAAATACCTGAAAAGTGAAGATAGGGAGCTCTACCACAAAATTCGGGAGCTCAGCAGAAAGATATCAACAGACCTTGAGACGTGGAGATACCACTTCAGGAAAACCTTTAAAAGGAGCAGGTAGATGGAGACAAGGGAAATACCGGAAAACCTGGAAGATTTTGAGAAGTGGACAAAGACCATTAAAAACACCAGCATTGTAATAGTAGCCAGATCCCCTGAGCTCTTACCCGTTGTTAAGTATAACTCCAACGGAATAGACTGCCGTGCCGACCTTTCAGAAGGGATCCTTTTCAGGGATAAGAACAACAGAGAGTATGTAAGGAAAGGGTTAAAAGAATACCTCTTTACCTACGAGAGAGCTCTTGTATCGCTGGGAATAAGGGTATATATGCCTCAAGACTGCTATATGGACGTAAGACCAAGGAGCGGCTTAGCCTGGAAATATGGAATAACGGTTCTGAACAGCCCGGGATTTGTTGACAACGACTACAGGGACACTGTGAAGGCACTTCTCATAAACCTTTCCCTTGAGGAGTTTGAGATAAACCACGGGGATAGAATCTGCCAGGTTGTCTTCAGCAGAGAATATCCCGTCTACTTGGGAGTAAGCGCTGAAATCTTTGGAAAGTTTGAGGAGTTCTTCCCGTCTGGAAGGGGAAAGAGAGGATTCGGCAGTTCGGGGGTGAAATGAAAGAGGACTTTCCACTTCCCGTAGTGATAGTTGAAGGGAAAACGTTTGGAACGAGAAGGGCAAGGAGACCGGAGAGAGATGCAGAGAGCTCCCTCTGGTTTCAGGCTCTCAGAAGTGAATACTACAGGGAGAAAAAGAGAGCTACAGACAGGGCTTTTAAAAAATACAAAAGGCTCAAAGAAAAGTTCAGAAACGAGGGGTGGGAGCTCATAGAAAACTTCCTCAAGGGAGAACTGAAAGCCGGTCAGCTCAGGTTCAGACTGAAAAAACTCTTTAAAGAGACCTACTTCAGAGCGTACAGCCTGGGAATGGAAGCCTCTGGAGTTCCATTTGTAAAGCCTGAAAAGACAGACCTGAGCTGGTTAGACGGCGCAAGGAAGCACGAGTATCAGTATCTCAACAGCTTCCTCAGAGACATTGAAACAAAGTCCGGAAAAATGGACTACAAACGGCGCTGGGAGATGTATGTTAATACTCTTGACTTTGTTTACCGGGCTGGAAAAGTAGAGGCTCTACCTGCTCAATACGTTATAGACTGGATAATGACCGATGCAGAGCACTGTGAGAGCTGTCTTTTCCTTGAAAGGCACTCTCCCTATACGAAGTGGACTCTTCCCTGCATCCCCAGAGACGGAACCACAAAGTGCCTCAGCAACTGCAGGTGCTACCTGAGATTAAGACCCCCAAACAGCCGCAAAGAGTGGCTTCAGGCAAACAGTGTTAATAAGAACTGGATGTTAAGGGAGCTCAAAAGGATAAAGAAAGGGAGGTAGGATGTCTGACAGGAGCGGAATTGTGAACATGGAGGAAATCAACGCTATCTCTGCTTTTATAGTAGCTCTAAAACAGCAGGGATTCAGGGGGAACGTGGTAATAGGAATGAAAGACAGGAATATGGTTGTAAAGCTTGAGACCTTTGTAAAGGTTGGAGACCTGAAAGAGATGATTAGAAAGCCTCTTGACGAGGTTATTCTCCAGGGAAATGGTATAATTAAATCAAACGATTGAATGGTGGAATATGAAATCGGTTGAGGCAAGAATAGACTTCTACCGTGACCTGATAAAAATCTTTGCTGCCTACATTTTCGCAATAGGTGGTGGAATTGTAGGTCTTCTGTTTAAAGAGAGCTCCCCCTTAACCGTATTCCTGATTATTGCAGGGCTACTTGCAGAGCTAACTTTATTAACAGCAGTTGTTAAGCTATATTTGAAAATAGAAAGACTTATAAAGGAGCTCCACGATGAGTAGTTTTGAGATATTCGGTATAGTTGTTGTAGCTTTGATAACAGTTTTCTTCCTCTATTTTGTCTTTACTGTAATACGTAAAGTAGAGGAAGCTTAAACAGTTGAGGTGCTTACAATGGCAAAAGAAATTATTAAGATTACTATTGAAGACAAACTTGAAATTCATGATAATGTAAAAGGGAAAGTAAAGGAAAAAGGGCAAAAGAAACCTATCTATGAATTTAAGGTTGGTGATAGTTATCACCACAAAACGGGCAAATGGAATCACAGAAGAATGGAAATTGATAGAAAAAACGACAAATACAGGGAAGTAGTCATTGATAAAGAGACAGGAGAAATAATTCACTCTTGTGAAGAACCGTTATCTCAACACAAAGGTCACGGAAGCGCTAAATTTAAAAAGACTGGCAAAGGAAAAAAGTAGATATTGCTAATTTAGGTTATTAGGTCTGGCTTTTATCTACTTTGCTCTGCCTCAAAAAGCTGAGAAGAGGCGCAGCCATCCTTGACCTTGCGAAAGTTTTGCGTTAACATAACTCTGAAGGGCTAAGACTTTCGGTCGGTCTTAGCCCTTATTTTATTTCTGGGGGATGCAGATGGATGTTCTTCAGAAACTCCTCAAAGAGAGCTTTGAGTCAAAGGCAGAAGAAATCAGGCAGAGAATTTCTGAGTCCCTTGACGGCGTCAAAATCCTCGGAACGTTCAAGGATGGAGCAATTATTTTGCATGAAGGGAAACACTACAGAGCCTACCTGAGAGAGAATGGAGTTGAGCTTAAACCGATTGAGGAAACTGCAGTTACTCCGGAAGAAGTTGTTGAAGCCTTTCTATCGGGGAAACCTCTAAAGGGAAAAATAGAAAAGCTCATAGAGAGTGCAGCAAGGAGCTCCCCCAAAACCTCACTCCTCAAACCGGTGGTTGAGAAACTAAACAGCCTATACGGAAAAGAAAAAGTAGATAGGGAGCTCCTTGAAACCATCAGAGTTGGCGTAAGGAAGATGAGGCACAGAGTAGTTCCCGCTACCGTCAGGGCAAAGAGAAGAGCCTACTACCGCAGAAACAGATCAAAGATACTAAGGGCAGTGAAGCAGTGGGCAAAGAGGCACAAGGCTGCTCTCAAACAGTATAGAAAGAAGTTCAGACAGAGGTTCGGGGAGTCTGAAAACGCAACCCAATTGCCTACAATAGACGAACTCCTTGAAAGGATAAACGCTCTTCTTGAGATATTAGGAGAGCTTGAAGACGTCAGCGAGATAAAGTCAGCGATTGCAGAACTTGAATTCCTCTCAGACTTCCTTGAAGGACTGAAAGAGAGCGACGTTGACGAGGAAGAAGTTGAAGCTGCCATTGAGAACGTAGATGCCCTCTTAACAGACTTAGAGGAGCTCTTCTTCGGAGAAGATGGAGGAGATGATGAAACAGATAATAGTTGACTTTGTCTCTGAGATAACTCCACAGCTCATTGAGAGCAAAGACGGGGAATACAAATTCAGGGGCATCTTCCAGAGAGCAGACGTAGAGAACGGCAACGGCAGGATATACCCAAGGAAAGTTTTAGAGAAAGCAGTAGCCAAATACCAGAAGCTGATAAAAGAGGGCAGAGCCCTCGGGATGATAGAACACCCGCCAGACGGAAAAACAAGGCTTGACGAGGCTGCAATCAAGGTAACCTCTCTCACAATGAACGATAGAGGAGAGGTAATCGGAGAAGCAGAAGTCCTTGGAACTCCAAAGGGAGAGATCCTCAAAAACCTGATAGACAACGGCGTGAAGTTCGGAATCTCATCAAGGGGTTCCGGAACCCTCATAAAGAGGGCAGACGGCAGAGTAGTTGTAGGAGAGGACTACGAGTTTTTAGCCTTTGACGTTGTATACGACCCATCAACTCCAGGAGCTTTCCCGACTGCAATAAAAGAGTCTAAGGAGGATAAACCGATGGAGCTCACCCTTGAAACGCTCAAAGAAAACTACCCCGATTTAGTTGAAGCGATTAAAAAAGAGGCGAGAGAGGAGGCTAAAGAGGAGCTCCGCCAGGAGTTTGAGGAAAGAGTTATAGAGGCAATAGAGAAAAAGACGGAGAAAATGAGGGAGGAGATAAAGGAGGAACTCCTCTCAGACCCTGACGTTGCCGGAGCAAAGGTAGCAGTTGAGGGAATCATTGACATACTCAAGCCCTTTATAACCGAAGGAGTGGCTGGAGAGCACGTTGAGGAACTAAAAGAGAAAGTTAAGCAGATGGAAGAATCTCTGAGGGAAAAGGAGAAAGAAGTAAAGAACCTTAAAGAGGAGCTTAAGCGCAAAGAGATTGCCTTATACATAGAGCAGAAACTCTCTGAATCCCCCTACGGGGAGAGAATCAGAGAGGCAGACATCCTCAAGGAAGCAAGGTCAAAAGAGCAGGTTGACAGGCTGATTAACGAGTTTGAGGAGAGCATAAGGAAGACCATTGGAGAGAGCTCCAAGGAACCAAAGGGAAGAGGAGAGATAAACGGGGAGAGAGTTCCCGTAAAAACAATCTACGAAAGACTCGGATTACCGATAAGGAGGTAAGAGATGGCTCACATTTCCTTTGAAAGCCACGAGGAATACAGAGAGTTTGGTCTGGAGCTTGCAAAAGACTACAGCGATTACATTCCGGAACACCTTTCTCCAGACGACAAAGCCTCTATGGCTATACTGATTAACAACGCCTTTGAACAGGTAGCAAGAACGGCAAAGGTTCCGAGGGAAAAAGTTGTTGAATCTTTCATGAAAGGCAGTTCCGTGATCTGCGAGTCAAACACAACTGCAGACATTCCAGCCTTTGATCTCAACTACCTCGGAATGGTTACATACGTCTATCAGAACCTGTCAGCCTTTGAGGTCGTTCACGTAAGAGGTCTTAACGCTCCAGAGGGCAACATCTTCTACAGAAAGCCCATAATGGACGGCACAAAGGGCTACCTCACGCCGGGAACAGAGCTTGCAGCGACAAACACCAACAGCAAATACCATCCATACGTAGCTGCCGACCTGGTTGTTGACGACCCGTCACTTGGAGAGGGAGACGGCACGAACAAAAACTTTGGCGGGAAGCTCCAGTATAAGCCGGTAATTCCAGGAACCATGACAGTTGTTGCCGGAACGGTAGTTGGAAGTGACGATGGAGCCGGGAACATTAAAGGGGACGGAGTATCCGGAACGGTCAACTATGCAACCGGAGAGGTTTCTGTAAGCTTCTCCACTGCCCCTGCAGCTGGAACGGTAGTTAAGGCTACCTACAGGTATGACCAGGAAAACGGCGGCTATGCAGAGATAAAGTTCAAATACGAGAAAGAAAAGGTCAAAGTAATTTCAAGGAAGATTGGAGCCTCCTGGACTTCAGAGTTTGAGGAGGACGTTCAGACTTACT
Source organism: Thermovibrio sp. (assembly GCA_015490195.1). Lineage (GTDB taxonomy): Bacteria > Aquificota > Aquificia > Desulfurobacteriales > Desulfurobacteriaceae > Balnearium. The sequence continues at coordinate 118,571 of WFYG01000008.1, forward strand.
TCGGTATTTCCATAGAGAGCGATATGGTCTCTGCCATGAGCCAGCAGGCAATCTTTGAGACAGAGGCAAAGATCCACCTTGAGCTCTACGCCCTTGCACAGGCTTCAGGAGCCAAAGCTACCTGGTCTGTAACCCCTCCCAACGGAGTGAGCGACAAAGACCACATGTTCATGCTCAAAAAGGCTATCAACCAGGTAGATGCCGCCATTGCCAAGCAGTTAGGATACATCCCCGTTGGCAACAGGTTCCTCATCTGCGGAACTGACGCCCTTGCCCACGTTGGAGACCTTGACGGTTTTGAGGGGAACGCAAACGTTCAGGGAAACGTAGGCTCGGCAAAAGTGGGAACGTTAAACAAGAAGTATTCTATTTACTTCAACCCCACTCTCCCCGATAACGCAATAGTAGTAGGCGTAAAACCTGCCGACCCGCTCCTCATGGGATTTGGCTACTTCCCCTACAGGTTTGAGATATCTCCCTCAGTCCCTGAAGTTGTAAACGGGAAGATTGACCCGTTCACAAAGAAAAAGGCTTTAAGGAGCAGGGAAGCGTTCAAGGCTGTCAACCCAAGGCTCTACGGTCTTGTAACCATCACAGGATAGGGGGAACTATGTGGGTTAAGGTAACGCCTGGAGTCATAGCGGGTTATTTCAGGGGAAAGAGGATAAACGTTAAACAGGGAGATAGAGTTGAGGACGCCGGGCTGGTCAGCCTTTTTCCACGGGATTTCAGGGAGCTCTCCCTGGTAGTTCCCTCTTCCTCCTCCCCACAGGAGCCCTCCGGGGCTCCTCCCTTAACGAAAGAAGAACTTGAGAGGAAGAGTAAGAGGGAGCTCCTTGCCATAGCCAGAGAGCTGGGAATAGAGTCTGACAGCATGAAAAAAGATGAGCTCATCACAGCAATACTGGAGGCTGAAGATGTTCGTAAACGGGAAGACTCTAAAGAGCCTGCAGAAGAAATATCCGGCTAACGCACTTCAGAAACTCCTCAAACTTCCGAAAGACGTTAGCCTTGACCAGCTCAGCAGTGCCGTAAGAAGTGCGTTCAGGAAAGCCGTAGGAAATGAAGACATCTGGATTAGCGAGATATACAAAGACCACGTAATAGCCCACTCTTCCAGTGATGCCAAATACTACAAAATCCCATTTTCCATAGACGGAACGGACATCAAGTTTGACTTCTCCAGGAAAGTAGAGGTTGTAAGGTGCTGGAAAGAGGTAGAGAGTAAATGACCTTTAGCGAGGCAAAAGAAGCTATCCTTAAAGATCTTGGCTACCCTACGGTAAACGTTGAACTGACAGACGACCAGATAAAGAGGTGCATCTCTTTTGCCCTCTCAAGGATAAACGGCGACTTCGTAAAGAAAAACAAGGTCGCTCTCCTCCTCATCCCCGGCAAACAGTCATACCCTTTTCCTTACGAGCCCTACAGAGTTACATACATACCTGACCCTCCCTCAGATGTTGCAGAGCTCCTCCCAACCTGCCAGCCTGTAAGCATATCCTCAGTAGTAAGGCTGAGGGAGTGGGCTGAGATGGCAGAGAGGGTTTACGGAACAGACCCCGACTGGGAGTGGGAAGACGGAGTTCTCTACATCAGTCCTCCACCGAACTCCTCGTCTGTCTGCACGGTTGAGTATTCCACTCCCTATACACTTGAGGAGATAGAACAGGGAAGCGAAATCGGGGAGCTCTTTCTGCTCTTAGCGGGAGCAAAGGCAAGGAGGATATTGAGGGCTGTAAGGGGGAAATTCTCAGGCGTTCCATCTCCGGGAGGAAGCGTTCAGCTTGACGCCGACGTTCTGCTTGAAGAAGCCCGTGAGGCTGAGGAGGAGTATAGACGGAGAGTGAACGGGAGTAAGTTCTGCGGCTTTTTCACAACGGGGTAGGTTATGGGATGGTATAGACACTACGTTAAAGCAGTTGTCTTTGAAACCAGACAGAAGTTAGAGAACAGAGAGAAACAGAAGTGCCTTGATAAATATACAGTTCACGACGGCTCTAAGATAGTTCACTTCAAGGGTAGAGCAGGAACCGGAGAAAGGTTTGCCAGCTGCGTTGAATATCACAAGTGCATAGGCTACTCTGAGAAAAAGGCTTACGAGACCTGCAAAATAATCGCAATCAAGAAGAGAAACAGACAGATAGCAGGCAGAGGAGCTAACAGAAAGTGAAGTTTGGAGAAAAAGAATTAGACCTTATAGAGAAACTTAACGGAGAACTTTTCAGGCTTTACTTTGAAAGGGTTAGGGTGAAGACGCTTGACAGGAGCTCCACTTCAGTTGACAACCTCTACGGGGAGTCAAAGGAGCGGGTTTATAAAAACCCTGTGGAGATTGATGCCTTTGTGGTCCGGAACCCGGCTGAGGAGCTTCTTACAAAGTTTGGGATAGACGAGAGGCGGGAGCTCCTCATCACTTTCTCTAAGCCTCTCCTTGACGAGATGAACCTAACGGTATCAATCGGAGACAGAGTAGTTCTAAGGGGCGGAGAGGAGTATGAAATACTCTCTATAACTTCCGATAGGGGAGACTACTTCGGGAATACAGGAAAAGCTGTTCAGATCATAGCCACAGCTAAAAGGGCAACGGAAAATGCCGGTTAAAGTCCAGGTAAGTGGTAGAAACTATCTGCCGGCAAAGAGGATAAAACAGAAGTTAAAGGAAAAAGGAGAAAAGTTAGGCAGAGGCTTTGATAAGTTCGTAGCTGAAAAAATCGTTGAAACTGCAAAAACTGCCATTTTAGAGCAGAGATGGGCTACAAAGTGGAAACCGTTATCTCCCCCTTACCTTGAGTGGAAAAAGAGAAAAGGACTTGACACGAGAATTCTTATAGCCACAGGGCAGTATTTAGACAGCTTCAAGGTCTACCGCTCAGGGAACTTCTACGTTGCAGGAGTGGAAAAGGAGAGGCTCCACTACTTTGAAGGGAGAGCCGTTAGAATGGGAGAACTTGCCAGCTGGCTTGAGTTCGGAACCAGGAAAATGCCACCAAGACCCCACTGGAGACCGGCTTTTGACTACGTCTCAAAGAACATCAGGTATTTCTGGAAAAGATTCCTCAGAGAGAAGGGAAGATGGTAACCCTCAGAGAAGTTGACGAAGGTCTGAAGGCAGTTCTTGAGAGGCTCGTCTACTTAAACAGGAGAGGAGAAAAGACTCCTGTCAGAGTGGTCTATTCAACCCCGGAGAAAGCGTTTGCCGGGGATGTGAGGAGGGAGCTCCCCTTTATCTCTTTCTTCAGAATCTCTGCAATGCCAAACCCTGAAAGGTTCAACGCCTTTATTAGACCCTGGTATGGCGTTCCTGCAAGGAAAGAAAATGGAAACTTTGAAATAACAAAGTTCACTCCCGTTGACCTGCAGTATCAGATTGATGTCTGGTGTAAGTTCTACTCTGACGTCTCTTTTCTCCAGACCCAGCTGATTCACTGGTTTTCCTACGGCGGGAAGATAAACTGTTCTGGTCTCCTCTTTCCTGTTTTCCTTGAAGATCTTTCTGACCTCTCTCAGCTTGAATCTGACTCCGACGACCGCCTTTTGAGATTTTCTGCGACCCTGAGGATTGAGAGCTGGCTTTCCGCTGAAGAAGATATTTCAACACAGGTAGACCAAATAATTTACAATTTGGATTCTCCTTAAAAAGAAACTTACAAAAGTCACTACATTCTTCAAGAGAATCAAAATATAAAACTTGAACCCTATTAATATCGTTTGGCTCTACTTTAAGTATTTGATAAATATGTTCATGTTCTTTAACTTTCTTACTATCTTTCTTATTATCTTCGTTCAACTTTTCTTGTTTCTCATTTTTATCAAAGCAGTTACATGGACTTGATAGATCAATAATAATAGCTTTTGAAGTCACCCAAGGAGAAAAATAAGGAGCAACTAAAACTTTATCCTTCAAATGCCATTCTATTAGAACATATTTTGCTCCAATACCAACAGTTCTAAAGGGAAATATTATTGCCTTCCTACCACCGATTATTAATAATAGAATTATACCAACAAAGACTAGTGATAAAATATACAATAGATGCTTCGCAAACTGTAACTTTATATATCTAAGGTAGTTAGAGGAACCACTATTTTTCATCAATTTCAGCCGGTTTAACACACCAAGAAACCTCAATTGCAAGCAAGCAGAAACAATAGAATATGCTGATACAATAAGACCAATTAAAAAGAACCCCCATCCCTTAGTTTCAATAATAAATTGCCATCCAAATAGGGAAAATACGACATAAAGTAATAAATTAGCAAAAATTGCAGGTGTTCTTATGCTAGAAACATAATTCCTACATTCTAAACAATCACAGAAAATAGGAATAAGGATATAAGGAAGCGCTATTTCAATTATCACTAACAACCAGAAGTAAAATAAAGAATGATATGGGTTAGACTTTAAGGATATAGATACATATACTATTAATTGAGAAACAACAGTCGCAAAATTTACTAAAATATAAAACTTCCACGGAAACTGAAATCTTTCTTTCTTTATCTGCTTTTTTCTTTTCTTCTGATAAGAAAGAAATATAGGTATAAACTGGAAAAGTAAATAGATGAGTATAAATACAATTCCTACAATAACAAGATATACAATTCCTGATAAGCTGGAAACAAGAGAAACTGGGAAAAAGTTAACTTCCCATCCAACATAAAAGAAAAACCAAATGATACCTATGATTAGTGATAGGAGTGATAAAACCCTAATTCCATAAAACAGTATGTCCCACAAGAATTGCAAAGTTTCACGAACGATTTCAAGGAAAGAACTCATAACATGAAGTTTAATTTCTTTCCCTCTTTACTTAGCAAATGATTTGCGTTAAAATATCCCAGAGGGACTAAGGCTCTCAGTCGGTCTTAGTCCCCTTTTTTATTTCTATCAGGGAGGCGACATGGCAGGAGAGAAATCGGTTAATTCCCAGAAAGGTAAAGAAAAACAAGGAGCTCAGCAGAGGAAGGGAACCTACCTGATAAGGAACACTTCAGGTCAGGACTTAACAATCTGCGGCGTAAGGGTGAACCCTTTTGAGAAGCTCCAGATTGACCTGGTCAAAATTCCAGAAAACCTGAAAAGGCTTGAGGAGAGAGGTCTCATAGAAATTACCGAAGTTAACGGAGGCTGAAAATGGGAGTTTTTGTAGTTCCCGGAGCTTACACTGAAGAAAAGGACTTTTCCCTATACGCACCAGTCCTTTCCACCTCTATCTGTGCCATGCCGATAGTTTCACCTAAGGGAGAGAGTTTTAAACCAACTCTTACAGCAACAGCTGATATGCTGATTAACACTTTCTTCGGAGACAACGGTCAACCCATACTCTCTGCAATAAATCAGGATTTCTTCAGTGCTCTGGCTTTCCTTGAAAAGGGAAACATGCTCTACTGCATTAGAGTTGTTCCAGACGACGCAAAGAAGGCTAACGCTACGCTGAAAGATTCTTCAGGGAACAACGTTCTGCAGGTAGAAGCTATAGGAGAGGGAAGTTACTACAACAGTATTCTGGTTACGGTTAAGTCAATAGATGCCGACTACTACAGGGTTCTGGTTTCCCTTGGAAGGGCAGAAAACGTTGTGGAAGTTCTTGACTACAAAACCTCAAAATTTCCAGAAGCTAAAGAGTTTATCCAGAACGCCAGGAGCCGCTATGTTAGGTTCAAAGTTCTCTCAACGGTCAATCCAAAGGAGGGAACGGTTCAGCTCTCTGGAGGAAGTGACGGGAGCTCCGTCTCAATCGGCAACGTAATGAAAGCCGTTGAAACCGTCTCAAATCCAAACGACATAGACGTAAACCTCATTACAGCTCCCGGATGGACAGACCCGGAGGTTATAAACAAGTGCCTCTCTATATGCGAAAAGAGAGGCGACTGTATGAGCATCCACACAACGCCGCAGGGGATGACTCCACAGGAAGCCGTTGAGTGGCACAACGGGAACGGCGGAGAGTTCCAGGCTTTCAACAGCTCCTACGGAGCGATGTATTACGGCTGGCTTAAAGTCTACGATCAGTGGAGGGACAGGGAAGTCTGGGTTCCTCCAGAAGGTTTTGTAGCCGGAGTTTACGCCTACACAGACACAGTTGCAGAGCCGTGGTTTGCTCCGGCTGGTCTTAGTAGGGGAAGGCTCGTCACTCCACTCAACGTTGAGTATAACCCCACCCACGGCGAAATGGAGCTCATGTATGGCAACCAGAACGCCCTCAACCCAATAATGAGATTTAAGAAAGACGGCATAGCCATCTGGGGACAGAAAACCCTCCAGAGGAAACCCTCTGCCCTTGACAGAGTAAACGTTCGGAGACTTCTCCTCTACATAAGGAAAGTGATAGCAACCTCCACCAAATACCTGGTATTTGAGCCAAACGACCCGTTCACCTGGAGGCAGTGGAAAGGTCTTGTTGACCCGTTCCTTGAAGACATCAAGAGAAGACGGGGACTCTACGACTTTAAGACCATCTGCGACGAGACGACCAACACTCCAGAGAGGATAGATAAATACCTCATGTATGGAAAGGCACTGATCAAGCCAACAAAGGCTGCCGAAATAGTTGTAAGTGAGTTTGGAATACTGAGAACAGGAGCAGAGTTCAATGAATACGTTCAGTAGAGCAATTTAATTGCCTGGAGGTAAGAGATGGGATTTAGTTTCAACTTCACTCCGCCAACGGTTGGAGATATGAGCCCTATGGCTCCGCTCCTTGACGTCATAAGGAAGAACATGGCGGTTATGGAGGTCTACCCGCCGCCAGCCGTTTTAGCCGCAATAAACGGTCAGTCAAAGATAATCTCTATGGAGATAGCGGTTGTTGACATTCAGGGAAACGAGGTCCAGGAGGTTGAGGTTCCATATCTCAACTTTGTTGACAGGCTTCCGGGGCAGTTAAGGGCTGGAGACCTCACGTTCAACGTTGACATAAGAAAAGATACAAACCTTACAGGAGTCAAGTTCATTGAAGCCTGCACGAAACTCCTCTTTGACCCGTCAAACGGGGGAGCTCAGCAGGACATCAAAGACATAGCTTTTGACGGAAGACTGATAGTTCTTGATACAACGGGAAAAAAGCTGTTCAGCTACAAAATAGCCTCTATGTGGCTGAAGCCTGCAAACCACAACTGGGACTGGTCTGCATCTGAAAAGCAGCAGTATGAAGTCCAGGGAGTTTACCGCTACATGGAGTTGGAAGTATAAACCGGGGAGGAAGTTATGGCGTTTGTTGAACCTGAAGCTACAGAAGTGAAGCTGCCAAGCAGAGGACTGATTGGCTACCCGGAAACGGTTTTGATAAGACCGATAACCGGCAGAGAGGAGAAGATAATAGCCTCGGCAGGAGGGGAGAACGTTGAGGGAGCAATCAACAGGGTTTTAAACAGATGTATAAAAGAGGGAGCAAAAGCAGAAGAGCTGACAGAGGGAGATAAGTCTTTTCTCCTTGTATGGCTCAGGGTCAACTCCTACTTCCCGGAATACGCCGTAGAGGTAGACTGTCCATCGTGCAGAAAGGTTTTCAAGAAGTTTATAGACCTGAGGGAGCTCCCCGTAAAACCCATCAGAGCCGAGAAACTCCCGTTGGAGGTTGAGATAAACGGCAAAAAAGTTGCCCTCTCTCCTTTAACGTCTAAAGAGGTTGAAGAGATAAGGAAATACAGAGAACAGCTTGCCGCCCAGGGCAGAAGCCTTGAAGACCTCTACCCGGTAAGATACGCCTACATGATAAAGAGCATCAACGGAAAAGACGTTCCAATTTCAGAGAAGATAGACTTCATTGAGGGGCTCGTCGGCAGAGAGCTGTCAAAACTCAGGAGAGCCGAAAAGCTCCTTGACCACGGAGTAGACTTCAGACAGGAGTTAAAGTGCCCGCTCTGCGGAAAGAGCTTCACGGCAAACATTCCAATTACCTTGGAGTTCTTTCTTCCTGCCGAGGGAGGAGAAGAGTAGATACCTCAACGCCGTTATGGAGGAGATCTACCTGCTGACAAGGCACTTCTCCATAACTTACACAGAAGCCCTTAACATGGCTGTTGCCGAAAGGAAGTGGTTTATAGAAAGGCTGTCTCAGGAGTTCAAGGAGAGGCGGTGAGAGGATTGCTGATAGACCTCAACACTAAAGAGCACATCTCCTTTGAGGTAGAGGGGAGGGAGCTCCAGCCCTCAGACCTTACAGAGAGAAAAAGCGCAAACTACACAGACGTTGAGGTAATAGGAGACTCTGCTCCCGTTCCCGTCTACTCCTCTTCCTCTATAAGAACTATCAGCTTCTCGCTGACCTTTTACGGCAGGGGAGATGAGATTGAGAAGAAAATCTCCTTTCTCAGGAGTCTCGTCTACCCGGTAGAGGCTGGAGGTATCCTGACAACTCCGCCAAATGTAAAGCTTGTTTGGGGGGAGCTCTTTAGCTGCGTTGGGAACGTCAGAGACGTTGAAGTTCAGTATGGAGACGTGTGGGACGTTAAGAGGGGGCTTCCCAGGTATGCAACAGTTTCTGTTGAGTTTGCCGTTCAGGAAGAGGGAATCTCCTCACAGTCGGTTAGGAGGAGTTCCTGATGTCAGGCAGCCGGTTTGCCAGAACTCCCGTATATGGAGACCACTTTGGACTCTGGGAGAGACCGGAGTTTACAAGGTTCCAGACAACCCATACGGTTCAGCCGGGAGAGGAGGGAGCCCTTGACCTTATCAGCTTCAACTACTACGGAACCCATGAATACTGGTGGGCTATTGCCGTAGCAAACGAGATTCTCAACCCTTTTGAGGAAGTAGTTCCCGGAAAGAAGCTGAAGATTCCATACGTTGAAGACATAGAGGACTGGATAAATGGTTCCGGTTAACAGACGACCATTTCTGACTGTAAAGCTTGACGGAAAGGAGCTCCCAACAGACGTAAAAGAGCTCTCAGCAGAGATAGAGATACCGGCAGACAGAGTTGCAGTAGCTTCAATAACTCTCCTTGACAGAAGCGGAGATTACGTAGAGTCCATACTCGCTTCCCACATAGGCTCAGAGGTTGAGTTCCAGTTCGGATGGATAGATAGCAGCGGCAGACGTCTCTCCTCATACATCTTCAAAGGGCAGATACTTGACTACTCTCCAGGGTTTTTACCTGAGGGGATAAAGGTTGAGATAAAGACTGTGGCAAGCGGCTCCATCCCTCTAATGGGAAAGGAAAGGAACCGCAGTTTTAGAGGGACTCCGTCTGAGATAGTTAAACAGATTTGCAGGGAAGACGGCATAGAGTGCGAAGTTGACGAAACACAGGAGGTAGGAACCTTCTACCAGCAGAATGAAACAGACTACCAGTTCATTCTGCAGAAACTCCTACCCTTTGCAACCCAGCACAGCAACCAGTCTCCTTTTACAGTTGTGTGGAGCGACAACAAGCTCCATTTCAAAAGGCTGAGGCTGGAGGGCAAACCTGAGAAAACCTTTGCCTACAACGCAAGACACACGGGCTACGATCCACTAATTTCTTTTGAGCCTGAAATAAAGGGGAGCATACTCCTTGGCATAAACTCTGCAGGGGAGAGGGTGAGAGCTCCTCTCTACGACCCGATAACAAAGACCAGGCAGGTTTTTGAGATAGACCAGAGGAGAGTAAAGAATGTTAAGCTTGATACCAGGAAAGTCTCTATCAGGGCAGAGAGCTTAAGACCAATCTCAAGCGACACGGGAAAAGAGCTGATAGCCCTCAGGAATCTCTGGGGAAGAAGCGCTGACATTCCCATTACAGCAAGGGCGGTAATCTTTGGAGACCCGGATGTAAAACCTCTTTCCAACGTCAAAATCCTGGTCTACCTGAAAAGCAGACACAGAGTAAAGCTCCACTACACAAGCGGGATTTACCAGGTTGTAGGAGTGAAACACACAATCTCTGTCGGGGAGTTTCAGACAGAGCTAACCCTTGTAAGGAACGCAATTGCAACGGCAAACGAGCCGGTATTCGGAACAGTAAACAGAGGTTAGAAGATGCTCTACAGGGGAGTTGTAGAAGACGACAGAGACCCTCTCGGGATCGGGAGGTTAAAAGTTAGGGTAATAGGACTCTACGATGGATACAGGACTGAAGATCTTCCCTGGGCTTCTCCGGCTTTTCCGGTTGGGGGGAGCTCCGGCTACGGCTTCTGGATGGTTCCAAAGGTAGGAGATACCGTGTGGGTAACCTTTGAGGGAACCTACAACCTGAAGCCAGACACAACAAAACCCATCTGGATAGGAACCTGGTTCGGCAGAGGGGAACCATCAGGAGAGATGAAAGACAACAAACAGTTTCTCGTAAAAACTCCGGCAGGAAACCTGATACACATCTCAGACAACGAGGACTTTATCAAGATAGTGGACCCAAACGGAAACGAGATACTCATACTGAGAGAGGACGGAAGAATAGTTGTAAAGGCAAACAGTGAAGTTCTAATAGACGGCGGAACAGGAGACCTCTCAGGCGTAGTTACAAAGGACTGTATCTGCCCTTTCACCGGAAGACCCCACTCAGACTACTCCATAAACGTTAAGGCAAGTAAGGGGTAACCATGGCTCTCTCTAAAGAGCGTTTAAGGGATAGGATAGTTGAGGAGCTCCGCTCTCAGGGTTTTGGAGTGGGAGAACTTGGAAGAGACGGAATCAACTGGCTATACAGGTTTGCAACGGCAGTAGCCAACGCCATGGTAGACGAGATACAGCAGAACGCTGAAACCTCAGAAGACCACGAAAGAATTTTGTGAGGATAGCTATGGCAGTTTACAGAGGTTTTGGACTTGGATTTAACTCAGGAACCACCTCAGCGCCGCCGATAAAAGAGGACGAAGCCCTCATAGCCGACAGCATCAAGCAGATAGTTCTTACCGCCAAAGGCGAAAGGGTAATGCTGAGAGACTTCGGCTCCGACTGGAGAAAAGTAATCTTTGAGCCCAACGACGATGTCCTTGTAGAGCTAATGAAAGTTGTGGTGGAAGAGGCTATAAAAGAATGGGAAAAGCGAGTTGTTTTTAAGGATTTGGAACTCATTGAGCGGAAGGACAGCTACGTGAAATTTAGAATTTACTACGAGATAATCGGACTTCCCGGAACCAAACAGGTTGATATTGCATTCCCAAGTAGCTAAAGCCTTTCTTTCAGCAATTCTAAAGTGTATAAAACCCATGCAACAGCTACCGTAAGGCGAAACTCAGTAACTGATTTATCAGGAATACCGGGATGAGAGCCCTTAAAGTGCAAAAACTTAGAAAATCCAGTAAGCATATTATTAACAGCCTTAAACTCTTCTTCTTCAAGTTTCGGCTTAAGAAAAACCTCTAAAAATTTCCTACGACAATCTCCTTCGCTTTCGCAATTTATTCCAAGTTTCTTCATTGCCTCTTGGAAGAAAGAGCCAAAAAATGTTCTAATCTGGCTATTAGCAGATGCATAGTTCTCTATCTTATAGCTGGATAAGGCTTCGTTAAGGTGATAAAGAGAAACTTTAAAATCATAATCCATCAGTCTTTCTTTTATAAGACTAACTTTTTCTGGTAAGCTAAATCCTTCAAAAATTTCTTTCTTGACCCCAAGCCTTTCTATTTCAAGACCATCTTCCTGTAGCCTTTTTAAAATTTCCTTTCCTTCATTAGTGATTGCAAAGCTGTGAATCTTGTTGTAGAAAGCATTTATAATTTCAACTAAGCAATAGTAATAATTCTCATCATACCAAACCCTTTGCGAATAATAACTAAACATATGTTCAAGGCGTTTCGCTTTGGAGAAGAGTTGCGGGTCATCCTCTCTATAAAGAGAGATAGGTTCTCCAGCACAATTTCTACAGGGCTCTGTTTCTCCTGTTTCCAAAAGAATTTCCTCTATCTGACTTTCAGTTAGGCGGTCACTGATAAATTTTGCCAACTTAGTTATCGTTAATTCTTTTAACATCTTAGCACCCACTAAGACCTAAAGAAAGATTGAAATTTATTCTACCAAGAGTCTACTCTTTCAACAGTTGACTTAGCAATCTATTTGCATTAAAATACTCTCAAAAGGCTAAGGCGGTCAGTCGGCTGTCTTAGCCTTTTTCTATTTTGAGGGAGAAGATGCCGAAGTATGATTTGTCCTTTGACGCCGTCAAAGAAAGGATAATACAGAGAATTAAAGAGAAGTATCCAGACAGGGTAAACGACTTTACTGAGTCAAATATCGGCACGGTTTTTATAGAAGCTGTTGCTTTTGCGATAGACACTCTGGGTTTTTACATCAATCAGCTTGAAAACGAGCTATTCTTTGATAGGGCAAAACAGAGGAGAAGTGTAGTAAGCCTTGCAAGGCTTATAGGCTACTCTCCAAAAAGAAGAAAACCAGCAGAGGGAACGGTCACTTTCTACTTAGATTCTCCTTGGGAGAAAGACATCCCCATTCCAAAAGGAACAAGGCTTGAGGCTAACGGCATTTACTATGAAACAGAAAACCCTGTAACCCTGCAGGCTGGCAAAAAAGAGGTAAGCGTAAGGGCTGTTCAGAGGGGACTCCAGACCCTCATCTTCACCGCCAGAGGAGAGTTCTACGAGAGCTTTGAGGTAAGAGACAAAAGGCTCTACAGCGTTAAGGTATACGTTGACGGAGAAGAATACTCTGAAACAGACAATCTCGTCTTAAACGAGAAGAACGCCTTTAAGATAGAAGAAACTCCTCAGAGCTACATAATCACTGTAGTCAATCCGCCAAAAGGTGCAAATGTCTTAATTGAGGTCTATCTAACAGAGGGATCAAAGGGCAACATCCTTTCCGGAAAGCTAACCAGAATCGTTGACGCCATAACAGATATAGATGGAGATATTGTTCCCATAAAGGTCAGAAACGACTTCCCGTTTTCCGGCGGAAAAGATGAGGAGAGTATAGAAGAGATAAAGAGAAACGCCATAGTCAGGCTGAGGACAAACGAGAGAGCAGTAACCGGCTGGGACTACGAAAATCTTGCCAGAGTCCTTGTTGAGGGAGTAAAGCATGCAGTAGCAGTCTCTCCTGAACCTGGAGTTGTTGACCTTTACATAGCAACCAAAAACGAAAACGGAAATCCAGTAGCAGCAGACGAAACTTTAAAGGCAAAAGTTGATGAAGTTCTCCGGAAAAGGAAAGCTCTAACAGACAAGGTCAACATAAAAGATGTTCAGTTCATTCCAGTTAACGTTCATGCAAAAGTAAAAGCCTATACAGGCTACAATTATGAGGAGATCAGAGAAGCAGCAATTAAATTGCTTAAAAACTATTTCAACTCTCTCACTCCAGGACAGGCTTTTAGACTCTCAGACGTTTACAGACTGATAGATGGAATAGAGGGCGTTGATTACTGCAACATCCTAACTCCCAGCCAAGACGTAGAACCGGAAGAAAGATACAGACTCCTCGTTTTAGGAGAGGTAAACGTTGAAGTTTCATGAGCTATTCCCTGAGTTTTACAGGGATAACGAAAGAGACTGGTATCAGTTCATAAAAGAGATATTCAGTCCCGAGTTTGAGATAGCTCTAAAGGAAATAGAATCACTCTGGAACTTGATTGACATAGACACAATTCCTGAAGACAAACTTCCACTGCTGGCAGACAACCTGGGTTTTAAGCTCTCAGACATCCTCCCGGTTTCATTTAGAAAGCAGTTAGCCAACGCAATAGACTTGCATAAGTTCAAAGGAACAAGATTTGCAGTTGAAAAAGTCCTTGAAGTAATGGAACTGCCTGCAAACCTAAGCGAGTGGTTTGAATACGGCGGGAACCCTTACAGGTTTAAAGTAGAATTTTTCTCTCCCTCAAGGCAGATAACTCCTGAGCTGAGAGACAAGCTCATTCAGTTAATTAACGAGTATAAGAATGAGCGAAGCTGGTTAGAGGAAATACTCCTCTCCTATCTCGCAGAAGAAAGACTGCAAGTAGCAGCTGCACAGATACCTGAAACCGAAACGAAAGCCGACTTCCAGAAAGACCTCGTCTGGTTAGCTTCAGGAACCGTTCACTTTGCAACGTACGGCGCTCACGAAACTGAAGCCGTAGCAGTTATGGAGGCCTGATGGCTGAAGGGAAAACAGTTGTAACCGAAAACGGTCTAAAAGCTCTCATAGAAGCAAGCTCTGTAGGCAAACAGATAAAGCCCGCATACTTCAAAGTATCGGAACAGGACGTAGGAGACATCTACCCGGGAATAAACATTGAAGACCTGCCAGCTGTCTGGTATCAGGCTCCTATTTCTGCATACGTTCCAGTAAACGATTCAACTGTTCAGTTCATCTTAGACATTCCGCAGGATAAGGCGACCAAGTACGGAAAGACCTTTGGCTTATACCTTGAAGACGGAACCCTCTTTGCCGTTGCCAAGCCTCCTTATCCTTTCCCACCTCTAATGAGGCAGCGTTTCAAGGTTCAGTTTGTCTGGGAACAAATAGATTCAGTAATGAACTTTGAAGACATACCGTTCTACGAGTTTGACCAAGACGTTGTTCACCTTGACGCAGTTTCAGCAATCTCCTTAGCTGTCTTTGATATTCAGGAACATCTGACAGTTTTAGAACAGTTCAAGGCTGATTACTACAGATTCAAGGTCTCAGCTTCTGAGAAGCTTTCAAATCATGAAGAAAGAATCTCGCTAAATGAACAAAAACTTTCTGACCACGAATTAGCGATTCTTGAGACCTCAGCAGCCTTTGGCGATCAAATACTTCAGAACTCTTTAGAAATAGGACTCTTAAAGCAATACATAGGAGGTTAACATGGGGCTCAATTTGGCTGAGATTCAGCAGAAGTTAGACCGACTAATTCAGAATATGTCGGAACAGAACAGGCGTGCATATCAAATCTTCTACGACCCAAACCCTCAGGATGTAACTTTACCTCGGCTTGACGAGAACGGGAATCTTGTGAATGTAACCATTCCAAATAGGGCAAAGATAAAGGCACAAATGTGGGATGATGTTAACGCAGCAGTAGGACTATGGAAAAGGTTTCTATACGTAGATATCAATGGGGATGATAACAACCCAGGAACACAAGATGCCCCCTTTAAAACAATAGATAAAGCCATTTCTGCTATACCTACTGGCGGTTCTGGACGCATTTACCTCAGATCTGGACAGGAGCATAAACTATCAGGTACTGTTACCATAGAAAACAAACACGTAGATATCACATGTGAACCTGGAATTGACCCAACAAATTATCCAACTTTAACTGCTGACCCCGAGATTGTTGATATTAATGGAACCAATTTTAACTTCCTCCCCGGGTTTATCGTAGCAGGAACATTAAGGATAAACCAGTGCAAGATAAATGTCCCTGCTGTGCAGAACAACAGTATTGATTTAGCTCCACGAAAGCGAGCTCTCATTGTTCCTGCATACAACAACCCTTGGTATGGAGCTCCGACGATATCCGTTAACTATTGCAAGATTAATTTAAACAAAGGTTTTAGATTAATAGATTTTTATAACTGGGGTGGAAGAAGCGATTTAGCATCTATCCAGCTATATGGTAATACTATTGTTATAAACGATACATCAACACCTCTGATAGATTTTTGCTATGGTATAGCAGGATTTTTTCAAAGTAGCAATACATTAACTGATCAATCTGGAAACAGCTTGGCTTGGAGTGATGTTGTTAGTGGCATTTTAAAAGATTCAAACGGGATACCGCGTAATATTGTAAGTAACATCATATTCTAAAAGGAGGAGACTATGTTAGCGCTAATTAAGATAGAAGATTTCATCTACGAAAATATTCCTACGGTAGTTTCTGTTCCAACGAAATTTGATGAAAATGGAACGCCAGTAGCTTTTGAAGAAAAACCCAACCCGTTGATACCCAGTGATGCTGAAGAACTAAAAAATGCCTTAAAGGATACGATAAGCTGGTTTACTGACAGATACATACAGTCACAATTAAACAATATTGACGAAGAGCTTTCGGACCTTATATCTGAGAAAAGCTACCTTGAAGGAGTATTTGCCTCTCAGGGTATATCTCCCGAGCAGGTCAGAAATGAAACAGTGTTAGTGATATTAGGCAAAAAGACTGTAGATCAGGCTATTGCAGACCTTTCTATTCCTGATAACCTGAAGAAAGATTTTGAAAGGGCTGTTGAAATTGCTCGCATAATCGCCTGGAAAGAGGCTATCTGGAAAGCCGAGGAAAAACTTGAGAGTCAAATAGACTCAATGAGCCTTGAGCAACTTCTACAGCTTAACGTGAAAAAGATGTGTGAAACTGCCTATGCAGAGATACCATTAGAGGTATAGGATGCCAAAGGCTTACATTCTTGCATCTAAGGGTATCAGCCTCACTTCCCGCCTTATCAGGTGGTGGCAGTGGGGCTTTCCTTACACTCACATAGCCTACTGTTTTGACTTATCAAACTCTAACGACCCTTATGTGGTGGAAGCCTGGTGGAACGGTGTGAGAAAAGGCTGGTTTTCAGAAGTTCACACTCCAGGAACTCACTTCTCTGTCTATTCTGTAGAGGTTGATAAAGAACAGAAAAGAGAAATAGAGTGTTTTCTACACTCTCAATTGGGTAAGGGATATGACTGGTTAGGTATCCTGGGATTCCCTCTCAGGAATTGGAAGTTAGAAAGTAAGAACAGGTGGTTCTGCTCTGAGCTGGTATTTGCAGCATTCAAAAATGCAGGAGTGGAGCTCCTCAAAAATACCTATCCAAGCGAAGTAAGTCCACGGCTCTTCCTAAAAAGTCCGCTCTTGAAGTTTGAATATACTGCAAAACTACCGGAGGTAAAAGGTGGCAAGCAGGGAATTAGAAGATCTTCACCCTGTAACACGTGAAAAAGCAAAAGTCTTTCTGCAAAGGGCTAAAGAAAAGGGTATAGATGTTCTTATTTACTGCACCTACCGTTCACCAGAAGAGCAAGAAGTTCTTTACATGCAGGGGAGGTTAGAACAGTTTGGAATAACACTTGAGGAATTGAACGAGAAAAGAGTCAGGCTTGGGCTCTGGAAACTAACAGAAAGAGAGGCAAAGAGGAAAATCACTAATGCAAAACCTTGGCAGTCTTTTCATCAGTATGGACTCGCCTTTGACTGCGTTCCTCTACAAGGCGGAAAGCCCGACTGGAACAACATAGAAGCCTATAGAGCTCTCGGTAATATCGCCTCTGAAATAGGTCTGGAGTGGGCGGGAGGTTGGAGGAGGTTCAGGGAATTCCCCCACTTCCAGGACACAGAAACCTACAACCTCATAACAAAGAGAGGTAAATAATGGGATTTCCAATAATCTCCGACGTCCTTGATTTAGTAGGGAAAGCCGTTGACAAAGTGATTCCGGATGCAAACAAGAGAGAGGAGATAAAAGCAAAACTCCAGTTTGCCGTAATGGAGCAGGCTTTAGAAGAGAAAAAACTTGTTTTCCAGGACTTAGAAAATGCAAGAGAACTTTATAAAGAGGAGCTCAGGGAACAGGGAGTTTACCCTTTAGTAAAGAGCATACGAGCCCTTGTAAGACCATCTATAGCTTATTCCACGATCGGCTTTTACATCTACGCAAAAATCCACTCCCTCCCATTGAATCAGAGCGACTACTACCTGTTCTACGGCATTTTTGCCTTCTACTTTGGACTCAGAACAGTAGAGAAAAAGATGGGCAAAGCGTAGGAGGGTGTTGTGGAAAATAACATTAGAATAAACGAGCTTGTTCTCAAACATGAAAGAGAAATTTCACAGTTAACAACAATGCAGGAAATACTTGTTAAACAGACGGAGAGAGCAACAGAAACGCTTGAAGCTCTCAAAGATGCACTTGGAGAGATAAAGCTTTCTATAGAGGAACAGAGAAAAGAGCTAAGGGTAGCAATTGAGATAAGAGACAAGTTAGAAGAATTTACGCAAAACTTTCTAATTGAGAAAAACTCTCAAAAGCAGACGAATCACAAGCTCTTTGAGAAGATAGAGTCTCTTGAAGTAGAGGTTGAGGGGCTGAAACAGGAGATTAAAAAGCTCTCAGAAGCCACACAGTTTGCAAGGTGGTTAGATGGAGGCTTTAGAATTCTCTCAAAAAGAGCAGCAGTATTTATACTATTAGCTCTTGGATTAATGATACTTGGAGCGTTCTTAGGCGTAGACCTGCATCAGCTGATACGGAAATAGCAAATAAATTGCTCAAAAGGTTATAATGGAACTTGAATACAGAATAACCCATACCTACATAGACAAGTTCTCAAGACCTTTCCAGAGAAATCAGAAGCTCTTAGAGGAGTTCAACAGGCAGGTTGCCAGGAGCCTTTCACTGTTTGACAGCCTCAACAGAAAGGAGCTCTCTGTCTCTTTAGACAGCCGCTCTTTTGTTAAGGGAATTGACGCCGTCAAAAAGGAGCTCTCCTCCCAGATCATTCCTCTACAGATATCCGGAAAAGTTCCCGGGATTAAAGAAACTCTTGCACTACCAGAAGCCACATCCACAGTAAACTGGAGCAGCATCATAGAAAAGCCTGCCATTCCTGAGCTCAAAGGCTCGGTAGAGTGGGAAAGCAGAATCGGCAAACCAGAACTATTAGAACCTGAACCGAAATACAGAAAAACCTTAAAGGACTCCAGACAGTTTCTCAAAAAACTGAACAGGCTGTTTAGAGGAGCTCCCTCCATTGAACCGGAACTAAAAACAGAAAAGCTGTTCAGGGATGTAAACCGCTCCTTAGACAGATTAAACAGGCAGTTTAAGGAAGCAGAACCGACCGTAACTCCCAGAATAGACGAATCTGCCCTGCAGGAGCAGTTAAACAGTCTCAAGAAGGAGCTCTCCTCCCAGACCGTTGTCTCAACAGTCTCACTCGGTTTAGGGCTCAACCGTTTAAAGGAGCAGTTAAAGGAGGAGGGACTTAGCCTTTCAGAGGCTCTCTATGAAAGCACGAAGTATGGACTGCGAAAGTCTGAGCTGGCTTACGAGATAGCAAAAGAAGTCAATAAAACCGGTGGTTATATAGACGCCACAGATATCGGCAACAACATTGTTACTGCTCTCAGAGAGGGAGTAAGAGGTTCAGAGAAAGAGCTTGCATACTTTGGAACTCTGATGGCTAAATATCAGAAAGCCTTTGAGGTTCCGGCTGAGGAGATAGGGAAGACGATATACGAGCTCCAGCGCTTCCACATACCTGCCGCAGAGTTTGAAAAAATCCTTGGCAAGGCAGTAGCACTCAGGCGGGAGTTCAACATCACTTCAGAGACGATGAAAGAAATACTCGGCGATATAGACCAGAACTTTGGCTTCATTATGAACCGCCTTGACAGAGCCTCAAGGTCAAAGTTCATAGTTGGAATGGAGGAGCTCTCCGCCGCCCTTGAGAACAGCTACATAGACAGCACAAAGTTTATGGAAATGCTGTCGGGAGCTCTCAGCGGCAACGTTGAAGACCTAAAGAAAACCTACTACCTGACCGGTCTTAACCTTGCACAACTGAGAAAACTCCTTGAAAGCGGGAATATTGAAGGTATAGGAGAGGCTTTCATCAAGCAGTCTCAGAAACTATACAGACAGTTTGGAAATCTATCTCCGGTTCAGCAGGCAGTAATAGCACAGAATCTGGGAATAGACCAGAAGACGTTCCAGCAGGTTCTCCAGGTAGGCAGGAACGCACAGAAGTTCTCTGAAATGCTTCAGAGAGCTTTCAGTATAAAGCCGGAAAGCCCTGACAAGGTTATCAAGGAAAGCACAAACGCATTTACAAGGTATACAAACGTTATTAAGAACAAGGTTTTAGGGCTTGGAGGAGACCTTGGACAGGGAGCAGTAGATACAATTACAAACGTCTTTGACTTCTTTGACTCGCCGGCAGGTGTTGCTATCGGAACTCTGTTAGGAGAGAGGTTTTTGAAATGGATAGGAGGGAAAATTTCCCTCTCCCTTGGAAGAAAACTTGTTTCAGAGTTTTCAGATTTAGGTTCAAAAGCTGGAAAAAGCCTGATTGGAGGAATCGCCACAGAGATTGAAGCTGGAGGGAGCTCCCTCCTCTCCCGTGGATTTTCACTATTTTCCTCTCTCCTTTCAAAAGTCACTATTCCTTTAACAGTAGCTTCCATTGTTTTAAAACCTGAGGAAGTCAACGTTAACGAAGAAGAACTGTTAGAACAGTGGCGGAAAACCCACAGTCCACTATCACCGGAGCTGAAACTCAAGCCTCAACTCCAATACTCCTTAGACCAGGTTCTAAAAAGGCAGATTCAGGTTGAATCTGCCGGGAACCCTTATGCCGTTTCAAGGGCTGGAGCCGTTGGACTTGCCCAGTTTATGCCTCAAACCTGGGTGGACGTCTGGGAAAAGAGGAGGGAGCTCTTTGAGAGGTATAACCCGGAGCTCTCCCGGTTTAAGGGAATTCCAGACATCTACAACCCAAAAGCCCAGCTGGCAGCTCAGAAAGCCTACATGGAATACCTATTAGATAAGTTCAAAGACGTAAGGTGGGCTCTGGCTGCCTACAACGCCGGAGAGGGGAGAGTAGGAAAGCTCTACTCAAGGTTCCACGGAGACTTCACAGCAGCCTTTAGATTTCTGCCTGAAGAGACCAGGGACTACGTTGCAAAGATTCTCCAGGGAGTAAACGTTAAACCCATTCCGAAGATTCCAGAAACTGCAGCTACCACTCAGGAAACGGGCGAATATAGAGGGAGCTCCCCTAAAACTGTTTCAGACAGTAGCGGAGAGGAGATAACTCTATTAAAAGAGATAAGCAACAGCCTAACTGCAATCCAGCAGCTAATATCACAGGCGTATAAACAGAAACTGCTTACCTCCTCAGGAGTATCCATTCCTGCAGTTGACCCGTTTGAACAGTGGAAAAAGTAGTTTCTCAGTCCCTCAGGTCCACAACAGCGTCAGAGAGATGCTGTTTCTCTAAATTATCTGTGAACCCTGGAATGTAGCTGCAGCTCAGTTTAAAACGGTAAACCTTGCAGAGAAAAGGTTTTCCCTGAGATGTCGCCAGAAAGTAGGGATTTGCTGAACTTCCAGGTCTGAGAGATTGCTGCCCGGTGAGAATCTGATTCCTCACAAACACAAAAGCCTTTTTCCCAAACAGGGATTTCGCCACAAGAGGCAGAGCTCCTCTGTGAGACAGATCCTGAACTGAGACAGAAAGGGATATCGCCCCGGAGCTCCCTAACTTCACAACAGAAGCCGAGTAAATAGAGGAAGAAAGAATCGTATTTAAATAACTCTCTTTCTGCTGAGGAGGAAGATTCAGATTCTCAACATACTTCGCCCTATCTGCAACCCGCTTCTCAGTTAGAAACCAGAAGTTCTCCTTCTTCACTTCAAAAAGCTGGGAAACGTTAATACCATCAGCCCTGAGCCCCTCTTTTATTTTCCCAGAAAGAGAACCGATTGATGGTCCTCCACATCCAGAGATTAAAAGGAACAGCCCAAGGAGTAGAAAACGCAACATTTCACCCCTCCCTGCGAGACTTTAGACGATTATAACTTTTCCAGCGTCAAATATTGACAGTGCAAGTAATTTGCGTAAAATTAACTTTGACGGCGGCAAAAATACGGAACACTGGAGGAAACTATGACTGCTTAAACTCCCGCCAATCCCAACTGTTCATGATATTTTCCCTGTTTTAATCCTGCAAGCCATTGGAACACAAGCATTTTCTCTTGACAAACTCAGCAATGCGAATAATTTGACTAATGAACCGTGTTAAAACCAGACAAGGAGGTCGGTATGGCAGTAAAGAGGGACTACCGGGCAAGGTTAAAGAGAGTTTTAGAGAAAAACAACATGAACGTAATGCAGCTGGCAGCAGAGATAAACAAAAGAGGCAAACCCGTTGCGCCAACCTATCTACATCAGATATTCAGATTGGAGAGGCACCCTTCAATAAGAAAAGGTTACGACGTGTTCCCCAGGATAATAGAAGCCCTACCAGCTACAAAACAGGAAAAGGAGAAATTGGTCTACACAGCTCTGTCTCAACTTCTTGGAAACATCCTGACTGAAGCAGAAGAATTCATATCAGAAACTGGGCTGAAATTCACTTCAGACTTTCCTGAGACTTTAGGAGAAGCCTTTGAGAAGATGCGCCAGCAGGAAGAAAGACCGAGCTACTACAAACTTCAGGACATGACAGGAGTAACCCATACAACATTTAGAGCAATGAAAAAAGGTAGAGTTCCTGACATAAAGATCTTCCAGAAAATCCTCCGAGGGCTCAAAAACCTGGAGCAGTTTGATACAGCTAAGTTAGCATACCTCTACATCAGAGAAGCTGTAAACGACCAGCTCCTCAAATACCTTGACGACTACCTCAGCCGACAGGAAAGTTAAACGAAGGCTTCCGCCCTCTCCCTTTTCGGGAGGGCTTCTCTTTATACTCTCCCTTTATCCATGCAATTAGTTCGCTTTTCAGGAAATATCGCTTTCCCCTTCTGGCACTCTGATGAGATGGAATAACACCCTGCGATGCCAGTCTCATCAGATGCGTATAGCTCATCTTCAGAAAATTTGCAGCCTCTTTAGCTGTAAGTATTTCTTCCTGCATGGCGTTCCTCAATATGCAATTATTTTGCTCTACATTAGAGTATTTTATGAACTTTTGCTCTGAATTTCAACCAATTGATATAATTTGCTCATGGCAAGGATCTTCAAGCGTGGAAAATACTGGTGGGTTGACTACCGGCTCCCCGACGGCAGGAGAGTTCGCCGATCTACCGGATTCACAGATAGGAAGATGGCAGAGCTCATGCTCAAGGATATTGAGCTCCAGATAGCCAGGAAAACCCTCCGTTTACCAGTTGACATATCTATAGAAGCGTTCTGGGAAAGATACCTTGAATACGCCAGGCTCCATAAAACGAAAAACAGCTGGAAAACTGACTTCTACGTCTTCCGGGAGTTCTTAGAGTTCCTAAATAAGAAAAACGTTAAGAAACTAACCCGGTTAACCCCCGAGATACTGGAAAAATACAAGCTCCACCTATTAGAAAAAGGGAACAAAAAGATCACAGTTAACAAAAAGCTTAGAACCATAAAGGCAATCATCTCAAAAGCCGTTGAGTGGGAGCTATTGCCCGAAAATCCCTGTAAAAAAGTAAAGCTGTTTAAACAGCCAGAGGGACGCTTAAGATTCCTCACAAAAGAAGAAATAAATCAACTGTTAGAAGTTATAGACAGAGAAGACGTATACCTCTATACGGTAATTCTGCTAAACACCGGGCTAAGGAGAGCCGAATTTGTCAACCTGAAGTGGGAAGATGTAGATTTAAAAACTGGCATCTTAAGAGTGGTGAACAGGGAAAACTTCACCACAAAAAACTACAGGAATAGAACCATTCCCTTAAGTCCAAAAACTGTTAACTCCTTTAAAAGGCTCAAAGAGATTAACCCGGAAAAACCCTGCTCTCTGAGTCAGGACCAGCTAAGTAGACTCATCAGTCACTACGCTAAAAAAGCCGGTTTTCACGACGTAACCTGCCACACTCTCAGACACACATTCGCAAGCCATCTCGTAATGAACGGAGTAGATCTCGTTACAGTTAAAAAACTCATGGGACATCTTGATTTGAATACAACTCTGATTTACGCTAAAGTCACAGAGGAACATAAACTTAAAGCCGTGTCATCCATAGACCTAACAGAATAATACAGTGTGCCAGATATGTGCCAAATAATGCACCAAAATTCCGTAAACCACAGCAAATTAAAGCAAACTATTTGCTATAAGAGTAAGGATTAAGGTTAAGGTATACCTTGTTTTTTAAAGAATTAGACCGAGCTTCGGGATTTAAAAACATAAGACTCAGGATCCTGTGGGCTCACGCCCGTGCGGGTTCAAATCCCGCCCCGGGCACCATTAACATATCTCCTTACCCCCCATGTAGGTAGGAACAGCTACTCCTCCTAACTCATCACAGAGAACACAACCGCACGAACCTGGAAAACAGAATCCCTCTGCTCTTTTAATAAAACTTTTTATAATATTTTTACCTTCTTCCACGTCAGAGATGGATTTCAACGCCACACGGAGAGCTATGCCGTTAGAAAAAAGATACTTAAGACAGGAATTTTCCGTTAAGAGCGTAGTTATCTCCCTTTTTATCTTATCTGTAATACCAAAATATATAGCCCTGGTAACAATTCTTATGGTAAATTCTTTGTAGTGTTGAAGATAAAACCTGAATACAAGCTCACTGTTTGACTTCTTCGTCAGAAGAGTGTTTTTAAGTAACCCCAGCCAGTAGGTTCTAATGCCTCCTGCGTTAACAAGAGCGAAGAAAAACTCTTCCGGTAGAAAAAAACAGTAAAGAAATTTTCCTTCTGGAATCTGGGAAAGCTCACTCAAAGAGTACACACCATCCCATATCACCTTTTCCCCCGACAATATTTACTAAATTTCAGATTAGCAAATATATTTTCAAAGGAGAAGGAGAACTTTAAAATGTTTGAATTTATAAAGGTTCTAAAAACTGCTAAACAGGTGGGAGTCCTTTCTGGAGCCGGACTTAGTGCCGAAAGCGGCATTCCAACTTTCAGGGGAAAAGATGGACTCTGGAACAGGTTTAACCCTGCAGAACTTGCAACCTTTGAAGCCTTTCTGGAAGATCCTAAACTGGTGTGGAAGTGGTACATCTGGAGAATGCACCTGATAGCCAACTCACAACCCAACTCTGCACACTACGCAATCGCAGATATGGAGAAGATCTTCCGTCGCTTCCTCCACATAACCCAAAACGTTGACGGACTTCACAGAGAAGCCGGAGGTAAAAAGTTTGTGGAGCTCCACGGTTACATCTTTGACGGAAAGTGCAGGTTCTGTGGGAAACACTATCCTGCAGAGGTCTTCAGTAAACTCTATCTTTTTGCTTCAAAGAGTTTCCTAAGAAGTATTTCTGAAGAGGAACTGAAAAAAGAGGTTTTTAGAAGGGTTGACGAGGGTGAACTCCCGGTCTGTAGAAACTGCGGTGAAACTGTAGGACCGGGAGTAGTCTGGTTTGGAGAAAACCTTCCAGAAGAAGCTGTAGAAGAGGCGTTCAACTTTGCCGAAGAGTGCGATGTTTTTATAGTGGTAGGAACCTCTGGCTTAGTTCAGCCTGCAGCCTCGCTACCTCTAATAGCAAAAGGATACGGAGCCACACTTATAGAAATCAACCCTCAGGAGACCCCACTCTCCCCTTACTGTGACTTCGTCCTTCGTGATAGTGCTTCTTCTGCTCTTCCCCGTTTCCCTGAGGCCTTAAAAAGCTAACTCCGTAAGAACAGAGGTAAAAAGTGTGCTTTCCAAGTCTGTAACTCTTTAAAACATGCCCTTCACGCCTCTGAGTCAGAAAAAGAGCGTTGGGTGGAGGAGTTTTTGTAAAACGCAAAATAGCGTCTCTACCTCTCTCAACATAAAAACAGAGTTGCAAATAAGTAGTTTTCGTAAAAAGCCCGTAACTTGAAGAATCCTTAACAATCTCAGAAGCAACTTTTCTTACAGGAGGGTACTTATACTCAGCAACAGGATAGTAGTAAGAGCTATAAAATCCCCTAAGCATAAGCATAAGGATAGAAATTAGAACAACAACATAGGTAAAGTTAAACCTCGGAATAAAGACAAAATAGACAACATAGAGAAATATCAGGAACTCAACAGTTGACTGTAAAATTAAAGAGGGATTCCTCGTTACTATAACACCCACAACAATCGCTAAAGGAACAATAATTTCTGAAGAAAATTTAACAATCTCTTTTGCTCTTTTATGTAAAACTTGATAATCCGAAAAGAAATACCCCAGAAAAACCGCAAAAAGCGGCAGAGCAGGCATAAGATATCTCAATCTGCTTCCCGGAAACACCCAGTAAAGAATAACATCAAGTGCGAAGGCCAGAAGTAAAACCTGAAGGTTCGTATCGGAAGAAAACTCCAGCCTCCTCTTCCGTCTTAAAAGGTAGTAAATAAAGAGAAACGACCAGGGAAAAGTAGCTGCAACGAACCTTAAAGGATAAGTGGCGTAATTTTTAACTGTCTTTAAAAGAGGAACTTCTCCTGGAGCCCGTGAAATAACTTCTGAGAACAGAGTTTCAATGGCCTGTTCCGTCCTAATAGAAGAGAGCCAGAGAAGAAACGGAGCTATTCCTAACAGAAAACCGAAAAGGTGAGAAAGAGTAAACAGCTTTCCAATCTTTTTTTTCATGAAAAGATACGAGAAAACAAAAAAGTAGAAAAACTGAACAGCTGGAAGACCCTTTGTAAGAAGAGCAAAAGAGGTAAAAAGATAACCCCAAAACCAGCCCCAGAACTCTTTTCGTTTCTCAAACAGATAAAACCAGCAGAATGTAGAAAGAGTAACAAAAAAGGAAAAGAGAGTATCCGGTTCACACTTGGAACCGTACCCTATCAATACAAGGTAAAAAGTAGAGTAAATCAAACTGGAAAAAAGAGCTACTCTGCTATTAAAAAGCGACTTTACAGAAAGGTACATAACTAAAGATGTTAAAATTACCGAAATAGAAGACGGAATACGGAGAGAAAACTCAGAAACTTCGCCGGTGAGTACAGAGAAAAAAGAAGTTATCCATTCATGCAAAGGAGGTTTCTTAAAGTAAGGGACACCAAGCACTGTAGGTTGAAGAAAGTTATGGCTCTTAAGCATCTCAAAAGTAATAATTCCCCTTCTCGGCTCCTCATGAATAAGAACCAAAACTCCTATGTTAATAAGAAAAGCTACAAACAGAAGAGATAAAAACCACTTTAAAAAACTACTTTCCCAACTCTTCTTCTCTCTTCCCAATTTCCCTAAAAACCTCCGGAGGAACGTCTGGCTTTTCTCCTATCGGGCTGAATTCAACATCTACTGCACCACAGTTCGGGCACCTGTAATAACTTATCCACATAGAAGCCGAACCGATTATATCTGAAACTTCCCCCTTTCTGTTAACATCTCTGGAGCCTATGTACTCAAACTCTCCTACGTTACCACACGTTGAACACTTCATAAGTTTCTTAAACCCCATCTTTACTCCTCACCTGTTTGGCTATACTTTCCTAGAGGACAATTTAGTCTGGGAAGTGACGATGAAAAGGAAAAACCTTCTTCTTATAATTCTTCTTTCAATCATTCTACTGGTCTTACCAAACGGCCTCTACTCAGCCTTTGACAAAGACGAACCCAAATACCTTGAAGCTGCCTACGAGATGGTTAAACGGGGAGATTACATAACTCCTTACTACAACTACGAGTTCAGATTTGACAAGCCCATTCTTATCTACTGGATAATCGTTCTGGGATACAAAGTTTTCGGAATCGGTGAATTTGGTGGTAGGTTCTTTGTCTCTCTGTGCGGAGTTTTAACAATTCTAATTTTATACTGGTGGCTATCAAGGTGGAAAGAGGAACGGTTCGCCTTCTGGTCGTCTCTCGTTCTTCTCTCACTACTTGACTTTATAATAATGTCATCTGTTGCAATGCCAGACATAGCCCTTACTTCCTTTATAACAGGTGCTTTAATCTTCTTTTTTGAGGGATTCCACCGAAAAAACAGGAATTTCTACCGACTGGCTTTCCTTTTTTCTGGACTTGCAACGCTAACAAAAGGACCTGTAGGACTGGTTCTTCCCGGCCTTATAGCCGTCATTTATTTAATTTTAAGAAGAGAATTAATTAAAACTTTGAAAGATATACCATGGCTTTCAGGTTTTACAATCTATTTTGCAGTTGTCCTTCCCTGGTATGGAGCAATTTTTTACAAACACGGCTATGAATTTTTTAGAGATTTCATCATATTCCACAACATACATAGATTCTTTGGGAAAATTCCCGGCCATCCTACCGCATGGTGGTACTACTTTGTCAACTATTTCTGGCTATACCTTCCATTCTCTCTCTTTTTCCTTTTTGCAATTTACAGGATCTTCAAGGAAAAGAGGTTATTCGGAGATAACGTTTTAGAGTTTTCTATTGTCTGGTTCTTTACAGTTTTCCTGTTTTTCCAGATTGCTCATACAAAACTTGCCCACTATCTTCTTCCCTCGTTCCCAGCTTTTGCCGTTATAACGACCTGGTACCTCTTTAACCTGAAAGAGGAACTACCCCTCTACTTAACGGCTTTTCTTTTTACAGTCTTAAGCCTTGCAGGCGGCATATTCTGGGAGTACAAACACTGGCCTCTTATCGGCCTTATTTTCCTGATTCCTCCCTTTATAGGAGTGTGGTGGGCTGTTTGGACTAAAAACGCCCTGAAACCTGTAACGCTAGGTTTTATAACCGGAATGATTCTTTTTAAGTGGGTTACTCTCCCTTCACTTGAACCGCTAAGAGCCAAACCTTACATAGGTAGAGAGACTGCAGCTATTAAAGAAAGATGTAAGAAGTGTAAGGTTGCGTTTTTCAACTTTACAAGTCCAGAAATAGTTTACTCTTACAAAAAAGGACCGCTTAAAGATCTGAACCTTAAAGCTGTAGAGAAGCTCTTAAAGAGTAAGGAACCTGTAGTGATTATAACGAGAGAGAACAGACTTAAAAGGTTAAAAGGTTTAAAGTTTTACATTCTTGATAAGAAAAAAGAGCTTCTTCCGAAACACTATCTGGTAATCATATCCAACTATCCGAAGGAGAAGCTTTATGGAGAAGGTTAAGAAGGCATCTATCGTTATTCCAGTGTACAACGAGGAGGAAAACGTTCCAATTCTTTACGAGAAGTTGAAAGAGGTTCTTGAGAAACTTCCTTACGATTACGAGATAATCTTCGTAGATGATGGAAGTACCGACAGGACCCCACAAATTCTGGAAGAGATAGCTAAGAAGGATAAGAAAGTTAAAGTAATTCTGTTTGCGCGAAATTTCGGTCAGACTCCAGCAATGGTTGCGGGAATAGACTACGCAACAGGTGACGTAGTAATTACAATGGACGGAGACCTCCAGAACGACCCAAAGGACATTCCGAGATTACTTGAAAAGATTGAAGAAGGTTACGACGTTGTAAGTGGGTGGAGGAAAAACCGTAAAGATGCAGCTGTATCCAGAAAGTTACCGTCAAAAATTGCTAACTGGTTGATTGGAAAACTTACAGGAGTAAAGATTCATGACTACGGCTGTACTTTAAAAGCTTACAGGAGTGATGTAATTAAGAGAGTTCGACTCTACGGGGAGCTCCACCGGTTTATTCCAGCCCTCGCCTCAACGGTAACTTCGGTTGACAGGATAATAGAGATACCGGTAGAGCACCATCCAAGAATTTACGGAAAGTCCAAGTATGGCATTTCAAGAACTTTTAAGGTAATCTCTGATCTGTTCTTTATCTGGTTCATGAAAAAGTTTTTACAAAAACCTATCCACTTTTTCGGACTCTTAGGAATTATCCTCTTTCTTCTTGGAGTAATACCATTCAGTTACCTGGTTATACTTAAACTTTTGGGGCACTCCATAGGTCAGAGACCTCTCCTTATAATCTCTGTTATGTTTATACTGGCAGGACTTCAGATGTTTACAACAGGACTTATAAGTGAAATGCTCATGAGAATTTACTTTGAGTCTCAGAACAAAAAGCCGTACGTGATAAGGAGAGCTCTTAACGTTGAAGAAAGGTAGTTTTATTGTTTCTGTTGTTATACTTGTAGTATTCGTCTATTTCCTCTACGAATACAATGTTTTCCATCACCTTAAGAGGATTGCAACGGAGCTCTCCCCTTTCTACCTTGTCCTTTCTTTGTTTCTCTACACCATTACCTATTACTTCAGAGCAAAAAGGTTTACTCTCTTTTTCCCTCAGATAGAAACAAAAGAGCTTGCCGCCGTTATGGCCGTTCACACGTTTTTTAATAATCTGCTCCCATTCCGCTCCGGAGAGGCATCGTTTCCAATAATCCTGAAAAAGCTATTTGGAATAGAAGGTATCATCTCCTCAGCAGCTCTTGTAGTTGCAAGACTATTTGACCTGCTTTCGCTGGCTCTGCTCTTCACACTATCCACCCTCGGAATAGCAACGGGAAACAAAACTTTCCTGATCGTTGCTGTACTGCTCTCAATAACAATAGTAGTAATTCTATTTTTGGGCTTTAAACTACTTAAGTTACTTAAGAAAAAATTCGGCCTTGCAACCGCCCTCTTCTTCTTCTTCTCCGAGTTTAAATCAACAAAGAACGTTCTACTTGTATTTCTCTACTCCTTTCTTAACTGGTTGACCAAGTTTACAGCTTTCTACCTCATAATGAAGGCAGGAAAGCTGAATCTGAACTTTTTTCAAACAACGTTTGTTGCTACATTTGGAGAGTTAACTACGGTTCTACCGATACACAGTATAGGAGGATTCGGAACTTACGAGGCAGGACTGGTAGGTGGCTTTGCCCTGCTGGGCTTTAAGGGAAGCTATGCTCTAACAGTGGCTTTCTACTTTCATCTGCTTCTCTTCACTATGTCTGGCGTGCTGGCACTTATCGGCTGGTTTTACCTTTCCCGCCGTTTAAGAGTGAAATCACTTTCCGGGTAACTTCTTCAGGACTTTTTCCAAAAGTATCTACGGTGAAATGGGCTTTCCTGTAGAAGGGTAACCTTTTTCTGTAGAGCTCTTTAAGCTGTTCCTTCCCAAGAGAGGCCAGAGGTCTGTTTGTATCTCCCAGTATACGGCTGTAGATAGTGTTTAAGTCTGCATAGAGAAAAACGGAGGTGGCGTATCTGTTTATAAGTTCCATGTTATCTCTGTAGGCGGGAGCTCCCCCTCCTGTAGACAGAACCAACCCTCTCTCTTCTCTAGAGAGAATGTCTGCAAGAAGCTCTCTCTCTATTTCTCTAAAGCCTGTTTCTCCCTTTAGCTTAAAAATATCTGGAATAGACAACCCTGTCTTTTCAACAATTACTTCATCAAGGTCTACAAAGGGAAGAAAAAGTTCAGAAGAGAGGAGTCTTCCTACCGTTGACTTACCGCTCCCCATAAAACCGACCAGAACCACCTTCATCACTTCACCGGCAGGGCAAAAGTTGGAATGTAACCCCTGGCTGGAAGGGGAGCACTTAAGTCGTCTGAAGTCCCGATAATTCCATCAAGCCCCGGGTTAACAACTATGTTATCTATAAGGTAAAACCGGGTTTTAAGGCATCCCTTTACCGGGAGCTCCTCTCTCTCACCCCCATTTAATATCCTGTCTCTCAATCCCCAGTTTATTGCCTCTGAAAGTTTAAACACGTTAAACTTCAAATACCCTAAAGGAAGGGAAAAGTAGATCACCACCAGCAGAGCAAGTGCCTGAACAAAAAGCCTCAATCTGTAAGGGAAACTCTCCATAACCGCATAAGGTTTAATAGAAATTAAACCTACTTCAATATACTTTAAAATGTCGGAGAGAGTCAAGCCGTACCTGTAAACCTCCTCTCTACTTACAGGTCTACCAGTAGTCCTGTGAGCAACAAGGAAGGAAGGAACTCTCTTAACATCAATATTTTCAATCTTAAAGAACTGAGGAAACTCCTTTATTTTCTCAAGAAACGGGTCCCTAACTACCTTAAAGAGCTCCTCTTCTGGGACTGCAGTACCGGAAGAACACTCCTCTTCTCCCTCAAAGAACTCAAATTCCGGAGGAACACCACCGAGGAGCCACTTTTCCAGAAAGACCTGTAAAGCCTTTCTACCGAGGAAATCTGTAGAAGTTCCGTCAATAAAAAAACTTGTTCCGCTAAAACAGATGACAATTTCCTCATTATAGTAAGGCAGATAAAGCTCTAAACGCCCTCCCGACTCCTTCAGCCTATCAAGAAATATCAACAGATCCCCTAAACTGGAAAGCCGCCCCTTCACATGCTGCATATCAGCTTACCTAAAATAATATTAATTATAAAAACAGCTACTGTAATTGTAATTATATGTTTAAAACGGGAATTGATAAAACTTTTCATACCGGGAACAAGCAGAAGCTCAGGCTCAAAGCTACCCAAACCTGCAAGGAAGTAACGGGTAAATAGAACACCTGAAAAAATTCCTAACAGGAATCCTAATAAGTTCACGAAAGGAAATTCGTACTCCGGTATCGGAGCCGGTATGTGCATTAAAACAGGAACCGGAGGAAGTTTTTCTAAGTGAATTCCTCTACTTAAAAGGTCTTTTTTCACACGGTTGGCTTTGTCAAATTTTAAAAGCGATGAATAGGTAAGGTAAAGGTTGTATTCAAGTTCTGAGGATGGATAGAGAGTGTAAGCCTTTTTAAATAGCAACAGCGCTTTTTTGAAGTTTCCGTGTAAGAACTCAAAGTAACCAAGGTCGTTAAGCTTTATAGCTCTATGTAAATTATCTGAAAATTTCAGTTTCTTCAGAAGAGATACTGAATCCAGCTTCCCGAGTGCAAGGTCTGAAGTTATCTGCTCAAGTGTAGCGTCTTCTTCTTTTTTAAGAACTGAATTAACAAGGTACTGAGGAGCGTAACCGTCCCTTGAGATTTTTACTTCATATAAAAATGAGTTTGATCTAAGAAGCAAAGACACATTTTCCTGCAAAGTATGGGAGAAAAAGAGCATTAAAACAGCAGCAGAAAAGTAAACTAACAGCTTCTTTCTTTTAAGAACGGCAATAAGTATCAGACCAAACCCTAAGAGAAAGTAAATTAAAGGACATACATTAAGAACAAATGAAACTGAAAGTAGAACAATTCCTGCAAGTGTAAGAATTCTCCTCCCTAAAGGAGAAATCTCAGTGTTCTGAAAGTAAAATACGAAGGTATAGAAAAGAATAAGGAAGAGGAAAACTTTGAGCGATACTTCCAGAGGATAAAGATAGTAAATTAGTTTCTTAAAAAAGGTTATTTTTCCCGGTGGTATCTCTTCTATAGCCGGAGAGACAAGGTAGTTAAGTTCAGGAACGTAAGAGACGGGAAGTACCTTTTTTGCCTTTTCTATTTTTTTCACTTCCGACTTAATAACTTCTGCAGATTTACCCGCTTTAATATCTTCTTCAAGTTTTTGCAGAAGATTATATACAGAAGGAATAGTAGATGCCGGCTGACTATTTGTGCCGGCAATGGAATTTACCGAAGAAAAGCTAAAGAAGAGAATGAAGACGGCAAAGAAAAGCTTCACTGCTTTCATAGTTCTCAATTCCTTTAATTTTCCAGGTGTTAAATCCCACAACGGTTTTACCCAGTTTTAAAGCGTAAGCTATTTCGCTTAGAGTTCCGTAGCTTCCCCCTACGGCAACTACCAGCTGGGTTGCCGAAGAGACAACTATAACGTTACGGGCGTGCCCCATTCCTGAAGGAATTTTAATGTCTACGTAAGGGTTGGAAGCACTCTCGTAGTGCGGAAGTATCCCAACAGTAAGTCCTCCTTCCTCTTTAGCTCCTCTTGAAGCCCCTTCCATAATGCCAAACAGTCCGCCTGTTACAAGTACGTACCCCCTTTTAGCTACGAGCCGCCCCACTTCACGGGCAACCTGGTAGAGGGAGCTCATCTCGGGAACTCCCCCGTCACCTATAACGGAGACTACTTTCACTTTTTACCTCTCAGGTACTCAACAAGTGGCTCTTTTATCTCAACGAGGCCGAGTTCTGTAATCTCCATCAGGTGAAGCCTTGTGTCGTGGCCACAGAGCCTGCAGCCGTCTATTCTGAAGAGCCTGAGGATGTCCCCAAGCTCTTTCTTAAAGGCTCTCGCCCTTGAAGGAGACAGGAGAATTTCCTTTGAGAGAACCATCGTGCAGTCTACGATGTGGCCTACGGCGTATCCACCGGCAGCCTCGGCTGAGAGCTCGTCGTGTCCGCTCCTTTTCTGGGAGATAAAGAGAGCGGTCTGATACCACTTTTTCATGAAGTTGAAGAATGCTCTGACGATTGACCTTGCAAGCATCTCTTTGGCTTCGTAGAGCCCTGTAATTGAGTCTATAACGGTTCTGTGGCAGTGGTAAGTTCTGTAAACATAGGCGAGGGTGTCAAGCATTGTGGGAATGTCGTCTCTAAGCCTTGAGTTGCTGGCAGCGTCTATCAGGATAATGTTGTCCTCTATCTCGTCAAAGTCTATTCCCATGGCGAGAGCTCTCTGCTTCAGCCCGGCGGCAACGAAGTTTGCCGGACTCTCAACTGTAACGAAGCACACCTTCTGCCCTAAAGAGGCCTGTTTAACTGCAAACTGCTCCGCCATAAGGCTTTTTCCGGTATCGGGCATTCCCGTAAGGTTTACAACCGCATACTCGGGAATTCCGCCTAAGGGTTTCCTGACAGGTTTTCCATCTTCAACTTCAACTTTGAAGAAGAGGTCGTCTAGCCCTTTTACGCCGGTTGGAACGCCTCGGAGCTCCGGCGCCTTCTTTACGGCCTCTCCAAGAACGTAAACGTAGTCTTTCATCACCTGAGGCTGTCTCTCACTGTAGCTGTACCCCTCTGCCATCTCTCCCTCCTAACCGTTTTTTACCAGGCTCACACCCCAGCTTAGGAGTTCCTCTGTCGTCTTCTCGTCGGGGGTTTCTGCGTAAACTCTGAAGACGGGCTCCGTTCCAGACGGTCTAAAGAGTATCCAGGAGTCGTTTTCAAAGATTATCTTAACCCCGTCTATAGTTAGAACTCTCCTGACTTTCAGCCCCTTCCACTCCTTCGGCGGGTTCTCCTTAAGCCTCTCTAAAGCTCTCCTTTCCTCCTCGCTTACAGGAAGGTCTATCCTTTTGTAGTAGGCGGTTCCAAACTCGTCAAACAGGTCTTTCACCATCTCAGAGACGGTTTTGTCCTCTGCAAGCATTTTCTCTACCATCAACAGACCCATCAGAAGGCCGTCTCTCTCAGGGAGGTAGTCAACAAGGGCATAACCGCCGCTCTCCTCTCCTCCGAAGAGGACTTTTTCCTTAACGATTACCTCGCTAATGTTCTTAAATCCGACGGGAACCTCAAGGAGCTCTAACCCCAGTTTTCTGCAGACCCTATCAACCAGGTAACCTGTACTTACAGTCTTAACGACAATGCCGTCTCTCTTGCCTCTGTTCCTGACCACGTGAAGCAGGAGAAGGGCGTAGACTATCTGGGAGTTTACAAATTGGCCGTTTTCGTCAACTATTCCAACCCTGTCGCCGTCTCCGTCGTGGGCTATTCCAATGTCGGCCTTAACAGCCCTGACTTTCTCCATAAGAGCTGTAATGTTCTCCTCAACTATCGGTTCGGGGTGTTTTCCTCCGAAGAGAGGATCTCTGTAGGCGTGTATCTCCGTTAGTTCAGCCTTTGTGCCGAGAAGAGCTCTATACATGAGCCCCTGCTGGGCTCCGTACATCGGGTCGTGAACAATTTTTACAGGCTTTTCTTTAAAGAGGGAGAGCTCCACCTGTCTCCTCACTCCTTCAACATATGGAGTTACAAGGTCTTTCGTGTTGAAATTCCCTACAGGCCTTTCCATCTTCTCAGCCTCGGAGAGCTTTGTCTCTATCTTCTTTGTTATTTCCGTCCTTGCAGCTCCCCCGAAGCTCTCCTTAACCTTGTAGCCGTTATACTTTCCGTAGTTGTGTGAAGCCGTTATGACGATTCCGTTGTAGTAATTACCGTATTTTGTGTTGTAGGAAACTGCAGGGGTCGGGCAGAAACCTTCTGAAAGGTCAACCTCAAGTCCCATTCCTGCCAACGTCTCTGCAACAAACTTCCCGTACTCCTCAGATAAAAACCTCAGGTCGTAGCCGACAACAACTCTTTTTGCCCCTTCCTCTCTCAGCATAAGGCCGTGGGCAACTGCAACTTTTTGGAGGTTGTCAAATGTGAACTCCTTTGAAATTACGCCTCTCCAGCCGTCTGTTCCGAACTTTATCATTCTCCCTCCTGTTAAATGAGAATTAGCTGAAACGCTCCGATGAGAGCTCCCAAAACTCCCCCCATCAGAGTGATGTAGCGGAGCTCCTCGTCTATCAATTTTAAAACTATTCCCTCAACCTCCTCTATCGGAAGACTGTTTATTCTCTCACGAACCAGTCCTTCTATGTCCACCGCTTCTAAAATCACAGGGAGTTCCCTCTCAATAACCTTTAGGAGTTCATCGGTTATAAAGGAGGAGAGAACTTCCCTATTTTCGGCTATAAGCTCCCCTAAAACCTGAGAGACTTTAATTGAAGCTTCTCCTTCAAGGAGGTCTTTAAGTCTCTTCTCTTTTAATTTCTCTCCGTAAGAGGAGAGAGCTCTCTCCAGAATGGCGCCAAACCGCCTGAAGCTTTCACTCTCTATGTCAATTTCTCTGCTCATCAAGTCCTGAACTCTACTCCAGATGAGCTTTGAGACTTTGAGCTTAAAATCGGGGGATTTAGAAGTTTTCTCTATAAGCTCAACGGCAAGGTTCGTAAGCCTTTCGCTGAAAGAGGAGACCATAGAGTCTGTAAAGAAGGGAATAAACTCTCTGAGCCTTAAGAGGTTTTCCCTTACGAGGGAGTAGACA
Source organism: Thermovibrio sp. (assembly GCA_015490195.1). Lineage (GTDB taxonomy): Bacteria > Aquificota > Aquificia > Desulfurobacteriales > Desulfurobacteriaceae > Balnearium. Next base: position 154,859 of record WFYG01000008.1, read on the forward strand.
ACGTCCCTGAACTCGCTCCTTTCAGACTCCCTGGCAAGGTAGTCAACTATCTGGTCAATTTTTTCGTCAAGGAACTTCTCAAACTCTCTCTTTAAACTCTCCGGCAGAATCTCCCCTACTTTTTTGCCGTGGAGCTGACCGAAGAGGAACTTAACGCTCCCTTCTACACTTCTGTCTAAGAGCTCCCCGAAAACCTCTCCTACACGCTTTTCACCAAAGTAGAAAGAGAAGGTAGTAAGGAGCTCCCCGGAGTTCTCTCTAAACCTTTCCAGAAAGCCCTCAACGAGGTGTCTTAAGCTCTCCCTTATCCTCTCCTCGTTCAAACGGCTCCTCAGCGTCTCTTCAGTCAAGAGGTTCTCTTTAACAACCTTTGCTATGGCGTCGGCAAGCTTTTCCCTTTTTGCAGGAATAAGACCGGGGGTAAAGGGAACCTTCTTTCCGAAGAGGTAATAAGGTCTGTACGGGCGAAAAAGCATCTTTATTGCAACGTAGTTTGTGAAGTAACCGATTAGAGCTCCCACCACAGGGGGAACCAGGTACTCAATCAAGGCAGAACTCCTCCACAACCGAGTAGATGGGGCCTCTCTCCGTTAACTTGCTTTCTATGAGAGCAACTTTTGGCTCCACCTTTTCGGCAAAAATAAAGTTCCTCATCTTAAACAGGTAGGAGTTGAACTTCCCTCTGTGCCTCATCTTTTTTATTCTTAATAGGGTTACGTGGGGAGTGAAGCTCTCTTCAACGGGGAACCCGAAAGGAACAAGAGCGGTGTCAACTCTTCTCTTAATCTCTTCAACCCCTTCAGACTCAATCCCCACCCAGAGAACCCTCGGCCTCTCCTTACCGGGAAAGACTCCCAGTCCCTTGTAGAGGACTTTCGGCTGGGGAGCTCCCTTAAGCTTCTGTTTCAGAAACCCGACAATTTGAGGAATTTTTTCCTCTTCAACATCTCCTAAAAACCTGTAAGTAAAGTGGAGGTTTTCTTCCTCAACCCACTTTCCTTCAACTTTCAGAGAGGAGACGAAAGCCTTCACCTCTTTGAACTCGGGAAGTGAAACAAAAGTTCCAACAAACAGCCGTTTCTTCAACTCCTCCTCCCTCACAGGGGGTAAAATATTCTACAACAACAGATTCAGGAGAACTGCTTTGAAAAAGAAGACAAAAATCGTTGCAACTTTAGGACCCGCTTCAAGCGAAGAGAAAGTCCTGAAGAGGATGGTAGAGGCAGGACTCAACGTTGTAAGGCTCAACATGTCTCACGGCTCACAGAAAGAACACAAAGAGAGGATTAAACTGGTAAGAAAAGTTGAAAATGAAACGGGAAAACCTCTGCCAGTTCTTATGGATCTCTGCGGTCCGAAAATCAGAATAGGGAAACTACCTAAAGAGCCCCTCTTTCTCCACAAGGGAGACACCGTAATTCTTACAACGGGAAAGCCCGATAAGGGAAAGATAACTGTAAACTACTCGAAACTTCACGAAGAGGTTAAGAAAGGAGAGACAATCCTCCTTTCAGACGGGGCTTTCAGGTTAAAGGTAAAAGAGGTAAGGGGAAAAGACATCATCTGCGAAGTCCTTGTAGGAGGTCCCTTAACTTCCCACAAGGGAGTGAACCTTCCCCATACAAAACTCTCCGTTCCGGCACTTACCGAAAAGGACAGAGAGGACGTAAAGTTCGGCGTTGAGGTAGGCGTTGACCTTATAGCTCTCTCGTTTGTCAGGAAAGCAGAAGACGTTCTGGAGCTGAAAGGGCTCCTTAAAAAACTTGGAAAGGAGATTCCGGTAATTGCAAAGATTGAGAAGCCGGAAGCTGTTAAGAACATAGACTCAATACTTAGAGTTTCAGACGGAATAATGGTTGCAAGGGGAGATTTAGGGGTGGAGCTCCCCATAGAGAAAGTTCCGGTAATCCAGAAACAGCTCATAAGAAAGGCCAACGAGGCAGGAAAGCCAGTAATTACTGCAACCCAGATGCTAAAGTCTATGGTTGACCTTCCCGTTCCCACAAGAGCCGAGGTTACAGACATAGCAAACGCCGTTTTAGACGGAACAGACGCCCTAATGCTCTCGGAAGAGACGGCCGTAGGGAAGTACCCTGTAAAGGTAATAAGAACGATGGCAAAGGTAGCAAGGGAAGCAGAAAAGATTTACCCCTACAAAAGGTATACAGAGCTCCCTGCAGACACCCTCCAGGATTCACTGGCAAAGTCGGCCTGCAACCTCTCAAGGGAAGTAAAAGTTAAAGCGATAGTTCCGTTTACAAGGAGCGGAGCAACGGCTCTTGCAGTGGCCAAGTTCCGCCCTCCCGTTCCCATCTACGCAGTAACCCACGATGTAGAAACCTTCAGAAGGCTGAACCTTGTATGGGGAGTTGAACCGCTGTTAACTGTTCCAGCAGAGTCAACCGACAAAATAATTGCCAGATCAATAGAGGCTGCAAAGGAAAGGAAGCTGGTTAAGAAGGGAGACAGAATAATCGTTCTGGCGGGAGCTCCCACCGGAGTTCCGGGAACAACCAACCTTTTAAAAGTTGTAACCGTTAAGTGAGGAAGTTATGAAGAAAATAGCTGGCCTTATTATTTTTCTAATACTCTCAGCAGTTCTTCTCCTTTCAGGAATTGAACCTCAGGTTAAAAAAGGGCTCTTTATCCTACTCTTTGCCGCCGTTTTCTGGATATTTGAGATACTCCCTCTGCCGGTCACAGCCCTTTCAGTTCCACTACTTGGAATCTTTTTAGAAGTAGATTCTGTTAAAGGCTCGTTTTCATCTTTTGCCCACCCGATCATCTTCCTCTTCTTCGGCGGTTTTGCCCTTGCAACGGCTCTGACGAAATACTCCTTAGACAGGCTCATAGCTTACAAAATCGTCTCCCTTTCAAAAGGTTCGTTCCTCATGTTGGCCTTTCTCCTCTTTACGGCAACGGCGTTTGTCTCCATGTGGATAAGTAACACCTCAACAACGGCAATGATGCTTCCTTTAGCACTTGGAGTTATAGGAGCCGTAAAAGGGAAAAACTGGAGATTGAAACACTTTATTTTGTTAGGAGTTGCCTACTCTGCAAGCGTGGGGGGGATAGGAACCCTTGTTGGAAGCCCGCCAAACGGAATAACAGCGGCAAACTTAGGAATTGGATTTACAGAATGGCTGAAGTTCGGACTTCCCACCGTCCTAATCCTCCTACCTTTACTCTTCCTCATCCTCTACCTCTACTTCAGACCGGAACCTGAGGGAGAGATAACCTTTGAAGAGGTAAAGTTTGAGATAGACAGGGGAAGAGCTCTTGTTCTTCTAGTATTCCTGATAACCGTTCTGGGATGGCTCTTTAGTAAGCCTATCTCACATTTCCTTGGAATAAACAAGTACTTTGACGCAGCAGTTGCCGTTCTTGCAGTGGTTCTCCTCTTCGCTTTTAACTTAGTTAACTGGGAAGAGATAGAAAAAGGAACAGACTGGGGAACCTTAATACTGTTTGGTGGAGGAATTACTCTCTCTCACTTCCTGAAAATTACCGGAGCCAGCAAGTTTATAGCAAGTATGTTTGTAGAAACTGTTAGCGGCCTCTCTCCGTTTTTCCTGGTTCTTTCTGTAACGCTGTTCATGATATTCATGACAGAACTTATGAGTAACACGGCAACGGCTGCTATATTCGTTCCTATTCTCATATCGGCGGCAAAAGGTTTAGGCCTTCCTGCTGAAGAACTTGCAATCCCTGCAGGAATCGCCGCCTCCTGTGCCTTTATGCTCCCCGTTGCAACTCCACCAAACGCAATAGTCTACGGAACGGGAGAAGTCAAGCAGGAGAACATGCTGAAAGTTGGATTTCTGCTGAATATAACATTCGCAGTAATAATAGCCTTAATTTGCTTTTTTATAGTATAAAAAGCATAAGTAAATACTCCACCAACCTTCAAGTTAACCAGCTTCGTGTTCATATTCGCCTACAACCTACTCAACAAGGTCGTGGTAGCGTTTGGGAAGTATTCCAGCGGCGTAGTAGACCTCTGCAACTGCCTGTCTGTAGGCTGAAAGAGCTGCTACGTAGTTGCTCCTTGCTTGGTTGAGGGATGTTTGGGTATCAAGGAGTTCTGTTATTGTAGCGAGTCCGTTTTTATACCTCTTCTCAACTATCCTCAAAGACTCCTGAGCAGAGGCGATTGCAGCCCTTGCAAGGTCTACTCTCTTTTTTGCGGAAATAAAATTGTAGTAGGCTCTAGAGACTTCAAAGGCTATTCCCTTCTTTGCTCGCTCCTCGTACTCCTTGACCTTTAACCTGGCAATTCTACTCCTTCTCAGTCTGTAGAGCTTCTCTCCTCCGCTGAAAAGATTGATTGAAGCCCTTACACCAACCATCCAGCTGGAGTTCTCTTTATCCCAGGGAACGCTGTCGTCTGCAGCGAATATCTCTCCAAAAGCCCCTATCTGAGGCAGAAAGTCGGCCTTTGCCATTCTCTCCATGTCTTTTGTCTGAGAAATCCTGACTTTTAGCTCTTTAAGCTCCGGCCTGTTTTTTATTGCCGTTTCTATCAGGTCGTTAAGGTTAAAGCTGAACGGTTTATAGGTCAGGTCGCCGTCTACAGAGAGCTCCACATCCGGGAAATCCCCGATGGCTACTGCCAGAGCTCTAAGTGCAATACTGTAATTACTCTTTGCTTTAACAAGGTTCTCTTCCATCTGCTCAAGGTAAACTTTAGCCCTCAAAACGTCAGACTTTAACCCAGTTCCTGCCCTGTAAACTGCTTCTGCTATTTTCAGATGATTCTCGGCATCCCTAACGGCAAGCTGAGCCGTCTCAACAAATGCCTTTGCAGCGAGAACGGAATAGTAAGCCTTTACAACGTCGTAGATAACTGTATTTTCGTCTTTCTTAAGCTGTTCCTTCGTAGCCTTTACCTCTTTTTTTGTAAGGTCAACGGCAGCTCTTAACTTCCCTCCAAGCCATACGGGAACTGTAACTTTAAGCCCAGTTTTAAAAAGCTGGGACTTCCCGGGATCGTTAAAATTAGTGTTAAACATGTCAAGCTTTTTAACTTCCATTCTGTTCATTATTGCGTAAGGCGGGTCTGTCGTTTTGTTATACTCAGAAAAGAGATCAACCTTCGGCAGAAGATGAGCTTTCGCTATTCTGTACTCGTACAGCTTCTCCTTTACCTCTTCCCTCTTGGCCTTCAGCAGGTTGTTTTTCTCAAGAGCTGTCTTTACAGCCTCGTCTAAGGTAATTCCAAGTGCGTTAACAGTTCCCGCCAGGAACAGAACAAGAGCTGCAAGCTTTATCCTCATAACGCTCCTCGTCTTACAATTCAAATATTGCAATTAAGTTATACTTTTACACTACTTCTGAGTCAAGCGGACAAGTTTAAGGTCTCCCGCCACTACAAACTTACCGTCTATCAGAGCCAGAGCTCCCCTGTTAAACTCCATCAGCCTCTCTACCCTTTCTCTGGCCTCTTCAACACTCCTGCTGTTTCCCAGGTAGGTAGCGCTACAGTCAGAAACAACCGGATCTTTACCTATAACTGTTGCAAGATCTGTCCTGCCAAGGCTCAAAGAGTGTCCTATTTTGCTGGAAGAAGTTGAAACACCCCACTCTCCCGGCGGGAGCTCCACCCCTAACTTCCCTGAAAGTTTCGGGTTTTTAGGAAAAAAGGAAACAACAACAGACCTCTCAACATTAATGTAGAGGTCTCCGCCGTTTTCAATAATGAACTGAGAAAAACCAAGTTCTTTAAGTTTTCTGCCGATAAAGAGGTTCACAGCCCCGGCAACTCCCGCCATCGGGCCAACTCCAACCCTTTTAGAGGCTTCTCCCATAACCCTTACAACTTCGGGAATAAAGGCTGGAAGATTAAAGGGAGTTAAAGATTTTAAAAATTCCGGGTTCTTCTCTCCGAATGCCTTTATCTGCTCTCTGATAGAGACAAGCGTTGACAGAATTTCTTTCTTAATTTCCTCCCTGTATTCGGTTTCAGGAACGGCTATCCAGAGGTCACTCTCTCCGGCAACAACGTTAAAGGTTTTAAACCCTTTCGGCCTTTGGAAAGCCCTGTAAAACCGCTTTTCAGGGATAGTAAACATCAGAGCTCTTCAATCAGTTTGGTAATTTCTTTAGACCTCTCATAGGCTCCCTTAACGGCCTCTATAAATGCGCTCCTTACTCCCTTTTCTTCTAATCTGGCAACACCCTCAATGGTCGTTCCGGCAGGAGAAGTAACGGCGTCCTTTAAAACTTCTGGGTGCTCACCTTTGGCCATTTCGGCAGAGCCTATAAGAGTTTCAAGAACGAGCTCTTTAGCAACATCCCTTGGGAGGCCTGCCCTTACGGCTCCGTCGCACATGGCTTCAATTACGATAAAGAAGAATGCCGGGGAGCTCCCCGAAACCGCCGTTACAGCATCAAAGAGCTTCTCTTCAACGTCAACAACCTTTCCGCAGGGAGAGAGAAGTTCCTTAACCAGCTTCCTCTCCTCGTCTAAAAGCCTGAAGTTATCGCAGTAGGCAATCACTCCTTTTCTCACCTTTACCAGAATGTTTGGCATAATCCGAACGATCTTCTTATCGTCTCCCAAAAACTCTTCAATCTTCCTGATAGGGTAGCCGGCAGCCATTGAGACAAGAATCTGAACAGGAGAAACTGCCTCTGAAATCTCCTTCAAAACGGCAGAGAGAACCTGAGGTTTAACAGCAAGAAAGACAACGTCGCTGTTTGCTACAACATCTAAATTCTTTAAACTTGTTTTCACGCCATACTTTTCAGAAAGGAATTTAAGCCTTTCCTCGTTAACGTCTGAAACAAATATCTGAGATGGAAGTAGAAACTCCCCGCTAACAAGGGCATCTATAAAAGCCTCAGCCATATTCCCGCCGCCGATAAAACCTAACCTAACGTTCATCTTCACTCTCCTGGAAATTTGCCTATATTATAGACCCAAATTATAGGGGGACAGAGTCCCCCCTCAACACTTAAGCCCGGGTGGCGGAACTGGCAGACGCGAGGGACTCAAAATCCCTTGCCCTTACGGGCGTGCGGGTTCAAATCCCGCCCCGGGCACCAAATTAAGGTTAGGAAACTAACTAATGAGTTTTCCAGTAACATCAGTTACAAAAAGAAGATTAGAAGCTTTCATAGTAGGTTTTATATTTTTATTAACTGTATTAGTAATAAGTCTTTTCTATTTACACTGGAGCTTAGAGCAACGGAAAGAGGAAATACCTAATAGTAAAATTTTGTTATTTTGCATCATTAATCATTTAATTAGCAGTGCGACTTATAAAAATTTGAATCTTATCACCATCATGATTTTAGTTCTTCTCCCCATACTAATCGGAGAAGTTCTTCTATCTCTTTCTAAAACTCTATTAGAAATAAGCTTCAATAAACCATTTACAGAAAACATTCTAAAGAATTTGGAAAATAATACCTCTCCTAAGAGAATTAAGTTAATAAACCTTGCCCCAAAAAGTAAACTATTTGTTTCTCTCCAAGATTTAAGTCAATTGGACGAATCCTATTTATTGCAAGAAGCAGTTACACTACGCAAAGATAGTGAACTTACTTTCAGTATTATTTCTTCATTTTTCCTTATCTTTCCTTTTATACTAGCCACAATATCCCTGTATTTACAAAATTACGACCCCCCTTTTATTCTTATTTGCCTACCACTTCTTTTATTTTTTGCACCTATCATTCTATATGTGCTCAAGCTTTTGCACTCCTTATTTACTTTCACTAAAATTCCTTTTTCATGTTCTTCTACCTGCTCTTTTTCCTATAAAACAAAAGGATGCTTTACAAATTATTTCCTTACTTTAAACACAGCGTTGCAATTTTTAGCTTTAGTTTTCCTATTCGTCAACTTATTTGATCTGTTATCAAACTTAACAAACAAAGTAATATCTGCGATAGTAAGTTTTACTATTACCTTCTTCATAGGAATCTTATACACAAAAGTGATAGACGACTATACAACGGCAAATATATACATATATCAACTTTCAAAAGCCCGCCGAGAGAAGCGGGCAGATGAAAACTAATTATTTTTATAATTTTCAACAGCCTTCATTACCATTTCTTTGGCGACGTCGCTTCCCTTAAACTCTTTAACTTTTACCCACTTTCCGGGCTCAAGGTCTTTGTAGTGCTCAAAGAAGTGCTTAATCTCGTTGAGTGTCGCCTCGGGAAGGTCTGTTATCTCCTTTACGTTCTTGAAAGTTAGATCAAGCTTATCTACAGGAACGGCGATTATCTTTTCATCTTTTCCGTTTTCATCTTCCATAACCAAAACGCCGATAGGCCTGCACCTTATAACGCTCCCGGGAACAACAGGTTGTCTTGAGATTACCAGAACATCTATCGGGTCTCCGTCGTCTGCAAGCGTGTTTGGAACGAAACCGTAGTTTGCAGGGTAGAACATTGGAGTAAAGAGGAAACGGTCAACAAAAACAGCTCCACTTTCTTTGTCTACTTCATACTTAACGTTTGAACCCTGAGGGATTTCAATTACAGCGTAAATATCCTCTGGTGGATTCTTTCCCGGTGGTATCTTCTTTACGTCCATATCAAACCTCCCTGTACGTTTTGGAAGGATTATAACCCGACTTCTTTTTTAGTTCTATTTATAGCTTCTTCTTCTGGAAGGAGAAAACGGATAATTAGAAAGCCAATGAATCCTGACAGCATAAGTAGAATAAGAACAAAGAACAGACTTAAAGAGTAAACAAAGATCTGGCTTTCACTACATTTTGAAAAAACAGAACCACTGGAGACTATGATATATAATATGTAAATAAACCAAGCGACACAAAGGACAATACTTCCAGCACTTACTAACCCTTGCATTATCTTAATAATTTCCCAAATAAGAGGTTTTTCAGAATTGAAAGAAGCTGTTTGAAGTAAAAACATGCTTGATAGCGTTAAAAACATTAAAATAAGAGTAGAAATAAGGGTTAAGACGGCAATATCTTTCATGTTTCCCTCCCGTAAGCTAAGCAGCCCGGAAGTCACTGAACTTTATTTGCCCACTTTCTATTAGTTTCTTTAATTTTTCTTTATCAGGGCTTAATCTAATTATTTTGCTTTTACTATTTAAGAGTAACTTTTTAAACTTTTCATATTTTTTCCGCAGACCTGACACAGGATTCTCTACAAGTATAGCTTTCCTCTCCTGAAGTGGCTTATGAAAAGCCTCCATATACAGATAATTACCACCTATAGCAAAGTGGTTTATATCTTTGAAACTGTCATCTTTTTTGTAATAAATATTAACTTTGCCAGGATATTTAAATAATAAATCAAAAAGAGGATGCAATTCCTCCAATTTCAAATCACTAAATTTATTCTCCTGTAACTGTTTATATATTTCTGATTTAACGGAAATAATTGGCCCTATAACGAAATTCACTTTATTCTGCGGGTTTTTGTTGAGAAAATTCTCAATTACAGGCTTCAACTGAGAATAAGTTTTAACATTTGCCTCTCCTGCATGGACAAAAACTTCCCCGCTAACGTTCTCATAAATCTCCTGTAAACTCCTTTTCAGCTCATCTTCACTGAATATGAACCTATCTTTCTGACGAATAATAGGCCATACAAAGTAAAGTGAGAGTAGAACAAAAGCAACTAAACTAATTATCGCCATTATCACCAGATTCATAGTTCCAAACCTCCTAACCGTTTTTTTAACCCAAATTTTATACCTCAACATCCGGGAAATCTTTAATGCTCTTTACAAGTTGACATACACAAATAAAGTTAATACTATCTAACTTACAGGAGGATTGAGGATGAAGCTCATTGATGTTCCTGAAGGGAAAACAGTTCAGGTTGTTGATATAGAAGGCGGAATGGGAGTTAGAAACAGGCTGGCAGCAATAGGGCTTTACCCGGGAGCTCCCATCAAAGTCGTCAAATCACCCCCGGGGCCGCTTATTGTTGAGGTGGCCGGAAGCAGAATCGCCCTTGGCAAAGGAATGGCATCAAAGATAGAAGTTATGAAGCTTAAGAAAACATAATAATACACAGTATCAAAGATAATCATTACTCTCAATCTTGGAAGATCATTCTTAACACTAATGAGGATCTATTTAAAGCAATTAATGAAAATATGTTACCTTCAGTAATTTATTAAATCTTAACTTAGTTGAAATTTATCCATATTAAAAACTATCCTATACTCTACCAGTAGAGAGTAAAGAGAAAAAAAAGGGCAATAAAGACGATAAATAACATCATTCCATCCATAATATACCCCTCCTAATTTTTATTCAAGAAGCAAATATATTTTTTTCTCTTCTCATAAGTGTAAATTCAAATTAAAAGAGCATAGTTGAAAAATACAAAGAAAGTTAATATTATCTAACCCATGAATATTAATTTTCCTTAAATCCTAAGGAAACAGGAAGTGAAAGATGAAAAGAAAGATAAGGGTAGCTCTGGTAGGAAACCCGAACGTTGGAAAGACGGCTATTATGAACGCCCTAGCCGGAACCAACGAAATGGTTGGAAACTGGCCGGGAGTAACCGTTCAGAAGAAGACAGGCAGATACCACTTCAGAGGGTTTGATGTTGAACTCATAGACCTCCCTGGGATATACAGTCTTACATCTTACTCCCTTGAGGAGAGGGTTACAAGGAATTTCCTTTTAAGCGGAGAGTACGACGTTGTTGCAAACGTTGTTGATGCAACACTCCTTGGAAGGAACCTCTACCTGACCCTTGAGCTTCTGGACATGGGAATTAAACCTGTAATTGTTTTAAACAAGATAGATGAAATTAAGAAACTGGAATTTTCAGTAGATATAAAAAAACTCTCCCAGATTTTAAAGCTTCCCGTTGTCGGAGTTTCTGCCGCAAAGAGGGAAGGTTTTAACGATCTTTCAGAGACTTTTCTCCAAGTAGCAACCGGCGGCCTTAAACCTGAAGGTTTTACGCCCATCTACTCCGAGGTTTTAGAGGAGGCTATAGACCTGCTGAAAATAAAACTGAAAAGGCAGATCAGCTCAGATTTCCCCTACAACCTGAGGTGGTTTGCGATAAAGCTCCTTGAGAAAGACCCGGAAATCGTAAAAATTGCAGAAAAACAGCTAAAAGACAGCAGATCTGTTTTAGACGAAGTTGAACAGATAGAGAAAGAGATAAAAGAGCGGTTCGGTTTAGACCTTCCGACGTTTATCTCAAAGGAGCGATTCCTCCTCGCTTCAAGGATAGCCAAAGAGGTTGTAAAGAGCTCTCACCCGGCCGATTCAGAAACGTTGAGCGATAAGATTGACAGAGTAATAACAAATCCCTTAACGGGAATTCCTATCTTCTTCCTGATAATGTGGCTGGTTTTTAAGCTTACTTTCGTCTTCAGCCAGCCCATCACAGACCTGATAGACCGGTTTTTCAGCGACTTTCTTCCCCAGCTGTTCACATCTTACCTGAGCTTTCTCCCTAAACCTATCCTCTCACTCATAAACGACGGAATTTTAGGTGGAGTTGGAGCTGTTGTTGTTTTCGTTCCAATTCTCGGAATCCTCTACTTTCTGATGTCAATCCTTGAAGACTCAGGCTACATGGCAAGGGCTGCAGCCCTTTGGGACAACTTTGTCAAAGTTTTCGGTCTTAGTGGTGCTTCCGTTATACCAATGATTTTGGGCTTTGGATGTAACGTTCCAGCTATTTACGCAACAAGGGCTATGAGGTCTCCGTTCCAGAAGCTCATCACAATGGCCGCAATTCCCTGGATGTCGTGTAGTGCAAGGCTAACGGTTTATACCGTATTTGTTGCCGCCTTTTTTAAAGAACGTCAGGCAACAGTAATAATGGGACTATACCTGCTCGGAATAGTTCTTGCCCTTCTTCTCGCCTTCTTTATGTCAAAGTTTGTCTACAAGCAGGAAGAGGATGAGTTCTTCATAGAGCTCCCCTCTTACAAACTCCCCTCCTGGAATGTTGTCTTCAACGAAACCTGGATTGAGGTAAAGGACTTCCTGTACAGGGCCGGAACGGTAATCTTTGCCGTTTCAGTTCTTATCTGGGCACTTGCGTCCCTTCCCCCCGGTGTTGAGTATGCCGGAAAGAAGAGCTTTATAGGAGAAATCGGCCAGGCCATAACCCCATTTTTCCACCCCATTGGAATCTACGACTGGAAGCCCGTTGTTGGGCTTATAACGGGAGCTCTGGCGAAGGAATTAGTGGTTGGCACCCTTGGAACCCTCTACGGAACTGGAGAGTCAGGCCTCGTTGAAGCTCTAAGGTCAACCTTTACCCCCGAAAGTGCTCTCGCATTCTTAGTTTTTACACTCCTTTATACCCCCTGTGCTGCAACGATGGCCGCCATAAAACAGGAGAGCAACAGCTGGAAGTTCACTTTAGGAGTAATTGCAATAGATTTAACGACAGCCTGGATTCTGGCTTTTATCACATATCACGTAGCAAAAGTTCTTCTGTGAACTGAATTTTGGGTGAAACTTGGCAAAGAAAAAGACCGTTTACGTCTGCCAGAAGTGTGGCTACAGAACTCCCAAGTGGGCAGGTAGGTGCCCAGAGTGTGGAGAGTGGGGAAGTTTAGTTGAAGAAGTTGAGAGGACAGAGCCTAAACACCGCTCCTCGTGGGTAAGCCCATCAACATCTTCTCCTGTCCCCATAACAGAAGTTGGGAGTTCCCAAGAGCAGAGAGAGAAAACCGGGATACCCGAGTTTGACAGGGTTTTAGGCGGTGGAGTAGTAAAAGGCTCAGTTTCTCTGATTTCCGGAGAGCCTGGAATCGGGAAATCAACCTTTCTCCTCCAGGTTGCAAGCCTCTTTGCAGATAAGGGAAAGGTCCTCTATATCACGGCAGAGGAATCTCCGGAACAGATAGCGCTGAGGGCAAAGCGGTTAAAGGCAGAGAAGGGAAACCTTTTTATCTACTCAGAGAACAACTTAGAGGAGATATCCAAACAGGTTGAAAAGGTAAATCCCGTTTTAACCATCTACGACTCCATTCAGACCCTCTACCTTCCCTACATAGAGTCTGCAGCAGGTTCCGTCTCTCAGGTTAGAGAGTGTGCAGCTTTCATAACAAACCTTTCTAAGAGAAAAGGGATAACCAGCTTCATAGTTGGGCACGTTACGAAAGAGGGAACGATTGCAGGGCCAAAGGTTTTAGAACACATAGTTGACGCCGTTTTCCAGTTTGAGGGAGATAGGGGCTACAACTTCAGGATATTCAGGAGTATAAAGAACCGGTTCGGCTCAACAGGTGAGCTGGCAGTTTTCGAGATGACAGAAACAGGACTGAAAGAGGTTCCAAACCCTTCTCAGTTCTTTTTAGAGGAGAGGCCAAAGGAGAAGGCAGGCTCTGTTGTTTTTGCAGGAATAGAGGGAAGCAGGCCAATCCTTTTAGAGGTTCAGGCACTTGTAACAAGGGCTGTTTTCACAACTCCACAGAGAAGGGCAAAGGGAATTAACGCAAACAGGCTTTCAATAATCGTTGCAACCGTTGAAAAAGAGTTAGGAATACCGCTGAGGAACTTTGACGTTTTTGTGAACGTTGTTGGTGGAGTAAAGGTAGATGAACCTGCTGTAGATCTTCCTGTTGCTGCAGCAATTATCTCAAGCTACTTTGATAGACCTGTAAAACCGGAAGTTGCCCTATTTGGGGAGATAGGTTTAACCGGGGAAGTTAGAAGAGTGAAGATAGAGGAGCTCCGCCAGAAAGAGGCAGAGAAGAACGGCTTTGAAGTTGTTAAAGATATAAAACATGTTTCTGAAATCCCCGAGAAAATTCTTGTTTAGTGGCGGAGGCGGATGGGAATCGAACCCACCACCCCGCTCTTAGCGGGGCCACCGGATTTGAAGTCCGGGGGGGACACCAGCCCCCGTCCGCCTCCAGGAAGTTAAATTTCTAACGGAGGCTCTTTCCCGTCAACCTTTTAACTAATTCCTCACTGTTTCCAAAGCACTCCTCAACCTGCTGGACTGTAAGGCCGGCACCAACGCCAACTGTTATTGCAAAGCTCCTTGTAACAAGATCTCCAGGTGAATGGGAGTCTGTGTTTATGACCAGGGAAGCTCCCACCTCTGTGGCAAGTTTCGCAACGTGGCCGTTTGTTATGCTGTGGCCTCTGCGGGTCGTAATCTCAAGGTAAACGCCGTTCTCCCTTGCAAGTTCAACCTCTTCCCTTGGAATGAGGCCTGGGTGGGCAAGAATATCGGCTCTCCCCTCAATTGCAGCCCTGTTTGTTCCCGGAGCAACAGGCTCAACAACAGTCTCTCCGTGAACGACAACGATTTTAGCTCCGGCCTCCCTGCACCTTTCTATCAGTTCCGGAATTTTCGCAGGTGGAACGTGCGTAATCTCAACGCCGGGAATGACAACAACCGAGGTGTTCTCGTTGAGAACCTCTAAAGTTTCGTATAGCCTCTCCAACAGAAATTTGTAGTTTGAGAAGTCTGCGTGGTCTGTTATGGCAATTGCCCTGTACCCTATAGCTTCTGCCCTTCTTACAAGCTCGCTGGGAAGGAGCTCCCCGTCGCTAAAGAAAGTGTGGGTATGAAGATCTATCATCTTTAAAACTCCTGAACTAAATTTTTTAGTATGAAAAGTATAACGGAGATATACCAGACCCTCCTGAAAACGTACGGAAAGCAGAACTGGTGGCCTGCAGAAACCCCATTTGAAGTGTGTGTAGGAGCCGTTCTTACACAAAACACAAACTGGAAAAACGTTGAGAAGGCAATAGAAAACTTAAAAAGAGAAAACCTGTTAACCCCTGATAAAATCGTTACATGTCCGAAAGCTAAGCTGGAAAAAATAATAAAGCCAGCAGGCTTTTTCCGTCAGAAGGCTGAATATCTCAAGAATCTAAGCAAATTCATAATCAAAAGCGGAGGAATCAAAGAACTAAAAGAGATAGAAACTCAAAAATTAAGGTCAGAACTTCTTAAAATAAAAGGAATAGGAAAAGAAACTGCCGATAGTATTATTCTATACGCCTTTGAAAAACCCTCCTTTGTCGTAGATACCTACACAAAACGAATTTTCTACAGATTAAATCTCATAAGCTCTGAAAAGGAAAGTTACGGAAAAGTAAAAGAACGGGTTGAACGGGAAATAAAACCAGCAGACGAAAACCTTAAAATTTACAAAGAGCTACACGCTCTTATAGTAGAACATGCAAAAACTCTCTGCAATAAAAAAATTCAAATTAAAAAATGTAATCTCTGTCCTCTGAAAAAAGAGTGTATTTTGCTACAATAAATAATCAATTTTCGGAGAAAATCTCATGCGAAATTTAAGTTTCCTAAAGCTACCCAGAGCTGGAATAGATACAATCATAACATTTATCCTGATACTTGCCATACTCATACTTACGCTAATCCTCTTAGGGCTACTAAGGGAGTACCTAAAAACCAAAAAACTCAAGAACTACTTTTTTAAGGAAGCCCGCGACAGAGGATTAACCGAACAGGAGGCGCAAGTTCTGTGGAACTACTCCCTTAAACTGGGAAGAGATCCCTTTCTAACACTTGAATTTAAGGCACCGTTTGAGAAAGTAGTAGACCTATACCTCAAGTTAGACCCTAACGCAGACGAGAAGATAATACAAAATATGAGAATAAAACTGGGTTTTGACTACGTTCCTTACTTCGTTCCCCTGGTATCCACAAAAGATATAGAGCTCTTTCAACCAGCGAAGCTGTATACCGAATCAAAAGAAAGCTTTGAAGTTGCCCTGTTTGACAAAGACGAAAAGTATATGTACTGGGCTGTAATTGACAAAAAGGGTATTCCTGCAGTTAAAGGAAAGAAAGTTACAATATCTTTCGTAAGAAAAGGGGATGGAATATACAAGTTTGAAGGCATAGTGGAGGATATATACACTGAAAATGGAAAAACAATTCTAAAGATACCTCACACCTTTGAGTTAACAAGATATCAGAGAAGGGAGTACACCAGAGTAGAAGTTGAAATACCCGTAAAAGTAGGAATATCTACAGAAAATAAAACAGAGTGGCTAAAAGGAGAAATAGTTGACATATCAGCAGGTGGTGCGAAAGTATGCATTCCTTTAAGTGAATACCAGCAGGAAATACAGCCAATGACGAAGTTGAATCTCAAATTCTCCCTTGCAGGAAAAGAGTTTAATCTGAAGGCTACGGTTATAAACGTTTATCCACGGAGACATACAACCTGCTATGGAGTTAAATACGAAGATATAAAACCTGAAGACCAGAAGTTTATTCACGATTTTGTTAAGAAAGAACAGCAGAAACTGGCTCAAATTCTGGTGAAAAACAAAGGATGAGAGGAGTTTACACTATATTAAACATGAAGAAGAAGGAAGTAGCTGCTGAAGAGAAGAAACTTAAAGAGCTTTTAACGAAGCTTGAGAAGCTAAAAGAAGAAGAGAAAGAGTTACGCTCCAGACTGGATAAACTCAACAGCCTAAAGGTTAAAAATCCCCGAGAACTGGGGTTTAAGATTGAGATATGCAAAAATCTCCTGAAAGAGTTACAATCTATACGGGAGAATATTGAATCAGTAGTTACCACGACGGAAAAGCAGAGAGCCGTTCTAGCAAGGAAGAGAGGAGAAGTTAAAGCGTTAGAGAAGTTTATTGAGAAGAAAAAGAATGAGAAGCTGAAAAGGGAAGAGCTCCAGCTGGAGAGGTTGATATATGAGGTTCTTAGTAGCCGTTTTAACTCTTAGCCTGCTGATACCCGGGGCTCTGGGACAGGAACGGGTAGAGAAGAAGGAAACAAAAAAGGAGATAGAGAAACTGCTATCCTTAAAAAAGGAAGTTATCTCTCTCATCAAAAAGAACCAACAACTCCTGAAAAAAATAGAGGAGGAGAGAAAGAAGCTACAGAAAGAGAGAGAGGAGTTCCAGAAAGAAATTAAAGAAGAAAAGTCTGAACGATATAAAAAGCTTGCCAGGATTTTCTCTAAAATGGATCCTGAAATGGCCGGGCAGAAAATATCTGCGATGACGGATCCCAAAGAAGCTGCTTACATCATTTACAACATGAAAAGCAGAGTAGCCGGCGAGATTATGAATTATGTTGATCCACAGATGGTTAACAAAATAGTTAACATACTTACGAAAATTAAAGTCCCTTCCGACGGTAAATCTTAGCAAGAATTCTCGCTACAGCCCTGTAGAGCTCTTCCGGTATGTAATCTCCAATTTCGCAACTCTCGTACAGCGTTCTTGCAAGTTCCGGGTTCTCCTCAACAGGCACACCGTTCTCTATAGCTACCTCTCTTATCTTTAAGGCAACACTGTCCATCCCTTTAGCAATCACTTTAGGAGCGTGCATTTTTCCTCTTTCATACTTAAGAGCTACGGCGTAATGAGTCGGGTTTGTAATAACAACATCAGCCTTTGGAACTTCTGCCATCATCCTCTTCATTGCAATTTCTCTCTGGCGCCGCCTTATTGCCGACTTTATAAGTGGATGCCCTTCCTGTTGTTTTCTCTCTTCCTTAATCTCCTGTTTACTCATTTTAAGGTTCTCTTCGTATTCCCAACGTCTAAACAGGTAGTCTATTCCAGCAATAGGAACGGAAAGTAATCCGAAAGTAAAGAATATAAGTATTGAGTTTTTCCCTAAAAACTCCAGCTCTTTATAAAAAGGAATAAAAGAAAGAGAGTTAAAACCTGAAAGAACGTATTTTACGGCATAGTAACCCACAACAAAGGCAACTAATAGCTTTAAAGAACCTTTTACTGTTTCAAAAGCAGTCTTTATTGAGAAAATTCTCCGAATTCCAGAAACAGGGTTTAAATTAGATAATTTAGGGACAAGAGGCTTAAAGGTAAGCAGGAAGCCAAACTGCATTACATTTGCCAGAATCCCTGTAAGGAACAGAAGAATAAAAATAGGAACAACTAAAACAAGAAAAACGTATGAGGAAGTAAGAATAAACATTGAAATATTAGGTGAGGTAAACTGAGAGAATACATAATAGAAATACTCTTTCAGTTTTCTGAATGTAAACGGTAAATAAAATATAAGCGATAGGGAAATTACAATAAGCGAGACTGCAACAGGAACATCCTGACTCTTAAGAACCTGTCCTTCTTCTCTTGCCTTCTGGCGTCTTCGCGGGGTTGCCTTTTCGGTTTTAGAGGGATCTTTAGCCATTTATCCTCCTAACATTTTAAAAACCAGAAGGAATTCCTCTATAAACCGTTCTACGAGTCCTTGCGAGAAGAGAACTACTGACGAGAAACCAACTGCAAGGAGAAAAAGTCCAACAAAGAGTTGAACTGGTAGACCAACTATAAAGACATTAATCTGGGGAATGAGTCTGTTTATTAGAGCAAGTGACAGATTGGTTATAAAGAGGGCAACAAGGAAAGGAAAGGCCATTTTAAAGGATAAGAAGAAGAGGAGATCTCCCTCTTTCAGGAAAATCCTGAAAATGGGTTCTGAAAGTGAAAAGGAACCGATAGGAACAACCTTAAAGCTTTCAAAGAGAGCACCTATAAAAATTCTATCTCCTCCGGTAGCGAAGAATACTCCGTAAAAGATTAAGATGAAGAAACGCCCAAGAACTGAGACCATTCCAAAAGTTGGATCAAACATGTTGGCAACAGTAAGTCCCATCATGTAAGAGATTAGTTCAGCTGCATAAATGGATATGCTGTAGAAAATGAGAGCTACTAAAGACAGAAAAAAACCGGTCATCGCTTCTTTCAAAACGAGAAGAAACAGCTTTACAGTAGAAATGTGAGTAAGGTCTACACTTCCGTTAACGTAAGGAAGCAGGTAAACTGATAGAGCCAAAACCAGGAGAACCTTTACGTTACCAGGCAAAAAGGGGGTTGACATAAAAGGAAACGCGAGAAAAAAAGAAGAAAGTCTAACAAGAATGAGGAGGAATAAACCGAAATTAGCAGAAATGTAGTTTATAAACTCATTCATCTTACCATTTGCAGCAGGTAATGAAAGTTTTCCTTTGTGTATTCAAGTAGTTTCATAAACATCCATCCACCGAATACAAAGATAGAAACAAGAGCAGCCAGTATTTTTGGTATAAAGGTAAGGGTCATTTCGTGTATCTGGGTAGCTGCCTGGAATATACTTACAACGATACCTACAATAAATGTAATTATTAGAACCGGAGCTCCCACTATAAGAGCAACTTCAAGCATTTTCTGTCCTAAGAATATAACCTGGTCAACCGTCATCTGTAACTCAGCAGAATTGATTTAATAAGAAGTTCCCATCCACCAGAAACTACGAAGAGAATCAGTTTAAAGGGAAGAGAAAGCATCATAGGAGGAATCATCATCATACCCATAGACATCAGAATACTGGCAACCAGAAGATCTATAACGATAAAGGGAAGGTAAATGACGAACACAAACTCAAAGGCTGTTTTAATTTCACTAACCATAAAGGCAGGAATTAAAGTAACCATTGATACTTCTTCTGGTGAACGGGGCTTTTCTCCTCTTATGTCAAGAAAAAGCTTTAGATCCTCTTTTCTCGTATTCTTCAGCATAAACTCCTTTAAGGGAACAACTGCCCGCTCAACGGCTTCTACATCTGTTAGTTTCCCTTTTAAGTAAGGCTGAAGAGCTATCTGGTTTATCTTCTCAAACGTTGGAGCCATAGTGAAAAGGGTAAGGAAGAGAGAGAGGGCTATAACGACCTGGTTAGGAGGAGTCTGGGGGGTTCCAAGGGCGTGGCGAAGGAGAGAGAGGATTATGACGATTCTTGTGAAGCTTGTAACTGTTATCAGTATAGAAGGAGCTATTGCAAGTACCGTTATGAGAAAGAGAATTTTGAGGGTAATATCTACGTGGCCGAGAGCTCCGGCAATATCTGAAAAGGTTTGTCCGTAAGAGTTAACCGGCAGAAGTATCAATACTGGAAGGATCGGCAGTCTCTTTTTCATCTTTCCACTCTCTCAGAACTTTAAGCTCGCCTTTTGAGTAACAGCAGAGAAAAGTTGTGTCTCTCACTTTAAAGAGGAGGAGGGAACCTTCCCTGTCCAGGGGATACCTGTCAACGACTTTTATCTCTCTGCCCGTCCGTTTTACAGTTCCAAGGTTAAACTTCAAAACGACAAAGTAAAGTACCAAAAGTAGGAGTATCAAAACAGCAGAATTTAACAGAAACTTCAGAGCTTCTTCAGACAAGGTCAACCAACCTCAGGCTTATCTTGTTGTTTATGACGATAATCTCTCCTATACCGAAAGTCTGGTCGTTGAGCTTTACGTCAAGGTAGTCTTCCAGTTTTTTATCAAAAACTATTAAGTCTCCCTCTTTCAGCTTTAGAACTTTAGAGAGGGGGAGCTCCTTGCTCCCCAGAACAAGCGATACCTTTAACTTTATATCCCCAAACTTTTTAAGCTCTTCCATCTTAACCTGTCTGAATGATAAATTCTGTAAAGTAAACGTTTTTAACTCCCCCAAGGGGAAGAATTGCATTAACTCTCTTGGCTATCTCTTCCTTGAGGAATTCTATTCCTTCGGGGGTTCTTATGTCGGAGCTCCTCTTCGTAAGAAGAAGGGTTGTGATAGCATCTTTTATCTCGGGAAGCCTCTTCTGAGCTTCCTGTTCAACCTTCTGATCCTTAAGCTCTAAAACGATAGAAACCTTCAAGTATCTATCAATATCAGGATCGGCAAGATTTACAACAAATGTTCCAAGGTCAAACATAACTCCAACGTTTTCCGTAGCCTTTATCTCTTCAATAATCCTCTCTGCCTGTTTCTCCTTACTCTCAGCAGCCTTTTTCTTATCAAGTACCAGAAACTTGTATGCCGCCCCACCACCAGCTGCAGCTATTAAGACAACAAGGAGCAGGAGGATCAGCTTCTTCTTACCGCCTCCCTTCTCCTCCTGCTCCTGATTTACCTTTTCCTCCTCAGCCATCTACTACCTCTTGATGTTCATAGTTTCCTGAAGTATCTGGTCGTCTGTAGTAATAACTCTGGCGTTAGCCTGGTATGAACGCTGAGCCGTTATTAACTTAATAAACTCGTTGGCAATATCTACGTTAGACATTTCAAGCATGCCGCTTCTAACTTTTGAGATCACTCCTCCCGGCATAATAACCGGAGTGTAGGTCTGCATGTTTGGTACATACAGCCAGCTACCCTTCCTTACCAACATCTCTTTGTCTTTAAAGGTAGCAATAGCAAGCCTTGCTATGTCCTGAACCTTACTGTTTGTATAAGAAGCTTTAATAGTTCCGTCTTCAGCAACTGAGATAGACATTAAATCTCCTTTGCTGTTACCGTCCTGCTCGGCGTAGAACATAAAGTCTGCTGCAAGCTGTTTTAAACCGAGAATGTTGTAAGAAAGGGTTATAGGAGCAGCTCCGTTGTCAAGGTTCACAGGATCGGTTACTATCCGTTTGGGATCAAGAGAATTGGTAGATTCGCTCGTATCGTAGGTCTGATAGGCAGAAACGTCTATACTATCCTGTGTTCCGTTACCCGCAAGCTCAGAGATATAGACCTTCCCGTTTGAGTAATCAACAGTTCCCCTGATGTCTCCCGTATCTTTATCAATAAGCTGTCCCTTTCCGTTATCTATAAGAGTTCTTGTTACACTACCTACAGAGTAAGTTATCTCCTGAATACTTCCCGGAACTATAGGTGTGTTTTGAATGTAGAACACACCGTTGTCGGAGGTATCTTCGGTGTCTGTTTCCGTTCCCTGATCCGTTATAGCACCATACCCCTTAATGGCCGTATCGTCTATGGTTCCGTCGGTTTTGAACTTCAATTTCAAGAAAGCGTAGTTGTTTCCATCTTTTGGTATTTCTACAGGTTTTCCGTCAATCATTGAAAAGACGAGCCAGTAGGCCTCTCCGTTGTCCTCTTTGTGGATGAAGTAGTACTCCAGGTTGTGAGGATTGCCAAGGGAATCGTAGATAGTTACGCTATTTACATAGTTATAAGTGTCGGAGTTTGCAGGGTTAAATATTGATTCATCAACGTCTGCCGTGTTCGGGTTATCAACTATAAAATTCGCTCTGGAGTCAAGGTTACTCGGGTCTTTAAAAGCAACGTAAGAAGTCGCCTTTGGATCCATACTCATGGGAATCTGAATATTCCCGATAGCTCCGGCCAGATTGCCGTTCTCGTCAAGCATCCACCCCTGAACTTTCATACCAAGCATGTTAACGAGGTTTCCGTCGGCGTCTAAGCGAAACTGTCCGTTCCTGGTATAGTAAGTTACTCCGCTTCTATCCTTAACCATGAAGAAACCTTCACCGTCTAATGCAAGGTCAAGAGGGTTGTTTGTATTCATAAAAGTTCCCTGACTGAAGTCTTTTACAGTAGCTCCTATGAAGGTTCCGCCGCCTATTTCCTGATTAACGGGAGCTCCGTTTTTAAAGGTTGTCATACTCCTGGCAAGAAGATCTTCAAAAACGGCATTTTCTGCCTTGTAGCCGATTGTGTTAACGTTTGCAATATTGTCAGAGATTACAGAAAGCCACTCTTTGTCTGCCGAAAGTCCCGTAAAAGCAGTGTAAAAGGACTGAAGCATCTTACCCTCCTATACCAATTACATTTTCAAAAGGTATCTGAGTTTGAGAAGTAATCAGATATATACCGTCGTCCTGCTTTCTAATGCCTTCAACCTGTGCAAAGCTTTCAATTTCCACGTTTACAGGATTTCCATCGCTATCTTTTGCAGAAATGGAAACCTTATAATAGCCATTGGGAAGAGCAGGGTTATTTATTTCAACAGGATAACTTCCAGCAGACAGATTCGTAAACGTTTTTGTCTCAACTACGTTTCCTTCCAGGTCTTTTACGGCAACTTCAACATAAGCAGCCGGATCCTTCAGTTTGAAGTAGAACTTACCTTCTCCGTTGCTTACGTAAGTTTCGCTACCTTTGTATAGAACTTCTTTACCTATAAAGGAGGTTGCGTAGAAAAGCTCTGCCGACTTAAGGGAACTTTTCAGCTCGTTAACGTTGTCCTCAAAATTGTCAAGGACTTCCATCTCTGTCAGCTTTACCGAGTTGTTAATAAAGTCACTTATATTTTCCGCCTGTAGAGGATCCTGCCACTGAAGAGTAGCAAGCAGGACTTTTAAAAACTGCTGTTTATCCATTTTTGAATTATCGTAATCGGGACCTACAACTTTAACTTGTGAGTCATTATTCAAGAAGATGCCATCCACAGCCATAGCGCTCTCCCTCCTTTAGTATAGAGTCTATCAAATCCTCCAGTTGAGAGAGGGATTCTTTAAAAGAGATCCTCTCTTCAATCCCCTGTCTTATAAACTCTTCCAGTTTTCTGTGAGCGTATATGGAGAGATCAACAACCGGGGAAGACCCTTCCTTGTATAGCCCAAGCTGCAGAAGTTCTTTGTTCTCTCTGTATATGCTTTCAAGCTTAAATATTAAAGACTGTTTTCTCAGTACTCCCTCCGGCAACAGCTGGGGAGCAAGACGACTAACGCTTTTAAGCACGTCAACTGCAGGAAAGAGCCTTCTATTGGCCATCTCCCTTGAAAGAACGATATGACCGTCCAGCAGACCTACAGAGGCGTCTGCAATTGGATCAAGGGAAATGTCATCTCCCTCTACAAGAACGGTAAATATGCCTGTTATACTGCTCCCTCCAGAGAACTTTCCAGCCCTCTCTACCAGACGAGCAAGAGCTGAAAAGACGGAAGGGGTGTATCCTTTTGACGTAGGAGGTTCCCCAACAGACAGACCTATCTCCCTCTGCGCCATGGCAAAACGGGTAAGCGAATCAAAAAGGAGAAGAACGTCTTTCCCACGGGAGGAGAAATACTCTGCAACAGCAAAAGCCGTGTAAGCAGCTCTTATCTTAGCAAGAGGTGGCATGTCCGACGTAGCCACAACAACTACTGAACGCTCAAGTCCTTCCTTTCCCAGACAGTCTTCAAGAAACTCCTTAACTTCTCTCCCCCTTTCCCCTATCAATGCCAGAACGTTTACATCGGCAGAGGTATAACGAGCTATCATTCCAAGTAGTGTGCTCTTGCCGACTCCCGCTCCGGCAAATATTCCAACCTTTTGCCCTTTTCCAACGGTTAGAAGACTGTTTATAACTCTGATACCGAGATCAAGAGGTTCCTTTATCCTTTCTCTCTCTAAAGGATTAACAGGGGAAGGCTTTATAGGAACAAAATCTGTTGGATTAAATTCCTTTTCATTTAGAACGTTGCCGAAAGGATCAATTACGGCTCCGAGAATTGAGTTCCCAACGGGAAGTTTCAATCCAGAAATACGTGCCTCTACTTCTGAACCGAGGGTTATTCCGCAGGTATCGTCGTAAGCCATAAGGAGAGTTTTCCCTTCCTTAAAGCCAACAACTTCTGCTTCAATCAAACCGTTTACCGTACAGACGTCGCCAATGTGAACTTCCGGGAGTTTTGCTTCTATTATTGCTCCTTTAACTCCTAATACTTTCCCTCTGACCCTATACCTGGGTAGCCTTTTTAGCCTCTCTTTCAATTTCTTCCCTTAAAATCTGCAGTTTATCTTTGATTTTTGACTCTATAATGAAGCCTTTAAAAATTAAGCGAAAGTCATTTCCACCAAGTTCGTTGTCTATTTTCACGTTTTCTCCTTTTAAAATTGAACCCAGTTTTTCTCCAACTTCTAGAGAAATTAGCTTTTCATCTGAGAAAGAATCAAGAAGCTTCTCTAAATTCTCTTTAATAAAGTGGGTATTTTCAGGAGATATGTAAAGGAAGTTGAGAATTTCTATTAAAGAGTCTGTAATCGTTTTCAAAAAGCCTTCCACAGTTTTGCTGTTCTCCTGTTTCATGTTCTGTAAAAGTTCCTCAAATTTAATCCTGAGCTCCTTAAGTTCGTCCGTGTAGCGTTTCTCTACTTCTTTAACAGACTCTTGTAGTCTTTTCTCGTATTCTGCACGGGCTTTTTCCAGCGCATCCTGATATCCTTTCCTGTAGAATTCTTTCCTGATCCTTTCTAGGTCTTCTTTATATTTCATCTGCAGTTTCAAGAGCTCTTCTTTGTAAAATTTCTCAATGTACTCTCTGGAGCTCCCCTCCTCTTCTCTTTCCCTGTTCTCCTCTATCTTCTGTTTAAGCTCTGCAAGGTGCGAGAAGTCTTCAAGCTCTATCATCTTAATCCCTCCTCTTTAAGCCATTTGCTTATAACGTTGGTGAGGAGTTCTGGGTAATCTTTACCAACCTCTACCAGTTTGAGGTATAGAGGATCCTGCTCTAAATTCATCTCTTCAATCTCTTCCTGCCGCTTTCTGGTCTCAAGCTCAGCCATGATTGTTTCCGGCAGTTGTGACTGCTGAGGTGTAACCTCTTCTTTCTTTCCTTTGAGAAGTTTAATCAGAAAGACAACGAGTAATATCAGGAGTAAAGCTGCTGCTCCGGCAATATAGTAAAGATTCGTCCTGTTCTTCTCGCCCTTTTTCTGGCTTATCAGCAGTTTGGCTTCAAAGGGAACGCTGGCTACAGTTACAACATCTCCCCGTTTAGGGTCGTAACCTATAGCACTCTTTACTATCTCTTCGTAGGTTTTTATCTCTTCCGGCGACCTCGGAACAAACTTATATTCAATAGTCCCGTCTTTTGTTTTCACTTTTTTATACTTTCCGTCAACCAAAACGCCAACCGTTATTCTTTTTATTCTGAAAACCGGAGTTAACGACTCCTCTACAGTCTTTGAGACGTCGTAGTTTGTGGTTACATCTTTCTTCTCTCTCTTCAGAACTTGCTGTTGAGCTCCGAGATTTACAACCGGTGGAACGTTAGTTGTAGTACCGGGAGCTCCCTGCGGTTGTTTTTTTACTCCGGTTTCCACTTCCTGAATCTTCCTCTGACTCACGACTGCCGTCATGTCGGGGTCGTAGATCTCCTTCTTTGTCTGAACCTTTCCTGTTTCAAGATCTACAGAAGCCCTAACAACAACCTTACTACCGCCAAGAACCTGAGAAAGCATTGATTCAACCTTCTGCTCAATGTCTCTCTCAAGTTTCTGTTTTATCTGAAGTTCCCTGCTGGCTCCCGCTTCATCCTCGTTCTCAGATAGCATATCTGTAAGGACTCTACCACGGTTATCAACAACCGTTACGTTTTCCGGATTTAAACCGGGAACGGCATGAGAAACGAGGAAAACAATGGCCTTAACCTGCTCAGGCGTTAAATCACTACCAGGCCACAGATCAACGAGAACTGAAGCCTTAGGCTTTTCAGAAGGTCTTACAAAGATTGAATCTTTTGGAAGAGCTATGTTAACCTTAACATCTCTTATAGCATTTATTCTTTTTATAGTCCTTTCAAGTTCACCCTCTAAAGCCCTCAAATACTCTACATTCTGCTGAAACTGGGTTATACCAAGATTTGTTTTGTCAAAGATTTCAAAACCAACTACCTTTCCGTGAGGTATTCCTTTTGCCGCAAGCTCAAGCCTTACATCGTAAACCTTATCTCTAGGAACGAGAATAATTGAACCGTCACCAATAATCTTATAGGGAATGTGCTGTTTCTGAAGAACAGAAAGTATTTCACCCGCATCATCCGGGCTTAAATGGGTATAAAGAACCGCATAATCTTCCGAGGAGTGTTTACTAACTACTATAAAGGTTAGAAATGACAGTAAAGTCAAAGCTCCAAGAACGAGCGCTATATTCCTTAAATTGGCCTTTTCTCTCAAAAAGGATTCTACTTTTTCTCTTATCTCTTCAAACTTCAATGAAGACACCCCTTACTAAACCTGCATCCTCATTATTTCCTGATAACTTTCAAGAGCTTTGTTCCTTATCTCTGTAAGGAGTCGCAAGGAAAGGTCTGCCTTTTCAATGGTATAAACAGCCTCTTCTACATTTTTCACCTTTCCTTCAGAGAGAGCCCTCTCAACCTGCCTGGCAGAAAGCTGCTGCCGGTTCACCTCTGCAAGAAAGTTTTCAAAGATCTCTGTAAAGGAACTCTCATTTTTAGATTTCCCATCAGAAGGTAAAAGGGACTTCAGGTTCAGATTAAGTTCAACTCTCATTACACCCCCTTAAGCCCTTAAAATGTCTATTGCGTTCAAAATACTGTTTTTATAAGTGTTAAATGCCGTCAAATTGGCCTCGTAACTTCTCATTGCCGACATCATGTCTACCATCTCTCTGATAGGGTCTACGTTGGGAAGCTTCACGTAACCCTTTTTATCTGCCAGAGGACTTGAAGGGTCGTAACGAAGACGATAGGGAGAAGGGTCTTCTACAATTTTCTTAACCTTCACCCTGTAAACCGGCACATCTCCCGAACTATCTAGAACCGCTTCAAAAATGGGAACTTTTCTCCTATAGGGTTTTCCGTTTTCATCTGTAGAGTTTGCGTTGGCAAGGTTACTTGAAGCAATATCCATCCTTACTCTCTGGGCAAGCATACCTGTAAGTGATACTTCAAGTCCTTTGAATATCATGACTACCTCCCCTGAATAACGAGCCTGAGCTTTCCTACTTCTTTACGAATAGCTTCGTTAATCAGCCTTATCATCAGATTGGTCTCTGCAAGTTTCGCCAGCTCTTTGTCAAGGTTTACTCTGTTTTCATCGTAACCGGAATAGTCGGGTGAATTGACCAGTTTAAACCTCACTAAAGGTCCCGAGGGGTCAATGTGCCGGGGATCTGTTTTTTTCAGGTGAAAGGAGTTCTCAAGTTCTCTTTCAAAGAGAAGATCCTTAGGTTTGTAGTTAGGAGTATCCACATTTGCAATGTTACTCTGAATAACTTCCGACCTTCGGAAGAAGTAGGAAACACCTTCTTCAAGTTCATTTAGTGACCTGAAGATACTCACGGTTCTCCCCCCCTAAAACAGCATCTTCATAAGCAGTTTTTGCAAGAAACGAGAGATTATCTACACAGGCCTTTATCTCTCTAAAGCCTTTTTCTGCAAGCTTTAACTCTCCTGCCCGCACCGCAGAAAGGGTGAAATAGCTTCCCACTAAACAGTTTCTGTATCCTGAATTAAGAAGGTCTGACGATATCTTTAAGGCAACATCATAATGCCCTTTAAGTAAAGCCTCTTCAAGGAGAGCATCAAGAGCTGCTCTCACAACAATGTCTCTGCCGTACCTCTTTAGAAGCCCTTTTCTGGCTTCCAGGTAAATTTTGAATGCAGAATCAATATTCCCAAGCTGGGAGTAAAACGCGACAACCACTGCTGATAATTTTATATCTTTTTTGTTTCTGCATTTCTTTAAAAAAGAATCAGGATTTATTACTCCTTTTCCTGATATAATGAGAATTTCGGAGTAAAGCAGTCTGTAACGGCAGGTATTTTTATCCTTTACCTCTTTCAGTACCTTTAAGGCACCAGAGAAGTCTTTGTCTTCAAAGAGAGCCTCTGCCATCAAGAGCCTGCTGTTGTCGTCTTTCCAGCGGTTCAACATATAGGAAATGAGTTCTATTCTTAATCTTCTTTGATTACACTTTTTCAGATCAGAAGCTATTTTGAGAAGCACTCTTTTGCCGAAGATTGATTGAAAGAACTCTGGATTGGATCTGTACAGCTGACAGGCTTTTTCAGGACGAAGCTTCATTAAATAGGGCTCCCACAGGTATCTGATAAATTCTCTCTGTTCGTACTTTACCTGCTGAGGAAAGACGAGGGAGACCTCCCAGAGAAGACGCCTGAAAACGTTACGGGGAGCTCCCAGCTTAAACACAAGATAGCCCAGATCAGCAAGGGCATAAATTCCCACATAGGTCGTTCTGTAGTTAACCAGAACGCTGGCTATAAAGTTTATCGGGTCTTTAAAGGCTCTGTCTCCAGAAAGGAGAGCTCTATACTTTATCTGAGGGTCATCCATCATTGGAATGATTTTAAGCCTTGCAACATAAGCCTCTTCTGAATCTGGATAATCCCTAATAACTGAGTAGTAGTATATAAACGCCAGTTTCCTGTTTCCTTTCCTTAGTTCTATATCCCCCAGTCTCAAAATAGCCCTTCTTATAACGAAAGGATCCTTCGTTAAAGAGACAATTCTTCTGAAAATCTGCTCTGCCAGCGTGAGCTCTCCCGTCCTGTAGATATCTTCTGCCACCAGCAGATAGTACTCGGGATTATCTATCAGGTAATCTTCAAACTCCTTGTAGAGCTTAAAGAAGTAAGGAAGTGACTTTTTATACTTCCCTTCCGAAAAGAGAATAAGCCCTTTCAAGAATTCAACCTCTCTCTCCTCCTGAGGGTTTAACTTTGCCGTTGAAACCAGTATAAAGTACTCGTCAACAATGTCCATTCTGCGGCTCCAGACCGCAGTTCTAACAATACCGAGGGTGGTATCAATCCTCTGCTGTTCCGTCTTAGCAGCAAGGAAAGCTACCCTGTAGATAGCCAGAGCCTGTTCGTAGAACGAGAGAGCCTCGTAAATTCTGGCCTTCATGTAGTAATAATCCCACGGCAACTTTTTGTTTTTTTGAGATATAAAATAGAGCTGAAGATAGTTAAGTGCCTGCCAGAAAAATCTCTTGTTACCGGTCTTTCTACCTATCGCGTAATAGGTTTTGGCCAGCATAAGCAGACTCTTTGAGTAGTACCTTGAATCAGGCTTCAACAGCTTCAAAAAGTAATCAAGAGCCGTAGAATAAGAACCAATAGAAAACTGCTTTACTCCCTTCCTGTACAAAATTGCATCTCTGTCAACAGTTATCGCTCCCGCCCAGGAAGACCAGACAAGAACCAGAAGCAGAGGGAACCACCACCTCAAACCTTCAACTCCATGCTCTCAGCAACTCTGCCACTATAGAAGTAACGCTCTTTTCGCTCCTTTAAAACAATTCTGCCAGGAACAAATCCGGAGCTCTCCACTATAGAAACAATCTCCCTTAGAGTAGAAGGGTCTAACTGCATACCTGAAAACAGGTTAAGATTCATATTAAAAGTCCTTCCTCTAACTGCAACAAAGAGGTGAAGATTCCTGTCTGAAAAAGAGAGCTGGAAACTGTCGGAATGGTTAGCCTCTCCTGAAGGTTGTTGAAACTGAGAAGATTCATTGCCACTACCCGAAAAGTTCCCTGTTGTATTACTGCCAAAGTTTAAGCTAAAAGTAGGGAAAATTGAACCAACAAAGTGTATACTACTATTAGAGCTAAAGTAACCCTCCTGTAAAAACTGTGTGGGCAAACTGGTATTTGGAACAGGTGAAGAAAAAGAGTGGACAGGAGGGGGGGAACTCCTGTCCACTACAGCTCCTTTCGGAGCGGGAAGCTTACCGGGGGGAAAGGATGCATTATAGTTTTCTTCTCTTCCGCTCTTATTTCCTTTAGATACCGAATACCTTAAGGTAAGAACGGAGCGTTTGCCACTTTCGTCTCTATCTATGCTCAGAACAGACTTACTGCCAGTCCTTATAAGGCTTAACTTATCCCCTACTTCTCCTAAAGTGAAACTCTCCGATACAAGCGATAGAGCAAAAGGTCTTACCGACTCTGCTTTAACAAATTTAGCAGAAACTGTAGCAGGTAGCCCCCTACCGTCCTGTAACCTTATCCCTGAGCCAGGATTTTGTTTAAAACTTGCATCTATATATTTTATGCCTTTCAAAACTTTTTTCATCTCCTCTAAATGCACTTGAAGGCCTTTTCCGCCAGAGACTTCTCTCTTCTCTCTCCTTAAATTAAACCCTGAACCCGAAACGGTACCTTTCAGGTCGCCCTTTCTTCTGTCACATAGCAAAGGAAAGCTATGGACTGAAAAGATTACTGCAGATGAACCGGAAAAAACACGTATATCTCCTGACCTCTGCTCATCTCTTTCAGAAGACAATCTTCTTCTTTTTAAAGTACTTAAACTACGAATCACCATTTCAGAAGAGCCCAACTTCAAAGGACTAACAGCACGATACAGAAAAGCTTTTTGCACCTTCAAGTTTTTTACAGAAGATGAAAAGTTTGCAGTTCTCTTTTTTCCTTCTGTTTTTGAAAGATGTACCTGTCTACGAACTTTCCTATCTGAAGAAGACAAAATTTTATTTAAACTTTTTGGTACTTCCACCAGTTCATTCATACCTGCAGTCTGCCCCCAGCCAGACAGCCATTCTTTTTTAAAGCTCAACTTTCCACCTGACTTATAAACTGTTCTATGCTCAGAAACCTGCTTCAAAGTTCTAATATATATACTAAAATCCCCTATTTTCCTTAATGAAGGTTTAACTCTTTCCAGAGAACTAAAACAAAACCCGTTAACTCCACCAGTTAAACCAGTTAAAGAACCTGCAGTTAGAGGAAAATACTTCAGATGATTTAATTTTTTTTCATTCTTTTCCCCCAGGAAGGCGGTAAACAGGCTGTCAAATTCTAACCTGAACTTACCAGTAACTTTAACCACCGGCCTGTCTGATGGTTTTAAACCAGCAAATAGGATACTCAGAACGTTCATCTTTCCCTCTATCATACCATTCAAATTATAACCTACGTTCTAATAATTTTCTCAACCTTTTAAGGGCACCCGTCTTTATCTGTGAAACCCTTGAAACCGAAACCCCCAGAATTTCACCTATTGACTTTAGATCAAGTCCCTCTACAAAAATAAGCTGTAAAACCAGCTGCTCTTTATCAGACAATTCGGAGATAGCCTCTGCTAAAACTCTTTTTGCCTCTTCCTTTATGAGTACCTCCTCAGGTTCAGGCTCTTCTGAAACCAGAATATCCTTTACAAAATACCTTTCTGAATTTCCGAAAAGTTTTTCTTCAATTGAGACAAGAGTGATAATCTCCTCTTTCAAGTCAGAAATTTCACCGTTTTTTATCTTTTCTCTCACACTTCTTGGAAGAAAATCCTGTTTTCTTAAATAGTCTAAGATTTCCCCTCTTATTTTTATGTAAGCATAAGTTGAAAATTTAGATTTATTGGAATCGTAACGCTCTATTGCTTTTATAAGACCTATAACACCGGTGTTGACAAGTTCTTCAAAATCTACAATACCGTCAGGTATCCTACTGTAGATTTTGCTAGCAATCTTCTTTACAAGAGGAAGATGCTCCATTACGAGATCTTTTCTGGACTTTGTATACATCAAACACCTTCCTTCAGAAATCTAATTAGTTTTTTTATAAAACTTTCTTCTTCTTCCGGAAGAACTTCTCCTGTTTCAAGCTGAACTATTCTCCTTAACTCCAGTGAAAAAGGATCTGAAGGGTAGAGATGAACAAGGGGCATCCCTGATGTCAGTGCATCTTTTACTCTTGACGAATAGGGAAGAATCCCGGCAAGTTTAAGGCGAAACTGGAGAAACTTTTCAACAGAAAGCCTTAATCTTTCAAAGACTTTAAATCCTTCCCTACGGGAAGACACTGCGTTAACAATTACTTTAAATGAAGTGTAGCCGTAAACTCTGTAAACGCTCTTTATAAATGCGTAAGCGTCGGTTAGAGCTGTAGGTTCAGGATTGGTAACTATGTAGGTTTCCGTTGCAGCCCGGGAAAAGTTCACAGTAAAACGAGATATACCAGCAGAGTTATCAAGGATTACGTAGTCATAGTTTTCAAGTACTCTATCTATTTGAATAAGAAGGTTAGCTGCCTCATAGGATTCAAGCTCTTCCAGCGAATCTATTCCTGAAAAGCCCAGAACAACGTCAAAGTTGTAGATATTCTGAATAACCTCTTTAAGGGAACTTCCCCTCAAAACGGCTTTCAGGTTTTTTGAAGGATCAAGACCTAGTAGCAGGTGAACGTTTCCCAGTCCTATATCACAGTCAAGTAGCAGAACCTTTTTACCAAAAGTATTTGCAAGAGTATAAGCAAAAGAAGTTGCTATAAGAGTTTTTCCAACTCCCCCTTTACCGCTAACAAAGGAGAGAACTCTACATCTACTTTCTCTGTTTCTATCCTTCACGAGTTCTAACAGTTTGTCTGCCTGCCTTTCCATCAGCCTCCCAACAGAAACTCAGATATAAGGGTTGGCGTTAACAGTTTGATGTCTTCAGGAACCCGCTGACCGGTACTGACATAAGAGAGAGGCAATCCAGACCTTACCCCTACGTTTACCATTACTCCCGGTCGGGAGGATTCATCTATTTTCGTAAAGAGCAGGAAATCAACAGGAAAGAAACTTCTATAACGGTTTACAACTTCCATAGCTTCTTTGGTATCGTAATTGCAAGAAACAAGGAGTACATATTCAATTGATGTACCAAGAATAGAAAGCGTAGCTTTTATTTCTCCAAGCCGGAAGTAATCATAGTGGCTTCTGCCTACTGTATCTATGAGTATAACATCAAGATCTGAAAGATTATCTACTATCTCTTTTAACTTTCTTTGATCGGTCGCAACATAAAAAGGAACATTTAATATGGAAGCGTATATTCTGGCTTGCTGGCTACCTCCAACTTTAAAGGTATCTGTAGATATAACGCCAACTTTTAGTTCTTGGTCAATAACAAACTTGCTGGCAAGTTTAAAAAGGTTTGTCGTTTTCCCTACACCAGTGGGACCGATAAATGCAAAAATTCTCTGTTTTCCTTTCTCTATCTTAAATTCTCCAGTAAAGAGAAGTTTTTCCTGAAAAGCTTTTATAAGAGCTTCTCTAAATGTATTTGTGTTAAGGTCAAATTTTTCGGTCTCTATGTCAAGTCCACAGGACAGTTTAACAAGTTCTACCGCAATTTCAGGTTCAACTCCCTTTTTTACAAGAAGGTTTATAAGTTCAGCAGCATCTCCTGTAAACTCTTCCAGCTGGGGCATCTGACAGGGTGTTTTATCTTCAAGGTGTTCAGGAATAGAAGGAACAGGAATCGTCTGCTGAGCCGGAAGTTTTGAGAAATTCTCTTTTAGGTTAAGAAGGAGTTCCTTTAACTCCCGGAGCTCCCCTTCCAGCTTCTCAATCTCTCTTTTCTCTTTTTCGTCGTCTTTCTCGGTAACGAAGAGCCTATACTTTCTCTTCCTGAAGAAGGGGAACCTCCCCGGAACTTTCTCCACTTCGTAGTAGAGTATTTCTATATCCCCGAGCTCACTTCTTGCCCTCTCTATGAGGGCGTCAAGGTCTTCTCCCTCGTAAACTTTCACACTCATTTTCCGTCAACCACCCCTACTATGTTGAGCTGAATTCCCGGTTCAATCTCTGAGTAAGAAACGACTGCCACGTTGGGCAGATAAGGTTCAAGAATTGTCCTGACAAAACGCCTTACTGCAGGAGAGGTAAGAAGTATCGGAACAAGCTGCTGCCTTAAAAAGTGGCTTACCCCTTCAGAAACACTCTTTACGAGATTCTGGACAAAAACCGGATCAAGTGGCGGCAGGTAACCATCATTTTCCTTAACCTTTTTCAGTATAAACTCCTCAGCTTC
The DNA here is from genome assembly GCA_015490195.1 of Thermovibrio sp. GTDB lineage: Bacteria > Aquificota > Aquificia > Desulfurobacteriales > Desulfurobacteriaceae > Balnearium. The sequence continues at coordinate 189,095 of WFYG01000008.1, forward strand.
TGGAGAAAGGGAAAGGGCTGTCAGAACGCCATCTTTCGCATACAGGCTCGTTATCAGACGGGATAGAGATTGTCTGACAAACTCTGTAAGAATGTCCGGATCTTGTGTCTTTTCAATGTTATCTGCAATAGCCTCTATTATTGTAAGCAGGTCTTTCACAGGAATTCCTTCTCTCAGCAGGTTCTGAATCACCTTGGTTAAAAGACCGTAAGATACGGGGTCTGGAACCATATCTCTCACAATAGAGTAGCGGGAAGCAAGCTTCGTAACCATCTCTTTCACATCGGCACGGCTTAATATCTCGTGGGCGTGCTTCTTTATAATTTCTGAAAGATGGGTAACTATTACGGTTGGAACATCAACAACTGTATATCCCAGAAGTTTTGCTCTGTCTTTCTCAGAATCTCCAATCCAGTAAGCAGGAAGCCCAAACGCAGGCTCTTTCGTAGGCTTACCCTTAATCTTTCCTCTTACTCCTCCGGTATCAATTGCCAGGTACTTGCCCGGCTCTACCTCACCCCTTGCAACTTCCACATCTCTGAGGAGAACTCTGTATTCGTTGGACTTCAGTTCAAGGTTATCTTTTATGTGAACCAGAGGTATGACTATTCCAAGCTCTTTGGCCAGCTGTCTTCTGAGATTTCTTATCTTCTCAACAACCTCTCCACCCTGACTTTCGTCAACGTAGGGGATAAGTGAGTAACCGATTTCAAGAGTTATCGGCTCAGGTTGAACTATCAGTTCCTCGCTCTTCTCTTCTTTCCCTTTTTCCATAAGCTCTTTAGCTCTCTTCTGTGCCTCCTCTATTTCTTTCTGGGCCTCGTACCTATAGACCATGTAACCTACGGCGGCAACAAGTGCCGCAAGCAGGGAGAAGGGGAGAGTGGGCATTCCAGGGACGATACCTATAACGGCCAGCGTAAGGGCAGCCATGAATAGGGGTTTGTGGTACTTTGTAAGCTGCTTGAATATTTCATGACCAAGGTCTGTTTCAGCTGCAGCTCTCGTAACCATAAGACCAGCAGCAGTTGAGGTTATAAGCGACGGAATCTGCGATACGAGACCGTCTCCTACTGTAAGGATGGTAAAGGTTTTAAGGGCATTGGAAAAGCTCATATGGTGCTGAACCATTCCTATGATGAGACCACCTATTATGTTTATTAGGGTTATGATTATTCCGGCAACAGCATCTCCTCTTATGAACTTTGAAGCACCGTCCATAGCACCGTAAAAGTCGGCCTCTCTAGCTATCTCTTCCCTTCTCCTCCTTGCCTCTTCTTCATCTATTAAACCTGCGTTAAGGTCAGCATCAATACTCATCTGTTTTCCGGGCATTGCATCAAGAACAAACCTGGCAGCAACTTCAGAAATCCTCTCTGTTCCTTTAGTTACAACGATGTAGTTGATTATTACAAGAATTGCAAAGACGATAATTCCAACAACATAGTTCCCTCCTACAACAAATTGACCGAAGGCTTTTATTACACTACCGGCTGCGTCTGGACCTTCGTTTCCATGAAGGAGTATCCTGCGAGTTGTAGCAACGTTCAGTGACAGCCGGAGAAGGGTAGCAAGGAGAAGAAGGGAGGGGAATGAGGAGAGCTCCAGTGGGTGCTTCACGTAGACTGTAGTCATAAGTATTACTAGAGAGAACGTAATGCTAAAGGTTAAAAGAATATCAAGAAGAAAAGGAGGAATGGGAAGTATCATACTGGCAAGAATCGTCAGTATCAGAAATACGAAAATCAGATCCGAATACCTGTAAACCTTAGAGTAGTAAAGGGAAAGAGCGTCTCTCATTAAACTCCCTCTCTCCCGTAAGCTGAGAGGACTTTCTTAAACAGTGGTTCAATATTCGTCCCCAGTCCCTCTCCTATTTTCTGGGAGAGCTCCATACAGAATAGGTCGTAGTAGAGGCTAGATGCAAAATCTTTTTTTGGGGAGAAAAGCCCATCTGGAAGAGACTTTTTGGCCTCTTTCAGAAACTGTTCCACAAGGAACACCTCAAACTGCTTAACCGCCTCTTTACCACTCTTTATCTTCTCAATACCTGAAAGATCCCAGTAAGTTAAAGCCTTTTCAACACTCCCTATCATTATCCCTCCCTACATAATTATCAACTTCGCATGGAGTTTTCCAGCTGCCTTTATTGCCTGGATAATCGCTATTAAATCTCCCGGTGAAACCCCTAACTGGTTAAGAGCTTTCACAAGATCTTTAAGAGAAGCTGAAGATATGCCGAAAATTCTCCCTTTTTCCTCTACAACCTGAGTTTGAACCTTCTGAACAACTGTTGTTTTACCTCCTGAAAGCGGTGGAGGTTGAGAAACAATTGGAGTTTTCGTTACAGATACATAAATATTACCGTGGGAAACGTAAACAGGAGGATCTATTTTTATGTCACCGCTCATTATTACAGTTCCTGTTTTCTCATATATTACAACAGTTGGCTCAGGGTTGGTATCAACTTTAAGATTTAAAATCTCCGATATAAACTGAACCTCATCAACTCCAGGAGGATATTTCACCTTTACAGTTGCTGAATCTACAGCTTTTGCGATTTTCATTTTGAAGAAACTGTTAATCTTGTCTGCTATCTCACTAGCCATAGAAAAATCGGGAGAGTTAAGAGTAAGGGTAAGGTTTTTAAGATCCGAAAGTTCAAAGGGTAACGGTCTTTCAACGATTCCTCCGTTGGGAATAATACCGGCAGTAGGAAAGTTTTTCTGTATCTTCCCTCCTCTGTTTGACTCACTGTAACCTCCACCTGTTGAAACTGGCCCCTGAGCAAAAGCGTAGACTTTTCCGTCGGGACCAATTAGAGGTGTTCTTATAAGAACGCCGTTGGCAATACTCTTTGCGTCTCCAAGAGAGGCAACTTCAACGTCAAAGGTCATTCCGGGTTTTGCAAACGGAGGAAGCTTTGCTGTAACAATAACCGCTGCAGCGTTTTTTGTTTTTATAGCCCCGGGATCAACATATATCCCCATTTTTCTCAACATGTTGGCTATACTCTGCAGAGTAAAAATACTGGTAGTTCCGTCGCCACTTCCGTTAAGACCAACAACAATACCGTAACCGGTAAGATAGTTTGGCCTTACTCCTTCAACGTTAACAAGAGTTCCAATCTTAACTTCTGTAGAGTAGGCAGAAATGGTCATAACAATTAAGAAAACTAAAATTCTTACTAAGAACATCACATCCTCTAAAAAGGCCATATCTTTTCAAGGAATCTTGCAAGCCAGCCAGGTCTTTGAGATTCGTTAAAATATCCTTTACCGTTGTATTCAACGTACATATCGGAAATTTTTGAAGAGGGAACTGTATTATCAGGACCTATGTCACTTGGTCTGACTATACCGGATATTTTCAAAATCTGAATTTCATCATTTATTCTTATAATTTTCTCACCAACGATAAAGAGATTACCGTTAGGGTAGACTTTTTCCACTCTAGCAGATATTGTAGCTATCAGTTTCGCATTTCTACTGGTAGAATTTTTACCGCTAAACGACTTTGAAGGAGAGGTTGAAAATCCAATTAGAGGGTTTTTACTCCTACCGGGAAAGGGTTTCCCAAAAACTAAAGGCTTACTAACGGATAAGTCGTAGGAACTTTTCTTTGCAGAGTCTGTTTTGGCAGAACCACTTCCTGTTGGACTTTCGTAGATTTCAACAGTTACTACGTCTCCCACGTTATGGGCTTTTGGATCAGAGAAGAGGTTATCGTAACCTGTAAATAGTGAACCAGGAGACACCGTTCTATGAACGGCAAGAGTTTTTGGCTCCCGGGGGAACACAACGACCTCCCGTTTTTCCTCTCCACATCCGGAGAAGAGAAAAACTATTGAGAGACAAATTCCACTAAACCATTTCCAGTAACTTTGCATATCAGGACTTTTCCGGTAGATGGATTTTTCACTTTTATTATATTCCCCACAACTCCATCCTGTAGAGCTATGCCAAGGAGCTCCACTTTAATAGCACCGTTCCTGTAAACCACCCTTACAGGTTGATTCTTCTTAACCGCAAAATTGGGAACAATTCCTCTTTCTGTTATAACGTCTCCTGGTAAGAAATCTCTTCTTGCAGTTGCTCCTATAACTGAGGAAACATTATCAGTTCCACCCCTTGCTCTGCTCTCACGAACCTTTTTCAGGGTTATTTCGTCTAAAGTAATCTTCGTTCCTCTGGGTATGGGTTTAGCTGCAACTACAACTTTTACCTTTCTCTCTACCCTCACAGGTATCCAGAACTTCTTTACAACTTCACCGTTAACGGTTATTTCGTAAATAAAACGGGCAGAGTAATTTCCAAGGTAGTCAAGAGAAAGTTTCTCTTTAAATTTTCTGTAGGGAAGTTTAACGGTTATACGTGGAACAGAAATGACCTCGTAATCGGGATAGTTCTGTTTAAAGAAATTGAGAATAAGGCGTTTAAGGTGCTCTCCGTCAACGATTGAACAGGTAGAAAAAACTATTATCCGTTCAGCTCCTTTAATCTCTATCTTCTTAAAAGAGACTCCGTTTTCCCGAATGTAGTTGACAACTGCTTTTGCAACTGCTTCTTTAGAGAGGTTCTCGTACCCACACGGAGGTGGAGCATCAGCCACAGGTACGGACGAGAGGAGCTCTCTCTCCACAGGAGTACCTTTTATAGTAGCAATCTCTCCAAGAGTTACCTCCCTTCCAGATACCCGGGACTTTACTTTAAGAACCACCTCTGCTCCAAAAGAGTTTAGAGGCAGGATTAAGAGCGAAAAAATCAGAAATTTAACTCTTAAGGTTCGCAACAGTTCTGAGCATCTCATCAGCTGCAATTATTCCTTTAGAGTTTATCTCGTAAGCCCTCTGAGCTACTATAAGATTAACCATCTCTTCAACGATGTTTACGTTTGAGGCCTCAAGAAAGCCCTGAGCCAGCTTACCAAAGCCGTCGGTGTTGGGATCCCCTTCTATAGGCTCACCTGAAGCGTCCGTCTGAACAAAGAGGTTGCCACCAATAGCTTTTAGTCCGGCGGGATTTATAAAACGGTACAGCTTTATTTGGCCTACTTCCTCTGTTACCTGCTGGCCACCGGAGTTTCTGACTACGAAAACTTTTCCGTTTGGAGATATTGAGATGCTGACAACGGTTTCCGGAGCAGATATCTGAATGTTCGGTGAAAGTCTGTAGCCTTCAGGGGTAACGAAGTATCCTTGATCGTCAAGTTGAAAGTTACCAGCTCTTGTGTAAGCTTCACCTCCTCCAGGGAGCTCTATCTTGAAAAAACCATGTCCCTGAATAGCAACATCCAGCTGTTTATCTGTTTTCATGAGGCTTCCCTGTGTAAATATCTTGCTTACATCTGAGAGCTTCACGCCCAGACCTATCTGAATACCTGAAGGGACTCTATTCTCGTCGGAGCTCATAACTCCGGGGTCTCTGATGTCCTGGTAGATAAGGTCTTCAAAGTTAGCTCTTGATTTCTTAAAACCAACGGTGTTTACGTTGGCAATGTTGTTTGAGATAACGTCAAGGTTTGTCTGCTGGGCTTCCATACCTGTTGCTGAAGTCCAGAGAGCTCTCAGCATGTCTCCCTCCTCTAAACTCTTCCCAATTCAGTACTCTTAAGGTTCATCTGATCCATACTTCTCATTAAGTTTCCATATATCTCAAACCGCCTCTGCGCCTCTACCAGTCTGACCATCTCTTTAACCGGGTTGACGTTTGATCCCTCCAGGTAACCCTGAAGAACTGTAGCATCTGTTGCCATGGACTGACCTATGCCTTCATAGTAGGAATCCCCCAGAGGCTTAACAGAGGAGAAATCCACTACTCTAAGAATTCCTACTTTTCTATCTCCTTCGTAGATTACGCCATCCTCTGTAATTGTAACTCTTGATTCATTATTCAGGATAATCTCTTTCCCGGAAATATCAAGAACCGGGTTTCCCTGAGCATCAACCAACCTGCCAGTAGAGTCAAGGAAAAAGTGGCCGTTCCTGGTATAAACCTCTCTACCTTTAACCCTTACTGTAAAAAAACCTCTTCCCTTTAAAGCAACATCAAGAGGATTTCCCGTCTTCCTTAAAACTCCTTGAGTTAAAACAACGTCTGTTCTCTTAAACCTGGGAAAAACGAGAAGGTTGTAACTGTCTCCTTTGTTTTCCGGAATGTGCTGGGAGAACTCTTCCATAAGAATCTTCTTAAAGCCGGGAGTGTTAACGTTTGCTATGTTGTTTGTAACTATGTCAAGCTGTTCCTTTGCCCTCTCTCCACCTGCAGCCAGAACGTACAAAGACTGAACTGTTAGTGCCATTGCTTACTCCTCAATCAGTTTAAGGCGCTCTTCCGGCGTTATTATCTGAACTATTTCAACTCCGTAGTTGTCCTCAACCTGATACAGTCTCCCCTTTGCTACAAGCTTACCGTTTATCTTTATATCAACTGGCTCATCTACAAACCTATCAAGCTCTACCACGCTGTTTGCGTGGAGTTTTAGTATGTCTTCAAGGGAAAGCTTTGTAGAACCTATTTCAACGCTTATCTCAAGGGGAATGTCCCTTAGAACTTCAAACTCCTTACTACAGCTTTCTCCAGTAGACGCTTTCTCTTCAGTACTCTCCTGAGTGCTAAGAGCCTCCTGCCATTCTCGGGCTATCTTCTCCTGATCATCCTGAACTTCCTGTTTTCCTTCACCCTGCTGTTTTAAGGCTTCTTCCCATTCCTTAGCCAGCTCCTCCTGACTCTTCTCCCCTTCCTGCTGTTTCAGTGCCTCTTCCCACTCCTTCGCCAGTTCTTCCTGGTTTTTCTCCTCCTCTGCCATTTCCCTCTCCGTTTATAAAGTTATAGATAAGGGCTGCGTACCTTTCCTTCACCTTACCCATCCTGGCAAGGAATTTCGGACTCTCTTCAACGTAGAGCTTTAAAAGGTCATCCTTACTGACTCCAAGCTCTATACGGTCTCCTATTCTCCAGGAGAGAATCTCTTTAAGCGGAAAAACTTTTCTTGAAAGCTCTAAAGAGACTTTTAACTTTGTTTTCAGGAGTTTTTTCTGGAGGTGCTCCTCCCAAACCGGGTCTTTCTCTGCAAAGAGGGACTCTGAGAAGATGAGATCTTTTATGGGCATGAAGAGCCCCTGAGGGAAGCAGAAGAAAAAGGGAGCTTCGTAACCGTCAATGTCCATACTGCACTCAACAACAATCACTTTTTCGTTTCCCGATACGATCCGAGCAAGGGCGGGGTTGAGCTCTATTCCGCGGAGCTCCAGCTTTATCGGGTAAACGTCTTGCCAGACTTGTTCAAAGGTTTCTAACGAAAGCTTGACGAGATCCTGAATAACCCTCATTTCAAGCTTTGTAAACTCTCTTCCCTCTATTTTAAACGGCTCGGCAGGTCCGCCGAACATAACGCTTATTATTACAAAGACTAAACGGGAATCAAGGACAAAGAGGAAGTTTTCCTTAAACGGCCTCATCGCCACTATGCTGTAACTTGCAGGCATAGGTATTTTGGCCATGAACGACTGAAAACGGGTTATGTAAACGGAGCCTTTCGTTACCATTCCTATCTGGGGAACCAGTCCCCTGACCCTCTCCCTGTAAATCTTGACCCACCGTTCAAAAAGGAGTTCAAGACCGGGAACGCCACCTTTTTTTATATGCTCTACCTGGTTAAAGTCAAAAGGAGCTGTTTTTTTCTCTTCTTTTTCCTCCTTTTTTCCACTACCTAAAAGGGCATCTATCTCTTCCTGAGAGAGGAACTCCTCAGCCACAGACCCTCCTAAACGAGCTCTTCAGAGCCGCCCAGCTCTATCTTCCCTTCTTCTGCCAATTTTTTGATTATAGCAATGATCTTCTTCCTTGCCCGTTCTACGTCAGATTTCTTAACGGGGCCGAGAGCTTCAAGGTCTTCAAGAAACATCTGTGCAGCCCGTTTAGACATGTTAGAAAGGAACTTGTCCATAATCTCCTGGGGAGCTCCCTTAAGGGCTAGAAGCAGGTCATTCTTATCAACAGCCTTGAGAATCTCAATAATTGCCCTGTTATCAAGTTTAACGATGTCTTCAAACTTAAACATCCTCTCTTCAATAGACTCTGCAAGTGATGGGTTCTCCTTCTTTATCTCGTCTAAGAGCTCCTGGGCAACTTCCTTTGGAAGGTTGTTAACGATTTCGGCTGCAATGTCTAAACCGCTCAGGGTCTGCTCCTTACCGGCACCTATGCTAGCAAGCTCCTCCTCCAGAGCTTCCGTAACGATCCTGAGGGTTTTCATAGATATCTTCTCAAGCTGAGCGAGCCTCTTTATAACCTCCTCTCTAACGTTCGTAACGCCGAGTCTCTTAGGCAGGTACTGGATAACCTCTGCAGCCTTCATAGGGGGAAGTTGGGAGAGGATAATTGCAATTATCTGAGGGTGTTCCTTCTCTATCAGCTTCGCAATAAACTTTGCGTCCATCTTCTTAAGTTCTTCAAAAACCACTTTTCCAGACTCAGAGAGCATCGTCTCTTCAAGGAGCTCCTGAAGTTTATCAGGAGGAAGAGCCTTCTCAAGGAGTTTCCTCAGCTCGTCAGGGGCAGTTCTTAGTGGAGCAATCTCCGACAGCTCGTCGTAAGCCTCCTTGACAACGAGCTTAACCATGTCCTTCTTTATTGTTCCAAGTGAAAGTATGGTCTTTGCAATCCTGGTAAGCTCGTGCTCTCTTAAGTTTTTAATTACGTTTACGGCAACATCCTCAGGAAGAGAGAGAATAAGGATTGCCGCCTTCTGAGCCCCTGTAATCCTCTCCGTCTTGTGTTTTTCCACCTCTTTCTGTGCCATAACTTAGCTAATCCTTCTTGTGACTAAAGTAGAGAGCAAGAGCCAACATAAGAACGCCGGCAGCAAGGTAAAGGGTCTGTATCGGCGTTTCGTACTTTATGTGTATAGCATACTTAAAGAAAGTAACTATAAGAACCATTAAAACAACTTTTGCCAGCTTCTCCTTCAGGTCATCAAGGTTGTGAATTGCCAGAATCTTGCTTGAGTTTTCATCGTTCTCAGCCTCGTCTATCTTACTTATAAAGAGCTCGTAAAGGCCTAGAGCAAATATGATTAGAACGGTTGCAATAAGGTAGAGATCAATAGCTCCTACAATCGCACCTACGAGGGTTTCATGCTCCTCTTTAGTTAAGTGAAACCCGTAAGAGAACATACTGTGTATAGGTTCATATATCTCATAAGACGCCACTATAAACAGGCTAAGAGAACCCAGTAAAGAAAAAAGGACAGCAATAATAACCATCCACCTGGTACGCCAAAGAAATGCTTCAAAGAAACGTTCAATAAACCGCATCTTTTAAAATCCTCCAAAAACAGCATGCTCAACGTAGAAGAGGAGTATTGCTGTTATTACAGTAACGGCTGCAACAGGTGTTCCGTACTTCATGAATCTGAAGAAGTCTATCTTATATCCGTTCCTATCCGCAATATCTGCTGTAACTATATTAGCAGAAGCACCAATAAGCGTAAGGTTTCCTCCAAGACAGGCACCAAGAGAAAGAGCCCACCAGAGGGGATCCATAACTGACCCCATCTGCATCTCCATTCCCTTTAAGACGTAAGCCATAGACATGGTAAAGGGAATGTTGTCAACAAAGCCAGAGATAATAGCTGAAACAAAACCAACTAGGATTATCCCCTCGTGGATGTTGTTGCCTATTGCATCTATCAGCCACTTAGCAGCTATCTCAAAAACTCCGTTTACCTCTAAAGCTCCAACAACCATAAAGAGACCCATAAAGAAGATAAGGGTAGTCCACTCAACCTTTTCAAGAATCCAGGCCGGGGAAAGACCGCTGATGAGGGCAAGAATTGTCGCCATAAGAAGTGCTATAACCCCCGGGTCAAGGCCAAGGTTGTGACCAACGATAAATAGGACAATTGTAATGAGGAAAACGGTAACTGACTTTTTTATCAGCTTTCTGTCAAGCAGTCTTTCGTCAACTTCCCCTGAGAGTATCTCTTTAAGCTCTTCTTCTGTAGCCTGAGCCTTTAAAAAGCCTCCTTTAGCCATCATAAAGTGCATAACTGTAAGACCGAGCAGAAACGCTAAAATGGCATAAGGAGCAACTTCTTTAAGGAAATCGTTAAACGTCTTTCCGGCTATACTGCCAATGATGATGTTAGGAGGATCACCTATCAGCGTTGCCGTACCGCCTGTGTTTGAAGCAAGAACAATGGCTATGAGGTAGGGAATGGGATTTAGTTTGAGCCTTTCAGCGATGTTTATCATCACGGGAGCCATAAAGAGGACTGTAGTTACGTTATCCAGGAAAGCAGAGAAGAAGGCAGTTAGAAGTGAGAAGACCCAGAGAACACGGGTAGGTGATCCCTTTGTAAGCTTCACAGCTTTAGCAGCAACAAGGTGGAAGAACCCACTCTTTCCCATAACCGTAACTATGTTCATCATTCCAAAGAGGAGGAGTATTGTGTTCTGGTCTATAGATTCCCAGGCCTTTTCAGGAGTTATTACCCCTATAACGAGAACCAAAGAGGCACCTATCAGGGCTGCTATAGTTCTATGGAAGAACTTCTCAAGGAGTATCATGGCGTAGGTGAAGACGAAGAGTAGAACGGAGAGCTCCGCCAGCTCCGTTTTACTGAGGTGAACGTGGAAGGCCTCTAAGAGTCCCCCTACCGTGTTTGCTCCTTCAGTTCCGTGTTCCATCGCTCCTCCCAGCTCTTTATTAGGTCTTGAGCCATTTTTAAGCTGCTCTCCGTAATATCTCCAGAGAGCATAACGGCAAGTTCTCTTACAAGGTCTTTGCCTTTAAGAACTCTAATGTTTACGTTTCCTCCAGAATCCTTCTCAAGCTTAAAGACTCTATCTGCTGCAGCTACAACCTGAGGTGAGTGGCTTACAGCCAGAACTTGCTGTTTACAGGCTATTCTCTTTAACTTTTCGGCAACTCTTCTCAGTATTTTACCCGACATACCTGAGTCTATTTCGTCAAAGACCATCGTAATTTGAGGAAATGAGGTAAAGCTGAGAACTGAGAGGAGGAAGCGGGAGAGCTCTCCACCTGAGATGGACTCTGAAAGGGGAGAGAGCGGAAGTTTAGGATTTCCCGAGAAAAGAAAGGTTACCTTTTCAAGGCCTGAAGGCGACGGCCGGTCTAACTCCTCAAAGAGTACCTCAAAACGGGCACTCTCCAGGCCAAGTTCGGAAAAAGAGCTGGAAAGGTACTTCTTCAGCTCCTCAGCTCCCCTTTCCCGTGACAGAGAGAGCTCCCTCCCTGCCAGAAGGAGCTCCCTTTCAACCTTTTCAAGTTCACCCTTTAGCTTCTCAAACTCAAAGGAGAGGTTCTCAAGTCTCTTTACCCTCTCTTTTGCTTTTTTTAAGAAGTTTTGAATCTCCTCGTAGCTTGAACCGTACTTTCTCTTCAATCTCTCTATCTGGTAAAGCCTGTTCTCTATCTCCTCAAGGGAGAGCTCTGTTTCTGGGGGCTCAACCTCCTTTTCAATCTCCGAAACAAGAGTCTCTACCTCAAAGTAGACAGAGTTCAGTCTTTCGGTAATTTCCGGATATAGGGAACTCCTCTCAAACTCTTTAATAACTTCAGAGAGCTTGTCAAGAACGGAGCCTTCACACTCATAGAGGAGGCAGAGGGATTTTGAACGGAGCTCCCTTATTTGGTCTGCCCTCTCAACCCTCTCTTTAAGTTCTCTGAGCTCTTCCTCTTCTCCCGGATGAAGGTTTACCCTTTCTATCTCCTCAATCTGATACTTTAAAACGTCAAGCTCCCTGTCTCTTAACCTCTCTTCCTCTTTCAGTTTCTCAATCTCCGAAATTAGTCTGGTGTACTCTAAGTAGAGCTCCCTGTACCTGAGAAAGAGCTCTTCGCAGCCAGAGAAAGCGTCAAGAAGCTGAAGCTGAACTGAAGGTTTCAGAAGGGTTACTCCCTGCCTCTGAGACTGGAAGACAACGAGGGGAGAGACAACCTCCTTAACTCTCTGCTGAGGAACTCTCATCCCGTTGAGAAAGTAGCGGGAACGTCCTCCTGAAATTTCCCTCCTTACGCAAATCTCCTCTCCATTAATATTAAAAACAGCCTCAACAAACGTTCCGTCAGAAACGAAGGGGAAACGGTGACCTGTAAGGAAGTTAATGGAGGAGAGGAGAAGGGACTTTCCCGTCCCCGTCTCACCGACTATAACGTTTAACCCCGGAGAAAGCAGGAGTTCCCCTGTGATGGCACCAAAGCGGTTAAGCCGGAGCTCCTCAAGCATGTCAGGACTCTACAAGACTCCTAATCTCTCTCAGAACAGCGTCTCTTCCCTCCCTCGTCTTTGACGAGAAGGGAATCACTCTAACAGACGGGTCGTTAAAACCTTCCCTTATCTTCTCTTCAAGCTTTGCTCTCTCTTTCTTTTTCAGCTTATCTACCTTCGTTGCAACAACAACGTAAGGAATGCCGAAGAAGTCAAGCCACTCCTTCATCTGGACATCCTTCTCGGTAGGACCAACCCTTGAGTCAACAAGGAGAAAGACCCCTTTAAGCCTGTCCCTTTCCTTCAGGTAGCCCTCTATCAGCTCTCTCCACCTCTTCTGCTCCTCAAGGGGAACCTTTGCAAAGCCGTAGCCGGGAAGGTCAACAAGGAAGAACTTATCGTTAACGAGGTAGAAGTTAGCTGACCTGGTTTTACCCGGCTCAGAGCTCACCTTCGCCAGTTTAAAGTTGTTTGCAAGCGTGTTTAGAAGAGAAGACTTCCCCACGTTGGAACGGCCAACAAAGGCCACCTCGTTGTAGGGAGTCTGGGGGAGGTCTTCCGGCCTGTAAACTGTTTTGTAGAGCTTAACTTTCTTTATTCTCATTACCCCTCTTTGAGAAGCCTGTTAACAGCTTCTCTGAAGAGCTTCTCGTAAGAAGGAGCGAAACCGACCTCGTAGTACCTGATGTAACCGTTTTTGTCTATTATGTAGGTCTGGGGAATTGAGTCAAGGCCGGTTATCCTTCCAGCATACTCGTCCCAGGCCTTCTCAGTTGCAGGACCAACCGGGTAGCTTATACCCATCTCTTCAGCGAAGGGTTTGAGCTTTTCGGGGGGAGCTCCGGTGTAGTCAACAGAAAGACCTATAACAACCACCTTTCCTTTGTAATCTTTATATATCTGGTTTAAAACCGGAATTTCAGCCCTACAGGGAGGACAGTAAGTACCGAAGAACTGAACAATAACAACTTTACCTCTGTAATCTGACAAGTGGTGAATTTTTCCGTTAACATCTGTAAATGTAAAGTCGTAGGCTTTTACACCCTGAGAAGGGCTATTACTCTGGGTAGAACTCTTCTCTACCGGCTTAACTCCGGTCGTCTCCTTCTGACAACCAGAGAAGGCTAAAACGGAGAAGATTAAAGTGGCGGTTAGAAGCTTCCTCATCTTACCCTTCCTTTTCTTCAAGGTATTTGGTTGCAGACATAGCAGCAACGGCACCGTCGGAGGCTGCCGTCACAACCTGCTTTAAGGGTTTATGCCTTACATCTCCTGCAGCAAAAAGCCCCGGAGTTCGGGTCTTCATCTCCTCATCTGTAATGATGAAGCCCTGCTCCGTCGTATCAACAAGGTATGCCACGGGGGCAACGTTTGGCTCGTTACCTATGAAGATAAAAACGCCGTCTACAGGAAGGATACTCTCCTCACCAGTTACGGTATCTTTCAGAGTTACAGACTCAACGAAGTCCCTACCATTTATAGATACAACAACCTTGTTAAGAACCGGTTTTATCTTCTCGTTCCTCTTAACCCTGTCCTGAATAATCTTTACTGCTCTGAATTTGTCCCTTCTGTGTATCAGGTAGACTTTCTTTGCAAACTTTGTAAGGTAGAGGGCTTCCTCTAAAGCCGAATCTCCACCGCCAACTACGGCAACCGTTTTGTCCTTAAAGAAGGCACCGTCACAGACGGCACAGTAAGAAACTCCCCTTCCGACAAACTCTGCCTCTCCGGGAACGTTGAGCTTTCTGGGAGTTGAACCGGCAGCCCAAATGAGGGTTTTCCCCCTAAACTCCTCACCTCCTGTTTTAACGACGAAGATGTCTCCGTCTAAATCTACCGATTCAACAGGTTTACCGTTCTCTATTTTGGCACCAAACTTCTCGGCGTGCTGACGGAACTTCTCTGAGAGCTCAAAACCGGTAATTCCCTCGTAAAAGCCCGGATAGTTCTCTATCTCTTCAGTTATCAGGAGCTGTCCTCCCGGCATCATCTGATCAAGTACGAGAGTATCCAGCTGCGAACGGCCGGCGTAAATGGCGGCAGCCAGCCCCGCAGGACCGGCGCCTACTATCAGAACGTCCCTAACCATCAACTACTCCCCGAGAACACGCTGAATCATGTTCTCAAAAACTGCCTTAGGCTGAAGACCGACTTTAACGTCTGCCACGTCACCGTTCACAAAGAGCATAACAGTAGGAATTCCCCTTATACCGTACTGCATGGCAACCATGGGAAGCTCGTCTGTGTTCACCTTAACAACCTTAACCTTGCCTGCGTACTCTTCTGCAAGCTCGTCAATGGTTGGAGCGAGCATTCTACAGGGTCCACACCAAGGAGCCCAGAAGTCAACGAGTACCGGAATATCAGACTGAAGGACTTCCCTTTCAAACTCCTCTACAGTTCTAATCTCTTGAGCCATAATCTACCTCCTCTTTCAAAAGTTGCAGTATTTTAACAACAACTGGCTTCTCTATTCTGTAACAGGTCTTTACTCCGTCTTTCCTGAAGGAGATAATCCCTGCCGTTTTCAGTATGTTTATGTGCTGCGAAACTGTCGGTTGAGGAACCCCCAGTTCCTGCCAGATGTCCTTTACGCACTTCTCTCCGTCAGCCAGATACTCAACGATCTTAACCCGGGTAGGGTGCGCTAGGGCTTTAAAAAACTCCGCTAACCGCTCCTCCTTCCCCAAAAAAGCCTCCTTCCTAAGTTTGAACAAATTCTATCATAGTTAATATATGATTATTCCTGCATACCCTACAACCTGACTGTAGTCTCCAGTAACGTCTCCTGAAGTCCTGTACATTACGAGTTCAGCTCCTTTAGCTCCTAAAAGTTTAGAAGCAATAATACCAACCGTTGCAGGAATAACACCACACATAGAGATGTTGTAACTGTGAACCCTTCTGTAGAGTTCTTCAGGGGCAAGGTTGAGAATTGCGTCTATTGCCAGGGAGTCCAGCTTTTCTGCCATTTGCTGAGAAACGTAGTGGGAGAAATCGGTGCTGATAATTATAAGGGAATCTTTATTCTTCAGAACTTCTGCAAGCACCTCACCTGCAGCTACACAGTCGGGGTAGGAAAGGTGTTGAAAGACAACGGGAACGATTGACAGGTCTTCTCTGTAACCGGAACAGTGCTGAAGGAAAGGAACCTGAACTTCTAAGGAATGTTCGTATATGTGGGCTGTAGGATCAGGCTCATAGGGGTACCGCTGTACAAGTTCGGAAGTTATCTCTCTGTTTACAGGAACCTCCCCAAGGGGAGTAATCCAGACACCTTCGGGGAAAACGGAGGCAGGCTTCCCAAGCCCCGTGTGGTTTGGTCCCATTACGACGCAGTCTGAGGGTATCTCTACTCTGCTGTAGGTTTCACCTGCTACCTTGCCGGAGTAGATGTAGCCTGCGTGGGGAACTACTACGGCCTTTGCCTTTACTTTTGGGAGCTCCCTCCTACAGAACGAATCAAGGAACAGCCGGAGCTCCTCTGCCGTTCCCGGGTAGAACTGACCTGCAACTGCCGGATACCTTACCATCTCTCCCTCCTTTAGTCGTTGTATTTCCGATTTTAAATATAGTTTATCTTCTCAACCTTAATCGCCAAACTATATTTAGTGGTGCAAACTCCCTCTCAAGGAGTGGTTATGAGAAGGATAATGTTTAAATCCAAGATCCACAGGGCAACTGTAACCGGCGCAGACCTCAACTACGAGGGAAGCATCACCATAGACAGCGAGCTCCTTAAACTTGCGGACATATACCCTTACGAAAAGGTTGACATCTACAATATTACAAACGGAGAGAGGTTCTCCACCTACGTAATTCCCGGAGAAGCGGGTAGCGGAGAGATCTGCCTGAACGGAGCTGCTGCCAGGAAAGTTCAGAAGGGAGATATTGTAATAATCGTCAGCTACTGTGAGCTTACAGAAGAAGAGATAAAGGAGTTCTCTCCAACTGTTGTTCTGGTTGACGAGGAGAACAGACCTGTTAAGATAAGCAAAACTTCCGGAGGACTCTTAGTTTAGGAAAGCGGGGCACGGAGCCCCGTGACTATCTCTCAATTTCTCCTGCGATAAATTTCCCAACCAGCTCTTTGGCTTTCCAGTCTGGGTACTGAATCGGTGGGTGCTTCATAGTGTAAGAGGAAATTGAGTAGAGGGGTCCTGAAATTCCCCTGTCCATAGCAAGCTTTGCACACCTTATGGCATCTATAGCAGAACCTGCGCTGTTTGGTGAGTCTTCAACGGAGAGTTTTAGCTCTATGTACATCGGAACGTCGCCAAAGAGCCTTCCCTCAAGCCTTATGTAGGCTACTTTGTTGTCCTTAAGCCAGGGAACGTAATCGCTCGGGCCTATGTGGATGTTGTTGTCGTCAATGGGGTAGGGAATAAGTGAACGGACGGCTTCCGTCTTTGAGACTTTTTTGGTTTTTAACCTCTTCCTCTCAAGCATGTTGAGGAAGTCTGTGTTACCGCCAAAGTTGAGCTGGTATGTTCTGTCTATGGGAACTCCCCTATCGGCCATGAGGGTTGCAAGGACTCTGTGGGTTATAGTGGCTCCAACCTGAGACTTTATGTCATCTCCAACAATAGGAAGTCCCCTCTCTTTAAACTTCTGAGCCCACTCCTCATTTGAAGCGATAAAAACGGGAATGCAGTTAACAAAGGCACACCCGGCCTCTAAAGCACACTGGGCGTAGTAGCGGGTCGCTTCCTCTGAGCCAACAGGCAGGTAGTTAACAACGACTTCCGCTCCGCTTTCCTTGAGAACTTTAACAACGTCTATAGGTTCCTTATCGGCAGGAACAAACCTCTGGTCTTCAGGGTAGTCAAGCATGTGCTCCGCAAAGCTGTCCATTATGGGACCCATCTGAACTTCAACGCCCATTTCTGGAACGCTGGAACAGAACACGGTTGTACAGTTCGGTTTCTCAAATATCGCTTTACTAACGTCCTTTCCGACCTTCCTGGCGTCTATATCAAAGGCAGCTACAACCTCTATGTCCCACGGCTTGTACCCGCCTATGTCGTAGTGCATAAGGCCGGATATCTCATCCTCACTTTTGTTCTGGTAGTAGTAGATTCCCTGAACAAGAGAGCTTGCACAGTTTCCAACGCCAACTATCGCCAGTTTTACCTTCTTTGACATCTAGTCTCCTCCCAACCGGTACTTTTTGGAGAGCTCCCTAAACTCCCTTATCCTCCTTTCAAGGAGCTCCAGAGTGGGCTCCATTTCATCAACAATTTTCGGAAAGTTTTCAGCTAAAGATTCTACTACATCATGAATAATCTTTTCCCTCTCCTCATCTGTCAGGTAGGAGCGGTTTTTAAGGGCATCCTCTATAAGCGCCATTTCAAGCAGACCGAGGGTAAGGAGGAGTGGGTTTAGTTCTTCAGTTTTGAAACGCTGTTTGAGGAGCTCCACTACCTGCTGGTAGTTACTGTCGGGCCTGCACCTTCCCAGTTCAAGGTTCAGCCACAGGTCAAGAGCTCTACAGGCAAGTCCCTTTATACCTTTCTCATCTATCTCCATCTTACTGCTCCAGCTCCATCAATTTTACCTTTGCTATACCCGCCTCAGGGGTTCCCGGGTACTTCTGGATGACCTCCTGAAGTATCTGTTTGGCTTTGTTTATGTCTCCCATACCCCTGTAACAGAGGGCAAGCTTTAACATAGCAGCAGGAACTTTATTTCCGTTGGGATACTTATCTATGACCTGCTGGAAGTACTTGGCAGCGGTTTCATAGTCGTTGTGGGAGTAGTAGATTTCACCTATCCAGTAGAGAGCGTTGTCTGCAAGGTCGCTGTCCGGGTACTCCTGAACCAGCTGCTGAAAGAGCTGTTCGGCCTTATCAAAGTCCCCGGCCTCCATAGCGTTAAAAGCCTGACGGTAGAGATCTTTAGCTCCCGTCTGGACAACAGGTTGAGCCTCTTTCTGCTCCTTCTGAGGTGCCGGGGAGCTCCCCACGGTTACCTGAGAAACAACCCCTTTAATCTGATCAACCTCTTTCTTCAGGTCGTAGATGTTCTGCTCGTTAGTTGCCACCCTGTCTTCAACCTTTGAAACCCTCTCCTCAAGGGTATTTATCCTCTTCTCGTTCTGCGAGACCCTTGCCTTTAAAGCCTCTACCTCTGCCTTCAGGGTAGAAAGCTGGCCTGTTGAACCCTGGTTTACGGTGGCACAGCCGAAAGAGAAGAGAGAAAGCAGGGCTATTCCAAGAAACTTTTTCATTTATCCCTCCCCAAAATTAAGTTTTTTCCTCTCCAGTTCCTCTTCACATTCCCTTACAAGTTCCTCTATCAGCTCCTTTACGCTATACATCCTGTTTACTCTTCCCACGTTACTTCCGGAGAAAACAAGCCCCCTCTCAACGTCACCTGAAACGGACTTCAGCAGAACATCTGCAATACAGTATATTGAATCTTCACCTGAACATGTTTTCAAGCAGTTAAAAGGACACTTGTGAGGAATCTTTCCCTCTCTCTCAAGCCTCTCTGTAAACGGATTTCTGACGGCATGTGCAGGCATTCCCACAGGGCTCTTTATGTATATAGAGTCCTCAGGTTTTGCCTGAATTATGTAGTCTTTAAAGGCCTGAGCCGCGTCACACTCGTAGGTAGCTATGAATCTGGTGGCTATCTGAACCCCTTTAGCCCCCATTTCAAAGGCTCTTGCCATGTCCTTACCGTCAAAAATTCCACCGGCGGCTATAACAGGGATATTAACAGCTTCCACAATTGAAGGAAGAATATCCCACAGGTTATCCATTGTTCCAAGGTGTCCTCCGGCATCACCACTCTCAACTATTACAGCAGCAGCTCCTAATCTCTCTGAGAGCTTCGCACCTTTTGGAGTTGCAACTATCTCTACAAGAGGCATGTCAAAGGTGTTACAGATCTTAAAAACATCTTTTCCAAAGCCGGCTCCCTGTATTATCAGGTCGGCACCGGCGTCTATTGCCGTCATGAGAAGCTCGTAGAAGTGGGTAAGGGCATACATAATGTTAACGCCGATTATCCCGTTAGGAGCAAGCTCCCTGGCCTTCCTTATCTCCTCTGCAAGCTCGTGGGCGTAGTGGTAGGGCTTTAAACCAACGCTCTCAACATCTATTCCCTTACAGGTAGTTTTCATCGGCTTTGATCTATCCTTCTCGTGGAGGAGAACTGCAGAGATAACGCCTATACCCCCGGCATTTGCAACGGCTGAGGCAAGCTTGTGGAGTGAAACTTTTGCTCCCATTCCACCCTGAATTATGGGGTACTTAGGTTCAAGATGTTTAATTTTAAGTTTCGGAAGTCTGCTCATTAAATCTCCTCTAAAAGTTTTTCTATCTCTTCTCTCTCGTCTGAAGATAGAATTTTAAACCCTCTGGAGTGGAGAAGTGCAGCAGTAACTCCCATTCCCTCTTTAAGGTCGTCGCTCTCAAACCGGTAGATTCTCTTTACGCCACAGGAAGGGCTCTTCTCCTTCAGCACACAGGCAATGCAGGAGTCTGAAAGGAGCTCCGTCACAAACAGGGTCTCGTAAGCTCCCTTCAGGAAGTTCTCGGTAACGTCTAAGTCTGAACCGTCAACGGTTCTGACCCTGGCCTTTCCCTGAATAACAGAAAGTCCGTCTCCATCTGCAATTTTGGCAGGAGGCCTCGGAGTTGGAAGACCTCCAAGCTGTTCCGGACAGAGGGGAACAGCAACTCCCCTTTTAAAGAGCTCTACGACTAAAGGGTCTCTGTTGTTTCCTCCGTTGTACTTACAGTTTATCCCAAGTAGGCAGGCGCTAACAATTACCCTCTTCATCTCTTACAACCACCTCGTGAAAGGGCTCAACCGAGAGCTTTTCCGCAGTCTCTAAAATATCCTTTAAAGGTACGTTTTCTATCTCTTCAAGGAACTTACCATCGTAGGAGTATCTCCTTCCGAGCACCTCCCAGAAACCCAGGTACCAGGCCTTCTTTCCCCTCGTCTCGTGGTCTAAGAGATAGGTTCCCCTGAAGTAGCGCCTGCTCCTCTCAACAAGTTCAGGGGTTATAAACTCGGGAAGATGGGAAAGGAGACTGCGGAGCTCCTCCCTCACCTTTTCCTCCTTCTCAGGAGAAGTTCCGATGTAGAGGAGAATTCTTCCGGTATTTCTCCTTGAAGGGTAGAGTGAACCTGTTGAGTAGGCAAACCCTTTCTTCTCCCTCAGCTCCTGAAAGAGGAGGGAACCTATACCCTCACCTAAAGCGGTATTGAGGAGTTTGTAAACGGGATACTCCTCCTCTAGAACTGAAGGGGCATTAAGGGCAACAAGGATGAAACTCTGTGCTGAGCCTTTCCTGTGTATAAACTCCGTCTTCTTTTCAGATATTTTCAGGTTAAACTTCTCGCTGATTTGAGGTTTTAAGGGGAGCTCCTCAAGCTCTTTGAGAAGAGAGTCAATTCCCTTTAAGTCTCCACAGAGAGATATAAGAGAGCCTTCAGGAATAAAGGTTTCTGAAAACCAGTCTCTACACCTTTCAAGTGTAAGACCTAAAACGCTCTCCTCGGTACCGTAAGGCATTTTACTATAAGAAGTACCTCTGTAGGTAAGTTTCATCATTGCCTCGTACGCCAAAGTAAACGCGTTCTCCCTCTTCGCTCTTATAGAGGCAAGGAGGGAAGACTTCTCAACCTGAAAGCTCTCCTCTACAAAGCCCGGGTTTAAAACCGTCTCCTTAAGAAGCATCAGATAGTCGGCAGAAAAACGGGAGACAGACTGAAAACGAAGCTGGGAGTAGTCTACAGAAACTTCGGGAGAGAAAGGAGTTCCCATCTGCTCCTGAAGAGAGTAGAACTGCTCAGCATCTCTCCTTAAACTCCTCTTAAAGGCGGTTCTTAAGGTAAGAAGGGTGATTCCTTCAATAGGGTCTACAGAAGAACCTCCTGGCATAAAGAGAGTTCCAGCGAGGATTTCAAAACCCCTCTCTTCCCTGAGAAGAACCTTTAAACCATTACTTAAAGTGAGGAACTTCTCCATCTAAAAATCCTCTAAAGCAGGAACTACGGGTAAAGAAGTGTAGTCTGCACCACTTACAACAACCTTCCTTCCCTCTATAGAAACCCTCCCCTCCGAAAACCACTTAACAGCCTGAGGGTAGATACGGTGCTCCCAGGCAAGAACTTTTTCTGAAAGTGTCTGTGGAGTATCTTCTGGGGAGATGGAAACTGCAGCCTGAACCACTATAGGGCCTGTATCAACTCCCCTATCAACGATGTGAACCGTCGCTCCAGAGATTTTTACTCCGTAGGTAACCGCCTGCCAGTGGGGCTTCAGACCGGGAAAGGAGGGAAGAAGTGAGGGATGGATGTTGAGTATCCTGTTTGGGAAAGCCTCCACAAAGAGTTCAGAAACCAGGAGTTTGTAACCTGCCAGACAGACAAGGTCTACCTTCAGGTGCTTGAGAATCTCAACGAGTCTTTTGTCATAATCTTCCCGACTAGGAAAAGAAAAAGGGTCAACGAAGAGCCAGTTAACTCCCAGTCTCTCTGCTCTCTTTACCGCTTCGGCGTTTCTCCTGTTAACTATAAGGGCAACAACCTCCCCCTTTATCCTTCCCTCTTTGAAGGCTTTCGCTATAGCCTCAAAGTTTGTTCCCCTTCCACTTGCTAAAACGGCTACTCTCATTCTATAACTACCTTCCCTTCCCCTTCCCTTATCTCTCCTATTTTGAAGACCCTCTCGTCAGCCCCCTCTAAGACTGAAACTGCCATCTCCACATCTTTAGGAGAGACTACAACCGTATAACCGATTCCCATGTTGAAGGTATTAAACATCTCGTCTTCAGGAACGTTCCCCCTCTCCTGAATAAAAGTGAAAATAGGGGGAACTTCCCAGGTTCCCTTTTTTACAACGGCGTTAACATTTTGAGGAAGAACTCTTACAAGGTTTCCGGGAATACCGCCCCCTGTTATGTGTGCCATCCCCTTAATTTCAACCTTTTCAAGTAGTTTTAAAACGCTCTTTACGTAAATTCTGGTGGGAGTAAGGAGAACTTCATAAACTTTTCCGCCGAGCTCCTCAACCCGGTCGTCAATCTTTAGCTCAAGAATTTCAAAGAAGAGTTTCCTCACAAGGGAGTAACCGTTGCTGTGAATCCCTGAAGAGGAAAGTCCGAGGATTACGTCTCCTGGTTTAATCTTCTCACCGGTTATATACCTGCTCCTGTCAACTATTCCAACGACAAAGCCGGCCAGGTCGTACTCACCTTCAGGGTAGAAGTCCGGCATCTCGGCGGTCTCTCCGCCTATGAGGGCACAGCCTGCAATTTCACACCCCTTTGCAATTCCCTTAACTACGTCTGCCGCAACGTCAACAGAGAGCTTTCCCGTTGCAAAGTAGTCAAGGAAGAAGAGAGGCTTTGCACCAACTGTCAGTATGTCGTTAACGCACATGGCAACGAGGTCTATTCCAACGGTGTCGTGAACGTTTGCCATCTGGGCAACTTTCAGCTTGGTCCCAACTCCGTCGGTACCCGAAACGAGAACAGGTTCGGAGTAACCTTTCGGGAGAAGGTAGCCTGCACCAAAACCGCCTATTCCTGCAAGAACGTTCCCGTCAAAGGTCTTCTTTGCAAACTCCTTTATTTTGTCAACAAGCCTCTCCCCTGCTTTTATGTCAACGCCGGCATCTCTGTAGGTAAGGGGCTTTTTCATTCTGTTTCCTCCCCGTAGTCTATTTTACCGTCAAAGAATATCGGAACTTCGTAGGCAAAGTGGCGTTTTGTCCAGCCTCTCTCCCCTCCCAGTTCTCTCTCTATAAACTCTTCAAAGCCTTTCACTTTAGAGTCTAAAGCATCAGCATAAGCAAGAGCAACTGCCTCAAGGGTTTTGGGCTTCTTAGGTGAGCCATGCTCGTACTGGCCGTGGTGGGCGAGTATGCAGTGGATGAGTTTTGTTTTTAGCTCCTTTGGAAAGCCCTCTATTTCGGCTATTTTAAAGGCAACCATTTCACAACCCATGTAGAGATGACCTAAGAGTATCCCTTCGTCTGTCCTGTCTATTGCGGTCTCTACGCTGTACTCGTGAACTTTTCCTACGTCGTGGAGGATTGCTGCCGTTATAAGGAGATCTCTGTCTATGCTTCTGTAGCGCTTAGCCACAGTTTCACAGATTTCGGCAACTCCCAGGGTGTGCTCTAATAGACCACCTATACAAGCGTGGTGAATGGTTTTGCCGGCAGGAGCTCTCAGGAATTTTTCAACAAACTGGTCATCGTAGAAAAAGCTCTCAAGGAGCTTTTTAAGAAAAGGGTTGTTTACAGACTCTATCAGCTCTAAAAGCTGTGTAAACTGCTCTTCAACGGAGAATCTGCTTTCACAGACGAACTTTTTAGGGTCGTACTCTCCTTCACGGACAACCCTTATCTGTGTAAGTTTGGGCTGAAGGTTTCCGTTGAAGTACTCAACATGTCCCTCTACAAAGACTACATCCCCTCTTTTGAAAACTGTTAAGTCGGCGTCTTTTGGGGGTTTCCACCAGAGTGCTTGAAAGGTTCCAGTTTTGTCTGACAGAACAAGCCTTAAGAAGGGTTCTCCTGTTCTGTGTTTTCTTATCTCTACGTGCTCAATTACAAAATAGCCCGAGAATGGAGCTCCCACAGGCAACCGGTATACGTCCCTTACAAGCACACTCTCTCCTTGTTTTTCAAAGAGTTAGGGGAATTATAAACGATGGGAGTTTAAAGGGGTGGAGCTCCACCCCTTTAAAGCTAAAACCCAACTTTAGCAGCGTAAACGGCAGAAGCGTCAACGACGGGGTTAATCCAGACACCGAAGATTATGAGAAGGATTGCCATAACGGCAAGAGGAAGGAGTATCCAGTTTTTGTTTGGTGAGTCGTTTATAGGTCTCTCAAGCGTAGGCTCCTCAAGGTACATCTGCTTCGCTATCCAGATGTAGTAAGCAACAGAGAAGGCACTGTTGAGAAGACCTACAAGTGCCAGCCAGGTCATCCCTGCATCAACGGCAGCCGTAAAGACAAAGACTTTACTGATAAAACCTGCCATAGGCGGAACACCTGCAAGCGATAGGAGGAAGATGAGGAAAAGAGCAGCAAGGAGCGGTTCTCTCTTACCGAGGCCTTTATAGTCGTCCATAGTTCTAGCACCCCAGACAAAGAGAAAAACGGCAAAGCAGAGGAATGCAGCCGTTTTCATAAAGACGTAGGCAACAGAGTGGTAGATGATACCTGTAGCGCTCAGAGGAACAGAAAGAGCTGCAAAGGCTACAAGCGTGTAACCGGCGTGGGCAACAGAGGAGTAGGCAAGAATCCTTGAAACCCTCTTCTGAGCAAGGGCTAAAAGGTTACCTACAGTCATAGTGAGGGCTGCAATAATCGCCAGTATGAGGGGGAAGTGGCCTGCGATAACCGGAATAGCCTCGTAAACGACCCTCATAAGACCGATAAAGGCAGCACTCTTTGAGATACCTGTAAGGAGAGCTGCAACGCCGGGGCAGGTTCCGTCGTAAACGTCAGGCCCCCAGAAGTGGAAGGGAAACGCCGTAATCTTAAACCCAAAACCGGCAAATATGAAAACTGCAGCAAGGGCAACAAGAGGATCTGCAAACAGGTTCTTAACAAGAGCAGAGAACTCAAAGCTCCCGGTCATTCCATAGAGGAGAGAGATTCCAAAAAGCATGAGACCTACGGCGAGAGCTCCGTTGAAGAAGTACTTAACACCTGCCTCAAAAGACTTATCGTCAAAGGCAAAAAGAACCATCAGGTAGGTAGGCATCGTCATCAATTCCATTGCAATAATAAGAGAGATGAAGTTGTCGGCACTGATGAGGAGGAGAGCTCCGGCGGTAGATATCATAAGCGCCGAGATAAGTTCGTTTACGAACTTATCCTTCTCTGTAATCCAGTAGATAACTAGCATAACCATCCAGGAGGAGACCAAAACGAGTGCTCCCACCAGAATGGAAACCGGATCAGTAGTAAAAAATCCCTTCAGAACACTCCTTCCCTCTCCCGAGATGAGAACGAGGAAGAGAGAGACAATGTAACCTATAGAGGAAATGAGAGCTCCCTGTATCCCCGATATCCTGAAAAGCCTGTTAATAACGGGAAGAAAGGCTCCCGTTAAGGCTAAAACCATTGTTGCTGCTAAATAGTTAATGTTCACCGGCTACCCCCTACTGAAAGAGTTGTGCAAAAGTATTAATAACAGGGTTATAAAGGTTAAAGACAATTGCCGGAACAACACCGACTATTATGAAAGCTGCAATGTACATGGCAAGTGGAATGTTCTCTACGAGGGGGAGCTCCTTCAGCGTAGCAAGGTTCTTAAACTCCTCCCTCAGAGGTCCAAAAACAGCTCTCTGAAGCATCCACATAAAGAAACCTGCACCGAGAGCACTGGCAAGGGGAACAATAACCATAATCCAACCGTAGTAGTCAAAGGCTGCAAGCATAACGGTAAGTTCGCCGACAAAACCAGCAGTTCCGGGAAGACCAACGGCAGCCAGAACGCCTATAACGAACATCGTCATAAGCCCGGGAATCTTCTTCATTATCCCACCGAGCTCTGAAATGTACCAAGTGTGGGTTTTGTGGTGAACGTAACCGGCAATCATAAAGAGGAGGGAGATAACAAGGGCGTGTCCCACCATCTCGTAAACGGCAGCAGAAATACCTGCAGCTGTAAGAGCAGAAAGGCCTAAAAGGACAAATCCCATGTGGTTAATACTGGAGTAGGCAACCATCCTTTTAATGTGGTCTTCTGCCAGGGCTCTAAAACCAGCGTAGAATATTGTAAGAACAGCAATAAAGGCCATAAGCGGAGCAAAGAACTTACTTGTCTGAGGAAAGAGGAATATCTCCCACCTTAAAAGACCGTAGGCACCCATCTTAAGGAGAAGCCCTGCAAGGAAAACAGAGATCGGAGACGGAGCTTGAACGTGGGCATCCGGTAGCCAGGTGTGGAACGGAACAACAGGCATCTTAACGGCAAAACCGATAAACATTAGTATCCAGACCAGTTTGGCAACTGAAGGATCAAGGTGAATGTTTAAGAGCTTTCCAAACTCAAAGGTGTGGGTAGAGAGGTAAAGAATGATAATTCCTAAAAGGAGGAAGATACTTGCAAGATGCGTATAGATAAAGAACTTCATAGCAGCGTATATCCTGTTCTCAGCACCCCATATACCGATGTGGAAGAACATGGGAACAAGAGTAAACTCCCAGAAAATAAAGAACCAGATCAAGTTCAGAGAGACGAAAACACCCACCATAGGGCCCAGAAAGATAAGAATAAGGAAGAAGTAAGCTCCTGGTCTCTCAACGTGCCAGGAGGAGAGGGTAACCGTTATGGCAAGGAACGCAACAATAGCAATGAGAACCAGAGATATGCCATCAACGGCAAGGTGGAGGTTAAAGTCAAACGGCGGGTAAATTCTGTAGAACTCCTCAAACGCGAACCCATTCCCCGGGTACTTAACAATGAGGTACGCCGTACAGAATGCAAGGAAAATACCGACGGCAAGAGAGAGGTATTTTGGAAAGTCTCTGTTAACTTTCTCACCTATCCAGGCAAATGGTGCAACCAGAACAGGGAGCAGAATCATACTCAGTAGAACCATCCACTCCTCCTAAACAAAGAGAATAATAAGTGTAAGTACTAAAACACCAGCAACAAAGTAAGTAAGGTAGTCTATAACGTCTCCAGTCTGCATCTTCCTGCACTTGTCCCAGCAGGCAAGAGAAAGCTTTGCAGTACCGTTAACCGCTCCGTCAACAACGTGGATATCAACCCACTCTATTGCTTTAGCTATTGAGCCGTAAAAGACGTGACGGCAGAGCCACTTTATAGCGGCATCAACGTACCAGCCATTGTAGAGGAAGTCGTTTATTCCTCTGCCCAGCGGATGGGCAAGGAACTTAACAGTACTAATAACCTTCTTATAGTAGATGAGGAATACGATTCCAAAGAGGATAAACATAACTGTAAGGGTTACTACCAGAAGGTTGATAAAGAAGGGTTCGTGAACCTCTCCAAAGAGGAAGTGGATAATCCTCTCCTTAAAGAAAGGAATAACTATCGTAAGTACAGCAAGAACGTACATAGGAACGAGCATAACAGGGTAGGCCTCTCTGGCCTTCTTGGAGTACTCGGAAGGCTCACCTGCAAAGACGACGAACCAGAGCCTGAATCCGTAAGCTATACAGAGTACGGCAGCAACAAATGTTAAACCGAAGATTATCGGGTTACCGTAGGCATAGGTTGCACCAATTATCCAGTCTTTACTGAAGAAGCCGTTAAACGGTGGAACACCGGCAAGGGCAAGAATACCTACAAGGAAAAGGAGAGCAGTTTGAGGCATATATCTGTAAAGCCCTCCAAGCTTAAATGCATCCTTCTGATGTGTCATGTGGATAACGGCACCTGCAGCAAGGAAGAGGAGAGCTTTGAAGATCGCATGGTTCATAAGGTGGAAGATGCCTGCAGCAGCTGAACCGACGCCGAGGGCAACGAACATTAAGGCAAGGTGCTCCATAGTTGAAAAGGCCAGAATTTTCTTGATCTCTGTATGGGCAAGAGCTCCCGTAGCTGCGATAAAGGCGGAGAGAGCTCCAACGAAACCAACTACTATAAGGGCGTGGGAGTAGTCAAAGAAGGGAAACATCCTTGCAACGAGGTAGACACCTGCGTTAACCATTGTAGCCGCGTGAATAAGAGCAGAAACCGTTGTAGGACCTTCCATAGCATCAAGAAGCCACGGGAAGAGTGGGAACTGGGCAGACTTACCAACAGCACCGATAAATATGAGTACAGAGATAATGAGACCCAACTTAACAGAAAAAGCTCCTGCAAGAGCAAGAGCGTTGAGCTCCTGGAAGTTTATAGTTCCAAGGAGAACCCAGGCAGCAATTATTCCAGCAAGCATAAAGACGTCGCCAAAACGGGTCATAACAAAGGCCTTCAGTGCCGCTTCAGCAGCACTCTTCTTCCAGTACCAGTAGCCAATAAGGAGGTATGAGCACAGACCCACGCCTTCCCAGAATATGTAAAGGCCTACAAGGTTACTGACAAAAACAAGGCCTACCATTGAACCGATGAAGAAGAGCTTCTCAAAGTAGTACCTGTGTGGAGACTCATCGTCTTCCATGTAACCTTTGGAAAAAACGATATCTAAGAAACCGATTCCTGTAGCAATTAGAGCCATAACAACAGAAAGGCTATCAACGTAAATTCCAAGAGGAACTTTAAAGGAACCGAAGGTAAACCAGTTGAACTTATGAACTATCGGATGCTCTCCGAGGTTAAGTGCAATGTAGCAGGTAAGGATAAAACCTGTTAAACCTGTTAGAGCAGCCACCCAGAAGGAGTTCCATTTCTCTGTAAACTTCCCAATCAGAAAGGCGGAGATACTTCCAAGGAAAAAAATTCCAATTGTGAGATAAGTTATCCAAACCAGCTTCTCCATCCTACCACCTCAGGTTCCTGATTTTTGAAGGAATAACCTCTCCGAAGCGCTTGTAGAAGACGATAACTATCGCAAGTCCAACGGCTGCCTCAAGGGCAGCAAGACCTATTGTGAAGAAGGCAAAGATCTCTCCGTCAACGTTTCTCTGGACTGAGAAGATGGCAAGGTTCAAATTAGCCGCATTTATCACCATCTCAACGGCAAAAAGCATCCTGATAACTGATCTCCTTGATAGAAGACCGTACACCCCCACCGCAAGGAGGGAGAAGGATAAGAACAGATAAGCGTGAACATCAGCCTCAAGAAGCATTATTTAGCCTCCCTCTTCTTCGTAATGATTGCGTTGGCCATGTAAAGGAGTGCAGAAACGATGAAACCGAGAACTATGGTAAAGAACGAGTACTTCTCAACGAAAACAGTTCCAAGGAAAGCGGTAGAGTAGGCTTTAAACGGAAGAGTATCTATAGCGCTGAGGAAGGAGAAGAGTGTTCCGAGTATCAGGAGAATCAGACTTAGAACGATAGCTCTAACGGCCTTTCCACCGGGTTTCTTATAGCTCTCCCCTATCATCATTATGGCAAAGAGAACCAGAATCGTTACTCCACCAGCATATATGGCAAGCTGAACACCACCAAGAACCGGCATGTTGAGTCCAAAGTAAACGAGAGCAATTTCTGAAAGGAGAACAACAAAGGAGACAGCTGCCCAGAGGAGTGAAGTTGCCTCAAGGGCTATTATCGCACTTCCTATAATAATGGCATAGATAATCCAGAAGTAGACGTTCCCCATTACTCCTCTCCTTTGGTTTCTTTCTGGGGTTTACCTTCCTGCTGAGGCTTCTTCTCTGCTAAAGGTTTCTCCTTACCTGCCTCCGCTTTGGCCTTTGCCTGTTGAGCCTGCTGCTTTTTCTTCAGAGCTTCCTGCTTTTTCTTCTCAAGGAGCTCCTCCATCTTTTTCGCTTTCTCAAGGGCTTCATCAAGGTTCTCTGGTTCAAACGTGTACTCTGTAAGTTTGTCCCAGGTAACATCCTCTAAAATCATTGAGTAGTGGTCTGTTAGTTTTATGGCTTTTTCAGGCTTTGTCGGGCAAGCATCCTCACACAGGCCACAGAATATACACTCGTTAGCTCTAACCTTTGGAACAGCCCTTGGCTTCTTAACTCCGGTAGGAACCATGTCTATACAGTTAACGGGGCAGGCTCTTGCACACATAGAACAACCGATGCAGAGCTCTGCATTAATAATGTGTTTACCGCGGTAGTGGAGCTCCCTCTTTATCCCTTTATCCCACCATATTTCCGTAGCCTTTGGAGCAAAAAGGGCTTTAGTTACCCTTATAACCTTCTTTGTAGCTTCAAAAGGTATCTTCAGAGCGTCTTTAGCCTCCATTTAACCTCCTAAGAGATGAACATTTTGACGAGAATAATGAATGCAAGGTTTAAAAGTGCTAAGGGAGTCAAAACTTTCCAGCAGAATCTTAAGAGCTGATCCATCCTGATACGGGGAGTAGAAGCCCTTACAACAAAGGTAAACAGGTAAAGACCAAAAATCTTTATAAAGAACCAGACAATTCCCGGAAGGACTGGTCCTTTAAACCCTCCTAAGAACAGTACAACAGCAACAGAGTAGAGGGCAAAAAGCTCTATCAATTTAGAGAGAACGAGGATTGCGTAGTTAAACCCACCGAATTCTGTAAGGAAACCATAGACAATTTCCTGCTCAGCCTCTGGTATGTCAAAGGGCGGTCTGTCTGTAACTATGAGAGTTGCAGTCACAAAGATGAGAAACGCCGGAAGAAGGATAAAGAAACCTAACCAGGAGCTCTCATGAACTATCTGAAGGTGGTTGAGAGTCCCGTAGAAAACAGCAGCAGCAAGTGCAGAGAGCCAGAGTGGAATCTCACCTGAAATCATCTGGTTAACGACTCTTAAACCGCCGATAAAAGAGTACTTACTCTTTGAAGCCCAGCCAGCGTAGAAGAAGACAGGAGGCATACCTGTAACAAGTGCAAGAACAACAAGGAGGTCAAAGCTGGTGCTCACTATGTAGCTGTGCTCTGAAAAGGGTATGAAAGCAATCAGCGCAGCAACCATTAAGAAAGCAACAAAGGGGATGAGAGAAAAGAGTAGCTTGTTTGCCCTCCTCTGAATGATGAACTCCTTTTGAAGGAGTTTAAAAACGTCTGCAGTTGTCTGAAGAATTCCCCACTTGCCAACGTAGTAGGGTCCCGTCCTCAGGTGAACGTCAGCAAGTATCTTCCTCTCCATGTAGAAAATCCCCAGGAAGACAACCAGAAGGAAGAGAAAACCGGGGAAAAATATCGCTTTAATCCAGGCTTCCATACTCAGCCTCCTACCTGTCTATGTCGCCGTGGCACATGTAGAGTGAAGCAAAGATAACCGGAACATCTGCAAGCTTAACGTTTTTCATCATTTCGGGCATAGCCCAGAGGTTGGCAAAGGAGGGAGCTCTCATCTTCAACCTGTAAGGCCCTGTTCCTCCATCACTAACAAGGTGAAAACCGAAACAACCACGGGCCCACTCAACGTTAACGTAAGCCTCTCCAGCAGGAACCTTGATAGGAAACTTGGTTCTCCACTCTCCCTCCGGAAGCCCCTCAATAGCCTGCCTGATTATCTTTGCAGACTCTATCAGCTCCTCCCAGATTACTAAATACCTTGCGTAGGCATCTCCTTCCTCTTTTGTTACAACCTTAAAGTCAAGCTCACCGTAAGCAGCATACGGGTAGTCTTTCCTAACATCTGAAGCAACGCCAGAAGCCCTGAGAGCAGGACCAGCAAGACCAAGCTCAATGGCCTTCTCCTTTGGAACAACACCAATCCCTTGAGAGCGGATCTTCAGCGTCGGGTTATCAATAAAGACTTCAGCGTACCTTGGAATAAACTCTTTCTCAAGGAAGTCTACGGCCGAAACCATCTTTTCTATAAACTTTCCGGTAGGCTCAAATCTCACCCCACCGGGGACAATAGAAGCTGTAGCAATCCTCTGGCCTGAATAAACTTCAAAAGCATCAAGGAACTTCTCACGGGCTATGAGAGCCCACTGCATGGGAGTATGGACTCCCATAACTCCAACAAAACTTCCCAAACCTATCAGGTGGCTGACAATCCTTCCTCCTTCACAGAGGATAGTCCTCACGTAATCCGCCTTCTTCGGAAGCTCTACATCGGCTATCTTCTCTGCAGCAATTGAATAGCCGGTCATCGTTCCAAAGTTGTCTATAAAGCAGGCCCTCTCAACGTTTACAATGGCGTTCTGCCATGTTCTATACTCAACCAACTTCTCAAGAAGTCTCAGCACGTAGCCAATGTCTGGGTCAACTTTTACAACCTCATCTCCGTCAACCCAAACCTTCAGCCGCATAGGGCCGGAAGCAGGGTGCTGAACACCCCAGTTGAGCTGGAGAAGTTTCTCCTGTAAAAGCCCCAGATCCTCTCCAGAAATCTCTTTTGTCTCCTCAACGACAAACGTGTATCCTGCAAGAGAGATGCTGTTTCCCATTACTTCTTCTCCTTAGAGGGCTTCCTGTGTTTTTTGAAGTCGTAAGACTTCCTCAGTGGGAACCAGCCTTCTGCCCACTCAGGAAGTAGCATAACCTCAAGGCGCGGATTCCCTATGAACTCAACGCCGAACATCTCCCAGGCTTCCCTCTCGTGGGGCTGAAGAGGTGGAAATATGTCAGAAACGGTTGGAACAGTAAGATCCTCTTCAGGAATAGAAACTCTTACCATTACAAACTTCTTGCTGTTCAGGTTCTCCAGCACGTAGTTGGCCTGGAATCCCTCACCCTTCGGAGTATAGTCTACGACGGAAACGGTGTGAGGGTAATTAAAACCGTTCTCCTTTAAAAACTTCATAAGGTCTCTCAGCTGGTTTCTATCACACTTAACGAGGAGCATGTTGGTATCGTAACTTTCAGACTCAAGTTCAAACTGGGATTTCAGCTTCTCTCTTATCTCTTCAAGCATAACCACCCCTTAGTACTCTATTTCTTCCATACGGTTCGGGTGTTTTCTGGCAGCGTTCTCTCTATCTTTGAGAATTATTTCTTTAAGTCTTAAGAAACCTTCAAGAGTTGCTTCAGGGTTTGGTGGACAGCCTGCAACAAAAACGTCAAAGGGAATGTACTGGGAAACATCAACTGCCACAAAGTCAGAATCCCAGTAAGGCCCTCCACCTCCTGCACAGGCACCCATACCGAAAACGTACCTAGGTTCCGGCATCTGCTGGTAAACCCTGAGAAGAACGGGTAGAACCTTCCTTGAAACGAGCCCTGTAACTATTATGAAGTCGGCCTGACGGGGGCTCGGAGTCATCATAAAACCGTACCTTTCCCAGTCAAAACGGGGACTCATGAGAGCAAGTACCTCAAGTGAACAGCAACCGCTACAGAAGTGAACTCCCCACGGAGAGTTTGAGCGAGACCAGTCAAAGAACTTAAGTATCATCTCCTATTTCCTCCAACCATTACATAAGTGAGGGGAATCATGAGCAGGAGTGAGAAGAGGATAAATATCCAACCGAACTTGGGATCTCCCTTACCAACGGAGTAGAGAACAAAAAAGACGCCGGCTATATCCATCGCAATGAAGATAATTGCGTAGAAGTAGTACTGGAAGTTGATACTGGAAATGATAGGCTCTGGAGCCGGAAGACCACACTCGTAAGTATCCTCTTTCACAGGATGAGGATTTTTAGGAGCCACAGCAACAGACATCACCCACAGGATAAAACCTGCAAGCGCCATAACCACTATGAAGACAATAAAGCTGTAGAGCATCTCTCTTCTCCTGCTGGCCTTTTGGGTAATATTACCAAATTGTAAAAATTTTGTAAACAATCTGTAAAAAGCAGAGATTGAGATTATTTTAAGATAGAAGAGACGGAAAGGTCAAGAATTATGAAATTTTTATCTTAACCGAATCGGCCGGTAATGTAGTCTTCTGTAAGTTTTTCCTTGGGCTTAACGAAGAGCTCCTCTGTTTTGTTGAACTCTATCAGCTCTCCCATATACATAAAGGCAGTGTAGTCGGAAACCCTTGCAGCCTGCTGCATGTTGTGGGTAACGATTATTACAGTGAGCTTATCCCTGAAGCTGACAACTAATTCTTCTATCTTTGCGGTTGAGATGGGGTCTAAGGCAGAGGTGGGCTCATCAAAGAGAAGAACTTCCGGTTCAACGGCTATAGCCCTTGCTATACATAGCCTCTGTTGCTGTCCGCCTGAAAGTGCTGTTGCCGGTTTGTTGAGTTTATCTTTAACCTGATCCCAGAGAGCTGCATCTTTCAGAGCCTTTTCAACCCTATCGGCAAGCTCAGTTTTGTTCTTTATACCCTGGAGCCTTAAGCCGTAAGCAACGTTGTCAAAGATAGACATGGGGAAGGCCGTGGGCTTCTGGAAAACCATTCCAACCCTTATTCTGAGTTTTATAACGTCGTAGTTGGGGTCAAGTATGTTTTCACCATCTAGGAGAATTCTCCCCTCATACCTGTTACCGGGGTAGAGGTCGTGCATCCTGTTGAAACACCTGAGAAGTGTGGTTTTACCGCAACCGGAAGGGCCGATGAGGGCAGTTACTTTTTTCTCAGGAACCTTAAAGGAGATGTCTTTTAAAACCTGATGGTTGCCGTAGTAGAACTTGAGGTGGTCTACAACTATTTTCTCAGGCTCTGAAGGCTCTATAACAAAAGCCATTTTCCCTCCTACTTCTTGAACTTATAGTGGGCAATAACTCTACCTAAGATGTTTGCCCCTAAAACACCAAACGTAAGGATTATAGCCGCAGCCCAGGCAAGATCCTGCCAGTATTTGTAGGGGCTCATTGCGTAGTCGTACATGGTAACGGTTAAAGAGGCCATTGGCTGGAAGATGTTTAACGTGAAGAAGTTATTGTTGAAAGACGTAAAGAGGAGAGGAGCAGTTTCTCCGCCTATTCTGGCAACGGAGAGTATCACGCCGGTTACTATTCCGGTTATTGCAGCCCTGTAGACAACGTCTTTTATAACCTTGAACTTTGTTGCTCCGAGGGCGTAGGCGGCCTCGCGAAGCTCCGGCGGAACCATCCTCAACATATCGTCTGTTGTCCTGAGGATTATGGGAATCATCATTATGGCCAGTGAAACTGAACCGGCCAATCCCATAAAGTGGCCGAAGGGTTTAACCATAATGGCGTAAACAAAGGTACCCACAACTATTGAGGGAATGCTCATCATAACGTCTGACAGATCCCTTACAAAGTTTGCCCATCGGCTTCCTTTCCCGTATTCTGAAAGATACGTTCCTGCAAGGATTCCAATGGGAATTCCTATAACTGTTGCGAGAAAAACGATTATTGTCTGGCCGACTATTGCGTGTTTCAATCCACCGGTGTTGTCTCCGGGAGCAGGTGGGTCTCCGACAAAGACTTCCCAGGAAAGGGAGCCTAAACCCTTATACAGAAGAGTCCCCAGTATCCAGAAAAGCCACAGAAGGCCAAAAAGGGCGGCAAGGGTTGAGAGGACAAGAATTAAACTGTTTATAAGCTTCCTTCTCTTTATTGCGTCCAAGGTTTACCTCTCCACCTTCTTAAGGAAAAGGAACTTTCCGATAACTATTACAAAGAAGCTCATAACAAAGAGAATAAAAGCAAGGTAGAAGAGGCTTGAAAGGTAGATGTCTGTATCGGCCTCCGTAAATTCGTTGGCAAGGGTAACCGTGATGGAAGTTGCAGGCTCTAAGAGGGAATGGGGAATTACAGGTTGGTTACCCATAACGAAGGTTACTGCCATCGTTTCTCCTAAAGCCCTTCCTAAAGAGAGGATTACTCCACCTACAACGCCTAACTTTGCGTAAGGAATAACAACATCTTTCATAACGTCCCACTTTGTAGCTCCCAGGGCGTAGGCAGACTCTTTCAGGATGTCTGGAACCATTTTGAAGGAATCCCGGGATATGGCGGCAGTGTAGGGAAGTATCATTATTGAAAGGACAATTGAAGCCGTTAAAAGGCCTATACCCGGAGTGTAACCTTCAAACCACTGGCCAATTAAGGGGAGCTTTCCTAAAGTGGCGTGGATTACCGGCTGGAGCTTATCCCTCATAAAGGGTGCAAAGAAGAAGAGCCCCCACATTCCGTAGATGATGCTGGGAATGGCTGCGAGGAGCTCTATGGCCACACCAACGGGGGTTCTCAGGTAGTGGGGAGCAATCTCTGTGAGGAAGATTGCAACGCCAATGGCCACCGGAACGGCTATAAGAATGGAGATTATGGTGCTGACGACGCTTCCGAAGATGGCGGGAGCTCCCCCAAACTTATTCATCGGAGGGTTCCACACCGTTGAGGTTATAAACTTCCAGACGCCAAAGGTCTTAATGGCCAACTTAGATTCGCCGTAGAGAACAACTGCAAGAGCTATCAGTATAACAACAACCAGAAGTGCCGAAAGGGCTGCAACTTTTCCGAAAGTCCAGTCTGCCCAGAATCCACGGCTCTTGGCCATACTCCAACTCCAAACCTTTATGCAGGCCAATTTTATAACAAGTCTACTCAACTGATAGAATTTTCAAGAAATTCTTATCAGGAATAGCTCTTGAGCAGAATAGAAAAAGAGATTGAGTTCTACAAAGAAATTTCGGGAAAGCTCATTTCCATTTCTATCCTTGTAGGAGCTGGCACCCTGGCCGTCTGGCATAAGGAGGGTTTCTCCATCTGGGTTGCGGCTGGAATTGTAGGTTTTTACTTCTCCATCTTGGCTGTTGGGATTAGTTTGAAAAAGTGGAAAAACAGAATCAACTCACTGGAGGATTAATGGCAACAGTTGCAGGTCTTTTGATATTTATAGGCATACTGCTCCTCATAGGAGTTCTACTCTGGAGCGTTGTCTGGACACCAAAAAAAGCCTGATTCCCTCTGTGGACAGAGAAATCCTTTCAAAGTATATTGACCTTTCTAACGAAACGTAAAGGGAGAAAAGAATGGCAGTAAAACCCGGAGACTTTGTCCACCTTCATCTCCACTCACAGTATTCCATCTTAGACGGTGCAATAAAGGTAAAAGACCTTGTTGACAAAGCTGTAGAGTATGGAATGCCTGCCGTTGCAGTAACGGATCACGGGAACATGTTTGCCTCTTACGAGCTCTACAAAACCTGTAAAGAGAAAGGAATAAAACCCATAATAGGGCAGGAGTTCTACATAGCCAGAGGTTCCCGCTTTGACAAGAGCAAGGGAAAAGAGGGAGAAAAAGGGAGCTACCATCTGATACTCCTTGCAAAGAACGATACAGGCCTTAAGAACCTTATGAAACTCAGCTCAATAGGGTTCATTGAAGGTTTCTACTACAAGCCAAGAATAGACAAAGAGGTTCTGGAAAAGTACAGCGAAGGCCTAATAGCCCTCTCTGCCTGCGTTCAGGGAGAAATTCCTCTCCTCTACCTTATGGGTAAGGAGAAAGAAGCCGAAGAAGCTGCAAAGTGGTATAAGGAGCTCTTCGGAGACGACTTCTACTTAGAAATCCAATACCACGGAATTAAAGAACAGGAAAAAGCCAACAGGTTCCTGATAGAGCTCTCCAGGAAACTTGACATAGACCTGGTTGCAACAAATGACGCCCACTACCTCAACAAAGAGGACTGGGAAGCCCACGATGTTCTCCTCTGTCTTCAAACAGGCAAAAAACTTGCCGACGAAAAACGGATGAGATTCCCGAGCAAAGAGTTCTACTTCAAAAACGCCCAGGAGATGATGGAAGTTTTCAGTGAAGTTCCACAGGCCGTTTTCAACACGCTGAAAATAGCAGAAAAGGTGGAAGACACACTGGAAACATTTGAAAACAGAGGATATCTGCTTCCAAAGTACGAGGTTCCAGAAGGTCACACTTACGAAAGCTATTTAAGGAAACTCGCAGAGGAAGGGCTTGAAAGGAGGTTTAAAGAGCAGGGAATTTCAGACGGAGAGGAGAGGCAGAAATACTACGATAGGCTCAACCACGAGCTGAAGATAATCAGCGATATGGGATTCCCGGGATACTTCCTCATCGTCTGGGACTTTATCAACTGGGCAAAGAGAAACGGAATACCAGTGGGACCCGGAAGGGGTTCGGCGGCAGGCTCTTTAGTTGCCTACGCCATAGGAATTACAGACATAGACCCCTTAAGGTTCAACCTTCTCTTTGAGAGGTTCTTAAACCCTGAAAGGGTAACGATGCCAGATATTGACGTTGACATCTGCCAGGAGGGAAGGGACAGGGTAATTCAGTACGTTAGGGACAAGTACGGAGAGGACAAGGTCTGCCAGATTATTACCTTTGGAACGATGAAGACAAAGATGGTCGTTCGTGACGTTGGAAGGGTTTTGGGAATACCCCCGAAAGAGGTTGACAAACTGGCAAAACTCATTCCAAACGACGCAAAGTCCGTTGAGGATGCAGTAGAGAGAGCTCCCGAAATCAAAGACCTGATGGAGAAAGATCCGACTATTGAGAGGCTCATCAAGATAGCTAAAAGGCTTCAAGGGCTTGCCAGGCAAACGGGAGTTCACGCTGCAGGAGTTGTTATAGCCCCTGAAACACTCACAGACTACATCCCCCTTGCAAAGAGTAAAGACGGAGACATCACAACCCAATACGACATGGGGCAGGTTGAGTCCTTAGGCCTTCTGAAGATGGACTTTTTAGGTCTCAAAACATTAACAATCATAGACAGAACCATAAAGCTCATAAAAGAGAGACACGGCGTTGAGATAGTTCCGACAAAACTTCCTTTAGACGACGAGAAGACCTTTAAGCTTCTTCAGGAGGGGAACACAATCGGCGTCTTCCAGTTAGAATCAAGGGGCATGAGAAACCTAATGAAGAGGCTCAAGCCCAGCGTTTTTGAAGACATCATCGCCCTTGTTGCCCTCTATCGCCCAGGCCCTCTAAACTCTGGAATGGCAGAAAGCTACATAAAGAGGAAGCACGGAGAGGAAGAAGTTGACTACATCTTCCCCGAGCTTGAGCCGGTTCTTAAAGAGACCTACGGCCTCTTTATCTACCAAGAACAGATAATGCAGATTGCCAATATCCTTGCCGGCTACTCCTTAGGAGAGGCAGACCTTCTAAGGCGGGCAATGGGTAAGAAGAAGAAAGAGATAATGGAGGAACAGAGGGGAATTTTTGTTTCAAGGGCAGTTGAGAGAGGATACCCAAAAGAGAAAATAGAGAAGCTCTTTGACGACATTGCAAAGTTTGCAGAGTACGGATTCAACAAGTCCCACTCAGCCGCCTACGGATTCTTAGCCTATGTTACGGCCTACCTGAAAGCCCACTACCCGAAAGAGCTGATGGCAACAATGATGTCTATTGACTTTGACAAGACAGATGAGATTGTGAAGTTCATGAAGGACTGCAAAGAGAACGGAATTCCCGTATTCCCACCGGATATTAATAAAAGCGGTGCCTACTTTGAGATTGAAGGTAAGGGAATAAGGTTTGGCCTTGCAGGAATTAAAGGAGTTGGAGAGAAGGCCGCTCTCCACATTGAGGAGGTAAGGAAAAAGGGAGGAGAGTTTAAAGACTTATATGACTTCTGCCAGAGGGTTGATCTGAAGGTTGTAAACAGGAAGGTCATTGAAGCCCTCATAAAGGCTGGAGCCTTTGACTCAACGGGAATATCAAGGGCTGCAAACTACGAGGTTTTGGACAGGGCGATGAACGCAGCCCAGAGCATCCAGAAGTCAAGGAGTAAGGGGCTTATGAGCCTCTTTGGAGATGAGACAGCTGTTGTTGATAAGGAGTTTCCCGATATCCCAGAGTGGAATGACAGGATTAAGTGGGAGTATGAGAGACAGGCTATAGGCTTTTATCTATCTGGCCACCCGTTAGAAGAGTATAAGGGAGTTGTTGAGCTGAAGTTCAACTCTTCCTCAGAAAAGGAGGAGTGGAAGGACGGAGAGGAGGTTTTCCTAGCAGGAGCCATAACAGAGGTGAAGCTGAGAAGGACTCAGAGGGGAGAACTCTGGGCAACCTTAGAACTTACAGACCTTGACGGAACCGTATCCGTTCTGGTCTTTCCCAACGTTTACAGGGAGGTTTCGGAGCTCCTCACAGAGGG
The DNA here is from genome assembly GCA_015490195.1 of Thermovibrio sp. Taxonomy (GTDB): domain Bacteria; phylum Aquificota; class Aquificia; order Desulfurobacteriales; family Desulfurobacteriaceae; genus Balnearium. Next base: position 228,857 of record WFYG01000008.1, read on the forward strand.
GAACCTTATAGCCATTAAAGGACAGGTGAGGGAAGAGGAGGAGAGCAAGAGCGTTATAGCAAGGGAGATAGTTTCAGTTCGCGAAGCAGTTTCTGGGCAGGTAAACGAGATTGTTATAACAATTGAGGGAAATCAGATTTCAGAGGAAACTCTAACGAAGCTCAAGAGCTTCATAGAGGAAAACTCCTCACCCAACGGGAAACCGGTCGTTGTTGAGGCGGAACTCCCCGACTGTTTTGTAAAGTTGCAAATAGACCCAGACTTGAAGCTACCCCTTGATGCTCATATTCTTAAGGAGCTTCAAAACAGCCTGCAGCTCAAAAAAGTGAAGGTAAACTGAGGTTGAAAAAATGGCCGGACTGCACGAGTTTGAACTTCAGGTAGATAGGCTTAGAAAGAAGATTGAGGAACTAAAGAGTATGGGAAAACACGACCCTGCCGTAATTGAGGAGATAGAGAAGAAGTTCCAGAAGAAGATTGAGGAGTTCTACAGGAACCTCTCTGCCTGGGACAGAGTCCAGATAGCCCGCCACCCCAACCGCCCCCACGCCGTTGACTACATAAGGGCTGTATTTGAGGACTTTGTGGAGCTCCACGGCGACCGCCACTGCGGAGACGGAAAGGCGATAGTTGCAGGGTTTGCAAAGTTTGAAGGTGAGAGCGTCTGTGTAATCGGCCAGGAGAAGGGAAGGGAGACAAAGGAGAAAATAGAGAGGAACTTCGGAATGCCCCTTCCCGAGGACTACAGGAAGGCCCTAAGAGTTATGAAGCTGGCAGAGAAGTTCAGAAAGCCCATCATCACCTTAGTTGACACCCCAGGAGCCTTTCCTGGAATAGAGGCAGAGGAGCACGGCCAGTCTGAGGCCATCGCAAGGAACCTCTTTGAGATGTCAAAGCTGAAAGTTCCGGTTATCAGCGTTGTTATTGGAGAAGGAGGTAGCGGGGGAGCTCTTGCAGTTTCAGTTGCAAACAGGCTTTTAATGCTTGAGAACTCTATCTACTCGGTAATTTCCCCTGAAGGGTGTGCAGCAATCCTCTGGCAGTCTCAAGATAAGGTGAAGGAGGCGGCAGAGGCTCTAAAGCTGACCGCTGAAGAGCTCAAAAAATTAGGAATCGTTGATGAGGTAATTCCTGAGCCTTTAGAGGGTGCCCACAGAGACTGGGAAACAACATTTGAGAACTTCAGGAACTACGTAAAAAAACACCTTGATGAACTGAAAAACCTCTCACCTGAAGAACTCGTTGAAGACAGGTATCAGAAGTTCAGAAAGATTGGAACATTTTAAAGAGGCAGGCAGAAGGCCTACCTCATAATCTTTGACAGAAGTAGGGCAACTATTTCCTCTGCAGGTCTTTTCTGAAGGAGCTCCCTTGCAAGTTTCCTAATCCTCTCCGGAACCCTGCTGGCATCTTCAGAGAGGAGTTTTTCTTTCAGCTCCTTAACGTCGTTAACCCTGAAACGCTCAGGCCTTATGCCTTTAAGTCCCTTAATCCTGTACATTCTCCTCTTCTCAGGCTCTGCAACAAGGCTTATTGCCGTTCCCTCTCTTCCGGCCCTTCCTGTCCTACCAATCCGGTGGACATAGCTCTCCGGGTTTTCGGGAAGTTCGTAGTTGATAACAAGACCAACGTCTTTAATGTCAAGGCCTCTGGCTGCAACGTCTGTAGCAACAAGAACTTTAACCTTACCTTCACGGAAAGCTCTTAAAACGTTCTCCCTCTGCCTCTGTGAAAGGTCTCCGTGGATAGCCCTTGCGTTTATGCCGCGGCGCTGGAGCTCCCTCTCAATATCGGCAGCGTCCCTCTTTGTCTTAACGAAAACAATCGTAGCTGTCCCCTCGTTCTCCTTCAGAATCTTCTCAAGGGCTTTCAGTTTATCCTCACTCCTTACGAGAAAAACCCTCTGCTTAACCTTTGGAGTAATAAGCTGCTTACTGACCTTAATAAACCTGTAACCCGGCTTGAGATAGTTATCTATCAGCTTTCTAATCTCGTAAGGCATAGTTGCCGAAAAGAGCATCGTCTGTTTCTCTTTAGGCGTTTTTGAGAGAATCTCCTCAATATCCTCAATGAAACCCATGTCAAGCATCTGGTCTGCTTCATCTAAAACAGCATAACGAACCCTATCAAGCTTTAAAATTCCTCTGTTTATAAGATCCTTCACCCTTCCGGGAGTTCCAACAATTACCTGATTTCTTCCCCTTCTCAGAATGTTTGCCTGCCTATCTATAGAAACACCGCCGTAAATAGGATAGGCTGAAATTCCCTTGTTCTTCCCTATAAGGGAAATCTCGTGGGCAACCTGAATGGCAAGTTCCCTCGTGGGAGTGAGAATTATCGCCTTTACTCCCCTCTCCCTTGGGCTTATCCCTTCAACTATGGGAATACCGAAAGCCGCCGTCTTTCCCGTTCCTGTCTGTGCCTGTCCAACAATATCTTCGCCTTTAAGAGCAACAGGGATAGCCTCTTTCTGAATAGGAGTAGGCGATTCAAACCCCATCTCTTCTAAAGATTTCTGAATCCTCTCATCTAACTGGTCAAAACTGAACTCCATACGTCCTCCTTAAATAAAAATTGCCACGATTCCCGCCGCCGTTTCAGACGGAAACCGTGGCAACTATTCTAATTAAAGTTGTTCTCTAAGTTAAAGCCTTTCTACATCTACAGCTTTAAGGCCTTTTTCACTCTCTGTAACGTTGAAGGATACCCTTTCACCCTCTTCAAGGGTTCTGAATCCTTCTCCACTGATGCCTGTGTAGTGGACGAATACGTCCTGTCCGTTGTCGGTTGTGATGAAGCCGTAACCTTTCTTTGAGTCAAACCACTTCACTGTTCCTGTAAGCTTTTCCATGTTCCTTACCTCTCTAAAAGTTTCTTAAAAAGTTAAAAGCCCCAGAAGGCAGAAACGGCATGCCTTCTGGGGCCTTACTCAGTTTCCGTCGCGCTGCCTTCTGTATCTGGGAAGCTAATTTAACATCCCAAAATGAGAAAGTCAACTTTCACCAGAAAAGCAAATATCTTAAGGCTTTGTAGGATAAGGTTTAAATAGTTTTAATTAATCTGAGCACTTTTCTGAAATAATAAACTGATAGAATATATATTCAGCCACTAAATAAGGAGGTGAACTATGGCCAGAAGCTTCAGCGATGGCCTGGCAAAGGGTCTGGGAATAGGAGCTACAATTGTAGGACTCTACATGATGACGATGTTTTCTCTCTTACCCTTAGGAATTTTCTCAAAAGTTTTGAACCTTCAGGAGTACTTTGGTTTAAAACTGGGGATAGCTGCAGTATTTTCTTTTATCACGTTCCTCTACTACATAAAGTACGTTAAAGCCTTAAAACTTCCTCCAATAGTTTGGGGTTTCGGAGCGATGATATCAATCATAATGTCTGGCGTTCTCTCTTTTGTAACAGTTGACGTTATCTTAAAAATTTTTGGTTTAGAGTAGGGATATGGATATTAAACAGCTTGAAGTTTTCGCAAGGGTCTTTGAGAACCAGAGCTTCTCAAAGGCCGCTCAGCAGCTGGGCCTCTCTCAACCCACTGTAAGTACACACATTCAGCACCTTGAAGATATTCTTGGGAAGAAGCTCTTTGACAGGGTCGGGAGGAAAGTTATTCCAACGGCAGAGGCCAAAATACTTTATAGACACGCAGTTGAGATACTCAAAAAGAGGGAAGAGGCTCTGGCGGAGCTCCTCTCGTTAGACAGGAAACCCCACACGGGAACTCTAAAGATTGCAGCCAGCAACATCCCTGGAGACTACCTGATACCCCACGCTCTCAGGAAGCTCAGGGAGACCTTTCCAGAAGTTACTTTTATACTTGAAATCTTTGATTCAAGCAGAGTCGTCTCCCTCCTTAAAGAACAGCTTCCATCGTTTGATGTTGGGTTCGTAGGCTTTGAAGTGAAAGATCCGAAGCTGGAAGTTAAAAAGATCCATGACGACGAGATAGTTCTGATAGCACCCCCATACTTTAAGAAGAACTCAGTAGAAATTGAAGAGCTGGCGGAGCTCCCCCTCATCTTCAGGGAGGAGGACTCCGGAACCAGAAAAACGGTTGAGGAGGCTCTGAGGAAACACGGGCTGGATCCGAAAACCCTCAGAATCGTAGCCTACCTTGGAAGCAACACCGCCATAAAAGAGGCTGTAAAGAGGGGAGCAGGTTTCGGACTGGTCTCAAAGTACTCGGTTGAAGACGAGATTGAGTGCGGAAAGTTACGACTCGTTAAAGTGAAAGGGCTTACGATAAAACGGTGCTTCTACGCCGTTAGGAGGAGAGACATCACTCCCCTCCCCGTCGTTAGAACCCTGTGGGAGAAGATAGAGAAACTCTTTAAAGGCGGGAAAAACGGAGGGTGTTGAGAGCACTTTTGTAAATGGGCTGATCTATAAACTTACCGTTCCAGGCAACTCCTCCTTTACCCCCCTCAATCGCCTTCTCGTAAACCTCAACTATCTGCCTCGCCTCTTCTATCTCTTCTTCCGTTGGAGAGAAGATCCTGTTTGCAATCTCAACCTGCTTTACCGAAATACACATCTTCCCCGAGAATCCCGTTTGCCTCTCAAGCTCTGCTTCCCTCTCAAAGCCCTCAAGGTCTTTGTAGTCTTGGTACGCCGGAGCTATCGGGTAAACTCCATGAGATAGGGAATGAAAGACGAAGGAAGTCCTTACAAACTCTCCTAACTTCCCAGACTGGAACTTCTGGGGAAGGGAGAGCTCACCAAAGAGGTCTAAAATTCCAAGGTAAACAGCATTAATCCTCTCTGATGCCGAAAGAATTTCAGCTAAACGCTCAACGGCCTCTGGAGTCTCTATGGAGAGCTGAATCTTTATGAAGCCCTTTTCCACTCCTCTTGAAGTTTCAAAAGCGGAGATCAGCCTGTCTAAAGCGACAACGTCTTCAGGAGAGCGAACTTTACTGAGGCGAAAAGCGTGGGGAATGGTAGGAAGGAGCTCCGTTAAATCGTCGTAGAAGAACCGGGAGTCTATCGGGTTAATTCTGATAACTATCTCCTTACTTCCGTCAAAATCGGTGTTTAGTAGGAGCTTTCTGATTAAGAGCCTTGCAAAGGGCTTCCTCTCATCTGAAACCCCGTCTTCAACGTTGAAGATGATTACATCGGCAGGCCTTGAGAAGACTTTTCTTAAATGTTTTACACGGTCTCCTGAAACGATGAGGGCAGACCTTTTAAAGGGGTTCTCAACAGGCTTCCTTATCGGTTTCCCCTCTGGAAATTCCTTAAGCTTCTTTATACTCTCTTTTCCCTTCAGAACCCTCTCTGCAGTATCAAAGAACTCATCTAACCTTTCCAACCTCTCCTCCGCAGGTGTTGTCTTTAATCATCTTAAACTGCTCTAAGTCAAGGCCTCCAATTTTCAAAACGGCAAAAGGAAACAGGAAAACTTTTGGAACCTCAACAACAGGCCTCTTTATCCCCATTTCCTTTAAAACTCTCCTAAAGAGCTCCCCCATTGTAAGAACCTCATCTCCGCAGAGCTCAACGGTTCCGGAAATCTGACACTCAACGGCTCTCAAAACCGCCTCAACAATTTTCTCTACTTTAACGGGCTGGACTTTCATACGGGGAGCTCCCAGAACCGGAAGAAACCGTGAGAGCCTCTTTAAATCGTCGTAGAGCTTCTGCCCTTTTCCAAGAACAATTGAAGGTCTTAAGATTGCGTATGGAATCCCGCTCCTCCTTACAATTTCCTCAGCTTCCCACTTCGTCTTAAAGTAGCGGCTCCTCTCTCCCGGCGACGTTCCAAGGGCTGAAATCTGAACAAACTTCTTAACGCCGTACTTTTTAGAGAGCTCCACAAGTCGTTTTGTAAGCTCAACGTGAACCTCTTCATAGGTTGAATCTTCCTCTTTTAAAATCCCAACGGCATTAACAACAGCAAAAGGCCTTAGAGAGAAAGCTCTTTCAATCTCTGAAAGGGAAAAAGTTGGGAACTCCGGAAATTTCTCTCTTAGCTTTTCTAGATTCCTTGAGATGAGAATAGGCTCATACCCCTTTTCAGATAGGGCTTTAACCGTGTGGGAACCTATGAAACCTGAAGCCCCTGCAATCAGAACTCTCTTTCCCATAGAAAAAATTATAGCGGGGCAGGAGCCCCGAAAAGGAGTTAAAACCTGAAATCGGTTCCGATAAAGAGAGCTCTCCCCATAGTGTTGTAGCCGTAAACGAGCTCGTAGTCCTTATCTGTAAGGTTAACTCCCTTAGCATAAATGTTAACCCTGTCGTTTAAAGCGTAAGAAACGTAGCAGTTGTATGTTGTAAACGAAGAAAGCCTAACATATTTCCCCGTTGAAAAATCAAAATCCTTCCTTGAGCTGTAGTGCTCCGCCCAGCCGTTAAATGTTAACCTGCCGTAGGTAAGCTTGAATCCTAAAGTGAAGCTGTCTTCAGGTATTCTGAGTTTATCGTCTTTTTTTCCAACAACGTTTGTGTGGGTGTAGTTTCCGTAGAGCTTCAGAAAGTCAATCGGTGAAATTTCACCCTTCAGCTCAAGGCCTTCAGTTCTAAGTTTTCCAGAGTTCTCATAAGTTGTAGTTGCTCCAACTGTAAGCTTGTTAATCCTGTCCCAGATTCTATTTTTAAAGTAGGTGGCAGAAATAGATGCCTTTAAAAGCGGAATTTCCTGCTGAAGGGTTATGTCCCAACCTTCAGACTTCTCAGGGTTAAGGTCTGGATTTCCAATAGTTTTTATAGTTTGCCCTTGATAATAAAAGACATAATATCCGTAGAGCTCCGAAAGGGTGGGTGCTTTAAATCCGGTTCCGTACTGCCCTTTAATCAAAGTTTTCGTTGGAGAGAACCTGTAAGAGAGTGAAACTTTATAAGTTCCGTGGCTTCCAAACCTGCTGTGGTTATCAATTCTTCCCGCCGCAGAGATTGAGATGGAGTGGAGCTCCGTATAACCTTCTAAGAAAAGGGAACGGATAAACTGGCTCTTGTTGTCAACGTTGGGATAGCTGTTCACTCTCGCCTTTTCATACCTGTAAGAGGCTCCTGCTTTTAAAAATGTGCTCTCGTTCAGGTAGTAAGTTGGAGAAATAGAGACAAAACGGGTTATTCCATTATATAAACTTTTGCTGGAACCGTAAACGCTATAAAAAGTATAGTCTCTCTTCTCTCTATTATTACTAAGTAATATTTCCCAGGAAAGTTTATCTGAAGAAATAATTTGGGCTCTTAAATCTGCAAAAAGCCTATTATAATTCCCTCTTCCATTATCAAAATCCGAATATCCACCTTTAACTAAAAAGTTTCCATAGAACTTAACATTTTCAGAAGGAAAATAACCAAAAGAAATGTTTCCTGTTGTATAGTGAAATGGATCATTGTCACCGTTATAATAACTCCCTACGTGTTTGTTTGTTACACTAAAACCGTTAGTTTTGAAGTTCTCCGCAGATAAAGAAAGAAAACCACCTTTTAATTTTAGAGCTCCGTAAACGTTCTCTTTAAAAGTTTTGTATTTACCACCCTCAAGGCGAACTGAGAAGCTGTTTTTCTCAGGCTTTTTAGTGATTATGTTGATAACACCGCCTATGGCCTCAGAGCCGTAGAGGGCACTCTGAGAACCTTTAAGAACTTCAATTCTTTCAACGTTGTTCAGGTCTATCCACTCAAAGTTGGCCTTTCCGTTGGGAGTTGAAGGGTCATTTACCGGCACTCCGTTAACAAGAACAAGGATATACCTTCCGTTTAGCCCCTGGATAAATACGTTGCTCTGCTTTCCCCAGCCGCCATTTGAGTAGAAGTGAACTCCGGCAACGTACTTGAGGACGTCTGTTATTGAGGTAAAGCCCATCTCTTTAATCTGTTCCTGCGTAATGATGTCAACATCGTCTCCAACGTTTTCAAGCAGAACTGAAACCCTTGTGGCGGTTACCGTTACCTCCGGCTCACTACTTTGGGCAAATGTTGGAACTGATAAAGCTAAAAGAGTTGCAACGGCCAAAAACCTCCTCACTATTCACCTCCTTAAACAGTTTTTATGAAAGTCTCTCCGTTGCACTTAAAGGCCTTTAGCTCAACACCGAAGATTTCACGGCTCTTTTCAAGGAGCTCCCCTCCACCTCCAAACAGACGGAGCCCCCCCTCTTTAAGCCCCACAAACAGCTGGCAGAGCTCATACAGGAAACCGATATCGTGGGAAGTAATAAAGACAGTTTTTCCCCTTTTAGAGATTTCCCTGACAAGCTCTCCAATTAACGGAACAACAGAAACGTCTAAGTAGGCAACGGGCTCATCTAAAAGGTAAACTTCAGGGTCTATCAGAAGGAGTCTTGAAAGGTGAACCTTAACCTTTTCTCCTCCGCTCAGGCCGTTTAAGAGTCTGTTCTTGAAAGCGGAAATTCCAAGGCGGCAGAGAACTTCCTCTATCTCTTCATCTCTCTTTCCCGTGG
>WFYG01000009.1 GCA_015490195.1 Thermovibrio sp.
AAATCTGAGGTTGAGAAGAGGAGAGCTCTCCTCTCTCAGGCCGAGAATGAGTACAGGAAAACCTTTAACTCACTAAACGCCCTCCTTGACTTCTCCCTCAAAGGTAATGAAAAGCCCGATGTGGAGCTTTTGAAGGAGAAACTTCCGTTTAGCTCTGAAAACCTGATAAGAAAAGCCCTTCTTATGAGGCCGGAAGTAAAAGAGACGAAGCAGCAGGTTGAGATAGCTAAAAAAAGCGTTCAGCTTGTAAAGAGGAACCTCTCTCCAAGACTCTCTTTGAACCTTTCAGCCCAGAGAACAGGAACAGATTTTCCCGGAGATAAGAACTACTCAGCCGGTTTTACCTTAAACTTTCCTATTTTTGACAGCGGTTTAACTAAATTTCAAACTTTAGAGCAGGTTTCACAGTTGAAAAGAGCACAGTTAAACTTGAAAGAGACTGAAAACAGCGTGAAACTCCAGGTTTTAAACGCTTTAAGCGATGTTAAATACTCCTACTCTCAGCTGAAATCTTCTGAGAGCTCCCTCAAATACGCTAAAAAAGCTTACGAGAGGGCTCTGAATGAGTATAGGCTTGGTGTTTCAGACATTGTGGCTCTCCTTCAGGCCTTTGACTTCTACTGCCAGTCTCAGGAGGATTACATCCAATCTCTCTTAAATTACAACCTCTCAATCGTTTCCCTTAGAAAGGCTACAGGGGAGCTCCTTGGAGGTGAGAATTGAAAAAGTGGATAGCAATCTTTCTGATTCTCTTAGCCGGAATTGGAATTTTTCTGAAGTTTGGAAAGAGGAAAGAGGTTCTCGTTCCCGGAAAAGTTGTTGAGGTCAAAAGGGGAACGGTTAAAAAGGTGATAAATGCAACGGGAATCATAAAGCCTCAGGTAGGGGCTGAGATAAAGGTTGGTGCAAGGATTTCTGGAACCGTTGTTAAGGAGAACGTTAAGGTTGGAGACTGGGTCAACAAAGGAGACCTGATTGCTGTAATTGACAACAGGGAGCTCCGCGCATCCCTTAAAAGGGCTGAGGCCAACCTGAAAGAGATTGAGGAAACTTACCCGAAAAGGATAAGAGAGCAGGAGCTAAAGGTTAAGTCTGCACAGGCAGAGCTCTCCTCAGCCCTTTCAAAGCTCAAGGCGGCACGGGAGGATTACAGGGTAAAGAAGTGGGAGTTTGAGAGACAGAGGGAGCTCCTCTCAATCGGCTACACAACAGAGGAGAAGTTCAAAAACGCAAAGGCACGGCTTTTTGCCTCAGAGAGCTCTTTAAAGGCCGCAGAGGAAGAGGTTAAAAGGGCAAAGTTTAACCTGAAAGCCCAAAAGGCAGAGCTTGAGAGGTTAAAGGCCGAGTTCAGAGAGAACCTGAAAAAGGCAGAGGCAGACCTGAAACAGGCAAAGGTGCGCTACTCCTACTCCTACATCTACGCTCCCATGAGCGGAGTAATTTCTTTCGTCTCAACCCAGGAAGGAGAAACTGTAGTTGCAGGCCTCAACGCTCCACAGTTTGTAACCATCTTAGACCCTAAAAGGCTTGAGAACTGGATATACGTTGACGAGACAGAGATAGGAAAGGTTAAGAAAGGGATGCCCGTTGAGTTTACAGTTGACGCTTACAGAGATAAAGTCTTCAGGGCAAAGGTTGTTGAGATATACCCAAAGCCCAAAATCCTCAACAACGTTGTTTACTATATTGTTGTAGCCAGAGGCTTTAACGGAGAGAACTACTTAAGGCCTGAGATGACAACCCACAACAGGATAATTGCAGGGATTAAGAAAAACGTATTGGTCGTTCCAAACGGAGCCGTTAAGTGGAAGAATGGCCACTACATTGTCTATAAAGTTGTTGGGAAAAAAGTTGTTGAAGTTCCCGTTGAGGTCGGCTGGAGCGACGACACCTATACAGAGATAGTAAAAGGGCTGAAAGAGGGAGATAGAGTAGCTCTGACACTTGTTAAAAAGTAGAATTTCCTTTCTAAAACACATTCAGAACTGCTGAACTTCTGGAACGTTTTTTGCAGAAAGCGTTTAAGCGGTCAGCTGAGAACTTCTTTTAACTTACCTGAAGAGCTAACGAGCTCTATTCCTTCTTCCTTGCACGGTTTCTCAAAGTCAGAGTCAAGGGATATCAAATAAGGAACGCCGTAGTATTTACAGGTTGAGAGAATAATGGCGTCGTTCGGTTTAAGTTTGTATTTTTCTACGAAATCTTTGAATAGAGATTGTATGTTTTTGTTAGTAGATAAAAATTCAAAGAAGTCAAGAAATTCCTCAAGTTCACGCAAATTTAGTTTTCCTTTGCCTTTTGTTATCAGGTAAAAGACTACTTCACTTTCAACAATAATGTTAATAAAGCAGATAACATTTTCCTGCAGTATGAGGTTTAAAATTTCAGAAGCCTCCTCAGACCCTCTCTTTTTAAAGGCCTCAATAATTATGTTGCTGTCAATAAAGGCTTCCATATTTTCTCCTATGAGTAGAGCTCCTCTTCATTAATCTCTTCAATTTCAATGCTATGTTTATATTTTTCCAGAATTTTCAAAGCATTTTCTCTTTTTTTTTCTTTCTCAAGCTCTTCAAGTTTCTTCTTGATTTCCCGGTAGGGGAGCTCCGTCTCAATAACCTCCCTTACGTCTTCTGGAACTTTAATGATTATCTCTCCCATCGCCAACCTCCTTTTGAAGATTCTATCAATCTCTAATCTATATCGGGTTGACTTTAGTTGCCCATATCTATAACTTGATTACTGAGAATCATTCCTACTAAGAGGAGGGTATAATGAAAAAATACGTATGTGTTCCCTGCGGATACATTTACGACCCGGAGATTGGAGATCCTGAGAACGGAATTCCTCCGGGAACGCCTTTTGAGGAGCTCCCCGACGACTGGACCTGCCCCTGGTGTGGAGCAGGGAAAGAGGACTTTGAACCACTGGAGGAGTGATGGCGGCAAAGAAGATAAAAGAGGGCGTCTACTGGGTTGGAGCCGTTGACTGGGACAGAGTTCTCTTTGACGAGCTTGTAAGCCTGCCTGAGGGAACGAGCTACAACGCCTACCTTATAAAGGGAAGCAAAAAGACAGCCCTCATAGACACGGTTGAGCCTCATAAGAGAGAGGAGTTCTTCAGAAATCTTGAGGAGCTTGGGGTTGAAAGGATTGACTACGTAGTCTCAAACCACGCAGAGCAGGACCATTCCGGAACGATTCCAGACGTTCTTGAGAGGTTTCCCGATGCAAAGGTCGTTACGAACAAAAAGTGTAAAACCATGCTCATAGACCTTCTCCACCTGCCGGAAGAGGTTTTTCAGGTTATTGATGAGGGAGAGGAGCTCCCCTTAGGAGACAAAACCCTTCAGTTCTTCATGGCTCCTTGGGTTCACTGGCCGGAAACCATGTTTACATGGCTTAAAGAAGACAGAATCCTCTTTACCTGCGACTTCTTAGGCTCCCACATAGCCACCTCTGAGCTCTTTGACACGACAGACGAGAACAGGGCAAAGGTTTACCTTGAAACAAAGCGCTACTACGCAGAAATCATGATGCCCTTCAGGAACTTCATAAAGAAACACTTAGCCCTTATAGACAGACTCCAGCCTGAGATAATCGCCCCAAGCCACGGAGTTGTTATAAAGGACGTTGAGTTTATGACGGGAGCCTATAAGAGGTGGGTTTCAGACGAAGTGAAGCCCATGGTTATTATTCCCTTTGTCTCAATGCACGAGAGCACCCGCCACATGGTTGATTACTTAACGTCGGAGCTCTCCAAAGAGGGTGTAATCGTCAGGCCTTACAATTTGATAACTGCAGACATCGGAAACGTTGCGATGGACCTGGTTGACGCTGCTGCCGTCGTTATCGCCTCTCCAACAGTCCTTGCAGGTGCCCACCCGTCGGTTATCTCCTTTGCCTACCTGATGAACGGCCTGAGGCCGAAAACGAAGTTCCTCTCTGTAATTGGTTCCTACGGATGGAACGGTAAAGTTATGGTTAAGCACGTTCAGGATACGCTGAAAAACGTTAAGGCCGAGTGGTTAGAGCCAGTTCTTGTTAAAGGCCTTCCAAAAGAGGAAGACTATGAAAAACTCTCTCAGTTTGCTAAAGAACTTGCCGCTAAAGTTAAGGAAGTAAGCACCCTTTAAACTTTCTGCCCCTTCGGGGGCTTATTTCCTACCTGTTTAAACCTTCTACAGTCTCCTTTGCCCTTAAAACAGGGGAGTCAATCTTTACAACGGGGCAGACCCTTACGCAGTTTAAACACCTTAAACAGGCTGGGGAGTTGGGGTCTTCGTATATCGGGTAGTTAACAGGGCAGGATTTCTTACAGAGGTTGCACTCTATACAGTTTTCTTTATCAACCTTAAAGTCAACGATGCTGAGCTTGTTGAAGAGGGAGAAGAGAGCTCCCAGCGGGCACACATACCTGCAGAAAGGCCTCTTTATGAAGATTGATCCGTAGAGGAACATGCTTCCAAAGGCCAGCTTGAAGAGGAAAAAGGCTCCTGCCATGTTTGCAATCATTGAGCTTACGGCAACCCAGTAGATTCCCGCCTCTATCGTTCCCGTGGGGCAGACCATACAGAAGTAGTGCTCTTTAAAGAAGTAGGGAAGAAGAATCACTCCAAATATGAGCATCAGGTATTTCAGGTAGACAAAAGGCTTTGGCAAGTCAAACTTGAAAGAGGGGATTTTGTTGAGGAGATCCTGAATCAGTCCGAATGGGCAGACCCATCCGCATATCCACCTGCCGAAAGAGGCTGAGACTGCAGAGATAATTCCCAGAGTTAGAAGCGGGATTTTGCTGATTACGAAGAAGTGGGAGATCGTTCCAATGGGGCAGGAGTAGAGGGAGGCAGGGCAGGCGTAACAGTTCATTATGGGAAAAGGAATGGCCTTGAGCTTTCCCGTGTAGAGCCTTGCAGTTATGAAGTTCCACATGGGCAGGTTCGCCGTTATTCCTGTTAAAAACTGATAAACCCGCCTGTTCTTCAGAAAGGGAACTTTTAGCATAGCCTCTCCTACTTGATGCCTATACAGGTGAGGCAGAGGATTTTCCCGTTGCTCCAGATGATTCTGGGCTCGCCCAAAAGGATTCCGATGATTATAAGAAGGAGGGAGAGGAGGAGAGCTCCCCCCGCCAGAACTTTCTTAATTGGCAGCTTCAACCTTCTCTCCCACTTCTTTAAGGAGCTTGTCTGTAATCTCTTCAAGCGCCTTTGCAGAGTGGCTTTCAGGGTGGGAGACAACTATCGGAACGCCCTTGTCTCCGGCCTCAACAACTGCAGGCTCAATGGGAACCCTTCCAAGAAACGGAACACCAAGCTCCTCGGCGGCCTTCTCTCCTCCACCTTTCTTAAAGAGGTCAATCTCCTTTCCGCAGTGGGGACAGATAAGGCCGCTCATGTTCTCAATAATTCCAAGGACCGGAACGTTCATCATTTTGGCAAAGCTGATGGATTTCCTGGTGTCAAGAAGTGAAACTTCCTGTGGAGTTGTAACGATTACAAATCCGTCCATAGGCTTAATGAGCTGGGCAACGCTCAGTGCCTCGTCTCCCGTTCCAGGCGGCAGGTCAACGATGAGGAAGTCAAGGTCTCCCCAGTCTATATCTGCAAGGAACTGCTTTATAACCTGGTGCTTTAAGGGGCCTCTCCAGACAACCGGCTGGTCGGCGTTTTCAAGGAGAAAGGCCATGGAGACGATTTTCAGGTTTGGAATCCCAAGGGGAATAAAGGGCTTAATCGTTTGAGTGTTCGGATCTGCAAAGAGCCTCTGTCCTTCAGCTCCAAGCATCTTGGCAACGTTAGGCCCGTGTATATCTGCGTCTAAAAGGCCAACTTTGTAGCCTCTCTTTGCAAGTTCAGCTGCAAGGTTCGTTGCAACAGTTGTCTTTCCAACGCCTCCCTTACCGCTCAAAATCCCAATTCTGTGTTTTATCTTAGAGAGGTTGCAGGTGAGCTTTACGTCCATAGGGTCTTGAGCTGTCTGGCACTTATCCTTATGTGCACAGCCTTCACACTTCTTCTCGTCAAAGGCCATTCTCTACCTCCTAAGTTAGATGTCTCTGAACTATCTCAAGGAGCCCTCTGTAGGTGTTTGGAGAGGCTCCTACGATGTTTCCGCTTCTCAAATACCCGTTCTTTCCCTCAAAGTCTGAGACTTTACCGCCGGCCTCTTCAATCAGAAGAACTCCTGCAGCTATGTCCCACGGGTGGAGGGACATCTCCCAGAAGCCATCAAAGACTCCTTTTGCCGTGTAGGCAAGATCTAAAGCGGCTGAACCGCACCTCCTTATTCCAGAAACTTTCAGGAACACCTCTTTAAAGCACTTCAGGTAGCTGTCTAAGAGTTCCTTCCCTCTGAAAGGAAACCCTGTTGCAACAAGTGCCATCTCAAAAGGCCTTGAACTGACTCTCATCCTCTCTCCGTTGCAGTAGGCACCGCTTCCCTTCTTGGCGATAAAGGTCTCGTCCAGAACAGGAGCCTTTACAACAGCTGCTACCAGCTCTCCCTTAAACTCAACCCCTATAGAGATGCAGAAGACCGGTAGGCCGTGGATAAAGTTCTTCGTCCCGTCCAACGGGTCTATGTACCACTTCCAGTCGTTTCCCGAGTGGAGGCCGCTTTCCTCTGCAACTATAGTGTGTTGTGGGAAAACTTCCTGTATAGTCTTAATAATAATCATTTCTGATTTTTTGTCAGCCTCGGTTACAAAGTCGTTCTTTGCCTTCTCCTCAACGTCTGAGGCTTTAATCCTTCCGAAGTAGTCTAAGAGGACTTCTGAAGCCCTATCTGCCGCCTTTACTGCCGTGTTAATAATCTTTTCCATACATATCTCCTGGAACCGGTCTATAGGATAGGGAAATGAGGTTCCCGTTCTCTAATAGGAATTCCACCTTAAATGTGTGGTGGAAAGAGACGTAGCCAATACCGTGTTCTGAGATGAGGCTCTTTGTGTGGAATATGGCCTCGTCCCAGGTTTCAAGGTCTTGAAACTCTACGTTCAGATCAAAGCCTTTAACGGTAAACGTTTTCTCAACTGCTGCTATGAACTCGTCTGATAACATCTTAACAGTTCCTTAAGGGTTTTGTCTTATTTTAAACCTTAATCTATTTCGGGAGGAGCTTTGAAAGTAGCAGTTGTTGAAGATGACCTCTCTATTGTAAACCTTTTAAAGCGGGTTCTGATTAAAGAGGGGTTTTCTGTCAGGGAGTTCTCAACGGCCGAGAAGTTCCTCAGTGCCGTTTTTGACTACGGCGAGGAGTTTGACGTTGTTATCTTAGACGTAATGCTTCCCGGATTGAACGGCGTTGATGCGTGCAAATTTTTAAGAAATAGGGGATACGATGTTCCGGTTCTGATGCTTACTGCTCTCTCTGAGGAAGACGATAAGGTAAAGGGGCTTGACAGCGGAGCAGACGACTATCTAACGAAACCTTTCGGTATAAGGGAGCTCCTTGCCCGTTTAAGGGCACTCTTAAGGCGTAGAGGTAAGGTTTTGTTTACTCCTGAGCCTTCCGGAATAGTGATAACAGACGTTGGAGCTCTCGTTGACGGGAAAGAGGTAAAACTGACGGGCAGGGAGAGGGAGCTCCTCAGAGTTCTTTTGGAAAACAGGGGAAAGGTTGTTTCAAAGGAGGAGCTCCTTCA
>WFYG01000010.1 GCA_015490195.1 Thermovibrio sp.
TTACAGTCAAGAACCCTCAGAGGGTTCCTCTCAAGCCTTTCCTTACAGGTCGGGCAGAGGGAGTCAACCTTTTCCTTTAAAAATTCAATAAGAGCTTTCCTGTAGTTGGGCCTGCACTTTTTACACCCTATTGAGTTTATCTCAAGCTCAGCTTCAACTTTCAGCCTCTTTAGGATTTCAGAGGCCATCTTTATGAGCTCTGCGTCTGCTCCAGGGTTTTTGAGGCCGAAAACTTCACACCCTGCCTGGAAGAACTGCCTCTTCCTTCCCGCCTGTGGCCTCTCAAACCTGAACATGGGCCCAACGTAGAACCACTTTGTAAAGGGCTCTTTTGCGAAAACCCCGTGCTCAACGTAAGCCCTTACGGCAGATGCCGTCCCTTCAGGCCTTAAGGCAATTACCCTTCCGCCCTTATCCTCAAATACGTACATCTCCTTCTGGACGATGTCTGTTGCCTCCCCAACGCTCCTTGAGAAGAGCTTTGCCTCCTCAAAGATGGGAAGGATTACCTCATTAAACCCGTAGAGCTCTACAGTTTCCTTGAAAGCGTCAACAACCTTCTCAAACCTTAAGCTCTCAGGCGGCAGTATATCCTCAACGCCCCTTATCGCCTTAAACTCCATAGCTCTCCACCACCTCCACCTCTTCTGTTCCGCAGAACCTGTCTCCGGCGTCTCCAAGGCCGGGAACGATGTATCCGTTGTCGTTGAGCCTCTCGTCAACGGAGGCCGTAATTAATTTAGCCTTAGGAAATTCCTTTAGTCTCTCTATCCCTTCAGGAGCTGAAACTACAGAGACAAAAGTAATTTCACTCTCAGGAATACCGGTTTCCTTTAGGATATTAACGGCCTGCTCTGCAGTCCCTCCCGTTGCAAGCATCGGGTCAAGGATTATGTAGTGGGCTCCGGGAACTTTCGGAAATTTGATGTAGTAGTTGATAGGCTTTAGAGTTTTCTCATTCCTGTAAGTTCCTATGAAGCCTATCCTTCCCTTTGGAAAGACAGAAACAGCCGGCGGGATGAGTGAAAGCCCTGCCCTTAATATAGCTATGAAGACAACTTCCTGAGAAATCCTTTCTGCAACTCCTTTTGCTACCGGCGTTTCAACCGCTGTTTTGTCTGTTTTTAAATCTTTCAGAGCCTCTGAAATCAGAAGAACTCCTATTCTCTCAAGGGCTTCCCTGGACTCTTCAGGGGGCGTTTCCCTGTTTCTCAGTCTGTAAAGGAGCTCCTCCTTTAAAGCTCCCTCAATCACCTTTAGCTTCACTTCATCAACCTCTCTGCAAGTTGAGTTATAGGCAGGTCACCGTAATCTCCTTTAAGGGTGTCAAGAATGTTCTTTGCATCATTTACTCTCTTCTCTTTGAGAGCAATAAGGAGCCTGTCGTAAAGGGCTTCAGGGTGAGTCCACTCCTCCCTCTTAACCTTCTCTAAAGTTGCTTCAGCCTCTTTCAGCTTTCCTCTGTCTATATAGAGAGCTCCTAGCGAAGTCTTAGACGGCGGAGAGAATAGAAAACTCTTACCTTTTGAGAGCTCCGCAAGGTATTTCTCCTTTCCGTCAAGCTTTCCTAAAAGAAACTCTGCCAGTTTTGAGGAGGGAGCTCCCGGATACTCCTTAACTGCTTTTTCAAAGAAGGAAAAGGCTTTTTTCTTTTTTCCTTTATCTAAATAGTAGAGACCTTCGTCAACAATTCTTGCCGCCTTTGACTCAACGGACGAGAGGTACCAGGTGTAACCTCCATAGGTTCCGCCGATAATGAGAAGTGCTAAAATAAATAAAAGTAGCTTTTTCTTGTGTTTCTCAAGGAAGTGGAGGAGTGAGTAGAGGTCGGAAACCAGCTGTTCTGCTTGGGGTGTGTCAATCTTTTCTGGTATCGGAACTTTCGGTTCTTCCTGATTCTTCTTCTTGTAGGCTCTGTAAGGCGGTTTCTTCACCTCTTAGTCCTCCGGTTGGTTTGCACCAATTTTACCAGCTGAGGTTCTTCTATGCTGAGTAGTACCAGGTTCTATACTGCAGTTCTTATTTTCTTCATAGCGTGCGTTCTGGCCTTTACCGGCTTTAACTACTACTTCTTTGAAAAAGAGATAGAAAATGCAATCTACAGAACAACCGTTTCAGAATCACAGAAAAAGCTGAGCTCAACTGTTGACTCGGCTGTGAACCTTGCAAGAGTGGAAGAAGAGTTATCTCTCCTTCGTGCAAAGGAACGGATTAAGGAAGAGGTGGAGAACGCCTGGGAAGTTGCTAACTCAATCTACCTTTTCTGTAGGAATAAGGGCTGCAGCAAGAAGGAGACGGAGAAACTGATAAAGAGAGCTCTCTCCAGAATCCGCTTTGAGAGCGGAGGTTACATCTTTATTGACTCTATAAAAGGCAGAGTTGTTCTCAATCCCCTTTTCCCCCAGATAGAAGGCAGAATCATGTGGAACTGGAAGGATTTAAAGGGAAATTACGTTCACAGAAAGTTTGAAGAAATTGCTCTCTACTCTCCCTCAGGAGGAGGTTATGTAACCTACTACTGGTATCTTCCAGATTCTCGTCAGCCAGACGAGAAAATAGCCTATGTTAAGTACTTTAAGCCCTTTAATTGGATAATTGGCGCAGGAGTTTACTACTCCTACATAAGAGATGAGGTGAAAAAACACGTTTACAGAATACTTACACCTTTTAACGTGTTTATTGTCAATCTAACAAAGGAGAACCTCTCTAATCTTCCGTTCTCAGAAACCCTCAAAGGACTATCGCTGGAAGACCTAGAAAGAGGTCTTCTTATTGATTACCAGAATAAGATTTACTACCTAAAGTACTTCAGAGACTGGAACTGGATAGTAGGAGCTTACATTACGGGGAACAGCCTTCTTCAGACCGTCTATTACCTGAAAAAGCAGTTTCTCTCAAAAGTAAACGTTGCTTTAGGAGTCAGTTCTCTGCTGGTTGCTTTTACAGTAATAGCCGCCAGTACTGCCCTTTACAAGTCCAACAAAGACCTTGTGAATACGGTTTACTCTCTGGAGAAAAGGGAGAGGGAGCTCCGCCACCTTAGTAGGAGATTAAAGCTGACAGCTTACAAAGACGACGTAACAGGTCTTCCGAATAGGAAAAAGTTTATGGAAGATACTATTATGTTACGAGCAAACAGAAATCTTCACTTTGCACTTGTAAACATTAGGAACTTTAAAGATGTTAATGAACTCTTTGGTTACGAGGAAGGAAATAAAATACTCCGAAAATTTGGTAGAGTCCTAAGAAAAGAAGTGAAAAGAAGGAATAAGAACTGCTTGGTTTACAGAATAAGAGGTGATAAATTTGGAGTTCTTGCCTGTGATTTTAACGATGTTGGTTTTCAGGAGCTCATTAAGCGAACGATAAGAAGCCTTGAAACTCAGGATTTTGTTGTTGAAAATATTAACTTTCGCCTTGATGTTGTGGCAGGTATATCCAAAAATCCGGATAACTTTTTGATTGAATCTGAAATGGCAGAAGAGGAGGCAAAAAAGAGAGGGTTAGACCTCTATGTTTTTGATAGAGACCTTCAGGAAAAATTTGAACACCTTGAGAAAAACGTTAAGGTGGCTACTGAAATAAAGAGAGCTCTGGAAGAGGACAGGGTTATCCCCTACTTTCAGCCTATAGTGGAGCTCTCCTTCCTCCAGCCAGTGAAGTATGAATCATTAATTAGAATAGTGAAGAGAGATAGGGGACTCCTCAACCCCGGAGAGTTTCTTCCCGTTGCTAAGAAAATATCAATATACCGTAAACTCTCAAAAGCCGTTCTTGAGAAGTCATTTAAACTTGCGGCCGAAAAAGGGGTAGACATATCTGTAAACTTATCTGCTGAGGATATCTCGGATACCACAATGGTAGACTGGATTGTAGCTGCCATTAAACACTACAATATAGCAGAAAGAGTATGTTTTGAAGTTGTAGAAACGGAAGCTTTTAGCGATATAAGGAACCTTGAGAGGTTCTACTTCAGAATAAAGGAGCTGGGGAGCTCCCTTGCCATAGACGACTTCGGCAGCGGATACTCAAACTACGAATACCTTGCCACAGTAAAACCGGATTTCATAAAGATAGATGGGAGCCTTATAACGAAAGTTGTTACTTCAAAAGAAATAGAGAAGCTCGTTTCTCATATAGTCCAGTTTGCGAAAGACCTTGAAATTAGAACCGTTGCTGAGTTCGTCAGCAGCGAAGAGATACTCAACAAAGTCAAAGAGATAGGTGTAGACTACGGCCAGGGCTTCTACTTAGGGAAACCCTCTCCTGAAATACCTGAAGGTTGATTTTTGTTGTTAGACTTGTCTGTTAGATAGTTGAGGTATAGACGCTTATTTCTGCTTATATATCTGTTAGCTGCGATTTGAACAGTGATTACTTGTACAGATAGAATAATACAAAGTATGATCATTATTGTAAGGTTAATGAGGAATTCAGTATTTGAAAAGATTGGAAGGGATAAAACTATTAGTATCAATATTCCTGAAATAATGAGGTTAATGAGACTTTTTACTGTCGAATATTTAGGAGAAAATAGCTTTTCTAAAGTAAAATTTAAGGTTATGTGGAGTATAGGATATATTCCAAACAACAGTAAGCAGTATATTAAAAGGTAAATTGCTGGTAACTTCAGAAGATAAAAGAAGAAAGTTAAAAATGTTAAAGTTATAATACTACTTCCAAGAAAAGATATTTCATTAGCTTCTTGATTACGCTTTTGTATATCTGAAGAATAGTAATCTTTACCGAGTATAAGATATAAAAAGTAGTCATTGTTTTTTATATGTTCCCAGCCGATTTCCCACAGAGCGCTAAATTTTTTTTCAGTTTTTAACTTTCTGATAACGGAAGTTCTCAATTCTTCAAATAATTTAATTTCTTCTTTATTTGAAATGAATAAAACATAGTTGTTTTTAATTTTATCAAGGATTAAAGGTTGTCTGAGTATGTATATTGCTTTTCCTAAGGCGTATAGAAAAAGTGAAAGTATTAGAA
>WFYG01000011.1 GCA_015490195.1 Thermovibrio sp.
AAGGTGTAGAGATGGTAATGCCTGGAGACAACGTGACATTTGAGGTAGAGCTCCTTAAGCCAGTAGCAATAGAAGAAGGACTCAGGTTTGCCATTCGTGAAGGTGGAAGGACAGTAGGAGCTGGCGTTGTTACTGAAATTCTTGACTAATTAGAGAGGGGTAGTTATGGCTCAGGACCGCATCAGGATAAAGTTAACAGCCTACGACCACAGGCTTCTTGATAGATCCGTTCAAGAGATAATTGACACAGTTAAGAGGACCGGCGCTATCGTCGCCGGTCCTATACCGCTTCCTACAAAGCGTTCCTGGTGGAGCGTTATCAGGTCTCCACACAAGTATAAGTATTCACAGGAGCAGTTTGAGATAAGGAAGCACAGAAGGCTTCTTGACATAAAGAATCCTAAACCTCAAACCGTGGAAGCTTTGATGGACCTGAAGCTTCCCGCCGGTGTTGATGTAGAGATAAAGCTTGATTAATAAAGAGGTGAAGTGATGAAAGGCATACTGGGAAGAAAGGTTGGAATGACTCAGATTTTTACAGAGGATGGAAAGGCAATAGCCGTTACTGTTATAGAGGCAGGTCCGTGTACAGTTGTCCAGAAAAGAACTCCAGAGCGTGACGGTTATTCTGCTCTCCAGCTCGGTTTTATGGAGAAGACAAAACACGAGAGTAAGTTTCCTAAACCTCTCCTTGGCCACTTTAAGAAGGCTGGTATAAAGCCTACAAGGTGGCTGAAAGAGGTAAAGTTTGACAACGTGGATGAGTACGCCGTTGGGGATAAGATAACCGTTGAGATCTTCAAGCCAGGTGAGAAGGTTGATATTACTGGAACTTCAAAGGGAAGGGGATTTGCAGGCTACCATAAACGCCACGGTTTCGGAGGCGGTAGAAGGTCCCACGGTTCAGACTTCCACGAGGGACCCGGTTCTATTGGTGCCTGTGCAGACCCGGGAAGGGTTCACAAGGGTAAGAGGATGGCAGGACACTACGGTAACGAGACAGTTACCGTTAAGAACCTTGAAATCGTTGATGTTATTCCTGAGAAGAACCTTCTTCTTGTAAAGGGTGCTGTTCCCGGACACAAAGGTGGACTCGTAATAGTCAAAGGAAAGTAAGGGGTGAAAGATGGAGATTAAGGTAGTTAACCCTCAAAATCAGGAAGTTGGAACTGTAGAGATTAAGGAAGAGATAGCAAAGGCTCCAATAAAGCAGCACGCCGTTTGGGAAACTGTTAAGTGGCAGCTTGCAAAGCGCAGGCGTGGAACCCACTCAACCAAAACCCGCGGTGAAGTAAGGGGCGGTGGAAGAAAGCCCTGGCCGCAGAAACACACAGGTAGAGCCCGTCAGGGTTCTATCAGAGCTCCCCAGTGGGTCGGCGGCGGTGTAGTCCACGGTCCAAAGCCGAGGGACTACTCCTACAACCTTCCTAAAAAGGTAAGAAAGGTTGCCCTCAAAAGCGTTATTTCCGGAAGGATTCAAGAGGGTAACTTTATCGTTGTTGAGGACTTCTCCTTTGAGAAGCCCAAGACAAAGCAGGCAGTTGAATTCCTGAAGAACCTTGGACTTGAGAACGAGAAGGTTCTCCTTGTTGTTCCGTCAGATCTTGATGAGAACACATACCTCTCTTTCAGGAACCTTCCTAACGTTAAGGTTCTCCCGATAGAGGGGCTCAACGTTTACGACGTTCTCTGCTACAACAAGTGTGTCTTCTTTAAGTCAACTCTACCCAAGTTAGAGGAGAGGTTATCATGAGAACTCCCTATGATATAATCCTGCGCCCTATCGTTACCGAAAAGAGCGTAAGGCTTGCAAACCTTGAGGTTAAAAGCTCTAAAACGAAGGAGCCTAAGAAGATTACAAAGGTTACCTTTGAAGTGGCTATGGACGCCACAAAGCCCGAGATAAAGGAAGCCGTTGAGAAGATTTTTGGCGTAAAGGTTGAAAAGGTCAACACTATGATAGTTAAGGGCAAGAGGAAAGGAATCAGGTTCTTAAGGGGTAAAAAGAAGGACTGGAAGAAGGCTATTGTTACCCTCAAGCCCGGCTATGAGATTGACCTTGAGAAACTCTAAGTGAAGGGGTTAGAAAATGGGAATCAAGAGGTTTAAGCCATACACGCCGTCAAGGCGTTTTATGACCGTTTCAGACTTTGCCGAGATTACAAAGACTGAGCCTGAAAAGTCCCTTATAGTTGGTTTTGTTAGGGGAACAGGTAGGAACAACCAGGGTAGGATTACCTGCCGCCACAAAGGAGGCGGACACAAGCGCCGCTACAGGATAATTGACTTCAGGCGGGATAAAATCGGAGTTCCTGCCAGAGTTGCCGCTATTGAGTACGACCCCAACAGGTCTGCCCGTATTGCACTCCTCGTTTACGCTGACGGTGAGAAGAGGTACATCATCTGGCCTGAAGGGTTAAAGGTTGGAGACACAGTTGTTGCAGGACCCGATGCTGAAATAAAGGTTGGAAACGCACTTCCTCTCAGGAATATTCCTGTAGGTACTATCGTCCATAACGTTGAACTTAAGCCTGGAAAGGGCGGTCAGCTTGCGAGGGCTGCAGGCTCATTTGCCCAGCTTATGGGTAAGGTTGGAGATTACGCTCAGCTGAGGCTTCCATCTGGGGAACTCCGCCTTGTTCACCTTGACTGTATGGCAACTATCGGTCAGGTAGGAAACCTTGACCACGAGAACATCGTTATCGGTAAAGCAGGCCGTTCAAGGTGGTTAGGTATAAGGCCAACCGTTCGTGGAACTGCTATGAACCCAGTTGACCACCCCCACGGTGGTGGTGAAGGTAGAACGTTTGGTAAGCACCCTGTTACTCCTTGGGGTCAGCCAACCAAGGGATACAAGACAAG
Source organism: Thermovibrio sp. (assembly GCA_015490195.1). Taxonomy (GTDB): domain Bacteria; phylum Aquificota; class Aquificia; order Desulfurobacteriales; family Desulfurobacteriaceae; genus Balnearium. Next base: position 2,863 of record WFYG01000011.1, read on the forward strand.
GCGTTCTAAGAAGTACTCAGACAGGTTTATCATTAAACGCCGCAACCAGAAGTAGGAGGTTTAAATGGGACGTTCACTGAAGAAGGGGCCCTACGTTAACCCCAAGATACTCAAGAAAGTCCGTAAGATGAACGAAACGGGAGAGAAGAAAGTTATTAAGGTCTGGGATAGGGCCTGCACAATTGTTCCTGAGTTTATAGGCCACACCTTTGCCGTTTACAACGGCCAGAAGTTCATTCCCGTTTACGTAACTGAGCAGATGGTTGGCCACAGGCTTGGAGAGTTCTCCCTCACAAGAACTTTCCGCGGTCATGCAGGTCAAAAAGTAGCCAAGAAGAAGTAAGGAGAGGTAGAAAATGGCTGTTGAACAGAGAGAATACTACCAAGCAGGTGAAAGGGGTTTTGAAACTCCTACTGAGGCAAGGGCTATATGGAGAAGGGCAAGGATGTCGGCCTCTAAGGTGAGATTGGTTGTTGATCTCATCAGAGGTAAGCACGTTGACAATGCTCTTGCGATTCTCCAGAACAGCCCCAAAAAGGCTGCCCGTATGGTTGAGAAGGTTCTAAAGAGCGCAATTGCAAACGCTGAGCAGAAGGGCTTAGATCCTGAAGAGCTTATCGTTAAAAGGACTTACGTTGATGAAGGCCCTACAATGAAGAGGGTTAGGCCCAGGGCTATGGGAAGGGCCAATATCAGGCGCAGGAGAACCTGCCACATAACCGTTGTGGTGGGTAAACCTGAGGAGAAAAAGTAATTTCGGAGGTAAACCTTGGGACAGAAAGTTCACCCAATAGGATTTAGACTGGGAATCACGAAGGACTGGGAGTCCAAGTGGGTTGTTAAGGAGAAGAAGAAGTTTGTTGACACGCTCCATGAAGACCTTAAAATTCGCAACCTCATAAAGCAGAAGTACTACCACGCCGGTATTGCCAGAATCGATATTGAAAGAACTCTTGACAAGATCAACATCAGGATCTGGGCTGCAAGACCTGGTCTTCTCATTGCAAGAAAGGGGGCAGAGGTTAAAGCCCTCAGGCGCTTCCTTGAAGACCTTACAGGAAAGAGCGTTTACATTAACATTGAGGAAGTTAAGTATCCCCAGCTCAACGCTCAGTTAGTTGCTGAGAACGTTGCATCACAGCTAGAGCGCCGTGTGGCGTTCAGGCGTGCCATGAAGAGGGTTATTGCCGATGCTATGAAAGCTGGGGCTAAAGGTATTAAGGTTCAGTGTGCCGGAAGGCTCGGCGGTGCCGACATGGCGAGGAAGGAGTGGTATAGGGAAGGTCGTGTTCCGTTGCAGACCATTCGTGCCGACATAGATTATGGCACTGCTATTGCCAAGACCAAATACGGTGTTATTGGCGTTAAGGTCTGGATCTACAAGGGAGACGTTTACAAGGACGAGACTGAGGAACTCCTCAAGAAGATTGAGAAAGAAGTAAAACAAGAGATGGCGAGAGGTGAGTAACCATGTTAATGCCAAGGAGAACCAAATACAGGAAGCAGCAGAGAGGAAGATTAAAGGGTAAGTCTTACAGGGGAAACAGGCTTGCCTTTGGTGATTACGGCATTCAAGCCCTTGAGCCTCACTACGTTACTACAAACCAGATTGAGGCTGCAAGGGTTGCAATGACAAGGACTATGAAGAGGGGCGGTAAGGTCTGGATAAGGATTTTCCCCGACAAACCTTACACCAAAAAGCCCCTTGAAACCCGTATGGGTAAAGGTAAGGGTAACGTTGAGACCTGGGTGGCAAAAGTTCTTCCCGGCCGCATAATGTTTGAAATCGCCGGTGTTCCGGAAGACGTTGCAATGGAGGCCCTCAGGCTTGCCATCCATAAACTCCCTATGAAGTGCAGAATCGTTAAGAGGGAAGAAACTCCAGCTGGTGAGGAGTAAGAGATGAAGAAATACACAGAGGAACTCAGGAAGAAGTCTAACGAGGAGCTCCTTAAATTGGTGGGAGAGCTCAAGGAGAAACTCCTTAAACTTCGTTTTAAAAACGCCTTTGGTCAGCTTGAGAACCCTATGGACATCAGGAAAACGAGACGTCAGATTGCCCGCATCCTTACAATCCTAAGAGAGCGTGGCGTAAAGGCTTAACGGAGGAGACAATGGCAGAAAGGGTTAACAGGAGAAAGGTAAGGGTTGGCGTAGTTGTAAGCGACAAGATGGACAAAACCGTTGTTGTCCGCGTTACAAGGGAGTTCCGCCATCCCGTTTACGGTAAGAGGGTTAAGCTTTCTAAAAAGTATATGGCACACGATGAAAACAACCAGTGTCAGGTTGGAGACGTTGTAAAGATTATGGAGACAAGACCCCTCTCCCGCCACAAGAGGTGGAGGGTGGTTGAAATTATTGAGAAGGCTAAGAAACTTGGAGAGGTTTCCGAGGAAACACCGGAAACCGCACAGGAGTAAATCCTTTTAAAGGAGTGTAGGGATGATTCAGGTTCAAACATATCTCAACGTTGCAGATAACACTGGAGCAAAGAGAGTTCAGTGTATAAGAGTTCTTGGTGGTTCAAACAGGAAGTACGCATCCCTTGGTGACCAAATAGTAGTTACAGTTAAGGATGCCGCTCCGAACGCAACCGCCAAGAAAGGAGAAGTTTACAGGGCTGTTGTTGTTAGAACTAAAAAAGAGGTTCGTCGCCCCGACGGGACCTACATAAAGTTTGACGACAACGCAGTTGTTCTCCTCAACAAGCAGGGTGAGCCTCTTGGAACCCGTATCCTGGGCCCCGTTGCCCGTGAGGCAAGGCAGAAAGGGTTTACGAAAGTCACAACCCTTGCTCCGGAAGTTATATAAGGGAGGAATCTAATGGCTAAGAAGAAGTTCAAGATAAAGGCTGGCGATAAAGTCGTTGTTATAGCCGGTAAAGACAAGGGTAAGGTAGGTAAAGTTCTTAGAGTCCTTCCCGAAGAAGAGAGAGTGATTGTTGAGGGTGTGAGGCTCGTTAAGAAACACCTTCGCCCCAGTCAAAAATACCCCGAGGGGGGAATTATTGAGAAGGAAGCTCCCATTCACATAAGCAACGTTATGCTGGTTGACCCGAAAACTGGAAAGCCCACAAGGGTTGGAATTAAGTTCGTTGACGGTAAAAAAGTTCGCTATGCCAAGCGTTCTGGTGAGATCATTGACGAGATAAGCAAACCCCAGAAGGCGGGTCGGTAATCCGCTGACCAAGGAGGAGTGATGGCTGAAGAGAAATACGTTCCAAGACTTAAGAAGAAGTATCAGGAAGAGGTTGTTCCTGCACTTATGAAGAAGTTTGGCTACAAGAACATTATGGAAGTTCCGAAAATTGAAAAGATTGTTGTTAACATGGGTGTCGGTGAGGCCGTTCAGAACATTAAAGAGCTTGAGAATGCTATGAACGACCTTGCCCTCATTACCGGTCAGAAGCCTTCCGTTAGGAGGGCAAAGAGGTCTGAGGCCGGGTTTAAACTCCGTAAGGGAATGCCCATCGGAGCTAAGGTTACTCTGAGAAGGGACAGGATGTGGGACTTCTTAGACAGGCTCATCTCTATGGCCCTTCCAAGGGTTAGGGACTTTAAAGGTCTCTCTCCTAAGTCCTTTGACGGAAGGGGTAACTACAACTTTGGCCTTGAAGAGCAGACTGTTTTCCCCGAGATTGACTACGACAAGGTTGACAAGATCAGGGGAATGAACATTACTATCGTCACAACAGCTGAAACCGACGAGGAGGCTAAAGCCCTCCTTGAAGCTTTAGGATTCCCATTCAGGAAGTAATCAGGAGGAGTAGATGGCAAGGAAAGCACTGATAGTTAAGGCTCAGAAAGAGCCAAAGTATAAGGTGAGAAAGTACAACAGGTGTCCCCTGTGTGGACGCCCAAGGGGATACATAAGGGCCTTTGGAATGTGCAGGCTCTGTTTCAGGACACTTGCCCTTCAGGGTAAAATCCCCGGCGTTAGAAAGGCAAGCTGGTAAAAACTTGTAGGAGAGGTAAAAGAGCCATGATGATGGACAGCGTTGCAGATTTCCTTACCCGTATAAGGAACGCTAACCTTGTTTACCACGAAACTGTTGATGCTCCCTACTCCAAGGTAAACGAGGCTATTGCGAAGATACTTAAGGAAGAAGGCTTCATTAAGGATTACGAGATAGTTGAGGAGCCCTTCAAGAGGGCTAAAAACCCTGAGAACAAGAAGAAAATCATCAGGATTCACATGAAGTACGGCCCCAACAAGGAGAGGGTCATCAACGAGATTAAGAGGGTTTCTAAGCCCGGTAGGCGTATCTACGTTGGTAAAGATGAGATTCCTCTTGTTAAGGCCGGTCTTGGAGTGGCTATCCTTTCTACAAACAAGGGGATTATCCCAGGCTACAAGGCCAGGAAACTCGGAGTTGGCGGAGAGGTTCTCTGCTACGTCTGGTAAAACCACTAAAGGAGTGTGGAGATGTCAAGGATAGGAAGGCTTCCGGTTGAGATACCACAGGGCGTAACTGTAGAGGTAAAGCCCGGGAACCACGTTATAGTTAAAGGCCCGAAGGGGCAGTTAGAGTTTACATTCAACCCAAAGCTCACCATTAAGGTTGAGGACAACAAGGTTATAGTTGAGAGGCCCAACGATGAGAAGCAGATGAGAGCTCTTCACGGAACGACCAGAGCTCTCATCAACAACATGGTTATCGGCGTCTCAAAAGGATTTGAGAAAGTCCTTGAGGTGAAAGGTCTCGGTTACAGGGCATTTGTTAAGGGAGACACTTTAGAGCTCCACTTAGGTTTCTCCCACCCTGTCCTCTACAAGATTCCTGAGGGTATTCAGATAGAGGTTGACAGGGACAACAACATCTACGTCCGCGGAATTGACAAGCAGAAGGTTGGCCAGGTTGCTGCTGAGATTCGCTCCTTCAGGCCGCCTGAGCCATACAAAGGTAAAGGTATCAGGTACAGGGGCGAGAAGATCATCCTCAAAGCCGGTAAATCTGCTAAGAAGTAACCTTAGAGGGGAGAGAAAATGGCAAAGCTTACAAGGCGTGAAAGGATTGCTAAGAAGCATAGAAGGGTTAGGAAGAAAATATTTGGAACTCCTGAAAGGCCAAGGCTTGCAGTTTACAAGAGCCTTAAGCACATTTACGCTCAGATTATTGACGATACAAAAGGAGTTACCCTCGTTTCCGCTTCAACTCTTGATAAGGAGCTCAGAGATAAGCTCCCCGAGCTTACAAAAACTGAAGAAGCAAGAGAAGTGGGTAAACTCATTGCTCAGCGTGCCCTTGAGAAGGGGATTAAGAAGGTTGTTTTTGACCGTGGCGGTTTTATCTACCACGGCCGTATAAAGGCTCTGGCAGAAGGTGCCAGAGAAGGCGGACTTGAATTTTAGGGAGGTAGTTGATGGCTAAGAGAGTTAGACCTGAAGGGCTTGAGCTGAAAGAGAGGCTTGTCCATATCAACAGGAACGCTAAAGTTGTTACAGGTGGTAGGAAGTTCAGCTTTACAGCCTTTGTTGTAGTTGGAGACGGCAAGGGAGTTGTAGGTTTCGGTAGAGGTAAGGCTGCTGAGGTTCCAGACGCCATAAGGAAGGCTACTGAAGATGCCAAGAAGAACCTGATTAAGGTTCCCGTTGTTGACGGAACCATTCCCTATGAGGTTGAGGCGAAGTTTGGCGGTTCAAAGGTTATAATGAGGCCAGCTGCTCCTGGTACCGGAGTTATCGCATCTGCTCCTGTCCGTGCTGTTCTTGAGTCTGCAGGTGTTACAGACATCCTCACAAAGGTTATCGGCTCTACAAACCCCCACACAGTTGTAAGGGCTGTTCTTAAAGGACTTGAGCAGCTTAAAACTCCAGAGGAGTTTGCTAAGCTCCGCGGTGTTCCCGTTGAGGAGCTCCGCAAGCGCTGGAAGCTCCCGGGAAGGAGAATCACAAAAGAGGGTGAAATCGTCAGGAGGTAGTGATGGCAAAGGTTAAGATAACCCTCGTTAGAGGGCTTGCTGGAAAGAGCAAAAGGAAGAAAGCGACTCTGGCTGCCCTTGGCCTTCACAAGAGAGGCGCCACAACCGTTAAAGAGCTCAACCCTGCAATTGAAGGGATGATTGAGAAGGTTAAAGAACTCGTAAAAGTAGAACCTGTGGAGGAGTAAAATGGGACTTGAGCTTCATAACTTAAAACCAAACTCTGGAGCCGTTAGAGAGAAAAAGCGCGTAGGAAGAGGCCACGGCTCAGGCCACGGAAAGACCTCCGGTAGAGGTCAGAAAGGACAAACCGCCCGCTCCGGATGGAAGGGAGGAACGAGACCCGGATTTGAGGGTGGACAAACTCCCCTCTACATGAGGTTTCCAAAGAGGGGATTTTCAAACGCTCCCTTTAAGAAGGAGTACGCCGTAATAAACGTTGGAGACCTCAACGAAGCTTTTGAGGAGGGAACTGAAATTACGCCGGAGCTCCTCAGAGAAACTGGCCTTGTTAAGAGAAAGCTCCCGATTAAAATCCTGGGAGACGGCGAGCTTACAAAGAAGTTCGTTGTTAAGGCCCACAAGTTCTCAGCCTCTGCAAAGGAGAAGATTGAGGCTGCCGGTGGTTCCTGTGAGGAGATAAAGTAGGGAGAGATAAATGAACCTTGCAAAAATAGTTGCAAACGTTACTGAGGTTCCGGAGCTCCGAAAGAGATTCCTCTTTACACTGGCCATCCTGGCCGTCTTCCGGCTGGGGGCCCACATTCCCGTTCCCGGCATAAACGTTCAGGCCTTAATTGAGTTTTTCCAGAGGGCTCAGGGAACAGTATTTGGAATGATGGACGTCTTCTCTGGTGGAGCCCTCAGGAAGCTCACAGTTTTTGCCCTTGGCGTAATGCCCTACATCAGTTCCGCAATTATTATGCAGCTCCTTACCGTTGCAATTCCTTCTATAGAGAAACTTGCTAAAGAGGAGGGGGAGTACGGAAGAAAGAAGATTGCTCAGTATACAAGGTACGGAGCAGTAATACTGGCCTTTATTCAGGCTTTGGGAATTGCCATAGGTCTTCAGAATCTAACCAGTCCCTCCGGGGTTCCAGTAGTTCCGAATCCTGGTTTAACCTTCCTCTTCGTTACGGTAACCACTCTAACTGCAGGTTCAACCTTTCTCATGTGGTTGGGTGAGAAGATAACTGAAAAAGGTGTAGGAAACGGAATTTCGCTTCTTATCTTTGCCGGTATCGTATCCCGTATTCCCAACGCCGTTATAACAATGGTAACCATGTTGAAAAACGGAGATATGTCCCTCTTTAAGGCTATAGGCATAATAGCCATAATAGTTGCAATGATTGCAGCTATTGTTTATATCCAGGAGGCTGAAAGAAGAGTTCCTCTTCAGTACGCAAGAAGGGCAGTTGGAAGACAGGCGGTAGGAAGGTATACAAGCTACCTCCCTATAAAGCTCAACCCTGCCGGTGTTATGCCCATCATATTTGCAGCATCTGTTTTGATGTTTCCTGCTACAGTTGCAAGATTTGTCCATAATCCAATAGCCCAGTCCTTGTATGAAGCTCTTATGCCAGGTACTACCCTTTACATGGTGGTTTACGGAGCTCTCATCTTCTTCTTCACCTACTTCTACACTGCCATCATCTTCAATCCTGAAGAGATAGCCGAAAACCTTAACAAGGCCGGCGGGTTTATACCTGGGGTAAGAGCCGGAACAGACACGGCAAAATACCTTGACAGAATAGTTTCAAGATTGACATTTGCAGGTGCAGTCTTCCTCACTTTAGTTGCCATAATTCCGCTGATAATCGTTCAGAAGATGCACCTTCCTTTCTACTTCGGAGGAACTGCCATTCTCATCGTTGTTGGCGTTGCTTTAGACACCCTCCGCAGGATAGAGGCCTTTGCCCTTACACTCTCTTACGAGAGCTTCTTCCGTAAAAGACAGAGGAGGTTCAGCTTAGGAGCTGGAGGTTCAAAATGATAAAGGTCGTTTTTCTCGGTCCCCCAGGGGCAGGTAAAGGGACTCAGGCTGAAAGAATAGCCAAGAAGTACAACGTTCCTCATATATCAACCGGAGACATACTAAGAGAGGCTGTTAAAGAAGGAACGGAGCTCGGGAGAATAGCAAAATCTTACATGGATAAGGGAGAGCTCGTTCCAGACGAGATTATCATAGGCATCATAAAAGAAAGACTCTCCCAGCCAGATGTGAAGGAGAGGGGGTTCATTCTTGACGGTTTCCCAAGGACACTTGCTCAGGCAGAGGCTCTTGATAAGATGCTTGAGGAACTCTCCATGCCCCTTGACAGGGTCATCTACCTCAACGTTGACGACGAAGAGATAGTAAAGAGACTTCTTGCAAGAGGCAGGGCAGACGATACAGAGGAAGTTATAAGAAACCGTCTGAGAGTTTACAGAGAGCAGACGGCTCCCCTCATAGATTACTACTCAGAGAAATGTATCCTTGCTGAAGTTTACGGAGTTGGAGATATAGACGGAATAACGAAGAAGATTGAGGAATTCCTTGGACTGGAAGGTTAAGCCTTGAAAAAGACCAAACACGGCATAATCCTCAAATCTCCTGAAGAGATAGCTAAACTGCGAACTGCTGCTGCAACAACGATGGAGATAATCCTTAAAGTTGCAGAGCAGGTTGCTCCGGGAATTACCGCCCTTGACATTGACAGGCTGGCAAGGAGCTACTGTAAAGAGTACGGAGTAAAGCCGGCATTCTTGGGTTACGGCGGTTTTCCCGGTGCTATCTGCGTTTCGGTTAACGAGGAGGTTGTACACGGTCTTCCTACTAAAAGGAAAATTTTTAAAGAGGGAGACATTGTCTCCCTCGACTTTGGAGCTATAGTTGACGGCTGGATAGGTGACGTTGCCGTTACGGTACCCGTTGGAAAGATAAGTGAAACAGCTCAGAAACTTATAGATGTTACCAGAGAGGCACTCTACAGAGGCATTGAAGCCGCAAAGGTGGGGGGAAAACTTATAGACATCTCCCGTGCTATTCAGAAGTACGTAGAGTCTCACGGGTTTAACGTAACCAGAGGTTACGCAGGCCACGGAATCGGCCGGTCTCTTCACGAAGAGCCACAGATAACTAACTACGTTTACAAAGGCTACCCCGACATAACCCTTGAGCCGGGAATGACCTTTGCCATTGAGCCTATGGTAAACGAGGGAACGGGTAGGGTTAAGGTGAAGAGAGACAGGTGGACAGTTGTAACAAAAGACGGTAAACTTTCTGCCCACTTTGAGCACGATATTGCCCTAACGGAGAACGGGACTATAATTATGTCCGCAATTTAGCGCTAACGTTTTTAATCAGGAGAAGTAATGGCTAAGGAGAAAGGAATTCAGGTAGAGGGTAAGGTAGTAGAGGCTTTACCCAACGCCTACTTTAAGGTTGAACTTGATAACGGGCATCAGGTTCTTGCCCACGCTTCAGGAAAGATGAGGGTCCACTTTATAAGAATTCTGCCAGGCGACCGTGTGGTCGTTGAGCTGAGTCCCTACGACTTAACGAGGGGAAGAATTATCTACAGAAAAGGATAAACCGTCCCTTCAGATACCGCGGCTAACGGCACGAAACACTAAAGGAGAGGTTTGAGATGAAGGTAAGACCATCTGTCAAGAAGATCTGTCCAAAGTGTAAGATCATCAGACGCAAAGGCGTTGTGAGGGTTATCTGCGAAAACCCAAAGCACAAACAGAGACAAGGTAAGTAAGGAGGAAAGCTGTGGCGAGGATAGCTGGAGTTGACATTCCAGACAACAAGAAGGTTCCCTACTCCCTTGCCTACATCTACGGTATAGGGATTAAGAGCGGTTTTAAAATTTGCGAAAAGGCCGGGGTTGACCCTGAGAAAAGGGTAAAGGACCTTACAGAGGAAGAAATTGCGAAGATAAGGAAAATTATTGAGAACGAGTACAAAGTTGAAGGTGATCTCAGAAAAGAGATTGCAATGAACATTAAACGCCTTATTGAGATCGGCTGTTACAGGGGTGTTCGCCATAGGCTCGGTCTTCCCGTTCGTGGTCAGAGGACCAGAACGAACGCCAGAACCCGTAAGGGACCAAGGAAGACTGTTGCAGGTAAGAAAAAGGCGCCTAAGAAGTAATTGAAGGAGGTAATTGATGGCCAGGCCTAAGAGGGGCACTAAAAAGAAACAAAAAAGGACTGTCGGTTTTGCTATAGCTCACATTCAGACTTCCTTTAACAACACCATCGTTACTTTTACCGATAAGGAAGGAAATACCCTTTGCTGGGAAAGCGGCGGAACTGTTGGTTTTAAAGGAACAAGGAAGAGTACTCCTTACGCAGCACAGCTTGCAGCTACTAAGGCTGCCCAGAGGGCTATGAAGGAGTTTGGTGTTAAAGACGTTGAGATAAGGATCAAAGGAAACGGTGGTGGAAGGGAAACCGCCATTAAAGCTATAGCTGCAGCTGGTCTTAACGTTAAGGTTATTCGTGATGTTACTCCTATTCCCCACGACGGTTGCAGACCACCAAAGAGAAGAAGGGTTTAACGGAGGTAGTAGATGGGTAGGTATACAGGGCCAAAGTGGCGTATTGCAAGAAGACTGGGCGTTAACATATACGTTGGAGAGGAGAAGTCTCAAAAGGGTAAATCTGTTCTTGATAGAAGGCCTTACGCTCCCGGTCAGCACGGCCGTTCCCGCAGGAAGATCTCCTACTACGGCCGTCAGCTTATGGAAAAGCAGAAGGTTAAGTACTACTACGGTGTAAGAGAAGGTCAGTTCAGGCGCTTCTACGAAATGGCCGAACGTATGAGGGGACAGACAGGTGAAAACCTTCTCAAGCTCCTTGAGAGCAGACTTGACAACGTTGTCTACAGGCTTGGGTTTGGTAAGTCCCATAGACACGCAAGACAGTTAGTTGTCCACGGCCACATCCTTGTAAACGGAAAGAAGGTTGACAGGCCTTCTTACCTTGTTAAGCCTGGAGATGTTATTGAAGTTAAAGAAAAGAGTAGAGATATTCCACAGATTAAAGAGGGGATAGAACTTGCTCAGAGAAGGGGAATTCCTTCCTGGCTTGAGCTTGACGCTGAGAACTTTAAGGGAGTTGTGAAGGCTGAGCCAACACGTGAAGAGATTGAAATTCCTATTGAGGAGCACCTGATCGTAGAGCTCTACTCTAAGTAATAGCTAACGCTTTGCGGAGGAAAATAATGGTTGAGTTTATAACTCCCGATAAGTTTAAGTGGGAGGAGCACACAAACACTTACGGTCGTTTTGTTGTAGAGCCTCTTGAGAAAGGATACGGTATTACCATAGGAAACGCTTTAAGGAGAGTACTCCTCTCCTCAATTGAAGGGGCTGCTCCAACGGCCGTGAAGTTTGAGGGGGCTTACCACGAGTTCACAACTCTTCCAGGCGTTGTTGAGGACGTTACTGAGATCGTTTTAAACATAAAGAAGCTCAGGTTTGTTCTACACGGGGATGGCCCTGTATTTATAGAGCTGAAGAAAAAAGGGCCGGGAAAGGTTTACGCTAAGGATTTTACACTCCCTTCTCAGGTGGAGCTCCTCACACCTGATCAGGAGATAGCTACTCTTGACAACGAGAACTCTGAGATAGAGATACACCTGAGGATTGATAGAGGTAAGGGTTTCGTTCTTTCAGAGGACATTCAGGAAATATTTGAGATAACTACTCTTGGCTGGATACCTCTTGACGCTGACTTCTCTCCTATAAAGAAGGTTACCTATAAAGTTGAGGATACGAGGGTAGGGAGAAGAACAGACTACAACAAACTTACCTTTGAGATCTGGACAGACGGTAGTATTTCCCCAAAGGATGCTCTTGTCAGGGCTTCTAACATCCTGATAGACCACTTCCTCCTTGTTAGAGATAAGCTCGTTGAGGCTCTCTTTGCTACTGAAGAAGTTCAGGAAAAGACAGAGTCTGCTGAAATCTTTTCTCAAACTCTGGAAGAAGCCGGTTTAACGGGAAGGGCTCTTAAGGTTCTTAAGGAGCACGGAATAGAGACAGTAGGGGATCTGATTAAGCTTTCAAAGAAAGATCTTGAGAGCCTCAAAGGACTTGGGAAGAAGTCCCTTGCAGATATAGAGAAGTTCCTATCTTCTCTCGGACTTGAGCTTGGAGGTAAGGAAGAATGAGACATAGAGTAAAGGGAAAGAAGCTTGGAAGACCCACTGAACACAGGTTATTGATGCTCAGGAACCTTGTAACCGATCTCATGGAGCACGGCAAAGTTGTTACAACAGTTGCAAGGGCTAAAGAGCTCCGTCGTATGGCCGACAGACTGATAACAAAGGCCAAGCAGGAGGATAAAGTAAAAGCCATCAGAGAAGTTCTTGCAGTCGTAACCAGGAAAGACGTTGCTTACAAAGTGGTAAACGAGATAGCTCCAAAGTACAAAGAGAGGAACGGTGGTTACACAAGGCTTCTCCACTACGATTTTAGAAGGGGAGACGCTGCACCAACTGCGATAGTTATGTTAGTAGAAACGGAAGAGGAGAAGCAGGAAGAATCTAAAGAGGAGTAATTAACTCTAAGGTAAACAGAGTAAAGCCCCCGTTTGGGGGCTTTTTTATTTGGAAGGGAGTTGATTAGCCGTTCTTTACGGGAACTTCAATCTCTATTTTACCTTTGGTGTTTTCACTTTCCGTTATGTGGATGTTTACTCCGCTTGTATCAATAAATGGGAACTCTTCAAGAGCCTTGAGTATAGCCTCTTTTACTGCTTCTACAGCATTTGGTGGAAGACCAGCTCTGTCGTATTTCAATATTAGCTGAAGCCTCTTTTTAGCCACCTCTTTGGCGGGAGGCTTGCCGAAAGCACCTTTTAGCTTATCCATAAAACCCATCATTCACTCCCGAAGAGTTTTTTCAGTTTGTCCAGAAAGCTCTCAGAGTAGCTCCACCTGGGGATGGGAACATCCTTTCCTAACAGCCTTTCCGCAATATTCCTGAGCTCTTTTCCAGCTATTGACTCTTCAAAGAGAACTGCCGGCTCACCTCTGTTTATGTACGAGACCATGTTTCTGTCTTCTGGAACGACGCCTAAAAGGTCAAGGTTGAGAACCTGTAGGACGTCTTCCACGTCTAACATGTCTCCTCTTGCAACCTTTTTGGGATCCAGTCTGTTGATTACAAGCTTCGGTTCCGGTTTCTGCATGGCTTCACAGAGGCCCACAACCCTGTCGGCATCTCTGATTGACGCCATTTCTGGGTTTGCAACAACTATTATTGTGTCTGCAGGGGTAACGGCCGTTTTGAATCCCTCTTCAATTCCTGCCGGGGAATCAATAAAGATAAAGTCAAACTTGTCTCTGAGCTCTTCAACAATTTTTACTAAGTCTTCTGGCTTTACTGCGCTCTTATCCTTCGTTTGGGCTGCTGGAAGAAGGTAAAGGTTTTTGGTTTTTTTGTCCTTTACCAGTGCCTTTTCGGGAGGGACAACTCCCTCTACCACGTGGACGATGTCGTAAACGATCCTATTCTCAAGCCCTAGAACTAAGTCAAGGTTTCTCAGTCCAATGTCGGCATCAATTGCCACCACTTTGTATCCTTTCATAGCAAGGGCTGTGGCTATGTTTGCCGTTACTGTACTTTTTCCAACTCCTCCCTTTCCCGATGTGATACAGATTACCTTATCTGCCATTAACTTCTCCCCATTTTGTGTTCAACTTTTATTTTCCCATCTTTAACTCTTATTTTAAAATTGATGTAGGATTCCTTCCTCTCAAATGGAACCTGTTTTCCGCATACCTCAATTATGGGAGCCTGAAAATAAAGGGCTCTCACTTCACACTCACTCTTCCCTATCCCGGCCCTCACAAACCCCATAAGGTTTCCCATAACGTAAACGTTCCCCCCCGCTTCAACTTCAGCTCCGGGATTGACATCCCCCATAATTACTATGTCTCCCGTTGATGTTATTTTATCTCCTGATCTAAGGGTTTTCTTAAAGAACTTTATTTCTTCGTTATCGGCTCTTTCTTTTATTCTTTCAACTTCCATAGTTGACAGGTCACACGGAACTCCAAGTCTTATGCAGAGCTCCCTGTTTTCCTTAACGTTCGTTTTAATCCCGCAGAATGTGAGCTCCTCAACTGTGTTGAAGTAGTTGATAAGCTCTTCAATCTCTTCAGAGGTTAGGGGTCTGTCCTCAACGGAGAGGATGAAACGGGAACCCTTCAGGAGTTGCCGTTTTTCGGCTATGAACCTCTTAATTTCGTTCAGGTTAAAGTTTGAGCTGTTTGTAAGGAGTTCTATTGCTATTACGTTTGTTCCCCTTAGCTTAAAATCCATTCTACACCTCTCTAACGGTGTAAATTCTAACAGGATTGGGGGAAACAATGAAGTTTCTATCTGCAAGCAGTGAGGGGAAGGTTACAGTTTTTGGAGTTCCTTATGATTCAACAACCTGTTTCAGGCCGGGAGCCCGTTTTGGCCCCGACGGTATCAGGTTTTTCTCTGAGAACCTGGAGGAGTACAGCCTCTCGCTTGGAAAATCTCTTGAAGAGGTTGATTTTTGCGACGCTGGAAATCTTGAGGTTTCGGCAGATCCCAAAGGTATGGTTGAATCTGTTTACTCTTTTGTGAAGAAGGTTGAGGTTCCGGTTCTCCTTGGTGGAGAGCATTCTGTGACTTACCCGGTTGTAAGGGCACTCTCTGAAAGGTATACCAATTTGACCGTTGTCCACTTTGACGCCCACGCAGACCTGAGGGATAGCTACTCGGGCACTCCCTACTCTCACGCCTGCGTTATGAAGAGGGTTCTGGATTTGGGAGTTCCAGTTGTTCAGGTAGGTATAAGGAGTGCAACTAAAGAGGAGGCGGAGCTCCGCCAGAAGAACCCCAACATAACGGTTGTTGACTCCCTTTCCGAGCTTCTCTTTCTCCTTCCACGGATAAATACTCCCCTCTACTTCTCCATTGATATTGACTTCTTTGACCCTGCCTTTGCTCCCGGAACCGGAACTCCGGAGCCTCCCGGAGCATCTCCGGTTGAATTCTTTGACCTTATCTATAAATTACCAGCCGTCAGCGTAGTGGGCTTTGACGTTGTTGAGGTCTCTCCCCCTTACGACCCCAGCGGCATTACCCAGATGCTTGCGGCGAAGATTGTAAGGGAGCTCTTAATAAAGTTCTGGGGGTGAGAATGCTCTGGTTTACCGAGTACTACTCTGGAGAGGGGATGGAGCTCTCCGGAACAGGCCTAACTGTTAAGGTGAAGTCTGCTATCAAGAAGAGAACGCCGTACCAGGAGCTCCTCCTCCTTGAGACAGAAGACTGGGGAAAAATGCTTGTTCTGGACGGTGCCATTCAGACAACAGAGAGGGACGAGTTCATCTACCACGAAATGATAGTCCACCCTGCGGCCTTTACTTTTACCCGCCGGATAGAGAGGGTACTTGTTATAGGAGGCGGAGACGGAGGAACCGTAAGAGAAGTTCTGAAGCACGAACCGAAACAGATAGATATGGTTGAGATAGACAGAGATGTTGTTCGGTTTGCAGAGGAGCATCTACCCTCAATCTCCTGCGGCCTTAAAGATGAGAGAGTTAACCTGATATTTGGAGACGGAAGGGAGTTTGTAGAGAATAAAGAGGGCGTTTACGACCTCATAATCGTTGATTGTTCAGACCCGATTGGCCCGTCAAAGGTTCTCTATGAAGAAGATTTTTATAAAGATGCTGCAAAGGCGTTGAAGCCCGATGGTATTTTTGTTACACAGTCTGAATCTCCCTTTGCCCAGAGGAATGTTCACATTCAAGTTGTTAGGGAGCTCTCTAAAGTCTTCAAAATTGTTCGCCCGTACCTTGCCTTTATTCCTACCTACCCTTCCGGTATGTGGAGCTTTACAATAGCCTCAAACAGGTTAGATCCTTTAGGGGCTGCTCCTTCTGCTTTGGGAAAGCTTTACAGAGAGTTTGTTGAGAAAAACGGAGAGCTTAAATACTACAACCCGGAAGTCCACTACGGAGCTTTTGCAATACCAAACTTTGTATACAGGGAGGAGTAAAAATGGAAATACTTGAACAGATCGCAAGGGAAGCGGAGGCCAACACACAGGTTCCCGCCTACTCCAGAAGCGTTGAAAAGGTTATCGCCGCTGTAATGTCCTCTCCTAATTTCTGGAAGATTGTTGACCTCTCAGACGAGCCCCTTCCCTTAGTTGCTGAGATCCTAAAGCTTTTAAACAAGCATGACCTTGTTACCTTTGAGGGAAACCAGATACTCCTTACAGAGGCTGGGGCTGAGCTTGCTAAAAAGCTCGGGATTGAACCTTTTGTCTCCCACAGGTGTCCAACCTGTAAGGGAAGGGGAGTAATCATTGATGACTCTTTAAAGCCTGCTTTTGAGAAATTCTTAAAGATTCAGGAGAATAGACCTCCTGCAATTCACCAGTACGACCAGGGGTACGTTACCCCAGAAAACACCTTTGCCCGAGTTGCTCTTGCCGACGACAGGGGAGACCTGAGGGGTAAAAAGGTAGTAGTTCTTGGAGACGACGATCTTATGAGCATTGCCCTTGCCCTCTCTGGCCTTCCTGCAAAGGTGACAATCCTTGAGATTGACGAGAGGCTTGTAAATTTCATTAAGAAAGTTTCCGATGAGTACAACCTGAACATAGATGCCAGGGTTCACGACCTCCGCCAGCCCCTTCCTGAAGACGTTGTTGGAGCCTACGATACCTTCTTTACAGATCCACCTGAAACAGTTGAGGCAATAAAGGCCTTTGTGGGAAGAGGAGTTGCAACGCTCAAAGGTCCAAGGTGTGCCGGTTATTTCGGAGTTACCCGCAGGGAATCTTCAGTTGACAAGTGGAGGAGGATCCAGGAAGTTCTGATTGACATGGGACTTGTCATTACTGATCTGCTTCACAACTTCAACGAGTACGTTAACTGGGACTACTACCAGGAGATGAGAGGCTGGCAGCTTACCCCTGTTAAGGAGCCTCCGAAAGAGATATGGTACAGGTCAACCCAGTTCAGGGTTGAAACGGTTAGAGGATTTAAGGGCTTCAATGAGCCAATTGTTGGAGACATCTACAACGACGCGGAGAGCTCCACAACCTAAACCTATTCGGCGGGCTTTCTGCCCGCCCTTTTTATCATCCAGTTAAAGAGTTTAACAACAAACGGTCCAATCAGATTTTGAACGACGCTGTAAAAAATAGCCGGAAGAGCGGCGAGAGCTCCCCAGTGAGAAACCGCCAGAACAGTTGCAAGGCCTGAGTTCTGCATTGCCGTTTCAATTGAAATCGTTATCCTCTCAACCTTTGGAACTCCCAAAAATCTTGGAATGACGTATCCTAACCAGAAACCAAAGAGAAGATGAAGAAGAGAACCCAAGAGTAAAAGCTCAAAGGTTTTAAACGGCAAGGAGAGACTCTTTCCCCTTCCGGCCGAAACGACAAAACCGACAATTAAGACAACGGCAACTGTTGAATAGGCAGGGAGGTAGGGTTTTATCCTTTTAACCCTTTCACCAAACCTGCTGTTTATCCAGACTCCTAGAACGACGGGAATAAGGGTTATCTGAACCATATCTAAGAACAGCTTGAACGCATCCACTTTAACAATCTTTCCGGCAAACACCTTCGTAAGGATTGGTGTAAGAACCGGCGAAATTAAGGTGTTTATTCCTGAAAGGGCTAAGGAAAGGACAAGATTTGCTCCTGCCAGGAAGTTGTAGACGTTTGAGACAACCCCTGTAGGACAGGAACCTGTTAGAACTTGGCCTGCTATAAAGACTTCAGGTAGTCCTCTGTAAAGTTCTGTTGCAATGAGCCAGCCTAAAATCGGCATTACAGTGTACTGGGTGACAAGACCGATTAGAACAATTTTAGGTTTTTCAGCAAGGGATTTAAAGTCTTTAAATTTTAGAGTCAGACCCATTGACAGAATAACGGAACCGAGCAGTGGTTTGATGACCGGTTTAAGTGGAAGAAATAAGTTGGGAAACGCGAGACTAACAGGTGTAATAATTAATACCCACAGCCAGAGCAGAGAGCTTATCACCTTTAGAGCCTCCGTAGAGTAGACTTCTGGCCAGTTTCCGGGTTTTAGAGAGGTGTGTGTTGTCTTTTCTGATGGCTCTGTAAATTTTATAAGATTTAGGAGCAGCTTTTAAACGTCGTTAACTTCTGTTAAGGAGTTGAAAAATGCCTAGATTGTTGTTCTCTTTTCTTCTGGTTTTAACCTTGATTCATGGTTCTTTCGGAGCAACTCTCTCTTCTCCTTCAGGAATGCAAGCTCCTTCTTCCTCTGCTCCACTCTCTTCAGCTATGCCGTCTGAGGGGCTTCCTTCTGAAGGATATCCTCTGTGGACTCCCTGTAAAGACTGTAAACATGTTTGGTACCTGACCTGCAGAACCCCGGGTAAACACGGATGTATCGTTAACGGTAAAGAGGTACAGTGGAGTGAGTTTGTAAAAAGGGTTAACAGTAATGCTGAGGTTGTTACCATAGAGAAACTGAGGGATGGAACCGTTATTGTATGGTTCAAGTGGTAGTTGTTAATTTGGTGGAGGTGGCGGGATTCGAACCCGCGTCCGGAGATGCGGCCCGAGTAGCTTCTACAGGCTTAGCCTGTGTTTTACTGTCTCGCTCCGGGGTTAGCCCACAGGCAGGCGCCCCGGAGCCAGCCCTCTCTCTTCTCGGGAGCTCCCCCGAGGGCGAGGGGAGTTCCCCAGCCCGTCTCTCTGTCGCCCTACCCGGAGCCGACGGGCGGAGCTCCGGGGGACGTCGCTGCGCTTAGTTAGGCAGCGAGAGCGAGTTCTTCGTTGGCAACTATTTTGGGTGCCTTTTTTACGAGGTTGGCTCCTCGGCCTGCCACTACCCGAGCCTCTGCATCCCCGTCGAAACCGTTCACCCCCGTATTCTGCTGTCGTTTAATAAATATATACAGGCACAAAATTTGTGCAAGTTCCGAAAAGGACTGAACTTCAAAGTTTAAACAGCCATTCTTTCCAGTTCATCCCTGCTTTACCCTTTCTCCTGTAGCGTTCCATCAGTTTTGGACACGGGCAGTTTCTTCCGTACCAGTTAAGCTTTTCTGTAACCTTTAAAACGATCTCCGGAAAAAGAGAGACGGCTCTATCAACCCTTTCCTTCTCTTCTTCCTTAAGCATTCCTTCAAAGAGAACTCCCTCTTTAAATACGTTCTCCACTATTCCCTCTGCGTAGTTTGTTACGTAGCAAAGGGTTCCGTAGCAAATTTCAAGTTCTCTTGCAAGGAACACCTCCGGAACAAGGGTCATTCCGACAAGGTCGGCTCCTAACCTTTCCAGTGCCTTTATTTCGGCCTTTGTTTCAAGTCTTGGGCCTTCCGTGCAGGCGTAAACGCCACCGGCGTGGAATCTCTCTCTTAACTCTGTTAGCGTCTCTTTAAGGGCACTTCTAATTCCCGGGCAGAATAGAGGGTTCTGCCTTACAAACCCAAGGCCTCCGTTTTCAAAGAAGGTTTCCTTCCTTCCTCTTGTGAAGTCTAAAACGTCGTCTGGAATCACGAAATCCCCTGGTTTAAACTCTTTTCTAAGTGATCCCGGTCCCGTCCACGAGACGATTATCTCTACTCCTAACTCTTTTGCTGAGTAGATGTTTGCCCTGTAGTTAACGAACGGAGCTGTAACGTCGTAATCCCTCTCCCCGTGACGTGAGAGGAAGAGATACTCAAATCCGTTGGGGTGTTTAATTCGGTAGATAGGATTTGAGAGACCGAAAGGAGAGCTTATCCGTTTAACCTCTAAAACTCTGCCGAACTTCTCCTTTTCCAGCGTGTAGGCCCCGCTTCCTCCAATAACGAGAACTTTAGCCACGGTTTCTCCTTATATCTGGAAGGGTTATTCTGTGAAGCTTAAATCTTTCTCTTGCTAATTCCTCTACCCAGCTGAGTTTTTTGTAACGCTGAACAAACGGGTCGATAGATATGCCACCTCTGGGATTGAACTCTCCATAAACTTCCAAGTAGAAAGGTTCAAGGAGGTTGAAAAGGTCGTCGGCAATCTGATTTACGGTGTCTTCGTGGAATCCTCTGGCGTTTCTAAAGGAGAATAGGTAGAGCTTTAAGGATTTGCTCTCAACCAGCCACTTGTCGGGTATGTACTGTATGTAGATGATTGCAAAGTCGGGCTGTCCTGTTATGGGGCATAGTGTTGTGAACTCTGGGCAGTTAAACGATACCCAGTAGAGTCTGTCGGGGAATTTGTTGGGGAACTTTTCAAGAACTTCTGGGCTGTAATTGTAAGTGTACTCGGTCTTTTTACCGAGTTTGGTTACGTTTCCGAACTCTTTTCTTTCCAAGGTGGGAGCTCCTTCCAGCAGACCTGTTTTTTGTTGAATTTTAACATCTGAAGCACGATTCAGAATTTGGAAAGAGGGGGCAGCTTATGGCTGCCCCTTTCTCCATAAAGGGGAGGGAGGGGGAAAAGGGGGGATTATGATTGCAATCCACCCTAGTCTACTAAATAAGGTAAAATTGGCGTCCCCAGGGGGATTCGAACCCCCGTCGCCGGCGTGAAAGGCCGGTGTCCTAGGCCTGGCTAGACGATGGGGACGTTGTTTGCGTATCAGAAAATATAGGAAATAGGTGTAGTTGTGTCAACCTATCTCAGGATTATATTGGTTGAAAGAAAATAAGGAGGGATGTGATGGAGCAGCTGGTTATTCTTTACGACAACAGGGCTGTAGAGGGATTTAAGGCTGACTGGGGTTTTTCTCTGCTGGTAGAACTTGAGGAAGAGAGTATCCTGTTTGATACGGGAGCAAAGCCTGAGGTTTTAAAACACAACATGGAGGCTGCTGGCGTTGATCCAGCTGAGATAGGTAGAGTTTTTATATCCCACAACCATTGGGACCATACAGGAGGACTTCCCTCTATTATAGAGGTTAACAGGGAGTTTGAACTCTACATTCCAGAGACTGACTGTTATAAGATTGAGGAGGAGCTCCCCGAATCTGTAATCTGCGTTCCCGTGGTTGCACCCACTTACATTACAGAGAGAGCTCTCTCCACCGGCGTTATGCCTACCGGAATGGAAGAACCGGCAGAGGAACAATCTCTCATTGTTTTTTCCCAGATGGGAGCAGTTCTCATAACGGGTTGTTCTCATCCTGATATAGTTGACATAGCTAAAAAAGCCGTTTCCCTGATAGGGGAGGAACTTTTCCTCACAGTTGGCGGTTTTCACCTTTACAATTTTTCGGACGAAGAGATAAAAGAGGTTTCAGAAGAGCTTAAAAAGTTTACCCGCTTTATAGCTCCTTGCCACTGTACAGGAGAGAGAGGTATAGAAATATTTAAAGAAAACTGGGGAGACCGGTTTGTAGAGGCTATGGCAGGAGTGGAAATCCCCTTAACGGAGGAGTAGATGTTTGATGCCCTTGCAGAGAGGATACAGTCAACCCTTGAGAAGCTCGGAAAAAAGGGAAGAATAGACCAAGAGACTCTAGAGAAAGGTCTTAGAGAGATAAAACTTGCACTCTTAGAAGCTGATGTAAACTATAAGGTGGTTTCTCAGTTCATTAAAGACGTTAAAGAGAAAGCTCTGGGAGCAGAGGTAGTTAGAGGGGTAAATCCCGCTCAGCAGCTTGTAAAGATAGTTTACGACGAACTTGTTGAAGCCTTAGGAGGGGAAGAGGCAAAACTTAACCTTAAGGGTAAGCCTGCCGTAATACTTCTAATCGGTCTTCAGGGTTCAGGTAAGACAACAACTGTTGCAAAGCTTGCAAATTACCTGAAAAAACAGGGAAAAAAGGTTCTTCTCACCTCTGCCGACGTTTACAGGCCAGCCGCAATGCTTCAACTTAAAAAACTTGGAGACAAAATAGGCGTTCCTGTTTTCCTAGAAGAAGAGGAGAAAGACGCCGTAAAGATAGCTAAAGATGCCCTTGAGAAGGCGAAGTCTGAGGGTTACGATGTTCTAATCATAGACACAGCCGGAAGGCTCCACATAGACGAGGAGCTCCTTGAAGAAGCCAGAAAGATAAGAGAGGCTACAAACCCCGACGAAGTCCTCTTCGTTATAGACGCAATGACAGGTCAGGAAGCTGTAAACATAGCCAGAGCCTTCAACGAAGCTGTTGGAATGACCGGAATTGTTCTCACAAAGATGGATTCAGACTCAAGGGGAGGTGTAGCCCTATCTGTTAAAGGCGTTACCGGAAAACCCATAAAGTTTGCCGGCGTTGGAGAGAAGATAGAAGACTTCCAGCCTTTCTATCCCGACAGAGTTGCTTCCCGGATACTTGGAATGGGAGACGTGGTCTCCCTGGTTGAAAAAGCCCAGCAGGTAATAGACGAGAGAGAAGCCCTCTCAATGCAGGAGAAACTCCTCTCTGGGGAGTTTACACTTGAAGACTTTCGCCAGCAGCTCAGGATGATTCAGAGGCTGGGACCCATACAGCAGATTATCAGGATGATTCCCGGGCTTGGAAGCCAGAAAGTTCTGAAACAGCTTCAGGACGTTATAGACGACAAGAAACTCAAGAGGATAGAGGCGATAATTAATTCAATGACTCCAGAGGAGAGGAGAAACCACGCCATAATAAATGCAAGCAGGAAGAGGAGGATTGCAAAGGGAAGCGGAACCTCCGTTAAAGAGGTTGATGCCCTCATAAAGCAATTTGTTCAGATGAAGATGGCAATGAAGCAGATGAGGAAGATGCAGAAGAAAATGGCAAAGAAGGGTGGACGGTTCCCATTCTCGTTTCCTTTTATGTAGAGGTTGAATAGCCACTCTTTTTGGCTAAAATTAGACCTCAAAACTTTTAGGTAGGAGGAGTGCCTTGGTTAAGATAAGGCTGAAGAAGATGGGAAGGAAGAAGCTTCCCGTTTACAAGATTGTTGTAGCAGAGGCCATGTCTAAGAGGGACGGAAGAGCCGTTGATATTCTTGGAACCTACAACCCAAAGTCAAAAGAGCTTCAACTTGATGTTGAAAAGGTAAAGGAGTGGCTTGCAAAAGGTGCTGAGCCTACTCCAAGAGTGGCTTCACTGATAAAGAGAGCTTTACAGTAAGGAGGTGAGAGATGTCTGCTCTAAAGGAGATAGTTGAGTGCGTCGCAAAGAGACTTGTAGACAACCCCGATGCGGTATCTGTAAATGAGACGGTAGGTGAGAGGACTGTTGTTATTGAACTTAAGGTTGCTCCCAGCGACCTTGGTAAGGTTATAGGTAAACAGGGAAGGACTGCTAAAGCTCTCAGGACAATTCTTTCTGCTGCTGCTGCGAAGCAGGGTAAGAAAGCTGTTCTTGAGATAATAGAGTAGCGGCTAAGCCGCTACTCCTTTAAGCTTTCTATAAGTCTTTTGAAAACTTCGTCAGACGAGCTGTCCTTTTCAATAAAGAAGTATTCTAACTTGAAGTTTATGAGAACATTTCGGCTGCTGTAAGTTTTGGCTTTCAGGTTTAACAGCATAAAATTAAGCCTCTGTTCTACCGCTTCTATGTCGTTTCTGTTTTTCAGGGGAAAGATTATTCCTATTATCTCTTCGTCTATTTTGAAAAGGAGATCGCTCGGTCTTACGTGCCTGTCTATGTAAGTTGCTATGTAGTTAACTATTGAGTGTCTGTCGTTATGGTCTATTTCTCCTACTACAGAGATTTTGATCCCAACGCAGGCAAGGGTTTCCTCACCTGCAAACTTCATTCTATCTATGAGTCTCTGGATTCTCTCCTTTACGAACCTTGCTCTGGGTATAAAGGCTTCTTTGTCTATCAGGTTTTTGTACTCATCAAGCTCTTTTTCAAGGAGTTCCAGGACGTATTCTACGCTCTCAAGTTGTTGAAGGCTTTCTCTTATGAGCCTTAAAGACTCTTTTATTTTTTCTATTCCTAAGCTGTCTTTTATTCTCAATTCCCCACTCCAGAAAACTTTATTTCTTAAAAATTGTGTCCCTGTCGGGAACTTTTGCCCAGTCTTCTAAGAACCTTTCAATACCTATGTCTGTTAACGGGTGTTTTGCAAGCTGTTTTATTACTTTAAACGGAATTGTTGCTATGTGGGCTCCGATGAGGGCAGCCTGAAGAACGTGTTGGGGGTGTCTTACGCTTGCAACGATAATTTCTGTTTCAAACCCGTAATTCTCGTATATCTGAACCACCTGAGAGATGAGCTCCATGCCGTCGTGCCCTATGTCGTCAAGTCTTCCTACAAACGGAGAAACGTAAGTAGCTCCTGCCTTTGCAGCAAGTAGTGCCTGAAGGGGTGAAAATACGAGGGTTACGTTCGTTTTAATCCCCTCTGCTGAGAGAATTTTTACTGCTTTAAGGCCTTCTGTTGTCATCGGTATCTTTATAACAACGTTATCTCCAAACTTTGCCAGCTGCCTGGCCTCGTCTACCATTCCTTGAGTGTCAAGGCTTACAACTTCCAGGCTAACAGGTCCCGGAACGGTTTCAACTATCTCCTTTGCTACTTCAAGGAATGGTCTTCCCGTCTTTGAAACCAGGGTTGGGTTTGTTGTTACCCCGTCAATAAGTCCCATCTCCATTGCCAATTTTATCTCATTTATGTCTGCAGTATCTATAAAGAATTTCATCTTTCACCTCCTACTTCCAGAGTTTAAAAGAGCTGTAGTCCAGTTCTCCAGTTTTGACCTGATAGATTAGAGCAGTTAGCAGAAGTAGTATAACAAAGAGCTCCCCCAGCTTTCCCGTTTTAAAGAGTTTAAGTGAAAGTCTTGGGTAATACTTGTGTTTGTAGGGAATTCCGAGGGGAGTTAACGCATCAAGAATAAGATGGGAGCCGTACCCTACGGTGAACGAGAGGATGAGAACTCCCGCCTCACCGTTTAAAAAGTCTTTAACAGTAAGCGATAGGATAAACAGTAGAATAACTATAAGGGGATGGTGGGTTATTCCCCTGTGTGAGTTAAAGAGGGTTCTCTTGGGTGGAAAGGGTAGCCCCTTGCCGAGGTCAACGTCTGGAACGATACTTCCAACTGCTGCCGGCAGTACAGGGAGTTTCAAGTAAGAGGCAAGAACGATTCCTGCCAGTACGTGGGTTCCCGTCGTCATCTCACAAGTTCCCTGATGAAGGGATTCTCTTTAAGTTCTCTCTCCAGCGTTGTTGGTTCTCCGTGCCCGGGAATCACTTTTGCTCTGTGGTCTACCTCTTTTAAGACTTTAAAGATTGAGCTCTTTAGCTGCTGGAAGTTGCTCATAGGAAGGTCGTACCGACCTATGCTGTCTTTGAATATGAGGTCTCCTACAACTGCAATTCCCCCTTCAGGCGAGTAAATAACGATACTTCCGGGAGAGTGGCCGGGGGTGTGGAGAACCTTAAAGACGTGCTTTCCAAGGTTTAAGGTTTTCCTCTCCTCTACCGTTTCGTCCGGTTGGGGTGAGTACTCGGCTCCGGCAAGCTGGCCTATCTCGTTCTCCACCCAGAAGTTGAGGTTTTCTGCAGCCTTAGGGTGCATTACCAGTTTAGCTTCTGGGAACGCTAACTTTGCCCAGGCGTTTGCAGCTATATGGTCTGGATGTTCGTGGGTGTTAATTATATACTTTAGTTTAAGCTCTTTCCTTTCAACTTCGTCCTGTGCTTTCTCAACGGCTTCTCGGCTTCCTGGGTCAATGAGCATCGCCTCTTTTGTCTCCTCGTCCCAGATAAGAAGGGTGTTAACTATGAAAGGCCCGTTAGGTATAACAATAACTTTCATTATTCCCCCTCTAAGACGATAAAATCGGCAATATCCTCTAAATTTATGTACTCATCTGCGGCTTGAATGACCTCTTTTGCTGTAATGTTTTTAAAAGAGATGACCTCTACTTTTATTCCCTTGGCCTTCAGGAAGTTTATTAGGTCAACGAAGTCTCCGTCTCCGCTCATGAGAACTACAACGTCAACTTTTCCGTTTTCTGCCATTGCTATTGCGTCTATGGCGATTCCCATGTCCCAGTCGGCCTTGTACTCTACTCTGTCCCAGTTGTAGAACTTTTTAGGCTCTTTGATTTTCACCTCGTAGCCTATGTTTCTTAACACGTGGATGAATCCATCCTGATTTACCTTTTCAAGGTTTACCAGGTAGACTATCGCTCTGTAGAGGCTTCTCCCTCTCACTCCTATTTCTAGAAGGTTTTTAAAGTCAACTTTCTTCTTAAGGGTGTTCTTTGCCCCGTAGTATAGGTTCTGCATGTCAACCAAAACGGCAACGTTCAGGTGTGCCTTATCCCTGTCTCTCTCCAGGAGCTCCTTCGCTTTCAACTTTTCCTCCAATGTCGCAGGTGTACCTGTTCCAGACTGCAAGGGGCGGTTCGCAGAACGGTTCTTCTTTGAGTTTTTTAAGGAAATCAGGAAGTTTTTCCTCAGGTATGAGCTTCATCCCTATCCCGTAGGCCGACATTGCGTAGATTACACCCTTTCCCAGCGGGAGGTTGTTGACGGCTATGCAGTCAATACCTCTCTTTGCCAGAGTTTCTACCATCTCTATGCATTTTCCTAGTCTCAGTTTTAGAGCCGGGTTCTCTATTCTGGCAACTTCTTTAAACTCTTTTCCCTCTCTCTTCAGTATAAGTATTTCCGGGCACTCTGCGAACTTGTCGCAGACCCTCTCTCCGTTTACGGGAACTGCGTAGAGCTCCGCCTTTTTCTCCTCCGGCTCAAAGTGGATGATGAGCTTTTCTACAAAGGGTATCTCTCTTCTGACCACTGCCTCCACTTCGTGGACTATGTTGTGGGCTTTTTCAAGGTCGTTTGTTGCAACAGTTACCTCAGCTTCTATGAACTTGTAGCTGCCGGAGCTCCTTCCCGTAACGCTCTTTACCTCTGCGATGAGAGGGTGGGATTTGAGGAGCTCCTTTATCCTCTCTAGAGTCTCTTTGTCTATTGAGGCGTCCAGGAGAACTTTCAGTGCCTCAACCATTATCTCGTAGCCGGCGTGGAAGATGAGGATAACGATGATAAGTACAGCAATCTTCTCAACTATCGGGTAGCCAAGATAGTTTCCGATGATACCGGCGAGTACGACGATTGCAGAGAACATGTCCGTTTTGATGTGTTCTGAGTCGGCTATAAGGCTGGGGGAGTGGAGCTCCTCTCCCTTCTTCCTCTCAAACCGGGAGAAAAGATAAGTTACAACAATTGTAATAACAACTGCCCCAACGGCTATTCCCAGGTGTTCAATTCTGTAAGACCTGTGTTCAAAGAATGTCTCTTTGGCTATCTCATAGCCTGCAAAGAAAATTGCGAAGGCACTTGCAAGTGAGATAATGTTCTCCACCTTGTAGAGGCCGTAGGGAAACCCCTTAACCTTCATGTTAGCGATTACGATGCCGGCGTAGACGGAAAGCGCCGCTGCTAGGTCTGCTACGGAGTGGATACCGTCTGCGATTAATGCCTTTGAGCCTGAGAGGAAACCGGCAACGAGCTTCAGAACGGAAAGAAAAAGGTTAACTAAAATTGAGTATAGAGCTATCTTTCTCTTTTCAGCTGCTACGTTTACTTCCATCTAAAACTCCGGGTCAAAGATGTCTTTAAGTTCTTTTGTCGTCTGCTGAAGTTTTTCCCTGTATTTTTTCCAGCTTTCAACGGCACTGATGTCGTTACCGCTCCTCTTTGCCTTTGCCAGTTTAACTTTAACAAGTGCAGGAACAGATATCATTTTACCCATTAGTAGGGCTTCTCCCACGTTCAATGAAGGGAGCTGATTAACCAGGTCTGCACTTAAAGACTCTGAAGCCTGCTGAACGTGTCTCTGGTCTCCCGGCTCAACAAGCTTTAGGATTACCATGTTGTTTGCCTGAGAGAGAGCGTTTGAGTCAAGGGCTTTCGGCCTTTGAGTGACTAAGCAAAGCCCCAATCCGAACTTCCTTCCTTCCCTTGCAATCCTTGAAATCCAGTACCTTGAGCGAGTGTTTACTGTTGAAGAGGCCAATATGTGGGCTTCTTCTAAAACCATAAAAAGTGGAAACTCAAGCCCCCCTGTCTGTTCTCTAACGTTCTTTTTCCTTGCTTCAAGAACGTTCCTTAAAACGTGGCTGACGATGATGTCTGCAATCTTTTCATCAACGTGAGAAAGGTCTATAACGTTGAGCCTTCCGAACTCTATCTGTTCAACTATGGGGGACTGGTTCAGTGAGAAGAGTTCCCCGTAGGCCTCCTTCATATCCTCAACTTTGTTGAGAACTCCCGTTATTGATTTCCTATCGTCTTTATAAGCTTCGTCTTCAGCCCAACTTTGGAGGAGCCCCTCAAGGTGACCCCAGAACTGATCTGCCTGGATTTCTCCGTTTACAATACTTTCTACTGTCTCCTTAAAAGCCCTTCTTAGATATCTGTCCTGTATGTAGGCGCTATCGTCAACATTTGCAAAGAGCCTAAACTCGTGATAGCTGAGCCTTACAGGGTTCAGTGCAAGCTCAATCCTCTTAACGGCTGGTTTCCCTTCCTTTTCGTAGCCAAAGTTTACGTACTCACCGTGCATGTCAAAAACGAGGACGGTTCCGTCTTTCTCTAAGAGCCCTTCAAGGATAACAGAGACCGTATTTGACTTACCACCTCCGGTTACCGCTAAAACTGCCAGGTGTCTGCTGACGATGCTGTCTATGTCTATGAAAACCGGAACGTCGGGTCTTGTCAGAAGGTGGCCTATGTGGATTTTTGTTCCGTCATCTTGACCGAAAACTTTTCTCAGTGTTTCTGCAGAGGCTTCGTAAAGGTAAGTTCCCGGCTCCGGAGGGACTCTTGGTATGAACATGTTCCTGTTTGGGTCTCCTAGAATAGTCAGTTTTCCGTAGAAGAAAGATCTTCCTTTTGAAAACTTCCTTATCTTCTCGGCGTCTTCCGGGTCGATGGTATCGTCTAACGATCGGTTAAGTCTTTTAATCTCCTTAACCAGAGCTAGAACCCTGTAACCTTCGTACTCCAACTCCAGGTAGTCTCCCAGAGCTATCTTCTGGTTGCTTATAAATTCCGCTTCAGAGGTTGTAAGCTCTCCTACGCAAACTCCTACAGGTCTTCTCTCGCTCAAGTTCTGCCCTCCTGAGTTGGCTAGGGTTTAAATTATAGATTCTGCCTGTAATTAAAACCTGAAGGAGGGAGAAATGTCGGTTCTTGTAGAGTTCGCAATGTTTCCTACTGATAAAGGAGAAAGCGTTAGCCGGTATGTTGCCAGAATAATAAAGATGATTGATGAAAGTGGAGTTCCCTACAAGCTTACTCCTATGGGAACAGTTTTTGAAACAGAAACTATGGACGAAGCACTTAAGATTATAGGAGAGGCTTATAAGCAGCTTGAGCCAGATTGTAACAGGGTTTACTCCGTTGTTAAGTTTGACATCAGAAAGGGGAAGAGTAACAGGCTTGTTCAGAAGATTAAGTCTGTTGAAAACAAACTAGGTAGAGAGGTTAGCAAGTAGCTGAAATTTGCCTATATTATTCAGACGGGAGCAGGACGAGAGGCCGCTCGGGAGCTTGATACTCCCGGGAGGAAAGTCCGGGCTCCACAGGGCAGGGAGCCGGCGTTGAGCCGGGCAGGGGTGACCCTGCGGAAGGGCCACAGAGAGCAGACCGCCACCTACAAGGTGGTAAGGGTGAAAGGGTGGTGTAAGAGACCACCGCTCCGACCCGTAAGGGAAGGAGGCACGGTAACCCCCTCCCGGAGCAAGGCTAAATAGGCTGGCACTAGAGGGTGGCCCGCCCGATGCCAGCGGGTAAGCCGCAAGAGATAAATGGCCTCCTTAGAACAGAACCCGGCTTACGGACTGCTCCCGGTTATCCCTCTATCACCTTAACGTAAACCTTTCTGGTTCTTGGTCCGTCAAACTCACAGAAGTAGATTCCCTGCCAGGTTCCAAGTAGGAGTTTTCCTTCTTGAACTATTACTGTCTGGTTACACCCTATAAGGCTTGATTTTATGTGAGCTGCAGAGTTGCCCTCTGCGTGTTCGTAGAACGGTTCTCTCCAGGGAATTAGCTTCTCTAAGCTGGATATTATGTCTTTTCTGACGGTAGGGTCTGCGTTTTCGTTTATAGTAACTCCTGCAGTTGTATGGGGAACGTATATTACGCAGATTCCCCTTTTTACTCCAGACTGAAGGACTATTGATTCAACCTGTCTCGTTATGTCAATAAACTGGTTTCTCCCGGTGGTTTTAAGTGTTATTTCGTAAATCATTACTCCTCCCTTAGTTTTTAGCTTTTCTCCAAATAGATTTTAACAAGGACTTTAAATAGTTTTGTATGTGTGGGATACCTCAGATGTAGGAGTTCGTGAATTATTACTTCCCTCCTAAACTCTTCATCCTTAGATAGGAGTTCCTCAGAAAAGCTAAGCCTCCCCTTAGATGAGCAGCTTGCCCACTTTCTCTTCATCCTCCTTATCTGAACCTCTTTAGGCTCAACCCCTACGATCAGAGCAAGCCTCTCAACTTCCCTTCTGAACTCCTCCTTAGAGATCATCCCTTTTTAAAACCTCCAGAGTTTTACTTAAAAGCTTAACAGCCTTTCTAACGTTGCCTTTAAAAAGATTGATCATTATAGGTGTAAGCTCAAAATTTAACTGTTTAAACTCCTCACTGTTTTCTCTCCAAAGAGGATGCTGGTTAAACGCTTTTTCAATTTCTTTTGCTTCTGCTTCAGAAAGTTCACCTCCTTCCATCTTTACCGTCCAGTAGAGCGCAAAGGCCTCCTTTGAGATGCCTAAAGATTTGAACTCTTTCCTTGCCCTTAATATCTCTTCAGAGAGAGACTTCAGCACCTCAAGGGTCTCTTTAGTTCCCCTCTGTCTCTCCCTGTATTCCCTCGCAATCTTCTCAGCTCTCTCCCCGATTGATATCAGGTAGGGCTCATCTCTGAGGTTCTCCCTTACGGTTACCTCTATGCTCTTTATGAGGTTAAACACTTTTTCAATATCGGTTGCTTTGCTCTTTAGTAGCCTTTCAAGGGTTTTCTCATCTATCTCAACAACCTCAAGGGAGTCTTTTATGTAGGCATCAACAGGAGCTCCCTCAATCAGCCTCTTTACCTTCTCGCTTAGTTCCCTTTCTAAGATCCTCTCTTCTGCGTTTTTCTCATCGTAAGCCTGTTTAAGGATGTTGAACATCCTCGTATATATGGCAAAGTCGTTTATGTAGGGTCTTAAAACAGGGTCGGGGGAAAGTATCTCGTATATCTCCTTAACTTCTCTGTAGAACTCATAGAACCTGTGCCTCCTTTCCTCGTCGCTGAAGCCGTTTAAAACGGCCTCAACTGCTTTATCCCTCTCCTTTCCTTCTACAACATTCAGGAAGTTCTCCCTTCCCTCTTCCATGAGGTCTTTAAAGTGCCCCTTTAAGGTTTCTAAGTCGTTTAAAACTCCCTCAATGTCTGAACTGTCAAATGCGAGAGCCTTCTCAAGGTTTTTTAAAATACCGACAAAATCAATAATAAGCCCAGCCGGCTTTTTTCTTCCACTCTCGTCCTCATAAGGCCTGTTGACTCTTGCAATCGCCTGAAGAAGAACGTGGTCTCTCATAGGCTTGTCTAAGTACATCGCGTAGAGGATGGGAGCGTCAAAACCTGTAAGGAGCTTTTCGGTTACTATCAGTACCTTCGGGGTCTCCTCCTCTTTGAACCTCTTCCTTATGAGCTTCTCCTCTTCCTCCGTGTGGTGGAACCTTTTGATGTGTTCAGGGTCGTTGTGGTTTTTACTTATGACAACCTCTGAGTATTCTGGTGGCAGATACCTGTCTAAGGCCTCCTTGTAGAGTGCACAGGCTTCCCTGTCAACAGCAACTAAAAAGGCCTTGTATCCCATAGGTTCAACGTTTTCCCTGAAGTGCCTGGCAACAAACTCGGCAACTGCATCAACCCTTTCTCTGTTCTTCAGGAAGTTCCTCAGGGTTACTGCCCTCTGAAGTATTCTGTTAAGGGTTTCTAAGTCGCTTATCCCTTCAGCCTCTTTAAGGTTTAAAAACTCCTTTTCAAGGAGCTCCTTTTTCGGCAGAAATCGGTTTTCAGCGAGAGCGTAGTTAATCTTTAGAGTTGCCCCGTCCTCTATGGATTCTAAGATCGTGTACCTGTCAAGGTAGCCGTATGGAGGGTCGTCCACTCCAAATGTGAGAAAAGTCCCCTTTCCGTGCTTTGTTTTATCTCTTGGAGTTCCTGTAAACCCTATTATTGTTGCGTTTGGAAGGGCGGCCATCATGTAATTTCCAAGATCCCCCTCCGTTGACCTGTGGGCCTCATCTATGAAGACAAAGATGTTCCTCCTTGTGTTTATCCTGGCCGGCATTCCCTGAAATTTGTGAATTGTTGAGACTATAAGCCCTCTGTAGTCTAAGGAGAGGAGCTCCCTCAGATCCCTCTTTGAGAGGGCAACCCTTACCTCCATCCCTAAGGAGGAGAGGTTTGAGAAGAGCTGCTGCTCAAGCTCGTTCCTGTCAACTAACATTATTACCGTTGGGTTTTCAAACTCGGGTTTTTCAAGGATTAACCTTGCTGCCGTTATCATCGTATAGGTCTTGCCGCTTCCCTGAGTGTGCCAGATAAGTCCCCTTCTCTTTTTCCTGTCCTTTGCCCTCTCAACGACCTTCTTAACAGCCCTCTGCTGGTGAGGCTTCAGTATTATCTTTGTTAGTCTGTCGTCCCTTTTCGGAAATAGGATGTAGTCTGTGATTGTTTTAAGTATATTTCCCCTATTGAAAAAGCTCTTTATCAGCCCTTCAAAGTCGGGCCTCTCTCTGTTCTTCCACCTGTTCAGCCCCTTTGACGAGAGGTTCCAAGTTGGCCCGTAGTAGAACTCAATCAGGTGGGTAATTGAGAAGAGCTGAAGGAGTGATAGGGCTTCCGGGGTTTCCCTGTGGTACCTCTTTATCTGCTCAAAGGCCTCAACGAGCCCGTCAATTTTATGGGCTGCTTTTGTCTCTATGAGGAGAATCGGAAAACCGTTTATGAAGAAAACAATGTCGTAGCGGTTTACGTTATTCCCGCTTACAAACTTAAACTCATCCGTTACGTGAAAGACGTTGTTATTTATGTTTTTATCGTCTAAGAGCTTTACGTTGACCTCCCTTTTCTCAGACTGGAGGAAGATTTGCTTTAGGCCTTTAAGAAACTCCCAGGCTGTTAAGTTCCCCTCAATGTTGGCCGGAACCCTCTCAACCCTTCTTAGAACCTCCTGAGCTTCCTCATAGCCAACTTTTGGGTTTAGTTTCTGAATCTGGTTAAGGAAAACTTCTCTTAAAATAACGTTTCCCTCTCCTTCTCTCAGCCTGAGAGCTTCGTCGGGAGATAAATACTCCCAGCCAACCTCTGTTGAGTACTTTAAAATCCTCTCCTGAACGCTTCCTCTCTCATCTCCTAAACTCACGGCTATCCTCTTTTAACTTGTTAAATGCCTTCTTAAAGCTTTCAACTTTTTCCTTTAAAGCCACCTAATACCTTCCCTTTTACGGTTTCCTTAAGTAAAGAGCTCCCTTAAGGTCAACAAGGTAAGGGAGAGAGCTCTCCCCAAGTATTACTAAATCCCTCCTTATATCAACTTCAGAGTCAACAGCTATGTCAACGTCTGAATAAGGGCTGTTATTCCTCCTTGAGCCAAAGAGGTAAACCTTAACGGGTTTTCCTTTGATAAACTCCTTTAAATCGTCAACTGTTTTCGGATTTTGCAGTATCCTTAAACTCATTCAGGAATTCCTTACTTACTCTTAATTTTCCTGTCATCAGTTTGTTAAGCAACGTTTTAAAGAGCTCTTCTAAAACTTTTTTCTTTTTCTCCTCAGCCTCTATCCTTGAATCAACCTTATCCAGAATT
>WFYG01000012.1 GCA_015490195.1 Thermovibrio sp.
AGGGGGGAAAGTTCCTCCTTCAGTCTCTTATGAAGGTACTCAATCTTACCTTTCAGTTTTTCAGGCCATCCCTTTTCCTCAAAGAGCTCAATGTTCCTGAGGGCTACTGCACAGCCAAGCTGGTTCCCTGTAAAGGTGTGGCCGTGGAAAAAGGTCTTTCCGCTTCCGTAGTCCCCTCCCCAGAAAGCTCTGTAAACCTCATCTGTTGCGAGAGTCGCGGCGAGGGGCATGTATCCTGCGGTTAATCCCTTGGAGATTGCCATAATGTCTGGAACTACTCCTTCCCACTCACAGGCGAACATTTTTCCAGTTTTTCCAAAGCCCGTTGCAACCTCGTCCAAAATGAGGAGAACGCCGTATCTGTCGCAGAGATCCTTCACTCCTTTTAAGAAACCTTCTGGATGGACAATGATTCCAGCGGCAGCCTGAACTAAAGGCTCCATAACAACCGCTGCAATTTTGTCTCCATGTTCTTTTAAAACTTCTTCCAGCTTCTCCAAAGAGTAGTTCTTACACTCCTCGGGAGTTCCGGGGAACCTGTAGGGGTGTGGGGCGGGGATTTTGTAGGTCTGAAACATGAGTTCCCTGAACATTGAGTGGAATAGGTCTATTCCTCCAATGCTTACAGAGCCTATCGTGTCCCCGTGGTAGGCCTCCTCAAGCTTTATAAACTTTGTCCTCTTTTTCTCTCCCTTTAGCTGCCAATACTGGTAGGCCATCTTCAGGGCAACTTCCATAGCCGTTGAGCCGTCGTCTGAGTAGAAGACGCGGTTTAAACCTTCTGGAGTTATCTCAACGAGTTTCTTTGCAAGGAGAATTGATGGAACGTTTGCAAGGCCTAAAAGTGTTGAATGGGCAATCTTTCCTGCTTGCTCACAGAGTGCTTCGTTTAGCTCCTTAACGTTGTGGCCGTGGACGTTGCACCAGATTGAGCTAACGGCGTCTAAGTATCTTTTCCCTTCTGTATCTATAAGCCAGCATCCCTCTCCCCTTTCAATTACTATCGGTTCGTGTTTTACGTATTCGGCCATCTGGGTAAAGGGGTGCCAGACAAACTGTTTGTCCCACTTCTTGAGCTGCTCAGGGTTGGCCACTTCTCAAGCCTCCAGATGTTGTTAGGTTTAAGTATAACCAGTTGGCAGGATGAAAAAGGCGACGGGGGAGGGAAAGAGGGAGGGGGAACTCCCCCCTTTAAAAGCCTAAGCCTTCTGGAGGGCAGCCTTTCCTATCTTTACGCCTTCCTGGAAAGCTGTTTTGTTAAGGTCAATGAAGCGCTTGGGAACGCTCTTCTCAATAGCCTTCAGGAAAGACTCCTCAGAAATGAGGGGTTTTCCGTCAAACTGGAGTGATGTTGCAACCTGAAAAACTCCAAGGGCAACAATGTTCATAACCTGCCTTCTTCCAAGGCCTTCGGCTGCGGTTCTTGCGATAGGAGCTGAAACAACCCTGTACATGTTGCAGTCAAGGTCGCACTGAACGAGGTCTTCGTCAACTATTACGAGAGCTCCCGGTTTCACGTTAACAAGAACATCTGCCGTATTCTCTCCACATTCAGGGTCTAACCTTACAGGTTTACCCTTAACCATCTCATCGTAGGCTTCCTGAGACTGGATAATAACTGCGTCAAGCTCTGTTACCTGAGGGAAGTCAATCTGCTGGTCAGAGATTACAACGTCTCCAAGAGACGTTCCGCTTCTCATTGCAGCACCGTATGAAGCTGTTTGAGTAGCCCAGAGCCCTTCCTCGGCGGCAGCAGTAGCAAGAACAACCGCAGCCAGAATTGAACCCTGGCCGGCAGAACCTATAACCCTAACCTCATACCTCATTTTTCACCTCCGGAAAGCTGCTTAACCCTGTTCCAATAAACCTCTGTGTACTCAGGTCTTGAGTCGTCGTGGTAAAGAACTCCTCTTGGAAGTTTTCCAGCCCTTTTCTCCTCAGGAAGCTTCTCCCAGGCTTTAACGGGAATCGTGTTCTCCTTGAGCCACATGTACATCTCTTCAAAGGTCATCCTGTTCTTCCTTCCGTAGATGATTGTACATGGAGAGAGAACTTCAATGAATGAGAACCCTTTGTGCTTTATACCGTCCTGAATCAGTTTCTTGAGCTCTGTAACGTGGTATGCGGTTCCCCTTGCAACGTAGGTTGCTCCGGCGGCCTTTGCCAGCTCTGCAACGTCAAAGTTTGGCTCGTAGTTTCCGCCGGGAGTTGTTGTTGTCTGTGAGCCAAGGGGAGTTGTCGGTGAAACCTGTCCATGAGTCATTCCGTATATCCAGTTGTTAATCATAACAACTGTTACGTCAATGTTCCTACGGGCTGCGTGGATGAAGTGGTTTCCACCAATTGCAAAGCAGTCTCCATCTCCTGTGAAAACAATCGTTGTGAGCTCTGGCTTAAAGAGTTTCAGGCCTGTTGCAAATGCAAGTGCCCTTCCGTGGGTTGTGTGGAGAGTAAAGCCGTCAAAGTAACCGGGTGTCCTTGAAGAACATCCGATACCTGAAACCATTGCAACCTGGTCGTTGTCAATTCCAAGGTCGTAGAGGGCCATGCAGGTTGCTTTTAGTGCCTGGCCGATTCCACATCCGGGACACCAGATTGTTGGGAGTTTGTCAAGCCTTAAGTATTTAAAGTAAGACTCCTTCTTCTCAAGAACCTTCTCAAAGGGAACGTTCATTACTTACCTCCTTAAACTCTTGCTTTTACGATCTCCTCAAGTTTTGAGAGGATCTCAGCCGGATAGATAACCTTACCGTTTGCCCTGTTGAGCCTGTAAACGGGAGCTTCTCCCTTAGCGCACCTCTCAACCTCAAGGACGTACTGACCCATGTTGAGCTCTGGAACAAGGATTGCGTTTACGTGTTTTGCTAGCTTGTTGAGAGTTTCTTCCGGAGATGGCCAGATGGTTACAACCCTTAAAAGGCCTGCCTTGATTCCCTTCTCCCTTGCCATGTCAACGGCGGTCTTTGCAGCCCTTGCAGTTGTTCCAAAGGCCACAATTGCTACTTCGGCGTCGTCTAACTTGTACTCCTCGTTCTTCTCCATCTCAGGCTGATTTCTCTTAACCTTCCTAATGAGCCTTTCAATAAGCTCCTCGCACATCTCAGGGTTTGTTGTTGGGAAGCCTGTGTAGTCGTGGTGAAGACCTGTTGCGTGTCCCCTGTATCCCGGTGTTCCGTATGGAGCTATTGCAGGGACGTCGTCCTCTCCGGGCTTGTAGGGGAGATACTCTTCAGGTGGAACTTCGGGCATCTTCCTGTTCCAGATCTCAACCTTATCAGGTGTGAACTGCTCCATGTCAACGGTTTCCCTCATGTGGCCCAGGACTTCGTCTAAGAGGAGAACAACGGGAGTTCTCAGTCTCTCTGCCCAGTTGAACGCCCTGATTGTCTCTTCCATTATTTCCTGAACGTTTCCAGGATAGAAGACGGGAATGAGCTTGTCTCCGTGGGTTCCCCATAGGGACTGCATAATCTCCTGCTGGCCGATCTGGGTTGGAAGACCTGTTGACGGGCCGCCCCTCTGAACGTTTACGACAACGCAGGGAGCCTCAACCATAAACGCATAGCCGAGGTTCTCCTGCTTTAAAGAGAAACCGGGACCAGAGGTTGCTGTCATAGCCTTTGCGCCGGCAAAAGAGGCTCCAACGATAGCCGCCATAGAGGCTATTTCGTCCTCCATCTGTATGAAGGCTCCTCCGTGGCGGGGCAGGAGCTCCGCCATCCTCTCGGCGATCTCAGAAGACGGTGTAATCGGGTAACCTGCATAAAACCTACAGCCTGCAAGGATTGCAGCCTCTGCACAGGCGTGGTTTCCATACTTAAGCTCAAGCTTTGCCATACTTTCCTCCCTTAAGCGCTTGCTATTTCTTCGTACTCCTCTGGAGTGAAAACGTAGATGCAGAAGTCGGGACATATCATCTCGCACTGCTTACACCCAATACACTTTTCGGGGTGTGCAACGGTCATGACTGCCCTAACCTTGTCAAGCTCAAGAACCTTTGTAGGGCAGACTGATGCGCAGATATTACACCCCTTGCACCAGTCCTCTCTAACTTCAACAATTCCTTTTACAGCCATACTTTCCTCCTTTAGAGAAGTCCTCTTTCCTTTAAGGCTTTTTCCATCATCTCGCCAATTTCGGCGGGAGTGTTGCAGACGTAAGCTCCGGCGGCCCTTAATGCTTCCATCTTGCTCTTTGCATCTCCCTTACCACCGGAGATGATCGCTCCAGCGTGTCCCATCCTCCTTCCAGGTGGTGCTGTAACACCTGCTATGTAGGCAACAACCGGTTTATCAACGTTTTCTTTAATGTATTCAGCAGCTTCCTCTTCCATCGTTCCGCCGATCTCTCCTATGAGAACTATTGCGTCTGTATCTGGGTCGTTGTTGAACATTTCAACGGCTTCTCTGTGTGTTGTTCCGGGAACAGGGTCTCCACCGATTCCGATAACTGTTGACTGACCGATTCCCCTCATAGTTAGCTGGTAGGCGGCCTCGTAAGTGAGAGTTCCTGAACGGGAAACGATTCCCACTCTTCCCTTCTTGAAGATGTGGCCGGGCATAATTCCCATCTTGCACTCTTCTGGAGTGATGATCCCCGGGCAGTTGGGACCGATGTAGCGGACTCCGGTTCCTTCAAGGGCTCTCTTAACCTTAACCATGTCGTTAACGGGAATTCCCTCTGTGATGCAGACGATCAGCTTAATTCCTGCGTCTGCCGCCTCCATTATGGCGTCTGCCGCAAAGGCAGGTGGAACGAAGATGAGGGAAGCATCCGCTCCAGTTTCTTTAACGGCTTCTTCAACTGTGTTGAAGACGGGAACCTCATACTTCCCCTCGTCGTCTTTCCAGATGAGCCCACCCTTACCGGGAGTTACACCTGCAACTATTTGTGTTCCGTAGTCCAAACACTGCTTTGCGTGGAAAGAACCTTCTTTTCCTGTAAGCCCTTGAACTACAACTTTTGTGTTTTTATTCACTAAAACGCTCATTTTCCCCTCCTTATAGTTCACCTTTTGCTGCTTTTACAGCCTTCTGTGCACCGTCTGCCATGTCTTTGGCAGGGATTATGTTGAGGCCGCTCTCCTCAAGCATCTTCCTTCCGAGCTCAACGTTCGTTCCCTCAAGGCGTACGATTAGAGGCCTGTCAAGCTCAACCTGTTTTGCGGCCTCAATGATTCCTCCAGCAATTCTGTCGCACCTTACGATTCCGCCGAAGATGTTTACAAAGATTGCCTTTACTTTGGGATCTGAGAGGAGAAGCCTGAAGGCTGCAGCAACCCTCTCAACCGTTGCCGTTCCACCAACGTCTAAGAAGTTTGCAGGCTCTCCGCCGTAGAACTTGATCGTGTCCATCGTTGCCATTGCAAGGCCGGCACCGTTAACCATGCAGCCGATGTTTCCGTCAAGCCTAACGTAGTTGAGATCCCACTTCTTGGCCTCAAGCTCTAACGGGTCAATCTGGGTTGTATCCTCAAGCTCTTGAATGTCGGGGTGCCTGTAGAGAGCGTTGTCGTCAAAGTCAATTTTTGCGTCTAAGCAGATGAAGTTGTCCTCTTTTGTCTTAACAAGCGGGTTTATCTCAATGAGTGAAGCGTCAAGGTCAAAGTACATCTTTGAGAGGGTCATTAGAATCTTTGTAAACTGGCTTACAAGTTTCCTGTCTGTAAGACCTATCTTGTAGGCAATTTTCCTTGCCTGGTAAGGTAAAAGACCGATTGCAGGGTCAACGTGCTCCTTTATTATCAGCTCAGGATTTGTCTTTGCTATCTCTTCAATCTCCATTCCGCCTGCTGCAGAGACCATAAAGACAGGCCTTGAAACTTCCCTGTCCAAAGTGAGGCCTACGTAGAACTCCTTATCTATGTTTACCCCTTCTTCAATGAGGACGCAGTTTATGGGCAGGCCTTCAGGGTTCTGATAGGTTTTGAGCCTGCTGCCTATCATTTCGGCAGCTATTTTGCCGGCCTCTTCCGGGGACTTTGCAAGCTTAACTCCACCTGCCTTACCCCTTCCACCGGCGTGAACCTGTGCCTTAACTACAACTACTGGTGTTCCAAGCTCTTTTGCTGCGCACTCTGCCTCTTTGGCGTCGTGGGCAACTATTCCCCTCGGAACGGGCAGGCCGTACTTCTTAAATATCTCTTTAGCCTGATACTCGTGGATTTTCATTCTTTCCTCCCGCCACTGAAATTGGTAATCATTTTAACAAAATTTTTACAGAACTTTTACAAGTGATAGGTTAAGACTCAAACTCAAGCTCTGTAAGTTTGACCTTTAGCTCCTCTATGTCTTCTACTTCTTCAATCTGGTGGAACGTTACTTTTATCTTCAGTTCTTCTTCAACTTTCTCTACAGCGGTCTTAACAGCTTCCTGGTTTGGATGGAAGATGAGGAAGTTGTCTCCCGAGTACCTGACAATTACTGCGTCTTTTAGTTCTAACTGGAGAAGCGCTACTGTTTTCTTCAGTATCTGATCTCCCCTTTTCCACCCCTCTTTGATGTTTATCTGGCGGAGCTCCTTAATGTCCACTGTAAAGGCTTTAAGTTCCTTAAACCGTTCTTTTGCTATCTTGTAGGCAAGTTCAAGGGCGTTTCTGTTGAAAACCCCTGTAAGGTGGTCTCTCAGGTAGTAGTCAAGCCTTCTCTCCTCAATAGTTGATAAAAGCTGTAGGGAGATGAACTCCTCTGAAGGGGGTGGCTCTTCATTTAAGAGTACGTAAAGTGCGTTCTCTACAACTTCGGGATCGTAGGACTTACCTGAGAGTTTTTTGAGTTCCTTTACAGCTTCAGCCTTTGAGACTCCCTTTCTGTAGATTCTGTCGCTGGTCATTGCGTCAAACGTGTCTGCAACTGCCAGTATCCTCGCCTGAAGGGGTATTTCTTTACCTTTTAAACCGTCTGGATAGCCGCTACCGTCCCATCTTTCGTGGTGATGTTTTATTCCAGGAAGGGAATCTTCCAGGACGTCTATGTGTTTAAGGAGTTCGTAACTCAGTTTGGGGTGGAGTTTTATTATCTCATACTCTTCGTTTGAGAGTTTTCCCGGTTTAAGTAGAATGCTGTCTGGAATTCCAATCTTTCCTATATCGTGGAGAAGGCCTGCTGTGTATATTGCTTTAACCTCTTCTTCTTTCAATCCCATTTCTTCTGCGATTCTCTTTGCAAAGAATGCCACCCTCTCTGAGTGTCCTCTGGTGTAGGAATCCCTAATTTCTATACCTCTTACAAGGCTTTTTACTATTTTCTCCGTTAACTCTTTTTCCCTTTTAAGTTTTTCCTCAAGATCTTTTATCAGTTTTCTTATCTCTACCGAAATGGCTATTGACTTTGCAATGTTTCTTATAAAGTGTTTTACTTCATCACTAACCGGTTTTTCTTCCCTTTTAAAGAAGATTATGAAGCCAACAGTTTCCGACATAACGGTTAGCGGAATACCGAATATGTACTTAATTCCCATCTCTTTTTCTGTAGAAGAGATTATGGAACCTTTTGTTGTTTCTATTTCTTTCTGTAGTTCTAGAAGATAGGGTTCTATTCCCTGAAGATGATCTATAGACTTAGTTTCTACTACCGGTGTTTTGTTCTGTTCCCGTGGAATAAGGCGAATTTTTACGGCTTTGTTGTTTTTCTTGACCCCAATTATCACTCCGTCGCATCCGGTTATGTTTAGAACCTTTCTCATAAGAGCTACGAATTCTCCGTTAAAGCCTTTTCCAACGGTTAAGAGATGGATGAACTGGGAGATAACGTCTTCTCTTTCATTTTTTTTCCTTATTGTATTAAGCATGGAGTTTATACTGTTTCTTATTTGGTCAAACTCGTCTCTGTTTTTTCCTTCTGGGAGTCGTGATATTTCTCCGTTTGAGATTTTCAGTATGTCTCTTTTTATTTTCCACAGCGGTTTAAGGTAGAAGATTCTTACGGCTACGAGAACCAGACCCGTCAGGAAAACTGTAACCAGGAATGTGCTGAAGGCCACTTTCTGAGCAACCTCTTTCGTTTTTGTCAGAATGAGGTTCCTGTTGAGCAGGACAAAAAGCCTTAGCTTTCCGTCGGGGAATATGAGGTCTTTCTTCAGAAGAAATTCGCTCTTTTTCTGAGGTGGAGTAAGGAGGACTTTCTCAATGTAGGGAGCTCTCTCCAGTATCCCTATAAGCTGTTTAGCTCTTTTTCTGGAGCCAACTGAAACAGAAGTAACTTCAACATAGTTTTCGGTGTTCTTTATGCTGTTTTTTATCAGTTGCTCTTTTAGAAACTGGTAGGTTATGAAGTAGGCGCTTGTTCCTATTAGTAGAGAGGCTAAAAAGCTAATTCCGGAAAGTATCCAGTATTTCTCAGCTCTCACACTTCCCTCACTCTCCGCAGTGGAGGAACTTATACTTGAGCTTTTCTGCTGAAAGGAGTTTTACTACTGCAGGATCTTTTAGAAGATCAACTCCGTTGTTCCACCCCTTTATAACGGCTACTGCCTCCTTTTGGTTTCTCAGGAGCGTTTCTTTCATCAGCAGAACGAACCCTCCCCTCCTCTCTGTTATCGGATAGTTTTCTTTTTTCTTAAGGGCTACTTTGCAGATAGGAAGCCACCTTGGGGAGAGCTCCTCTATCCGTCTTGCCGTTTCTGCGTCTGTTATTACTACTGTGTATTTGCTAAAGTTAAGGAATCGGATTAGCGAATCACCGTTTGGGACGGAGTCTAGCTGAAGGTCTATTTCCTGTTTGTCAAAGAAGCCGAAGAACTTACTGGCTTTAAAAGGGAGTAGAAGCTGGTGGGAGGAAGAGATTACGTAGACGGGCTTTTCGTTACTACAGCCTGTAAGGAAAAAAATCAGTAGAGTTATAAGTAATCCTGCCAGTGTTCTCATAGTTTTCAGGATTATATCAATCAGCTAATCAACACATCTGGCAAGGAGGTCTGCAATGTGGATTGACTTTTGCTGAGAGTTTACCCTTTCCAGCCCTTCCGCTATGTTCATAACGCATCCGGGACACTCTGTTAAAACGGCGTCTGCTCCTGTTGATTCGGCGTTCCGTGCCTTTTTAAGTTGAATTTCCCTTGAAATCTCTGGGTGGGAGAGTTTAAAGGATCCTCCCATTCCGCAGCAGTTGTCGGCCTCGGGCATGTCAACAAACTCTACGTTCTGGAGAACTTTTAGAAC
This sequence comes from Thermovibrio sp., assembly GCA_015490195.1. GTDB lineage: Bacteria > Aquificota > Aquificia > Desulfurobacteriales > Desulfurobacteriaceae > Balnearium. Next base: position 9,158 of record WFYG01000012.1, read on the forward strand.
GTCCAACGGGTAGTTGCGGGGAATTTTCTGCCCCCTTACTATGTGACATGGGTGGTGCCAGGTTACTTTTATCTTTTCAGGGAGCTTCCACTTCCCTATCTCCTCAATGTTTTCGTAGAGGATTTCTATCAACTCTTTTACAGGGATTTTCAGCTCTCTATACTCTCCCTTTAGAACGTGGCCGCAGGTTGCACAGGCTGAGACCACAAAGTCCGCCTTTTCACCTCCCCACCCCTTCAGGTTCTTCTCCTTCATTTTCTCAAAGGATTTGAGGTCTCCTGAGAAGAAGGCGGGAGCTCCGCAGCAGAACTGCTCCCTCGGAACAAAGACTGTATAGCCGAGGGCGTTTAAAACCTTAACGACGTTCTCTGCCGTTTGTGTGTAGAAGTTGTTGAACATACACCCTGTAAAGAAGATGACCCTTCCCTTTTCCTCTCCCTTTGCCGGGTAAACCCTGTCTTTGTCGTTGAACGGCTTTGAGCTTGGCTGGGGGAGTAAGACCTTTCCAAGTTTTGGAACATTTATCGGAAGTAGCCTGTTCTGTGGGCTGTTTGACTTTTTTGTAAAGAGCTTTGTTAGAGGGGAAGTCAGCTTCCCAACGGTTTCAAGTAGATTCCTGTTTGAAAAGAGCTTAACGGCTGCTGCTTTTTCCGGCGGAAGTCCAAACTTCTCAACAGCTTTGGCCCTGGCAGAGATGATTATCTTCTCGTAGTCAACCATTACGGGGCATATTTCTGCACACCTTAAACAGGTTGTGCAAAGGTTGAAAAAGTGAGCTGCTTCCCTGTCAAGTTCAGCTTTTCCTTTGTTGATAAGATCTGCTAAGAATATCTTTCCCCTTGCAACGGAGGGTTCCTCGTGGGTGACGTTGAAGACGGGGCAGACCTGCCGGCAGGAGCCACACCGAACGCACTTCTCTACGAGCTCGTCTGTTATTCCTAATATCTTTTTCTCCTCTGCCATTTAAACCACCAAACAGGAAAGTTTCTCCTTAATTTAGTCCTGCAGTTCCTAAATGGGAATGATTCTCATTTGAAAAGAGGTTTCCTTTAGAAGATAACCTCTTCTGCTTTAAAGATAGGCCCTTCAACACAGCACCGTTTGTAGCCTTCTGTCGTCTTAACTGTGCACCCCAGACAGGCACCTACACCGCAGGCCATTCTCCTGTCTAAAGAGAGGAAGCACTCTGCCTTTTCCTCTTCTGCAATTTCCTTAACAGCTTTAAGCATCGGTGTTGGCCCGCAGGCCACCCAGGTGTAGTCTTTGAATTCCGGGAGCTCCTTCGTTACAAGTCCCTTTTTCCCGTAAGACCCGTCCTCTGTATAGACAACGGTTTCTATTCCATACTTTTCTAAAAAGGGAAGTCCTGAGAGGTTATCGGAGCTCCGCTCTCCGTAAAGGACAACAACCTCTTTCCCGGCCTCTTTAAACCACCTTGCAGCCAGGAAAAGGCCTCCTATTCCGATTCCACCGGCTATGAAGAGGTATTTCTCTCTGTCTTCGGGTATTGAGTTTCCAAGGGGCATAAGGACTTCAACCTCTTCGCTGGGTTCTGTTTTTGTGAGGAGCTCTGTTCCCCTTCCGTAAACCCTGTAGAGGAAAGAGACCCGATTTCCTTCAACGTTGAAAATCCCTAAAGGGCGGCGGAGTAGCGGGTCAAACTGGAGATTACTCCTCACCTGAACCATTCCAAACTGGCCTGCCCTTATCCTTTCAACAGTTTCCCTGTCTGCCTCAACAGTTAAGAGGTAGTCTCTTCCACAGACCCTGTAGTTCTCAACTACCTTAAAGCCCATTACTCCTCTCTCTTGGGGCAGACCTTTCCTTCAAGGATTTCAAAGAGGGCGATTACGGTCTTTTTATGTTCCTCTCCTTTCTCGTCCTTTCCAAAGGTATAGGGGTCTACTGTGTAGAGGTGCCTTGCCCTTTTGGCTGCAACATGGACGGTTTCGTAGAAGTTCCCAACCTTCTCAACTACAGGCTCTAAGGGTATCCTCTTAGCCATTCTCTTCCTCCTCCACAAGGTCTTTCAGTGTAATTGTGATGCCTTCAAGGATAGGTATTTTGTAGTCCCAGTCAACTATGAGCCACGGCTTTCCCTTCTCTGCAACCCAGACCTTTTTTTCTTTAGTGAATATCCAGATAACCCTTTCCCCTCCAGTCTCTAAAAGGTCTTTTGTCTTCCTGTGGAAGTAGTCCATGGGGGTTGTGAACTTCCTCAGGTCTGCCTTTGTGTCAACCTCTATGACAACCTTCGGAGGAACTTCAACGTAGGTCTCCTTTTTCAAGTAGGGCTTCACCTTCTCCTTTTCCCATACCGCTATGTCAAGGTTATACCAGCTCTTTGGGGCGAACTTGTATCCCACTTCATTTCCCAGAACTGTGTAGCCCAGTTTTTTGAGTTTTGGGTAAAGTACTGAGAGTAATAGAGTAGCTAAAAAAGACTGTAATCCGCTGCTTCCCATTACTTCTTCCAGACTCCTCTCACCGGAAAGGACAAGGTCGTAGTCCTTGTAGTAGATAGGGCTTCCGTGGCGCATCTCGTAGATGAGCTCTTTCGTTATCCTCTTCCTCTTCTTCTTTGCCGTCTTGACCTCTTTCTTCTCTTTTTGAGCCGTTGCCATCTCTTCCTCTTATGGGGTTCTGACTCTCAATTTAGTTCTGCTCCCTTTTTTAGGAGCTCCACCATCTCCGGATCTTTCACTATCTTCTCAAACTGGCCTTTAAGCCTTTCGGTTCTGCACTTTTCTGCTATCACAATTGACCTGAGCTTTTCGTAGGCCTTCTCCAAAACATCGTTTACAACTATGTAATCGTAGAGGGGAGCTCTCTCCACCTCTACCCTTGCTATCTTCAGCCTTTTCTCTATCGTCTCCTCGTCGTCGGTTCCTCTGCTCCTGAGCCTCCTCTCAAGCTCTTTAAACGACGGAGGGAGAATGAATATGAGGACGGCCTCGGGAAAGTTCTTCTTTACCTGGAGAGCTCCCTGGGTGTCTATGTCAAGTAGAATGTCCTTTCCTTCGTTAAGGGCTTTAAGAACCTGGCTTTTGGAGGTTCCGTAGAGGTTTCCGTAAACTTGCGCCCACTCTAAGAAGTCTCCCTCTTCTATCATCCTCTCAAAGGTTTCCCTGTCAACGAAGAAGTAGTCTTTTCCGTTAACCTCTCCAGGCCTTGGCTTTCTTGTTGTGTATGAAACGGAGAACTCCATATCTGGGAACTCTTTAAGGAGCATATGGGTTAAGGTTGTCTTTCCCGTTCCAGACGGGGCGGAAATGACGATTAAGAGGCCCTTCAGCTTATTACTCAACATTTTGAACCTGCTCCTTAATCCTTGCGATTTCGGTCTTTACCCTTAGAACCGGCTCTGTGATGTCTATCTCCTTTACCTTGTTCCCCAGGGTGTTTATCTCTCTGTGCATCTCCTGACACAGGAAGTCTAAGGTTTTTCCTATGGGTTCGTTTTCAATTTCCATTATCTCTCTGAACCGCTTTACGTGGGCTTTGAGGCGGGAGATCTCCTCTGAAACGTCCTGCTTTTCGGCAAGGAGTGCCACTTCAAGCTCTACCCTCTTCTCAAACTCCTCAGGAATCTCCTCTCCCTCAAGAAGCTTTTTCACCTTCTCTTTCAGCTTTTCAAAGAGTTTTCTCTCAATCTCAGAAACCGATTTCTCAAGCTCTCCAACTGTTTCTTCTATTACAGAGAGATGCTCTTCAAAAAAGGCTTTCAGCTTCTCTCCCTCAGATTTCCTTGCACTGTCAAGCTCTAATAGTGCCTTTTCTACAGCCTCAAGGAGCGGTTCTTTAAATGGCTCAACGTCAATCTCCTCTTTCTGAAAAACCTCTGGAATTGATAGGAGATCTTTCAGTGAAACTGTTATCTCTTTTCCGGAGAGAGCCCCCAGCCTCTCAGCCGCCTTTATGTAGGCCAGACCCTCTGAGTAGTTAACGGTTACAGGAACCTGAAATGCCGGAGAGGTTCTGTACTTAACGTGGAGCTCTACGTCTCCCCTCTTGACGAACGAGGCAACAAGGCTGTTTAACTGGTTTATCAGCGGGTTAAAGATTCTGGGGATGGAGAACCTTACCTTTAGCGCTTTACTGTTGAGGCTTCTAACCTCCGCCGTTATTTCGGCGATCTCGTTTGCTGCAGTTCCCTTGCCGTAGCCTGTCATACTCTTCATCTTAAGTTCCTCAGTAGTTCTGTATTTACCTTTATTGTTGCCTTCTGCCTTAACAGGTTGATAAAGTCTGCGTAGTCTGTCTGTCTCTTCTGCTGGAGTAAGAACTCCTTCAATTTCTCTACCTTTTTCCTGTCAACCTTTTGAACCGTCAGCTCCGTTTCAGGTGAGAAGACGCCGTAGCCGTTTGAGAGCCGCAGAACAACTCTCTCTCCGACCTTTACTGTAAAGAGTTTTTCAGGACTTTCAACCGGCCTGAACTTCTCTGCAAACTCTGCTCTGTCAATGGCTTTGGTCTCTGCAGGGAGTTCCCCCCTGTAGCTCTCTGCAGCTTTCTGAGCCTCTTTAACGGCCTTTTCTGCAGAAAGCCTTTCCTCTATCTGTTTTTTGACCTCTTGAAGTGGTTTGTAATTTTTCGTTTCAACCCTGAAGGCAAGGAGTAGCTGGTTGCCGGTGCTTCTAAAGACAAACTGCTTCTTCTCAAGCTCTTTCTGAAGTTCCCTGTCTGTCAGCTTAACTGGGTTCATCTTAAGGAGCTCCTCAAACTTACCCTCTTTGGCAAGCTCAAACGCTCTCTTTGCTTCCTTCTCTCCTTCTGCCGTTCTGGGGAACTTTAAGAGGAACTGGCCGGTCTCTCCCTTCTCAACAAACTCTTCCCTGTGGCTCCTGTAATACTCTTCAACTTCCTTTTCAGATACTTTCGGCTTGAACTGGCTGAAGGGGAAGAGCTTGTACTTAAACTTCCTGCTGCCGAAAAACTCTCTGTAGAATTTCTCAATTTCCGGTTTTGTTACAGAAGGTGCGTTGTTGACAACGGCCAGGAGTTTCTGGATTAAGAGGTCTTCCCTTACGGTGTTCTCAAAAACCTCAGGAGTTAGATGTCTTATCCTTAAGAACTCTTTGTAGAGCTTAAGGGAAAACTTTCCATTTTCCTGAAAGGCCGGAATCTCCTCTACGGCTTTTGCAACTGCCCAGTCGCTTACCTTAAGCCCTTCTCTTTTTGCTTCTTGAAGGAGGAGCTCCCTTGTTATGAGCCTTTGTAGAGCCAACGCTTTTAGCTGTTCATCGCTTACTATTTTCCTGTAGTTCTCTCCCAGTTGAGCCTTCAGCTGGTTAACGGTGTTGTTGTACTCCCTCATAAAGTCTGAAAGCTTTATTCCCTCGCCGTTAACTGTTGCCACTTCGTTAGCTGAAGGTCCGGAAACGGAGCCTTTTCCCCAAACAAAAAAGATGGTTCCCACAAAAGAGGCTGCTACAATCCAGAGGGGAAGGCTGAAAGCCCTGAGGTTTTTCCTTATTTTAGAGAGCATTGTTCCTCCGGTTGAAAATCGGTTGAGCAGATTTATACTTAAAATCAGACCCTATCTCAACCGTTTTGTTTAGGAGACCGTTAGTGAGAAACAGCTACGAGAAGAGAGCCAACGTTAAAGGTATCCTTGAAAAAGCCCAGAACCTTATAGAGTCTAAAGATTATAGAAAAGCCATAGAAGAGCTTGAAAGGAACAAGATTAGAGACGTTGAGTACTACCTCCTTCTGGCTGAGGCCTACGAGGGAATCGGAAACAGCGAGAAGGCCGAGGCTTACCTTGAGGAAGCAAGGTTCCTTGATACTGAGCTCCGCTCAAGGGAGCTCCTCCAGCGTGGAATCACCCTCGCCTCAATGAGGAATTTTAAGGCTGCAGAGAGGGAACTTCTTGAGTCTATAAAGCTTAACCCGTTTGAAAAAGAGGCCTACCTGGAGCTCTACCGCCTTTACAAGGAGATAAACTCCCACAGGAAGATGGTGAAGACCCTTGAGAACCTGATAACCCTTGATCCATACTCCGAATTTCCCTACCTGGAGCTTTCCCGTTACTACGCTTTAAGGCGGAACTACAAAAAGGCCGAGGCCGTTTTAAAGAGTGGCCTTGAGCTTATGGACTCCCCTTCACTCCACTACGAGCTTGGAAAAGTCTACGCCGACTGGGGGAAATTAGAGGAAGCCAAAGAGGAGCTCCGCGAGGCCTGCCGTTTAGACTACAGGAACGCCGACTACAGACAGAAGCTTGTAGAGGTTCTGGTTAGCGACGAGGACTACGCCGGAGCTTTAGAGGTGGTTCACAACACACTGGAGCTCTACCCCGACGCAGTTTACCTACTCCAGAGCGCTGCAGCCCTCTACGACCTTTTAGGCAAAGAAGAAATGGCAGAGCACTACTACAGGAAAGCGGTTGCTGCTTCTGAAGGTTTCATAAGGGACGACGCACTAAAAGCCCTTGCTGAGTTTCTGGCGGAAAAGGGCAGGTACGACCAGGCCGAGGAGGCTTTAAAGGAAATACTCTACACAACCGATAACGTCTGGGTTCTCTTAGACGTCTTCTCAGAGCTCTCCATAATTCTGTTAGAGCAGGAGAGGCTTTCAGATATCGTTGAGGCCGGGAAGTTCGTTCTTAAAAATCCGGAGCTCTCTGAAGAGGAGTTCTGCGAGGTTGCCGAAGTTGTAGGAGATGCCCTCTTTGAATCAGGCAAGTTTAAGGAAGCCGCCGACTACTACAGGAAAATTGTAGAGACCTCAGACGACGAGAAACTGATAAAGAGAGCCTACTCTAAGCTCAAAGAGGCCGAAGAAGTTAACTCTTTAGAGAGTATGTTTAAGAGGAGCTAACCCCAGATAGCTTTTCAGCTATTTTCTCCTTCAGTTCTTCCAGTCCCCATCCTTTTGTTGCCGAAATGAAAACAACTTCTGGGTTTTCCTCCGGCATTTTCCCGGCAATAAGGTGGTGGAGCTCCTCCCTATCTTTAGGGCTCTCTACCACCCTGTCAACCTTGTTGGCAACGAAAATCTTGGGCTTCTCCCAGCTTTTAAGCCTTTTGAGAACGGACTTTACAGAGTGGAGCTCCTCCTCAAGCTTTGAAGATGAAATGTCAAATACTATTAGTAAAAGGTCTGCCTCTTTAACCTCGCTGAGGGTTGCCCTGAAGGAGGCTACAAGCTCGTGGGGGAGGTTCCTTATGAAACCTACTGTGTCTGAGATGAGAACCTTCTCGCCGCTCAGGTAGAGAGCTCCCGTTTTAACGTCTAAAGTTGCAAAGGGCATGTCCTTTACAAAAACGTCCTTCTTGGTAAGGGCTTTAACGAGGGTGGACTTCCCAACGTTTGTATATCCAACAACGGCAACCGTCTTAAATCCCTTCTTCTTCCTACCTTCTCTAACGAGCTCCTGTCTCTTTAGAACCTCCTGGAGCTCTTTCTTTAACTTGTGTATCTTCTTCCTGATTGTCCTCGCTTCAACTTCAGTCTTTGTTTCACCGGGTCCCCTTGTTCCGACTCCGCCGCCAAGCCTTGAGAGCTCCTTCCCCATTCCCCTGGTGTGAGAGAGCTGGTAGTATGCCTTTGCAAGCTCAACCTGGAGCTTTGCCTCCTTAGTCCTTGCCCTCCTTGCAAATATCTCAAGGATAACTTCCGTCCTGTCTATAACGGGAAGTCCTGTAATCTCCTCAATGTTCCTCTTCTGTGAATAGGTGAGTGGGTGGTAGGCAACTATTAACGTTGCACTTTCCGTGTCAATCTCTGAGAGCTTTCCCTTTCCTATGTACGTAGATGGCGAAAAGCTTTTCCTCTTCTGGACAACCTCCTGAACAACATCACCGCCTAAGGCCTCTATCAGACCGCGGAGCTCCTCAAGGTCAACCTCTTCTTTTGGCCTCTTAACGGCAATTATGGCTACCCTCTCCTTGTCAAGCTCCATCTCACCCCTTCTCTCAGTTGTGAACTTTTTACAGTTTGTTTACAATTAAAACACACTTTAAACTGTGGAGGTTCTATGTTCAGAGGCGGAAATATAAACCAGCTGATGCGTATGGCAAAGCAGCTTCAACAGCAGGCTGCAAAGATGAAGGAAGAGCTTGAGGAAAGAGAGTTTACGGGAACTGCCGGCGGCGGAGCTGTAAAGGTTGTTGCAAAGGGCTCAGGAGAACTTGTCTCTGTTGAGATATCCCAGGAGCTTATAGAGTCTGGCGATAAGGAAATGATAGAAGACCTAGTTCTGACCGCGGCAAACGCTGCCCTTAAAGAGGCAAGGGATACGATAGCAAAAGAAATGCAGAAGATAACCGGCGGCCTTGGAATAGACCTTGGAGGTCTGTTTTGATATACCCTGAGAATCTAGAGCTCCTGATAGAGTTCCTCTCAGAGGTTCCGGGAATAAGTGAAAGAGCTGCTGAGAGAGCGGTTCTCGCACTCTCAAGGCTTCCGGAAGACAAGAAGCAGGTTATTTCAAACGCTTTAAGGGAGCTTGAGTCCGTTCACCCGTGTAGGGAGTGCGGTCTTCCTGCAACCGGTGAACTCTGCGCCATCTGTTCAGACGGAGAGAGGGAGAGAACTACCATCTGCGTTGTTGAACAGCCCAGAGATGCCGTTTCAATAGAGAAATTAGGTGAATATAAAGGGCTCTACCACGTTTTAGGAGGAGTTATTTCACCTTTAGAGGATATATCACCTGAAGACCTCAACATTGAGAACCTATTTGAAAGGATAAAGAGAGGCGGTGTTAAAGAAGTAATAATCGCCCTCAACCCAACAGTGGAAGGTGAGGCAACGGCAAAATTCCTGATAGACAGGCTTGAGAACCTTGGAGTTAAAGTTTACAGGATAAGCTACGGAATCCCCTACGGCGGAACGATTGACGCATCAGACGAGTTAACTCTCAGGAAAGCCTTTGAGGATAAGAAACTCATAGCTGGAGGAAGAAATGATTGAGATTAGGTGGCACGCCCGGGGTGGTCAGGGTGCCGTTACGGCATCAAAGATTCTGGCCTCTGCCGTTATTGAGGAGGGTAAATACGCCCAGAGCAACCCCGACTACGGAGCTGAGAGGTCGGGAGCTCCCCTGAGAGCCTACAACAGGGTCTCCGAGAAACCCATAACTCTCCACTGTATGGTTATAAACCCCGATATCGTTATAGTTGTTGACCCAACGCTCCTTAAAACTGTTCCCTTTTTAGAAGGAACAGACGAAAACGCAATCCTCATCATCAACACAGACAAATCCCCTCAGGAGATAAGGGAAAAGTATGGCATCAAGGGAAGAAAGATCTACACCGTTGATGCAACGAAAATTGCGATGGAGGAGCTGAAAAGACCCCTCATGAACGTTCCGATGCTGGGAGCTCTCGTAAAAGTTCTGAACGGCCTTGTAGACATCAAAACCGTTGAAGAGGACATAAAGAGGGCTTTTGGCAAGAAGATTTCAGAGAACGCCCTCAACGCAAACATCAGGGCACTACACAGAGCTTACGAGGAGGTAAGGTCAGAATGAAGAGCTGGAAAGATTTACCCATAGGAGCCGTTATACCTGAGCCCGGTTCAAGTGAGAAATACCTCACAGGAGAATGGAGGGCCTGGAGGCCTGTATTTGAGTCTGACAAGTGCGTCAACTGTATGCTCTGCTGGGTCTTCTGTCCAGATTCCTGCATTTTAGTTAAGGAAGAGAAGATGGTTGGCGTTGACTACGACCACTGTAAAGGCTGCGGAATCTGCGCCCACGAGTGTCCAACCAACGCCCTTGAGATGAAACCCGAATACCTGTTCCGGGAGGAGGACTGAAATGAGGCCTGAGCTCATAAAAGAGGTTAAGTACGTTCCCTACTCGGGAAACATGGCCGCCGCCGAGGCCATGAGACAGATAAACCCAGATGTTGTTGCGGCATACCCGATCACTCCCCAAACGGAGCTTATGCAGTTCTTTGCAGACTTCGTCGCCAACGGTTTGGTTGATACAGAGTACATTCCCGTTGAGAGTGAGCACTCTGCAATGTCTGCCTGCGTTGGTGCTGCAGCTGCGGGAAGCAGGGCCATGACTGCAACGGCTGGTCCCGGTCTTGCCTACATGTGGGAAATCCTCGGCATCGCCTCCGGAATGAGGCTTCCGATCGTTATGACGGTTGTAAACAGGGCACTTTCAGCCCCCATCAACATCCACGGCGACCAGTCTGACATGATGGGAGCCAGAGACCAGGGCTGGATTCAGATCTTCTCTGAGAACGCTGAGGAGCAGTACGACAACCTGATTCAGGCTATAAAGATAGCTGAAGATGAGAGGACAAGGCTCCCCGTTATGGTTGGAATGGACGGCTTTGTCATCTCCCACTCAATTGAGAGGGTAAGGCTCCTTCCAGACAAAGCAGTGGAGGAGTTTATTGGCGAACCGAAGCTCATGTATCCACTCTTAGACGTTGACAACCCCGTAACCCACGGCCCCGTTGCCATGACAGACTCCTACATGGAGTTTAAGAGGCAACAGAGAGAGGCCATGATGAACGCCTACAAGGTAATAAGGGAAGTAGGCGAGGCCTTTGAAGAAGCCTTCGGTAGAAAGTATGAGCACATAGAGACCTACAAAACTGAAGATGCCGACTACATCCTCATAATCATCGGCTCAACTGCCGGAACTGCAAAGTTCGTAATAGACAAATTGAGGGATGAAAAAGGAATTAAAGTAGGTCTCATCAAAATTAGAACCTACAGGCCTTTCCCCTACTACGACGTTATGGACGCAATAGAGGCCTCAAACTGCAAGGCCGTTGGTGTATTTGACAGAGCTGAAACCTTCGGAGCAGTTGGAGGACCCCTCTACAGCGACGTTGCCACTGCAATGTACTTGAGGAACAAACACTACCCCATTGTCAGCTTCATCTACGGTTTAGGTGGAAGGGATACAAACGTCTACCACATTGAGGAGGCCGTAGACAAAGTGATGCAGGCTGCTGCAGGGAAAGAGGTTCCCTTTATCAACTACCTTAACTTAAAAGAGTAATGGAGGAAGTAATGGCTGAGATAAAGACGGCTGAAATAAAAGTTCCGCCCCTGAAGAAACTCACGAACTACCCCGAAAAGCTTGCTCCTGGCCACAGGCTCTGTGCAGGCTGTGGAGCTTCAATCATCATTAGGCAGATGTACATGGTTGCAAACGCCCTTGGCTACGAGCTCATAATTGCCAACGCAACGGGCTGTGTTGAGGTCTGTACATCTATCTATCCCTACACCTCTTGGCGTTCCCCGTGGATTCATAACGCCTTTGAGAACGCTGCTGCCACAATCTCTGGCGTTGAGGCAGCCTACAAAGCCCTAAAAAGGAAGGGTAAACTTCCAACAGATAAGAAGGTTAAGTTCGTAGCCCTTGGAGGAGATGGCGGAACTTATGACATCGGTTTCCAGTCCCTCTCTGGAGCCCTTGAGAGAGGACATGACTTCATCTACGTCTGCTACGACAACGAAGCCTACATGAACACAGGTATTCAGCGTTCCTCTGCAACTCCAAAGTACGCCAACACAACCACCCAGCCTGTAGGTTCTGAGAGCTTGGGTAAGCCACAGCACAAGAAGTGGATGCCTGAGGTTGCAGCAGCCCACGGAATTCCCTACGTTGCCCAGGTTGCTCCCTCCCACTGGAAAGACTTTATGGAGAAGTTCAAGAAAGCCCTCTTAACAGAAGGACCTTCCTACATAAACGCCTTTGCAGTTTGCCCAAGGGGCTGGAGGTCTAAGGAAGAAGAGGGAATTCTGGTTACAAAGATGGCCGTTGAGACTAACTACTGGCCTCTCTTTGAAGTTGAGAATGGGAAATGGAGAATAACCCATAGGCCAAAGAATCCAAAGCCTATTGAAGAGTATCTGAGACTTCAGGGAAGGTTTAAACACTTGTTTAAACCTGGAAATGAGGATAAAATCAAAGAGCTGCAGGAAGAGGTTAACAGGCGCTGGGATTGGCTCAACAAGATGGAGGAAATTTCTAACAGGGAAGAGTGATGCTGAGTTTGAGGCCTGAAGAGGATGAAAAGCTACGGGAACTTCTTACAGAGCTTAACAGAGAGAGTAAGTCTAAAATTGTTCTGCTTATAGATAAAGCAGGTCAGCTTATAAGCCGGAGCGAGTCTCCGGCTTTTTCTTCTGACGACATAACTTTTGCTTCTCTTACTGCAGGGAATGTTGCAGCTTCCGAGGCTCTCTCTAAGCTCTTAGGTGATAAGAACCTGAACCATATGTTCACCGAAACGGAGGACGAAGGTATTTATATGATACTTATTGATGATAAGTATATACTTGTTTCAATATTTGATAAGAACGCTTCAAACCTGGGTATAGTTAGAGTAAAGATTAAAAAGTATTACGGAAAGTTAGTCGAACTACTCAGGCAGATTGAAGAGAGAATAGAGAGTGAATCCTCTGTAACTGAACAGATAGATGTTGAGGACATTGACTTAGATACCCTTTTTGAGTAGGGGAATAGATGCCGTTTATTAACTTTGCTACTAAAGAGATAAACTGTAAGATTGTTTACTACGGTCCTGGTCTTTCAGGTAAGACTACAAATATTAAGTGGATCTACGACCACATAAAGCCGGAAAACAAGGGTGAAATGATAACCCTTGCCACCGAGACTGAGAGGACGCTTTTCTTTGACTTTGTTCCTATAGAGGTTTCAAACGTTAAGGGATTTAAGGTCAGGTTTCATCTCTACACAACTCCAGGTCAGATTATCTACCAGGCCAGCCGTAAGTTAATACTGAAAGGCGTTGACGGAGTTGTTTTTGTGGCCGACTCTCAGGAGGAGAGGCACGATGCAAACCTGGACACCCTTGACGATATGCTGGAAAACCTGAAGGAGTACGACATAGACATTGAAGACCTTCCCCTTGTATTCCAGTACAACAAAAGAGATCTTCCAAACGTTTTGCCTGTTGAAGTTTTAAGAAGAGACTTAAACAGATGGAACAGGCCAGACTTTGAAGCTGTTGCGACTAAAGGAATAGGTGTTCTTGAGACATTTAAAGAAATATCCCGACAGGTTCTCCAGAAACTTAAGAAGTGAGAGAGTTAGTTTTAGAAGTTCTAAATTCTCCTTTAGAGGAGTTCTACCAGTTTCTCTGCAAGGCTAATGAGATAAAGCTAAGACGCTTTGGAAATTTTGTGGAGACCTGTGCCATTTTGAACGCTAAAAGCGGCAGCTGTCCGTCAGACTGTAAGTTCTGTGCCCAGTCTTCCCGTTTTAAGCTCAACGTAAAGACCTATCCGCTCCTTTCGGAAGAGGAACTCCTAAAGAAAGCCCTCTCTGCTTTTGAGCTTGGAATAGACCGTTTCAGCTTTGTAACAAGCGGCGTTTCACCTACAAAGGAGGATTTAAAGGTCATAGGGAAAGTTATTAAAAGAATAAAATCTGAAAGGCCAGGCTGTAAAGTCTGTGCCTCTTTAGGGCAGATGGGGAAAGAGGAGCTCTCCTTCTTAAAGAGCTGCGGTTTAGACAGATATCACCACAACCTTGAAACATCCCGCGAGTTCTACCCTAAAATTTCAACGGTTCAGAGGTGGGAAGACCGATACAGAACGGTTTTAACTGCAAAAGAGGTTGGCCTCTCAACCTGCTGCGGCGGGATATTTGGACTTGGCGAGTCTGACGAGGATGTTGTCTCTCTCATAGAGAGTTTAAGGGAGCTCTCTGTAGACTCAATCCCTGTAAATTTCCTCCATCCCATTAAGGGAACGCCATTAGAAAGTGCAAACTACCTTACGCCTCTGAAGTGCTTGAGGATTCTAACTGCCATAAGGCTTTCAATTCCTGAAGCCGAAATAAGGGTCTGCGGTGGAAGGGAGAGGAACCTGAGGGAGCTCCAGCCCCTTGCCCTTTTTCCCGCCAACGCCCTTATGGTGGGTAACTACCTGACAACTAAGGGTAGAGGGCTTTCAGACGACTACCGCATGATAAGCGACCTGGGGTTTAAAGCAAATCTCAAACTTCCACACAGTTAAAATTTGTTCTATATTACACTCTGTAGATTCGGGGCGTGGCGCAGCCTGGTTAGCGCGCTTGGTTCGGGACCAAGAGGTCGGGGGTTCAAATCCCCCCGCCCCGACCATTCCTCTCTATAATCCTTCTTATCTCTTCAGCTTTTTCCACGGCAGCTTCTACAACTTCAGGTGAAAACTTCTTTCCCACTTCCGCTTTCAGGTACTCAAGGACTACCTCTAAAGGTTGCGGTTTCTTGTAAGGTCTCTCGGCTGTCATTGCCTCTATAACGTCTGCAACTGCAACAATCTTTGCCAGAAGGGGTATCTGGCTGCACTTCAATCCTTCCGGATAACCGCTTCCATCACACCTTTCGTGGTGGTACAGAACCATTGGGATAATGTCTGCAAAAGCCTTTACCGGTTTTAAAATCCTGTAACCCCAGATTGGATGTTCCTTTATCTCTTCGTACTCTTCCGATGTTAGCTTTTCTGGTTTGTTGATTATCTCTGGAGGGATTCCAAGCTTGCCTATATCGTGGAGGAGAGCTCCCAGCCTTAACTTCTCAAGCAACTCCTCGGGAAGGTCTAAAGCTTTTCCTATCTCTACTGAGATTTCGGCAACCTTTTCGCTGTGTCCCCTTGTCCACGACGATGTGGCATCTATAGCGTTAGCTAAAGCTTTTACCGCTCCGAAGAGGAGTTCCTCTTTTTCCCTCTTCTCTTTTATGACCGTTAGAGCTCCAGATATTATGTTCTTAAGAGTTCTCAAAACAGTTTTGGGCACGTTACCGTCTATAAATATAAGTTTCAGTTCAGGGGTTACTGTAAGGAACTTTTCTTTACCACATTCATCTTTTCTGCATAACCTGACATTTTTAAAGCCAAATAGGGCTTTAAGAGGTGCAACTATTCTCTCAATAAAGTCCTCTTCATTCTTTGAAACAGGTAGTATGTTTAATACTTCCTCTGTAAATAGGAGAAGTTGATAGTCAAGTTTTCTTTCTCGTTGAAGCTCTTTGTACATTTCAATAACTTTAGAAACAAGATTTTCAAGCTCCGGGCTCCACTTCTCTTCCTCTAGCTCTTCAATGCCTCCTTTTTTCCAGTTTTCTATTGCGGTAACGATTTTGTTAATAAGTCTATTGGCGTCTTTTATGATTATAAAAATTGTAAATTCCGATAGCAGGAATAGAAGTAGAACGAAGTAGGTTAGGAGTTTACGCAGGTAACCTATCAGATTGACCAGATTTCTCGTTGAAAAGAGCACTTTAACTTCCACAGGGAGAGTGCCGTTAAGAGTTGCTTTTACAACATAGTAGCAGGGCTGTAGAAGGTTGTTCTTACATTTTTTTAAGCCTTTAATATTGGTTATATCAATGAGATTGCTGGAAAATTCACGGATTCTTACTCCAACTATATCCGGATCTTCCCTGATAGTTTGGTTTATAACAGTATATGCGGCTGTGTAATTGTAGTTTTTAATCAGGGAGTTAATGTAAGACGCTAAGAGTTCTGTTTCGGCTCTGGCCTTCCTTTTAAAGTTATTTTCAATACTTTCTTTAATCAGAAAGGAAGCTCCAGAATAGACGGAAAAAAGGGAGAGTAGAAATACAAAAGCTGTAGAGAGGAATATTTTCCCCAGTAATGATTTAAATCTTACCGTTTTTAATGGCACCCAGTATCTCCACAAGTCTTGAACGATGAGTCTCTTCTCTCTTTAAGAAAGAGTAGATGTCGTCTTTATATCTCTTTGCTTCGGAGAGCTCCAGTATCTGTGAATAGAGTTTTATCGCTGCGTTTTCTCCTTCAATGTCTTCCTCTATCAGTTTTTTTATTCCTTTTCCAGTCTGAGGAGGCCATACTGCTATGGTCGGTGTAGCACCCTCTTTTACCAGTATTTCTGTTAACCTTCTTGCGTGAATTATCTCGTCTCTCATGTTCCTGTCTAACACTTCCTTTACTCTTTTATCGGTAATCAGTCCGCTGTGGTTTATGTACTGAACTATTGCTCCGTACTCGTGGGCAATTGCTATGTTGCAGAGTGACACGAAAGCTGGGGTTGCCGCTTGAGCCGGTTTGGAGAAAACAGGAACCACAAAGGGAACAAGACTTCCAAACACCAGTTTCAGAAAGTTTCTCCGCTTCAACTGTCTATTCTCCAGTAATAAATAATGAATCGATATTTTTAATTTTATCATTCCTAACGTGTTTATCGGAACTATAGATTTTTCAAATAGGAGTTATAATATAAAATGGAACCTGAATATAAGAGGTTGCTTTGCATCTAACAGAGCCAGAAGTTTATAAACTACTTTCCCGCTATGGAATACCTGTTCCGAATTACGCTCTTGTTACAGGAGAGGAGCTCCCTCCGTGGAATATCTTCCCTGCTGTTGTTAAGGTTGTTTCAAAGGAGGTTGTTCACAAGAGTAACGCTGGCGGTGTTCTGTTCGCTAAAGACCAAGAGGAGCTTAGAGAAGCCCTCTCTGAGCTGAGGAAAAAGTTCCCGAATGCTGAGGGGTTTATAGTTGAGGAGAAGCTTGAGGGAATAGAGGCTTTCGTAGGTGTTAAGAGAGACCTATCTTTCCTCCACGTTGTAGGGGTGGGTACCGGGGGGATACTTGTTGAGCTCTTTAAAGACGTTGTTTTTATACCGATTAGGTCAACGAAGGAGGAGATAGAAGAGCAGCTTAAGAAGACAAAACTCTACCGGCTCATTAAGGGTTTCAGGAACTTTAAGGGAAACAAGGAGCTCTTTCTTGACTTCCTTGAGAAGCTTAAAAAACTCCTGAGAGAACACCCTGAAATCTACGAGCTTGATCTGAACCCTACTTTCGTTACAGAAAAGTATGTCATTCCGGCAGACGGGAGAGCTCTCCTTAAGGAACCTGAAAGAAGAAGAAATTTTAAACCTCTTCCAGATAACCTGTTCAGGCCTGAAAGCGTTGCCGTTATCGGCGCTTCAAAAAATCCAAAAAAGGTTGGTTACGCCCTTGTCAGGAACCTTGAGAGGTTTAAGGGAAAGGTCTTCCCCGTTAACCCGAAGTATGAGAGAGTTTTGGGTTTTAAGTGCTACCCTTCTGTTAAAGAGATTCCAGAACCTGTTGACTGCGCCCTTATAGCCGTTCCGGCAGAAGTTGTTCCCGCTGTTTTGAAGGAGTGTGGAGAGAAAGGAGTAAAGCTTGCCGTTGTTATCTCTGCAGGGTTTAAAGAAGCTGGAAGAGAGGAGCTTGAGAGAGAAGTTGTTGAAGTTGCAAAAGAGTTTGGAATCAGGGTTTTGGGGCCAAACACTTTGGGTTTTATGGTTCCGCCGTTAGGTTTGAACGCCTCTTTTTCAACAACCCTTCCGCCGAAAGGTGAAATCTCGTTCCTCTCACAGAGCGGAGCTCTCATAACAGCCGTTGTTGACGCGGCGGCCAAGGAGAATATCGGATTTTCAGAAGTTATAAGCCTTGGGAACCAGTCAGACATTGAGCTAACGGAGTGTTTTGAACTCGCTGTTCGGAGCTCCGATACAAAAGTAATCCTCTCTTACGTTGAAGGATTGGAGCTTGGGTGGGAGCTCCTTGACTTTGTCGGCAGAAAACCTGCCGTTTTCATAAAGGCCGGAAGGTCTGAGGGTGGAAAGAGGGCTGCAGCATCCCACACGGGTTCACTTGCCGGAAACTATAAGGTTTTTAAAGACGCTGTTGAGTGTAAAGGGGGAATCGTCGTTGACTCCTTAGAGGAGGCCTTTGACGCCTGCCAGTTTCTAACTGCTTATGGAAGGCTTAAAGGTAGAAAGCTCCTCATAGTTACAAACGCCGGAGGTCCTGGAACTCTATCTGCAGACTATGCAACTTCTTTTGGACTTGAGCTTGTTTCCGTTGACCCTGTTCTTGAGGAGCTCTCAAGAGTCCTTCCGCCAAACTGGAGCAGGATAAACCCCGTTGACCTGATAGGGGATGCCACTTCAGACCGCTACAGGGCAGCTTTTGAGATACTGGAGAAACTGAACTGGGACGTCTGCCTCGTAATCGTTACTCCACAGTCTATGACAGATGTTCCCGAAATTTCCCACGAGGTTGTGAAGCTTGCCGAGAGGAGCAGAAGGGCGGTTGTTGCCTGCTTTATGGGAGGACACTCAGTTTCAAAGGGAGTTGAGATTCTAAAAAGAGAGAAAATTCCTGTCTATCCAGACCCTTACAGGGCAGTTAACTCAATAAGGAGGGGAGTATGGAGCGTTCAGTCATCGTCGGAGGAGAAGCGGGAGAGGGAGTAAAGGAGGCGGGAAACCTTCTCTCCCGTGTTCTCGTCAGCATCGGCTACTCGGTCTTTACCTATCACGACTATCCGTCGCTGATAAGGGGAGGCCACAACTTTTCGTCTGTCAGATTCTCAAACGAGGAAGTTTACGCTCCCGTCAGGAAGGCTGACTACATTGTTGCTTTAGACGACAGGAGCGTTAGGCGCCACAGAAAAGATGCAAAGGAAGGAACAGTCTGGTTCTTAGATGAAAAGGTTAAGGAGGAGGTGGAGGGAACAGTAATCAGACTTCCCTTCAGAGAGAGGGCTAAGGGGGTTATGAGGAGCTCCGCTGTTTTAGGTGCCCTCTTAAAGGCATTCAGAATTCCAAAAGAGGAGGGGCTGTCTGTTCTTCAGAACCTTAAGAACTTTGAGGAGAACAGAGAGATTTTTGAGTTCTTTTACGATGTTTCACAGGAAGTAGAAGAAATTGTTGAGGTTGAGGGAATTAAGGGAGAGTACTTTTCAGGTAGCGAAGGGGTAGCCCTTGGGGCAGTTGACGGCGGTTTGGATATCTACATTGCCTACCCCATGACCCCTGCGTCTCCGGTTCTCCACTATTTGGCGGCCCACAAAGAGGAGTTCGGGATAAAGGTCGTTCAGCCTGAGAACGAAATTGGCGTTATAAACATGGTTCTTGGAGCGGCATACGCCGGAGGCAGAGCCATGACCGGGACTTCCGGCGGAGGATTTGCCCTTATGACTGAGACCCTGAGCCTTGCCGGAATGAGCGAAACGCCGTCCGTTATCTACCTTGCCCAGAGGGGAGCTCCCTCAACTGGCGTTCCAACTTACACAGAGCAGGCAGATTTGCTCTTTTCACTCTTTGCCGGCCACGGAGATTTTCCCAGAATCGTTGTTGCTCCATCAAACGCTTTAGAGTGTTACCTCTTAACCCGCGAGGCCTTAAACCTTGCCTGGAAGTTTCAGGTTCCCGTAATAGTCCTTTCAAGCAAGAACGTTGCAGAGAGCTTCTTTACACAGCCCTTAGAGAGGGAAAGAGTTGTTGAGGAGCCAAAACTGTGGGATGGAAACGGTGAGTATAAGAGATACCGGATAACTGAAGACGGCATCTCTCCGTTAGCCTTTCCGGGAACTAAAGGGGCAGTTGTTAAAGCCACCAGCTACGAGCACGACGAGATGGGAATAACAACAGAGGAGCCAGAGCAGATAGTTGCAATGAAGAACAAGAGAGAGAGGAAGAGGGAGACCATAAGGAAGTTCTTTGAGGAGAAGGAAGATACGGTCTCTGTTGGAGGGGATACAGACTCAAAAAGGATTCTCCTCACCTGGGGAGAGAATTGGGGAGTCTGCTGTGAAGCTGGCGAGGAGCTCGGCTATAAGGCTGTTAAGCCCAACTACATGGAGCCTTTCCCCGCAAACAGGTTAAAGAAAGAGCTTGAGGGGGCAGAAGAGGTTATTGTTGTGGAGCTCTCTCCTGCAGGCCAATTTGAAAAACTCCTGAACCTTTACGGGATAAAACCTACCGATAGGTTCAGGAAGTACGACACCCGTCCAATCTTTAAAGAAGACCTTTTAAAGTTCCTTTCAGGGAGGGAGAGATGAGCGGAGTAAACCTTAAAACCTACGCAGAGAACACATGGTGCCCTGGGTGTGGAAACTTTGGAATACTAAAGGCCTTTGAGATGGCTGTTGAGGAGCTCTCCTCTGAAATCCCGCTTGAGAACTTCGTTATAGCCTCTGGAATCGGCTGCCACGGAAAGATTGTTGACTACATCAACCTCAACAGCTTCTACTCCATCCACGGAAGGGCCTTGAACAACCTTCAGGGTATGAGGCTCATAAACGATAAACTGATCTGCGTCGGGTTCGTTGGAGACGGAGACATCTATGCAGAGGGTATTTCCCACCTCATCTTTGCTGCAAAGAGGAATGCGAATCTAACGGCAATTGTTCACGACAACCGGTCATACAGCTTAACAACCGGCCAGTTTACTCCAACGAGCCCCTCACACTTTAAGGGAAAGTCAACTCCCGAAGGGCCGCCTGAAGACCCTATGAACCCGGTTCTTTTGATGCTCTCTGCCGGGGCAACCTTTGTTGCAAGGGGCTTTGCCGGAGACATCCCACACCTTAAAGAGCTCATAAAGGCGGCGATAAAACATAAAGGCTTTTCCTTCATAGACGTTCTTCAGCCCTGCGTAACCTTCTACAACACCTTCGCCTACTACAGGAAACACTGCTACAAGTTGGAAGAGGCCGGTCACGACCCGACAGACTTTAACGCCGCCGTAGAGAGGGCAAGGGAGTGGGACTATTCGGCTGATACTGAAAATGCAAAAATTCCCATAGGAATTTTCTACCAGATAGAAAAGCCCACGTATGAAGAAAGGGTTTGACACTTAAGCTGTGTTGGTCTATATTTCTCTCCTGCAAGTGGCGACGTGGCTCAGGTGGTTAGAGCGGGCGGCTCATACCCGCCAGGTCGGTGGTTCGACTCCACCCGTCGCCACCAATTTTCTTTTTTACCCGGCCTATGGAGAACGTTCAGTCAAAAGTCAAAGAGGCAATCGCCAGGTTCTCCCTATTTCCCGAAAACTCCAAACTTCTTGTAGCCCTTTCAGGAGGTCCTGATTCTGTAACTCTCCTTCACATCCTCCTTTC
The DNA here is from genome assembly GCA_015490195.1 of Thermovibrio sp. Lineage (GTDB taxonomy): Bacteria > Aquificota > Aquificia > Desulfurobacteriales > Desulfurobacteriaceae > Balnearium. The sequence continues at coordinate 30,008 of WFYG01000012.1, forward strand.
ACTGAAAGAAGAACTTTTCCTTACACTTGGAGCCGTTCACGTTAACCACATGCTTCGTGGAGAGGAGTCTGATAGAGATGAAACCTTTGTGAGGGAACTCTGCCGAAAATGGGATGTGCCACTCATTGTTAAAAGAGTAAATATTCCGGAAATTTCACAAGGGAAAAACGTTGAGGCAGTTGCAAGAAGGGAGAGATACAGGCTTTTTAGAGAAGCTCTGAAAGAGTGGAACGGAGACTTTGTTGCCCTTGGCCATACTGCTTCAGACCTTACAGAGACAGTTCTTCTGAACCTTACAAAAGGCTCTGGAATTAAGGGCTTGAGAGGGTTCCTTCCGAAACGGGAAGTTTTCGTTCGTCCTCTCTTCCTCGTTACAAGAGAAGAGGTTGAGGCCTATGTTGAAGAGAACAGTCTTCCCTTTGTTGTTGACAGTTCAAACCTTAAAACCGAATACGACAGGAACCTGATAAGGCTGGAGGTTGTTCCGATTCTCAAGAAGATAAATCCTGCCCTGGAGAAGGCAGTTCTGAGGGAGACGGAGCTCCTTCGGGAACTTGAGAACTTTGTAGAGAGTGAGGTTAGCTCTGTAGTCTCCAGGTATTTGAAGGAGAAGAGTTTCTGTGCCCCCATTAGAGAGTTAAAAGAGCTCCACCCTTACCTCCTTTCAGAGGTTCTCAGGGAGGCCTACAGAAGGGTTTCCGGAAGGGAGCTCCCCTACAGAAGTGTTGTGGAGCTGAGGGAGTCTTTGGAGAGGGAAGGTCTGAAGAAATTTTCTTTCCACTCGGGAACAGTCGTATACAAAACTCAGGAGCTCCTCTGCATAGAGCCTGAAGGTGAAATGAAGGAGTTTTACAGAGAGGTGAGAGAGCTCCCCGAAACCGTTGATACGCCTCTTTACAGGTTAAAGTTCCTCCTTAACGCTGGAACTCCTGTAGCTCCCCTCAGCTCTTTCAGAGATGCAGGTATAATTGTCAGGAGCAGGAGACCCGGAGACAGGCTGGAATTTAAAGGCTTTTCTAAGTCTCTTAAAAAGTTCCTCATAGAGAAGAGGTTTCCTGCCCACCTTAGAGACCTCCTTCCCGTTGTTGAGTTAAACGGGGAGGTTATTTTTATTCCGGAACTCTATTGGAAAGCCTTTAAACCTACTGAAAGTTTCGTAGGAGTGGAATTTGAACCAAAAAGTAGAAGTTCTTATAGACCGGGAAAGGATAGAGAGGAGAGTTAGAGAGCTGGGAGAGGAAATCTCCGGCCACTTCTCAGGAAATGTTGTTGTAATCTCTATCCTCAAAGGAGCTTTCATCTTCACTGCAGACCTTGTCAGAAACCTTAAACTGGATGCAGAAGTTGACTTTATAAGACTTAAGAGCTACACGGGGAGTAAAAAAGGGGAGCTCCGTTTAACCTACCGACCTGAAACCGACCTGAAAGGGAAAGAGGTTCTGATAGTTGACGACATATTTGACACAGGCGAGAGCCTTGAGTTTGCCTACAGAGAGGTACTCTCTGCCGGTGCTAAAAAGGTGAAAACCTGCGTTCTCCTTGACAAGGAGGTTGAGAAGAGAACGGAGCTCCGCCCCGATTTTGTAGGTTTTAAAATTCCCGATTACTTTGTCTTCGGTTACGGATTAGATTTAAATGAGACGTTTAGAGGTTTACCATACATAGCATATTTTGAAGGAGTGAAGAATGGATAAGATGAAAGAGATAGGGAAAAACATAGTTCTCTGGCTGGCTATCGCTCTTATGATCATACTGGCTTTTAACTTCTTCAACTCAAGCCAGCTAAAGAGCAACCAGGAGCCCTTCTCAACCTTCATCTCTCAGGTAGAGAAGGGAGAAGTTAAGAAGGTTGTAATTCAGGGACAGAAAGTTGTAGGCATCACGAAAGAAGGAAAACCCTTTGAAACCTACCTTCCACCCGGCTACAACGACATCATAAAGAAAATGGCTGAAAAGGGAGTTGAGATTCAAGTTAAGCCTGAAGAGGGAAGTCCGTGGTACATAACCGTTCTTGTCTCCTGGCTTCCAATGATTTTTCTCATTCTCCTCTGGCTCAGCATGATGAGGCAGATGAGTGCCGGAAGCAACAAAGCTCTCTCCTTTGCAAAGAGCAGGGCTAAAGTATTCATAGACAACAAGCCGAAAGTGACCTTTAAAGACGTTGCCGGAATAGACGAGGTTAAGGAAGAAGTTTCGGAAATTGTTGACTTTCTGAAAAACCCCAAAAAGTACCAACAGCTCGGAGGAAGAATTCCTAAAGGTGTTCTCCTTGCAGGGCCACCAGGAACAGGTAAAACTCTCCTTGCTAAGGCAATTGCAGGTGAGGCAAACGTTCCGTTCCTCTCTGTCAGCGGTTCAGAGTTTGTTGAGATGTTTGTAGGTGTGGGTGCTTCAAGGGTTAGAGACCTCTTTGAGCAGGCAAAGAAACACGCTCCCTGTATCGTCTTTATAGACGAGATAGACGCTGTTGGAAGGAAGAGGGGAGCGGGAATAAGCGGAGGCCACGACGAAAGAGAGCAGACCTTAAACCAGCTCCTTGTTGAGATGGACGGTTTTGAGAGCTCTGACGGAATCATCGTTATTGCTGCGACGAACAGACCCGACATCTTAGACCCTGCCCTTTTAAGGCCGGGAAGGTTTGACAGACAGATACACGTTCCCCTTCCAGACGTTAAGGGAAGGCTTGAAATACTCAAGATACACACCAGGAACAAGCCTCTTGCCGAAGACGTTGACCTTGAGGTTATAGCCCGTTCAACTCCCGGATTCTCTGGTGCCGACCTTGCAAACATCGTTAACGAGGCTGCCCTCATAGCCGCAAGGAAGAACCACGGAAAGATAACGATGGAAGACTTTGAAGAGGCTAAAGATAAGGTAACGATGGGCATTGAGAGGAAAAGTATGGTCCTCTCTGAAGAGGAGAGGCTTACAACTGCATACCACGAAGCCGGTCATGCCCTTGTAGCCAAGCTCCTTCCAAATGCCGATAAAGTTCATAAAGTTACAATAATCCCCCGTGGAAGAGCGTTAGGAGTTACCCAGCAGCTCCCCGAAGAGGACAGGTACACCTACACGAAAGAGTACCTCCTTGATAGACTCGCGGTTCTCTTTGGAGGAAGGGTTGCTGAGGAGCTTGCTTTGGGAACCATCTCTACTGGAGCAGGAAACGACATAGAACGTGCTACAGAGATTGCTAGGAAAATGGTTGCCGAGTGGGGGATGAGTGAGAAAATTGGCCCGATTGCCGTTAAAATAAGGGAACAGTTTGGCGAACCGGTAGAGCTTGTAAGTGAGGAGATGAGGAAACTGATAGATAAAGAAGTTAAGAGGATAATAAACGAGACCTATGCTAGGACGAAGGAGCTCCTCTCTCAGAACATGGATAAACTTGAAAATCTTGCTAGGGCTCTCCTTGAGAAAGAAACCCTTACAGGTGAGGAGATAGATAAGGCCATAAACGGAGAGTTCTTTAGCGAACCCCCAAAAGGTGGAGACTCCGGGAGTTCCGGAGGGGATAGCGGCAAGGAGCGTAAAGAAAAAGGAAAAGATAAACCTATAGAGGGATTTGGCTTCAATCCACAGCTGGAGGCTTAGAAGTTGGCTTTTGACAGAGAGAGAATAGAAAGGGCAGTAAGAGAGATACTCATAGCTATAGGTGAAGACCCCGACAGGGAAGGACTGAAAGACACCCCTAAACGCGTTGCAAAGATGTACGAGGAGGTTTTAGGTGGTTACAACGACTCGCCAGACAACCACCTGGTTCTCTTTACAGAGAAGTACGACGAGATGATAATAGTGAAAGACATTCCCATCTACTCAATGTGTGAACACCACATGCTTCCGTTTTTTGGAAAAGCCCACGTTGCCTATATTCCCGGAGACAACAAAGTTACAGGCCTCTCTAAACTTGCCAGAATAGTTGATGTCTACGCTAAAAGGCTCCAGCTTCAGGAGAGGATGACCGAACAGATAGCGGATGCCATAATGGAGAAGCTTGGAGCAAAAGGGGTTATGGTAGTCGTAGAGGCTCAACACCTCTGTATGATAATGAGAGGGGTCAAAAAGCCGGGTTCCTACACCGTTACCAGCTCTGTTAAGGGAGTACTGAGGAAAGAGCCAACCAGGATGGAGGCCCTTTTCCTTATAAAGGGTAGGTCATGAGACGTTTAACTCTACTTATTCTTTCTCTCTCCCTTTTCTCTTCCTGTGCATCCCTGTGGGGTGGCAGAGATAAAGAGAAAAAAGTAAACCTTCCTCCTCCCCCTGTTGTAAAGAAACCAGGGAAAAAGGAGAGAGCTGAAGGCTACTATCAACTGGGAGTGGCTTATCTGGAGCTGGGAGAAATTCCTCTTGCTCTCAACTATCTGTTTAAAGCAAAAGAGCTTACTCCAAACGATCCCAAAATTTACAACGCTATAGGTCTTGCCTTTATCCGGAGAGGAAGTCTTGATAAAGCTGAAGAGTACCTAAAGAGAGCTCTCTCCCTCAAGCCCAATTTCTCTGAGGCCTGGCTCAACATGGGGATACTCTACGAGGAGAAAGGAAACCTGAAGAAGGCCAGGGAATGCTATGAAAAGGCACTTTCAAACCCACTTTATCTCACTCCAGAAGTAGCCTACTACAGACTTGCTCTTCTGGACGAAAAGGAGGGAAATCTCAAAAGAGCTGAAAGAGAACTGATTCTGGCTATCAGGAATAATCAAGACTACGTCCCTGCTTACATTGAGCTTGCCAGGCTTCTTGAAAAAGAGGGGAAAGAGGATAAGGCTAAAGAGATTTACTTCAAACTTATTGCTCTTTTTCCTAATGTTCAGGAACCTTACTGTGCCCTTGGAAGGCTCTATCTAAAAGACGGAAACAGAGACGAAGCTGTAAAATTTCTCAAAAAGTGCATTAAAATAAAACCTGGCAGTTCCCTCGCAGCTCAGGCTATGCGGGAGTTGAGTGACTTAGAATGAGAGTGTTTATAAACTTTGTTATTGTTTTTTCTCTGTTGATTCTTGCGTTCTCTCTTGGATTTCTGTTTTACTATCATTCTACCTTTGTTCCTTCAGCTTCGTTTAGCGGCGAGATAAAAATAAAAAATGATACTTTCAGGAAAAAGAATACTTCTTCTGAGCAGGTACCGTCTGAATCTGAATCTGAAAACCCAAATGAAGTTCCCGATGAGGTTTTTAATCAGGTGGAGAACTTGGCTCCGGTGGTTACTTCCTATTTTCTGAAGTTGAAAAATGGTATATCAACTTATCCTGCCCTTATTTTTAAGGTTGTTTCTGAGCAGCAGTCAATGGACGTTTACCTTTTAACCTACTTCCCTATGGAGTGGCAGTTTGTGAAGGTTAAGTTAAAGGGGGCAAAACTTGGAGCTCCCGAAAAGGTTTACAGCTGTCCTGGAGGATTGCTACTTTTAGACTATAGGGTTAGAGGCATCTTTCCTGTTGAAGTTGAAAGAGGTAGCGTTGGAGATTATGGAGCTCTTGTAACCTGGACGGGAAGCAGCTTTGATGTAGAGGTTTACGACAGCAAAAAGGGTTGTGCAGATAACGGTTTCGTATTTAACCTTGCAGGGGACTTTGCAGGTATCTGTTTTGGTGGTAATTTTTACAGTGCAGAGGAGCTCTACTCTACCGTTCCCGATGCCTGTACTCTAACTTATGGAAAGGAGGAAGGAAGTGGCAATTTACAGGGCGAAGACGGACAGTTGGTACGTTGAGAGAATAACCTCTTTCCTTGCCGGATTTTTTGTCTTTTTCAGCGTCCTTTTAGGACTTATAACTGGTAACAAGTACTTCTTCTACTTTACCCTTTTCGTTGGCTTTATGCTGATGTTCTATGCTGTAACCGGTCTCTGTCCTTCGTCAATACTTCTCCACAAGCTGGGAGTGCCTTCGCTTTTAGAGAGATACTGTAAAGAGGAAAAAAATAGTTGACAACTGCTTTATAAGGTTCAAATTTTCCTGAGAGTGCTGGCGTAGCTCAGCTGGCAGAGCGGGGCACTCGTAATGCCCAGGTCGGGGGTTCAAGTCCCCCCGCCAGCACCATACAAAAACAATAAAAGCCTGGAGTTTTTATGAGCAGATTTGCTCTTATTCTTGATTACAGTTTCTCTGCCGTTACGAAAAATTGGAAGGCAGTAGTTCTCTTTTTTTTACTTATTGTTCTTCTTGTTCTCTTTCATCTCATTCCCGTTCTCTCTGCTGTAGGGCAGGTTATTCTCTCTCTGGTGGCTACTCAGCTTCAGGTCTACTACGGTAAGAAGTTTCTTGAGGCAAGAAGTAGAGAAGAGCTTATTTCCTTTATTGAAAATTCTTCAGTAAAAAAGATATTTTCTGAAAATATTCAGGTTTCTTCCGGTCTTTTCCTCGCTTCTTTTCTTGTAACGATGCTTCTTTCCGTTTTATCTGTTGCATTTCTGTTTTTAACCGGCCTTGCTTACGACTTTAAAAATCTTGAAACACTTCAAGGAGCTCTCTGGTATGCTCTCTTATACTTTCTGATTGTAATTACTCTCTGGTCAATGTATCTCTACATCTATCCTTTAGGAGTTGGTTACGTTCTTACAAAGAAGGGTTTTGGAGAGGCTTTTCTTGGCTTTTTTAGAATATTTACTCCTACCTTCCTCGCTAAGAGCTTCAGTTTTGCTTACTTCAAGCTGATATTCTTGGGAGGTATTCTTTTCACCATCTTCTCCCTCCTCGGAATTATCTTTGCCGTTACAGTTATCCTTCTACCTTTAGCTGCGGCCGTTTTCTACATGCTCGCCGTCTTTTTTGGAGCTCTCTCCGCCGAGTGTTACAGGGTTACTTTCTTAGAGTCTGATAACGGAATTGGCGTTGACTAGTGATTGAACGACATCGTAGGCGTTTGACGCAACCCCAACTTCAAGTTGGTCTAAAAGTCTGAAGTACTCTAAACAGGTTCCGCAGCAGATTATCTCAACCCCTTTCTTAGACAGTTCTTTAAGGGCAGAGAGTATTTCCTTGTCTGCTCCCTGGCAGGCAAGCTTAACGGCTGTATTTATAAGAATTATCTTTTCCGGCATAGGGTCTGCGTTGAGGAAGGTTTTTATGAACCCTTTTATGAGTATCTTGCCGAGCTGAGGGTCTTCTCCTACGTAAGAGGAGGCGATAAGAACGGTAGGTCTCTGTTTTTCTGAAGTTTTACTCTTTTCCTCCTCTACCTTCTCCTCTCCTTTAGCAGCTCTTCCCTTGGTTATCTTTATGTAGAAGAGGCCATCTCTTTCCTCTACCTCTACGGAGCATCCCTCTTTCTGGGCGAAGCGTTTTACGTTCTCCCGTGATGCTTTGTTGTCAACAATTACGGTTATTACTCCTTCCTCTATTGAAGAGAGCGCCTCTTTTGTTCTCAGTACCGGTATCGGACAGGCCTGACCTCTGCAGTCAACGGTTACCATTCTCTACCTCCTTCAGGAGTTCTTTGAACTTCTCCAACCTTTCTAAGGTTAACCCTATTTCTGCAATGCTCTTTTCAGCTTTAAGGACTTTCTGGTCTATCTGGAGCAGTAACTCACAGGGCAGGCAGTACTCTTTATCTTTCAGGTGCTTTTCCCACATTTCGCTTACGGGGAGCTCCCCTTCAACGGCTCCCAGGCTTTCTGTTTTCTGTTCCCTGTCTTTCAGGTATATAAATCTTTTCCCTTCCCATTCTGCTTCAATCAGGGTGTACCTTCTGTCTGTGAACTTCTTTGTAACCTTCAACGTAGAGCCTCTCTGCCACTTCTCGGAATATCTCTTCACCTATCCTTTTTAAACATTCCTTTCTCTTCTCTTCAACTTCGGAGGCGCTTCCGTAGGCGTTGTAGAAGCCGTACCTTTTAATTTTAAATACAGCAAGAGGGGTTTTGTAGCCGTACCTGATCAGCTTTACTGTTGCAGTTACTGTAAGCTGATACTCCCTTGCAATGTCTCTTCTGTCAAATCCAACAGCCGTAGAAGAAACGGAATCTACCGAGGGTTTTACCACGATGGAAACGTCAGGTATCGGTTTCAGGTCTACCTTAAAGCGTGGGTCTTCCGAGAAGATGTCGTTTGCTACCTGAGTGAATATTACGTCTAACGCCTCTTCAGAGGTTCTGTTTGTTACAGGTTCAAGATAGATGTGTTCAAGTTTATGGGGTGCCTCTACCCTGTTGGGAGTAGAAGCACACCCGAAAGAGAGAAGAGTCAGCATAAGAAGCAATACAAAACGCAAAGCTTACCTCACAACGATATTGATAATTCTTCCCCGTCTGTAGATAAACTTAATAATCTTTTTCTCCTCTACAGCTTTCTTGACCTTTTCATTTGAAAGTGCGATTTTTTTTGCGGTTTCTTCGTCTGCGTTTGCAGGAACTGAGATAACGGCTCTTACTTTACCGTTTACCTGAACGGGAATTTCAACTTCTTCCCTCTTAAGAGCTTCTTCTTCAACCTCCGGCCACTTTTCAGATGCAAGCAGTGTTGTATGGCCTGTCATCTCCCACATCTCCTCAGCTACGTGGGGTGCAAACGGTGAGAGCATTACTATCAGCTTCTCTATAGCCTCTTTGAGGGCTCTGTAGTCTCCTTCAGTTTCCGGCTTAAAAGAAGAGATTGAGTTGAAGAGCTCCATAATGGCCGCAATTGCCGTGTTGAACTTGAACCTCTCTGAGAGTTCCCCCGTAACCTTCTGTAGCGTTTCGTGGGTTTTCCGGCGGAGTTCCCTGCCCCTCTTTGAGAGCTCTCCTGAAAACTCCTCCTCAAACAGGTCTTTCTTCTCGGCTACAAACTGGAAGACCCTTCTCAGGAACCTGTAGGCTCCTTCTATCCCTTCTGTTTTCCACTCAAACTCAGCTTCAGGGGGAGCTGCAAAGAGAACGTAGAGCCTCGTTGCGTCTGCTCCGTACTTCTCAACCATATCCTGAGGGTTAACTATGTTGAGCTTAGACTTGCTCATCTTTGAAACTTCGCCGTATTCCCTCTCAAGCCTCTCCATAAGGGAGTCAAAATCATCTATGAACTTTTTAATCTCTTCCGTTCCAAGGAGTAAAACGGCATTGTCTCCTACTGAAATGTGGTATCTCCTCATAAGTGATCCAATTGTTTCTGTTAGTTCCGTTTTCTTTCCAGTTAAGGCCTCTATCAGGGCAGAAACGGGGCTCTCTTCCGTCAGGTTAAAGGCCTTTAAGAGGTTCTTAATGCTTACCCACCTCTTGTTTACCATCCCCTGAGTTAAGAGGTTCAGGAACGGCTCTCCCGCCTTGAAGAAGAGCTCCTGCTCATCCTTCCTGCCTGCCCTGAACAGCCCTAAGTCCCTTAAGACTTTTGTAAAGAACCTTGAGTAGAGCAGGTGTAAAACGGCGTGCTCAATTCCACCGATGTACTGGTCAACAACCATCCAGTAGCCGGCCTCTTCAGGGTCAAATGGGAGTTTCTCTTCCTTTGGAGAGCAGAACCTCAGGAAATACCAGGAGGAGTCAACGAATGTGTCCATAGTGTCCGGGTCTCTCTTTGCGGGGCCGCCGCACTTAGGGCAGGTAGTGTTTATAAACTCAGGAACCCTCTCTAAGGGTGAGCGGCCTTCACCTAACAGCGGAGCGTTTTCGGGGAGTTTTACGGGGAGTTCCTCTTCCGGAACGGGAACAATTCCGCACCTTTCACAGTGGACAACGGGAATAGGCGTTCCCCAGTATCTCTGCCTTGAGATGTTCCAGTCCCTCAGCCTGTACTGAACGGCCTTTTCACCCTTCCCGAGATTTTCAAGCTCTTCGGTTATTTTCCTCTTTGCCTCTTCACTCTTTAAACCTGTAAACTTCCCGCTGTTTATAAGAACTCCCGGCTCTGTGTAGGCCTCTGTCAATTCTTCCGGCTTCAGCTCTTCTCCCTCAGGTGTTATAACAACCTTAACAGGCAGGCTGTATTTCTTTGCAAACTCAAAGTCCCTCTGGTCGTGGGCCGGAACGGCCATAACGGCTCCCGTTCCGTAGTCCATCAGAACAAAGTTTGCCGTATAGACGGGAACCTTCTCTCCCGTTAGCGGGTGAACTGCGTAAACTCCTAAGAATACGCCTTCTTTCTCAAGCTCTCCGCTCTCCCTCTTCCTCTTCTCAACCCGCTTCATCCTTTCAACAAACTCTTTAACAGCCTCTTCCTGCTCCGTTCCCTTTGAGAGCTCTAAAGTCAGCGGGTGTTCAGGTGCAAGGGCAACGTAGGAAACCCCAAAGAGTGTGTCTGGTCTTGTTGTAAATACCTCTATCGTTTTTTCCTTTTCTGGAACCTCAAACTTTACCTTTGCTCCAACGCTTTTCCCTATCCAGTTTTTCTGCATCGTTATTACAGGTTCCGGCCAGTGGCCTTTGAGGAGTTCTAAGTCTTTGAGGAGCTCCTCGGCGTAGTCAGTTATCTTCAGGAACCAGCTGTCAATTTCTTTTTGAACAACCTCTGTTCCACACCTCCAGCACCTTCCCTCATCATCAACCTGTTCGTTTGCAAGAACCGTTAAACAGGAGGGGCACCAGTTGACTGTAGCCTTTGCCCTGTAGGCAAGCCCCTTCTCAAACATCTTTATGAAGAGCCATTGATTCCACCTGTAGTATTCCGGCAGGCAGGTTGCGATTTCCCTGTTCCAGTCGTAGGAGAGGCCTAACCTTTTTAGCTCTTCCTTCATGTTGGCGATGTTTGAGAGAGTCCAGTCTTTCGGGTGAACTCCGCTCTTAATGGCGGCGTTCTCTGCCGGAAGGCCGAACGCGTCCCACCCCATCGGATGGAGAACGTTGTATCCAAACATCCTCTTAAACCTTGCAACAACATCCCCTATTGAGTAGTTCCTCACGTGCCCCATGTGGATTTTTCCGGAAGGATACGGGAACATTTCAAGGACGTAGTATTTCTTCTTTGAAGAGTCAGGGGAGCTCCTAAAAACTCCCTTCTCCTCCCATACTTTCTGCCATTTCTCCTCTATCCTTTTAAAGTCATACTTCACCTTCTAACCTCCATAGCTGGTAAACTTTACTGCCGTAATATTATCCTATTCTTTCCAGCAGATTAAAGACTGAAGGAGGAGCCGATGGCAATTCCGGAGCCGCTCTTAAAGGTTGCTGCCATCTTCTTTGACGTCGTTTTCGTTCTCTTTGTTGCCTACGTTGTCTTTATCTTCGGCGTCAGGATTTACTGGTCTTTTAAGTCCAAGAGGATGAAAGGGCAGGAGATTCCCGACCTTCCAGAGTTTCACAGGCTCAAAAGGGGAAAAGGAGTAATCTACGTTCACTCTCCCAACTGTAAGCCCTGTAAGTTTGTTGATCCAGTTGTTAAAAAGCTCTCTAAAGAACTAAAGGGTGTTCACTTTGTAAAGGTTAACGCAATGGAAAATCCTGAAGTTGTAAGGAAACTTGGAGTCCTCGCAACCCCTTCCCTTATAATCACAGAAGGTGGTAAAGTTAAAGAAGTTCTTATAGGCCCCATAAACGAAGGAACTCTGAGGGAGAAGCTGAAATGAGAATAACCTTTAATGGAGCTGCTCAGGTAGTTACAGGAAGCTGCCATTTTGTGGAAACAGACGGTGTTAAGTTCCTCTTAGACTGTGGCCTCTTTCAGGGGAGTGAAGAACTTGAAGATTTAAACCCCAAGTTCACTTTTGACCCCCGGGAAGTGGACTTCGTTATCCTCTCCCACGGCCATTTAGACCACTGCGGAAGGCTTCCATACCTGGTTAAAAAGGGCTTTAGGGGAAAGATTTACGCAACTTCCGGAACTATAGATATCTCCCGCCTCATTCTTATGGACGCCGCTCAGGTGCAGGAGGAGCAGCTGAAAACTGTAAACAGGCGGAGGCTCAGGGAGGGGAAAAAAAGGAAGGAGCTCCTCTATACCTTAGACGACGTTTTTGACACATTTAACTACTTTAAACCCTGTGAATACCACAGGTGGTATCAGGTTGGGCCCGTCCGTTTCCGCTTTTTAGACGCCGGCCACATCCTCTGCTCCGAAACCGTTGAGTTAGAGCTTGAAGGAAAGAGAATTGTTTTCAGCGGAGACATTGGGAACAGGGGAAAACCTTTAATTAGAGACCCTGAAACTCCTTCCAAGGCAGATGTTGTCATTATGGAGACCACCTACGCAAACAGGAAGCACAAGAGTTTTAAAGAGTCTGTTGAGGAGTTTAAAGAGGCAGTTCTCTCTACTTTCAAAAGGGGTGGTGTTGTTCTCATTCCAACGTTTGCATTAGAGAGGGCTCAGGATATTCTCTACATACTTAAGAAGATGTATGAAAAGGGGGAGCTCCCACCCTGTAAAGTTTTTTTAGACTCTCCCCTTGCAATATCTGTCACGAAAACATTCCGCCGCCACCCTGAGTGTTTAGAGGAGAGGGTTCTAAAAGAGCTTGAGCAGAGAGGAAACATCTTTGACTTTCCCTATTTAGAGTTCACCAGAAGGGTTGAGGACTCAAAAAGGATTAACGACTACAGAGGAAGGGCAATAATCATTGCCGGGAATGGTATGTGTACCGGAGGGAGAATTCTCCACCACCTGAAACACAGGGCGTGGGACGAGAGAAACGCCATTATATTTGTTGGTTATCAGGCTGAGGGAACTATAGGAAGGCAGATAGTTGAAGGCGCAAAGAAAGTTAAGATATTCAACGAGACAGTTGCCATTAAGCTGAAGGTCTATACAATCAACGGCTTCTCTTCCCATGCTGATCGGCCTCAGCTTCTTGACTGGGTTAGGCGAGTTGCAGGAAGGAATTCAAAAGTTATTCTTGTTCACGGTGAGAAACCGGTTATGGAGATTTTCGCTCCTGATGTGGAGAAAGAACTGGGAGCGAAGGTTTTCATGCCGGAGCTCTACGAGCAAATTATCCTTTGACAAAAATTGTCGGTAATTGATGACAAAATTTGTCAAATTTACCTTCCCTTTCCTTCCTTAACTTCACCTCTCTGTACTTTCCAAATCTGGCATACCTCTTGCTTAATTAGGTAATCAGAAGCGTAAAAATTCTGGAAAACCAGATAAAGGAGGTTCAAAATGAGGAAGCGTTCAGGTTTCACCCTCATTGAGCTGATGGTTGTTGTAGCCATCATTGCAATCCTGGCGGCCATCGCCATTCCTCAGTACAGGAAGTTTCAGCTGAGGTCAAAAACTGTAGAGGCCAAAGAGAACATCGGTGCTATCGTAACCGCTGAAGAAGGGTTTGCCGCAGAACACGGTCAGTATGCACAGTGTAGTGCTGCTCCCTGGGGAGTTACTCCTGGTCCGACCAAGCACCCCTGGTCTGTTCAGACTGCTGGAGCTGGGTTTGATCTTATCGGTTTCAAGCCTGCAGGTGATGTTTACTACGTTTACGGTGTAACGGCGGGAGCTCCTCAAAGCCCATCTCCTGCTGGAACAAGCATGGCTAACGACGCTACTCAGTACTCAACTGATACTTCTATTGACACTAACGGAAATCTTCAGAACGGAGTTGCTGTTACAAACAACGTAGACATTACAATTGCTGCTACGGGCGACCTTGATGGAGACAAGATCCTTGCCGGTTTCTACAGGGACGACGAGCATACAAAGATTAATCCTGATCCTGTTGACGCTGGTGCAAGCGAGTTCTAATCTGAAGTCAACTTAAAGAGGCGGGGTACATCCCCGCCTTTTTTTATTTTAGAAGTGTTAAACTTAACATTACATTAAATTTTTCAACTGGACAGGAATAGGTGAAGAGAGGCGGTTTTACCCTAATAGAACTTCTTGTTGTTGTGATTATCCTTGCAATTCTCTCTTCAGTATCTTTCTTTTACTATAAGCATTACTCTCTGACTGCAAAGCGTGCAGAAGCTCTCACGAATCTCGGACATATACGTCAGCTGGAAGAGATTTACAGAGCTGAAGAAAACAGCTACGTTGCCTGCTACTGGTCTCCAATAGAGATACCTCCTCCTCAGGGTACAACAGACTGGAATAATGACTCTTACTTTCGTTTAATAGGTTTTCACCCTATTGGAATTTTGAGATATAGATATGGGGTAGCTAAGAGCCTCGGGAATTACACAACTAAAGAGTGCATGGAAAATGTGCAGCAGTGTTACGATAACTCTGTTGTGGAAAATGGTTTTGTTACTCCGAGAGATAATTTAATAGATATTATTGCGAAAGCAGAGGGGGATCTTGATAATGATGGTAAAGTAAGCAAACTCTTTATACCAGATGAACCTCCAAGAAGAGTCGTTTACGTAAATTATTCTGTCTTTTAATCTGGAGACAGTATGGGTGTGCTACAGGTAAATAATATTAAGAAAAGGTTTTTCAGAAAACGAAGCCTTTTAAAAAAACAGGAAGTTTGGGCTCTAAAAGGCGTTAGTTTTGATGTTAGAAAAGAAATATTCGGTTTTATTGGCCCGAATGGGGCTGGAAAGACAACAACAATTAAGATTATTCTAAATTTTATTAGGCCGGATTCTGGGAAAGTTTCAATCCTTGGAAAATCCAATAGAGAGATATCAGTAAAAAAGCATATTGGATTTCTCCCTGAAAGACCTTACATTTATAACTCTATTACCGGTAAAGAGTACCTGGACTTCTGTGCTGACGTTTACGGCATTCCTTACTACGAAAGAAAGAAAGTATTTTTGACTCTACTTGAACTTGTAGATCTTATTGGAGTAGAAGAACAACCTATTTCTTCTTACTCTAAAGGTATGGTTCAGAGGCTCCTTTTTGCTGCTACCCTTATAAATGATCCGGAGTTGTTGATTCTTGATGAACCGATGAGCGGTCTTGATCCTGTAGGAAGGAACATTATTGCGTCTGCCATGAAAGACTTAAAGCGTAGAGGAAAAGCTGTTTTCTACAGCTCTCATATTATTCAGGATGTTGAAAGGCTTTCTGATAGAGTGGCTATTATCGTAGACGGCGAAATAAAACTTCTTGATACTATTACAAACATCGTTCAGAAGTTTCTAAAAGGATACGTTCTTACAGTAAGGAAGGTTGGCAGCAACAATATTGAGGTTTTCAAAACAACTCCCGGTGATTTTTGGCCTTTCCTTGAGAAGTTGAGGTCTGAAGGTTACGAGATTATAAGCATTGAGCCTGAAAGGCTTTCTCTTGAGGAGATACTGGTTTCTTATATACAGAAAAAAAGGAGGGCAGATTGAACGTACTGCCTGTTGCCAGGCTTACATTCAAAGAGCTTTTAAAGGAGAAGTCTTTTATAGGTCTTTTGACTGGTGAGGTTTTTTTACTCTTTATAAGCAAACTTATTTCTAATGTTGTTGCCGGTGATACGGTAAAGGTTGCTATGGATTTTTCCCTTACATTTTTCTTCTTTACAGTTGCTCTCTACTCTATCTTTTCCTCTATTGGGAGCACTTTTAGAGATATTTCAGATAAAGTTATCTACCTTATTCTCTCAAAGCCTATAAGACGGGAAGATTACGTTTTAGGTAAGTTTTTGGGGATAGTTTTAGCAGTTGGTTTGTTTACTTTTCTCTCCTTTTTTCTTGTTACCTCAGGCATTTTAATAATGAGCTCTCTTGCCCATCTTTATGTTCCTCATATTGTTATCGTTGAACGGATTGTAGTTGTTTCTATTTTTATTTTTTTTATGGGAGTCTTTCTCTCTGCATTTGGAGTTCTTCTGGCAGTTTTTTTTACAAGTCAGATTCTTGCGATTTTCTCAGGGATTTTCCTCTTTTTGGTTGGTCTTGAACTTTCTCCTGTGAAAGAGATAGTAACCTCTTCAAAGTATGTTTCGCCTCTTAATAAGCTTATTGTTCAGGTGGTTTACTATCTGTTTCCGAACTTTTCCCTTTTTGACATCAAGGATTATGCTGTTCATCTTGCTATTCACATTCCTTTAACTTACTTCTTTCTGGTTTTTGTTTATTTTATCCTTTATGTTGCAGCTGTTTTAGCTGTTTCTACTTTTATATTTGATAGGAGAGAGCTGTAGTGAAGCGGCTATTCGCTGCTTTTTTACTTGTTGTTCTGGCTGTTCCTTTTATGGTTGAAGCAGATAAGATAAAGCCTTGTTTTAATAAAGTTATGCCTGTTCTTCCTTACTCTTACAAGCAAGTAACTCTTTCTTCTCCCGGTTTTAGAAGTCCTGTAGCAGATCTTCTTTTTATAAATTTGTGTTACCTTACGGGTAATGATGTTTTTAATAACTGGAAAGAGCGAAAGTTTACAAAAGAGGAGTGGAGCCGTCTTATAGATAATGTTTCTGTAATAGAAAGGCTTGACCCTTACTACTTTGACCCTCTTTATTACCTTGGAGCTTATGTTTCCTGGAAGGTTTATAAGAATAAAAGACTTCTTTTAAAGATTAACTCTTTGCTTATTAAAGGGAGCCGTTACATAAAGGATTGGCGTCTTCCTTTTCTTGTGGGTTTTAACTATTTCTACTTTTTGAACGATAAGATTAGGGGAGCTAAGTATCTGGAGGAAGCATCCGGTATGAAGGGAGCTCCCTCCTACCTGAAACTCCTTGTTCCCCGTCTCTATGCTGAATCGGGAAAAATTGATTTTGCCATAGCGGTCACCTACGAAGAGCTTAATAAGACGAAGGAAAAGCCTGTGAAAGAAGAACTTGAGAGGAGACTTAGAGCTCTCCTTGCAATTAAGAGGCTTAATGAGGCTCTTTCGGTCTACCGTAGGCGTTACGGAAGATGCCCTTCAAACCTTCAGGAGCTTGTAAGGGTTGGTATGTTGAGAAGTATCCCGAAAGAGCCTTACGGTGGAAGGTTTTTTATAAGGAAGGGAACCTGTACTGTATGGACTACAAGTGATCTAAGGCCTGTGAAGTCTACTCCTTCTTCCCGGTAAGTTTGTATCCGTAGCTTCCCAGTTTCATAAGGTTGATTTTTAGGATTATCTGATAGTCTATAGTGTTATTGTAGTTTTTTATCCACCTGTAAGAAATGGTTCCGTTCCAGCAGCCTCTATTTAACTTGAGAGAGTACTGGCGTTCTCTATCTTCACGGAATTTTAAGTCGTATCTCTGCTGGTAGGAGAAGGAGAGATAGCGGTTTATTGGGAAGCTGGTTCCCCATCTCAGGTAGGTTATTCCTTCAGGTAGTGCCTGTTTGTAGTAGTTTGTCCATACATTTATCTGTAGTGGCAGATTCAGGGAGAGATGTGTGTTTGAGAAAACGAGTTTACCTTCTGAAGGAAGGTATTGAAGGGTTTCTCTCATGTTTATCCAGTTCAGAGGAGATAGGTCTAAGTCAAAGGTGGAGTTTTTCCACTTTTTTGTTAGACTGTAATCTGAAGAGAGGCTGATTCTTGCGATTCTTCCTTCTGGTGAGTAGATAAATGTCTCAAGTTCAGGAGTTAAAATTCTCTCTCCTGCCAGTCTGTCGGTTAGGTCAAAGAAGGGGTTGGATTCCTGGTTTTTGTTCTCTCTGTAGAAAAAGGTGAGCTTGGGATTAAGAGAAAGGCTGTAATTTCTTATCCAGAAAAATCTGTTGGTTTCAGCTGTATTTTTAAATTCCCAGATGTGTCGGCTCCCTCCCTGCTGGTAAGAGGTAAGTAGGTAACTCAGTTTAGAGGTGTTTTTTACTATCCCCAGCCATCTTACTATTCTTAAAGAGGGGATTGCGTTTAGCCTGTAGCCGCTTCCGCCGGCTTCTCTGTAGAAGTAGGTGATGTCTGAGCTGAAGTTGAAGGTTAAAGGTGTTCCAGGAACTGGTGTGTCCATGAGGTAGAAGTTAACGTTTGGTACCTGTTGGTAGGCTGTGTTGGTTGAGCCTATGAGGTAGCGGAAGTAGGTAGAGTTGACGTTTAGTATTGCTCTTTCCCACAGTTTTGAACCTGTTACAGTTGATTTTGTGTATAGTTGGGTCTGTTCTTCTACGTTAAAGTTTGCAGAGTTCACATAGTATGCTCTACTGCTAACTATGTTTACATTGGCTTTTGCGTATAGGTAGTCTGACGGATTGTAGTTGTGGTAGAAGTCAAATCGCCAGTCTTTTCCTTCTTTTCTGTTAAGCTGGTAGTAGCTGAAGTCCCCTCTGTTTTTCTTCCCGAGGACGTAGCGGAGCTCCCCAGCTAACCCGTTTCCATTTAAGGTTCTCTTCTCGTAAGTTAAAGTAAGATCGGCACTTCTTCCCAAGACTATGTAGAAAGGTTGTTTATAGACGAATCCGTCTTTACTGATGTAGCCGAACCTTGGAAAGAGAAAACCTGACTCTCTTTTTCTCTGGATAGGTCCTGACAGGTAAGGTGATACCAGAATAGGTATCTCCTTTACTCTGAAGGCTACCCACTTGCCGCTGAAAGACTCTCCAAGGAGTATTCGGAACTTTTTGGCGGTAACAGACCAGTCGGGGCAGGTGTTCCGGGTGCAAGGGGTGTACTCTCCGTCGTAGGCAATCCATACCTTTTCAGATACTCTTCTTATCTCTTTTGCTTTTATTCTGTCTGTAGGGGATAGATACCCTTCAACGTCTGTAAGAAGAGCTCTTTTTGTTTTTAGGTTGTAAATCAGCTCTTTACAGTGAAGAAGTGCCGGTTTCTCTTCTACAGTAACGTTTCCCCATACTCTTATAATTCCAGTTTCACGGTTGTAGGTTGCTCTATCTCCTTCTATAACAACGTCTTTATATTTAACGACTACTCTTCCGGTAGCTTCTACGGATGTGTTGATGTTGCCTTTAACTTTCTTTGCAGTTATCTCTACTGGAACTGCAGCAAAAGTTACGGCCGGATACAAGAGCAGTGCCAGGATGATGGATTTTTTCAACTCTTTCCCCTTTCTCCTTTCTCCACCATAATTTTAAACTGAAATCAAACTCTGGAGGTCTGAGATGAAAAGTCCAGCGGATCTGGTTAGGAAAATTGCTCTTCTTCAGATCGGCTTCGTCGCTCTTGTTTCTGAGAAGGTGGAGGAGTTTATAAAGGAGCTTGAAGAAAAAGGTAAGCTTTCGGAGGAAGAGGGCAAGAAGTTCCTGAAACGGCTTAAGGAGCAGGTTGAGAAACAGAAGGAGGAGATTGCTGAAGAGGTTGCTAAGGTTCTTAAGGAGCTCCCCGTTGCCACCAAGGAGGAAATTGAGTCTTTAAAGAGGGAGATTGAGCTACTGAAGAAGGAGATAGAAGAGCTTAAGAGTTCCCTTAACGGGAAAGAGACCAAGTAATGTCCCGTTTTTTCCGCCTCTATCAAGTTATAGGTTACCTTTACTTCTGCACCTACGAGGTTGTTGAGCGGTATTTAACGCCCGTTGTGGCTTTTCTACTTAGTATTCCGTTTTTCCCATTCAGGGAGCTCTTAGTCTACCCGCCTGCTGTCCGATTAAGGGTTGCTTTTGAGAGGTTAGGTGGAGCTTACGTCAAGATTGGGCAACTCCTTTCTACCAGGGTTGACATCCTCCCTGCAGACTTCGTTAAGGAGCTTGAGAAACTACAGGATAGAGTTCCTCCTCAACCCCTTGAGGAACTCCTTAACCACTACCAACGGTTGAAGGATTACTTCTCTTTCATTGAGGAAAATCCCATAGGTTCAGGTTCTGTTGCTCAGGTTCACAGAGCTCTCCTTAAGGACGGAAGAGAAGTTGCCCTTAAGGTAATAAGGCCGAAGGCTGAGGAGCTCATAAAAAGGGACGTTTCTGTTTTAAGGAGCGTCGTTTTTCTCCTCTCTTTCATTCCTGCCGTTAAGGAGTTTAGGGTTCCGCAGATAGTTTCTGAGCTTGAGAGGATGCTCCTTACTGAGCTTGACCTTACAACGGAAGCCGCCTACATGGAGCTCTTCAGGAAGTTCTCCAAAAAGGAACCGTCTCTCTTTGTTCCCGCTGTTGTCTGGGAGGTAACCTCCTCCCGTTATCTGACGACTGAGTTTGTTAAGGGGAAAAAGCTCTCACCAGAGCTCTTTGAGTCGTTCAGCAGTGAGGAGAGGAAGAGACTTGCTGAGAGGTTTGTCCACATAGTTAACAGAACCGTTTTTGAACTGGGTGTTTTCCACGGAGATCTGCATCCCGGAAACATATTCCTCCTGGAAGACGGCCGTTTTGCCTTTGTTGACTTCGGAATAGTTGGGAGGCTTTCTCCCGACACTCTGAGTGAGTTCTTCCTCTTCTCTGTAGGTGTTATGAACAGGGATCCAGACATGATAGTAAGCTCGCTGAAGCGTATAGGGGCTGTTGGGGAGTGGGTAAACGAGAACCTGTTGAAGAGGGAAGTTCTCGTATTCCTTGATAAGTACTACAACAGGCCTCTCTCCCAGATTGATGCAGAGAGGCTCTTTTACGAGGAGCTATCCGTTGCCAGGCGGTTTAAAATAGTCCTTCCCGAGGAGCTTGTTACTCTTATGAAGACGATAGCACACACAGAGTCAGTCGCCAGGATAATCTATCCCGACTTCAGACTCCCTCCCCTTCTGAAGCCCTACCTTATGAGGATAGCTCCAAGAATGGTTGCTTCAACTATTAGAAGGAAGACCGTTAAGCTGGTTCTTGATTACGGGGAGCTCCTCTCAAACCTCCCGTCAGAGATAAAGGCAGAGTTTACCAGAGAGGAGAAAGAGATTACCGACTCTTTCTTCTGGGGAGCTGCCATCTTAGGTTTCTCTCTCATCCTTGCCTTCTCCCCGAAGCTTCTTCTCTTTTACATTCCTTCCATTTTCCTCTTTAAAAAGGCTTCTGAGAAGTAGTATCCTTTCAAAAACAAACAGGAGAGAAGTATGGCCGTCTACACAGCTCTTCTCCACTACCCTGTTTACAACAAAAGCAGAAAAGTAGTTGCCACTTCGCTAACAACCCTTGACATCCACGACATAGCAAGGGCCTCCAGAACTTTTGGAGCAAAGCGTTACTACGTTGTTCAGCCTATAGAGAACCATCTTTGGCTTGCCAGAAAACTCCTCTCCTTCTGGCAGAGTGGCCACGGCAGGAAGTACAACCCTAAACGGTGGGAAGCTCTGAAGATAGTAGAGGCCGTACCCTACTTTGAGGATGCCCTGAAAGATATAGAGGAGAGAGACGGGGTAAGGCCTAAGGTTGTGGTTACCACTGCAAAAAGGTACAACGGAGCCATTTCCTACAGTTCCCTTCGGGATAAAATCACTTCAGGGGAAGACATTATTATCTGTTTTGGAACCGGCTGGGGTTTAACGGAGGAATTTATCTCTTCGGCAGACTATATTTTAGAACCTATAGAAGGGCCAACAGACTACAACCACCTCTCCGTCAGATCTGCTGCCTCCATAGTTCTTGATAGATTACTGGGGAGGTGAGCCCAAAGGCCCACCTCTGAATTTATTCTCCCTTATACTCCCACTTTCCGGTTGTGAGGTATTTGTGAATAGACCTTGCGGCAATCTGGGCGTGCTTTATGGCTGTAACTACCAGGTCTCCTCCGTTTACAACGTCTCCGCCAGCCCAGACACCCTCTACGTTCGTTCTGAACTCCTCATCAACGGTTGAAAGGTTGTTCCACTTGTCAATTTTGAGCCCTTCCAGGTCTTTGTACGCAATAGGGTTATCTCCCTGTCCTACGGCAAAAATGACGACGTCGCAGGGAATCTCAAACTCTGAACCCTCTATCGGCTTCACCTTCGGTCTTCCGTTCTCCTGAGGAATAAGTTCCATCTTAACGCATTTCAGTGCCTTTACGTTACCTTCATTATCTCCTATTACTTCAACAGGTTGAGTGAGCCAGTTTATCTTGATCCCTTCTTCTTCAAGCATTTCCCACTCATCTTCCCTTGCAGAAGAAGAGTCCTTTGTTCTCCTGTAAACAACCTCTACTTCGTTTCCTAGCCTTACCGCAACCAGGGCGCAGTCAACGGCTGTGAACCCTCCGCCTACTACAATTACTTTTTTGTCCTGTGGGAGTTCTATTTCCCTTTCAGGGGCAAGCAATGTGTGAACCTCTCCTGTATTTACTTTCATAAGGAATCCTATGGCAGAGTACGCCCCTTTAAGATCTGCTCCTGGAATGTTCATCTTCTTTCCTCTACCGGAACCTACTGCTATAAAGACGGCGTCGTACTCCTTTCTAATCTGGTCAAGTGTGATGTCCTCTCCTACAACTGTGTTTGTTTTAACTTCAACTCCAAGATTAAGGATCAGGTTGATGTCCCAGTCAAGGGCTTCTCTTGGGAGTCTTGGTTCGGGAATTCCGTACCTCATTACTCCGCCAAGGTAGGGAAGCGCTTCAAAAATAGTTACCTTGTGTCCCTTTCTGGCAAGGAAGTATGCTGCTGCAAGGCCGGCAGGCCCTCCTCCGATTACTGCAACTTTCTTTCCGGTATCCTCACACTCTTTCTCGTCAGTCCAGTTAATTCCAGACATTCTAATGTTGTCTGCAATGAACCTCTCAAGTCCTCCTATTGCTACGGCTTCTCCGTTCTTTCTCCTCAGGAGGATGCAGGTGCTTTCACAGAGTCTTTCCTGAGGACATACTCTTCCACATACTGAGCTGAACGGGTTTCTGTCCCTCAGTATTTTGTATCCCTCAATGACTCCTTCCTTCTGTATTGTCTCAATCCACTCCGGTATCCTGCTGCTTACTGGACAGGAATCCATACAGGTAGGTGTTTTACAGAGCAGGCACCTAAGGGATTCATCTTTTGCTGCGGTGTGGCCGTAACCGAGTATGTACTCGTTAAACACCCTCTTTCTTACCTCTGGAGGCAGAACGGGCATAGGCATTCTGTCCATCCATCTGTCAAGCTTCTTCTTCATTCCCTTCCTCCGACAGTAGTTTAGACAAATTTTACAGTAGTTGTAAAAATTCTGTAAAAATCCTGACTGTATAATTTCCGAACTAAACTTCTGGAGGAGTACAGATGCCTAAGGTTATTCTGGTTAGACACGGTAAAACTGTGTGGAACGCAGAGGGAAGATATCAGGGAAAGATGGATATTCCCCTCAATAAGGAGGGAAAGGAGCAGGCAAGAAGGGTAGGAGAGGCTCTCAAAGACTTTCCTGTTAAAGCCGTTTTTTCAAGTCCTCTTTCAAGGTGTAGGGACACAGCCCAGGAGATTGCCAAACATCATGGACTTGAGGTTCAGGTTAAGGAGGGTTTTAAGGAGATTGACCACGGAGAGTGGGAAGGGATGTTGGCCTCTGAGGTTGAGGAGAGGTACCCGGAGCTCCTCAAACTCTGGAGAACCAGGCCGGCAGAGGTGAAGATGCCCGGAGGGGAAAGCCTGAAAGACGTTTACAACAGGGCTGTTAAGGCTTTTGAGGAGGTTGTCTCTCAGTTCTCACCTGAAGATCTTATCGTTGTTGTAGGCCACGACGCCACAAATAAAGTTCTTATGTGCCACCTTCTTGGGGTAGACCTGAATAGGTTCTGGGCGTTTAAGCAGGCCAACTGTGGAATTACCGTTCTTGAGTACGAACCTGAAACGGGGCAGGTTGTTGTTCACGTTGCAAACGCCACAGGACACCTCGGTAAGAACATAGACTTTGAGGTTCAGAAGTCCCTTTGATGGTTCTGACCAACCTTAGAACTTACTTTGGTGGTTTTACAAAAGGGAAACTTCTCAAGCGGATCAATCGGTTTGTCGTTCTGGTTGAAGTTAACGGAGAGAAGAGGGGAGTACATCTGAGCGATACCGGAAGGCTTGGGGAGCTCCTTAAGGAGGGAGCTCCCGTCCTTCTCGCTCCCAATCCTAAGGGGAAGCTGGACTACAAGTTCGTGGCCGTTAAAAGCGATCGAGAGTGGGTTCTTCTGAACACCTCTGTTCACTCATTAATTGCAAGAAGGATTATAGAAGAAGGCCTCCTTGGTTTTAAACCGAAAGAGTTAAAGCCTGAGGTCCGCTTTGGCAAAAGTCGGATAGATTTCCTTGTAGATGGGGAACTACTTTTAGAAGTGAAAGGATGCAATCTGGTAAAAGAGAAAAACTGCCTCTTTCCTGACGCTCCTACGCAACGGGGTAAACGCCACCTTGAGGAGCTAATCAGAGCGACTAAAGAGGGTTATAAGGCTGCACTGCTCTTTCTCGCTTTCAGAGATTGTAGCTGCTTCCTTCCAAACAGAGTGAGCGATCCGGAGTTTACAGAGACTTTTTACAGAGCTTTGGAAGAGAAAGTTAAAGTCTTCATCTTTAAACTAAAGTTTAAAACCTCTGGAGAGGTACTCTTTAATGAAAGTTTAAAACTGTGCCCTTGACTTTTTGAAAAAAGGATATATTATTCACCATCCAGATGCTCCATCTCTCCCTCCTCACATTTAGGCTGCCCCCAATCGGTTGGGGGCTCTCTTTACTCTTCGTTTGGCTCTGTTAAGACTTCTAGCTTCCCTTCCTTAAAAAGTTCCACAGCTTCGTTAAGGAACTTTACCTCAGCTGGAATTAGGTAAACGGTCATTCCAAAGCCTGTTACCTTATTAAAAGCTCCTGGTCCCATCTCCTTAACGAGAACAGCTTTGACACCTTCCTTTTTTAACATTTCAGCTATAAACTTTCCTCTACCCCTTTCAAGGTGCAGTGCGGGGTTCTTGAGAACTTTAACTTCTCCGGTTTCAGTATCTACAATTGCAAACAGGTTAGATTTTCCAAAGTGTAGATTTACCAGCTTTTTCCCATCAAATTCTTTTTCAAGAATAGGTACAGCTACTTTCATCACGTTCTCCTGCAATTAATTATTTAATTATGTAACTCCGATTGATGTAATATTTAAATATTGAGCTGATATTGACCTATGTCAAGGAAGCGAAAAGGAGATTCAGCTATTCTTTAAAACAGAACTACAGAAGAAAAGGAGGAAAAAATGTTTGGATTCTTTAAAAAGGGAAATGGAGGAGATAAGAAGCAAAAGGAACCTAACTTCTGTGTAGAATCAGATCTCTCCACAGGTGTAGGTCTTAAAATGCCTTCCATCCACGAAAGTGTCAACTTCATGTATCAGAAAGTAAAGGAGGCAGGGCTCTCTAACGTTGCGGACCGTTTTGAGGCAATGGAGAAGGTTCGCTGTAAGTTCTGCAAAGAGGGAGTCTCCTGTCAGCTCTGTTCAATGGGACCGTGTCGTATAACCCCTCAGACCCCAAGAGGAGTTTGCGGTATAGATGCCCATGGAATTGTTATGAGAAACCTCCTCATTAAGGCCAACATGGGGCTTGCTGCCTACACCTACCACTGTAGGGAGGCAGCCCTCACTTTACTTGAAACTGCCAGGGGTAACACAGTTTACGAGATTAAGGATCCGTCAAAGATAGACGCTTTAGCTCAAATTCTCGGCGTTGATACGTCGCTTTCTCTTGACGCAAAGGCGGAAAAAGTGGCTCAGAGAGTTCTTGAGACCCTCTCTGAGAATAAACCTTCTACTTTTGTAGAGGCTCTGGCGCCGGAAAGTAGAAAAGAGTTGTTTAAAAAACTGGGTATAACGCCGAAAGGGCCAATGAACGAACTGGTTGACTCTGTTACAAGATCAATGACAAACATAGACGGAGATTACATTACACTTGCCCTAGCTGCTCTAAGGAACGGAGTAGCCTCTGCTTTTGGAAGTCTTGTTCCACTTGAGATGATTCAGGACGCTCTCTACGGAACCCCTTCTCCGCATGAGTGTACGGTTGACTTTGGAGTTTTAGATCCGGACTACGTGAACATCCTTCCCAACGGACACGAGCCCTTTGTAGGTATGGCCCTTATCAAGCTTGCAAAGGACGAGAAGTTCCAGCAGATGGCAAAGGAAGCTGGAGCCAAAGGTATAAGGATAGTAGGGTCTATTGAGACCGGCCAGGAGATTATGGCAAGGGTTGAGTGTGATGATGTTTTTGCCGGTTTAACTTCAAACTGGATCTCTATAGAGTACTTCCTCTCAACAGGTGCTGTTGACGCCTTTGTAATGGATATGAACTGCTCCCTTGCCAATCTGAAAGAGTACGCAGATAAGTACACCTTCAAGCTTATTGCTGTTTCTAACATTATTGGCGTTCCAGGTTCAATCAGGCTTGAATATGAACCTGGAAACGAAGCAAGAGTTGCCGAAGAGATAATCAAGCTGGCCATTGAAAACTTCAAGGAGAGGAGGAGCAAACAGAAGGCTGATGTTTCCAAGTTCAAGCAGAAAGCACTCGTTGGATTCTCTGCTGAGGCGATAGTTAATGCGCTTGGTGGAAGCCTTGACCCGCTTCTTGAAGTTATTAAGAGTGGAGACATTAAAGGTATTGCAGCTCTTGTTAACTGCACTTCCTTGGGAAACGGTCCTCAAGATAGCATGACGGTTAACCTCGCCAAGGAGCTCATTAAGAGGGACATCTTGGTTATAGGTGCCGGCTGCGGTAATGCAGGCATGCAAAAGGCAGGGCTTGAAACTGTTGAAGCTGCAGAGAAGTACGCGGGACCAAAACTTGCAGGTGTCTGTAAAGCTTTAGGAATTCCCCCTGTTCTCTCCTTCGGGACATGTACAGATACAGGTCGTATCATAATGACTGCCGTTGCTATTGCTAACGCTCTTGGAGTTGATCCTTCTCAGCTCCCTGCAGTTGTTACAGCTCCTGAATACATGGAGCAGAAGGCGGTTATAGATGGCTTCTCTGCTGTTGCTATGGGATTCTATACACACGTTTCTCCCGTTCCTCCAGTTACAGGGTCAGATAAGGTTGTTAAGCTTCTGACAGAAGAAGTTGAAGCCCTTACAGGGGGTAAGATAGCCGTAGGGAATGACCCTGTTGAAGCTGCCAAGGCCATGGAGGAGCACATAATGAAGAAGAGAGACCTCCTTGGTATATAGTATCTTCATCTCCTCCCTCCCAGTGAGTGTTACCTTCCCCTTTTGGGGAGGGCTCTTTATTTTTAAGATGAGAGGTGTTCTTTGGGAGCTATAGAAAGGGAAAAAGAGACAATAAAGAGAATGGTTGAGCTTTACTGTTGGAGGAGACACGGGAGCAGAAGAGGAGAGCTTTGCCCCGAATGTAAAAAGCTTCTTGACTACGCTTTTAGCCGTTTAGACCTCTGTCCATTTGGGGAGAATAAACCAACCTGTAAGAAGTGCCCCATTCACTGCTACAGGCCGGACATGAGGAAGAGAGTAAGGAGTGTTATGCGTTATAGTGGACCGAGGCTCCTGATATACGATCCGTTAGGCTGGTTCTTCCACGAGATTAAGGAGAGGTTTCAATCTAAAAGGCAGCGTCCTTTAAGGCGTTAGTGTTCTTGATTCTTACGCTGTTTCTCGTTTTCTCAATTATTCCGAGCTCTTTTAGTTTTCCTATCATTCTTGAAACGGTCTCTTTCGTCAGTCCAAGCTCCATTGAGGCGATGCTGGTGCTGAACGGTATCTCCTCTTTTCCTGTTTCCTCATACTTTCGCAGTATGTAGTTTGCAACCTTTGACAGAGCGTTCTTTAGGGAGAGGTTCTCTATGACGTTTGTCAGATGTAGAAGCCTTTGAGCCATTACGGAGAGAAGGTTCATTCCAATTTCCGGGTCTTCTTTGAGGAGTTCCATAAACCTCTGTCTTGGAATGGTGAGTATTTCCGACTCTTCCAGAGCCTCTGCCCAGGCAGGAAAGTTCTTTCCTGTAAAGCTTGCAGCTTCACCAAACAGGGCGGGAACGTCAAATATTTTGATTATCTGCTCTTTTCCTCTTGCTGTTTTAAATATCTTAATTTTGCCCGATTTTAGAATAAAGAAGTGTTCCGCTTTATCTCCGGGGTTGAATATCACCTCTCCCTTCTGGTATACCTTCAGGTAACCTATTCTGCTTACCTTTTCTATCTGTTCTTCCGAAAGTCCGCTAAAGAGGGGAACTTCTTTCAGGAAATTCATGCCTTTCCCCCTTACGGGCCTTTCGTATAGAGCTCTCTAAGGAAAACTTCGGCGATTTTGGCGTCTTCCGGGGTTGTTAATTTTATATTTCGGTAGCTTCCTGCTATTGCAACAACTGTGTAACCGTACCTTTCAAGTAGAGCTGAGTCGTCTGTTACTACTACATCTTCTTCTTTAGCCCTTTTGTGACACTCAAAAAGAACCTCAAACTTAAAAAGCTGGGGAGTTTGAACCAGTAACAGTTTATCTCTGTTTAGCGTCTTTTCAACGAGGAAGTCTCCCGGTTCAAGGGGAGCTCCCACCTCCTTTACGGTCTCTTTTGGTTTCACCCCGGGTATAACGCCTTCCGTTTCGTAATCTGACATTGCAATCGTCAGGTCTGTTATAAGTGAAAGATCAATAATAGGTCTTACTCCGTCGTGAACTAACACCTCTTCAGGCTTGAGTTCTGAAGCCTTTTTAAGACCTCTAAAGACAGAAGATTGTCTCTCGTCTCCTCCTTCTACAACAGCGGCAATCTTTGGAAACTTCTGCTTCAACTCCTCTCCCAGGTTAAGGTTCTCTTTTGGCAGAACCAGTACAATTGTGTCTATCAGCTCGCTTTTACTGAGTACCTCAAGGGGGAACTCAATAACCGGTTTACCGAGTATTCTGTAGAACTGCTTCTTACCTCCGAACCGTCTACCGACTCCGGCAGCTGGAACAACGGCAACTCTCACTTCACCACCTCTTTCAGCCTACCAAAAATGATTTTCCCTGCAGACGTCTGAAGGATGTTGTTAACCAGAACCTTTACCTTGTGACCTATCAGGTGTTTAGCGTTGTCTACAACAACCATTGTACCGTCGTCTAGATAGCCTACTCCCTGGTTCTTTTCCTTACCCTCTTTTACCAGAAAGACAACCAGCTCTTCACCTACTGCCACTACCGGTTTAAGAGCGTTTGCAAGGTCGTTTATATTGAGTATCTCAACGCCTTTGATAGTTGCAACTCTGTTCAGGTTGTAATCTGTAGTTATCAGTTTTGCTCCCAGCCTCTTTGAGAGCTCCACAAGCTTAGCGTCAACGTCTCTTATCCAGGGAAAGTCTCTTTCATATATTTCAACCGGAGGTTTTTCAAGGGTTTTCAGCTTGGAAACTATCTCAAGACCTTTCTTTCCCTTTGTCCTTACCGTTGGGTCTGTTGAGTCTGCAAGGAGTTGGAGCTCCTCTAAAACAAAACGGGGAATAATTATCTTCCCCTCAATAAACCCTATCTTTGCTATTTCGTAGATCCTTCCGTCTATCAGTGCACTTGTGTCAACAACTTTTGGGGTGCAGTAGAGGGGGGATTCTTCCTTTATGAGTTGGCTTAAAGGCCTGTTTGCTCCAAGTTCAACAGCTAAGAATGCAAACAGGTATGGAAGCGTCAGGAAGAGAATGTCCTGAAGGTAGGTAAATGAGGAGAATATCGGATAGAGTGATAGGGTGATACCCTTTGCAAGATAGAGGCCTAAGTAGAACCCTGCAAAGAACAGGAGAATAACCTTTACAGAAAGCTTTCTCTTCAAAACAAACTGGTAGAAGAGGAAAGAAGCGGCTGTTATGAATATTCCCAGTATTAGAGACTGGGTGAGCGTAAAGCCGTAATTTTTAAAAATTACAATAGTAACGAAGATGAGGAAGAGAAAGAAACCGCCTACAATTTTGGTTATCACTTCTTTTTAACCTCTTTCAGTATCTTTCTCATCCTCTGTTTTACTTTTTTAACAGGTTCTCCAAGGGAGAGTGCAATCTCCTCGGCAAGTTTGCTGAAGGCCTCCTCAAACATTCTCTTTTCAGAGTAGGAGAGTTCCTTATCCTTGGATCTGTAAGATAGGTTTCTTACAACGGTTGCAAGCTCTTTGACGTTTCCCGTTTTGAGTCTGTCAACGTTGAGCCTGTGGCGAACAGTCCACTTTTCACTTATGTTTTTAGGAACTTCAGACAGGTAGTTGAAGAGTTCTTCAATCTCCTCCTCCGAGAGGACAGGCCTTATCCCTGACGACTCGGCGCTCTTTTCAGGTACTAAAATTGACATGCTCTTTCCTATGAGGGTGATTCTCAGATAGGCTATTTTTTTTCCCTCTACCTCCCTCTCCTCTCTTCCTTCAATTACTCCTACCCCGTGAGGGGGAAAGGCTACCTTGTCTCCTATTCTGAACACTTTATCGCTCCTAATGTGGTTTCCTTATCGGCACCTCCCCTTTCTTTGGTTCACCGTAGGGGACCGGAATGTACTGTACAGAGGCCTGACCCGACGGCTGGTAGTAGAGCTCCATCAGGTCGTAAACCTCCTTTGGAACGTCGGTAGAAACGTTTAGACCTAGGGCTTTAACTACTTCAACCGTCAGCGGGTAGTCGTGGGTCCAGTAACCTGAAGTTAGAAGGTCAGCTATTTTTCTTGCCTTCTCTTCATCGTGGCCTTTCTGTTTCAAAATTCTCTCTATAGTTTCCTTCATCTGGTGTAGCGCTTTTTCTGCAATGTCTGCAAGTATAAGGGTTTCGTCTTTTACATTTGCCTTTCCGCCCTGAAGTTTTTCCCTTACAGCCTTAACTATGGAAGGAGCGGGAAACTGCCCAAGCTGGGGGTCAAGGGGACCTAAAACGGCGTTAGGATCCATAATTATCTCATCTGCTGCAAGGGCTATCAGCGTTCCCCCCGACATTGCGTAGTGGGGAACGATTACCCTAACGGGAGCTTTGTGTTTTGCCAGAGCTGAGGCTATCTGAGTTGCAGCAAGGGCAAGGCCTCCCGGAGTGTGGATTATAAAGTCAATAGGCATGTCCTCTGGCGTCATTCTTATAGCTCTTAAAACCCTTTCAGAGTCTTCAATAGTTATGAATCTGACGATAGGGAATCCCATAAAGGCCAGGCGCTCCTGCCTGTGGATCATTGTGATAACACGGGATTTTCTTTTTTTCTCAATTTCCCTGATGAGCCTGAGTCTTGCCCACTCAAGGTTCTTCTGCTGGAAGAGAGGCCAGAGAGAGAGGAGAATAATTAGTAGCCAGAACAGGTCAAAGAAGCTGAAGCCAGGTTGTTGGTGCATGGGGGCTCCCTATACAGTTTTATAGACTATTCTACCATTATGTAGAGTGAATTTCACCATTCCCTTAAGTTTCCTGTTTAAAAATGGCGTATTTTTGCTTTTAGACTTTATCAAATCCTCTGTTAGGGTAAACTCCTCTTCCGGGTCAAAAACGGTTATGTTTGCCCTTGCCCCCGGTTTAAGGGTTCCTATGTCGCTCTTTCTGATTATTCTTGCCGGATTTGTAGAGAGTTTCTCAACCATCTGGCTCAGAGTCAGGTAACCTTCCCTTACGAGGTTAAGTGAAAGAGAGAGAGCTGTCTGAAATCCGATAATTCCAAATGGTGCCCGGCAGAACTCTACCATTTTCTCATCTTCGGTGTGAGGGGCGTGGTCTGTTGCTATTGCGTCTGCAACTCCTGTTTTTAGGGCGTTTTTACACACCTCTACGTGGTCTTCGGTTCTCAGAGGTGGGCACATCTTTGCGTTTGTGTTGAACTCTCTAACTGCCTCTTCAGTCAGAGTGAAGTGGTGGGGCGTTATCTCACAGGTAACTTTTACTCCCTCTCGTTTTGCAGCTTCTATTATCTGGAGAGCTCCCTTACTTGAGACGTGGCAGACGTGGATGTGGGCGCCTGTGAGCTTTGCTATCAGAATATCCCTCATTGTTCCAATGTCTTCTGCTTCCGGTGGCATTCCGGGAATACCAAGAAGGCTTGATAGAGGCCCTTCGTTCATGTGGCCGCCGGCAGAGAGGGACTTATCTTCCGAGTGGGTAAAGACCGGTATTCCAAGGCTCCTTGCGTAGTCCATTGCGTTTCTTAAAACTTTTGAGTCTTTTGGGGTTTCACCGTCGTCAGAGATTGCAACAATTCCAGCCTTTACCATAAGGCCTATCTCTGCAAGCTCCTCTCCTTTAAGGCCTTTTGTTATTGCTCCGATGGGGAAAACGTCGCACAGTCCTACTTTTTCTGCCTTTTCAATTATGTACCTGGTAATCGTTGGGTTGTCGTTTACGGGGTCTGTGTTTGCCATACAGCAGATAGAAGTAAATCCGCCTGCCACGGCAGCGAGGGTTCCTGTCTCAATGTCTTCCTTCCACTCCTGTCCGGGGTCTCTCAGGTGGCAGTGGAGGTCTATAAAGCCGGGAGTAAGGACGAGGCCGGAGACGTCAATACTCCGACCTGCTTCAGAAGTACTTATATTCTCTTCCACTTTAACTATTCTGTTTCCTTCAATTAGAAGGTCAAGTACTCTGTCAATTCCCTGAGAAGGATCTACTACCCTTGCTCCCTTAAACAGGATACTGGTCATTACTACGCTCCACTTTTTTGCTTGTGGCACCTTGAGCAGTTTTTGGGGTTTCTTGCGTCAAATGCTATTTTGCCGTTGTGACATGCACCGCAGTACTTGCCGTTCCAGATGTCTCTCATTGTAAACTTGTCAGCTCCAAACCGTTTTTTGAAGAGCCTCGGGTGGCAGTAGTAGCAGTGGAGTTTTTGAACTTTAACGTGGTAGCGGTGGCTGAAAACGACATCTCCGTTCTTCGTTTTAAAAACGAGGTCTCGGTTAAGAATTCCTCCTTTAATACAACCGGCGATAAGAACGAGTGAACCGGCCAGTGTGAGAGCTCCTAATTTTTTTCCGCTTCTCATTTTACTTCCTCCTTCAATCTTTCTAACCTGTTACACAGTAAAGATAGGACTACCATTCTAACTGCAAGTCCTGTTTCAACCTGGCGGAAGATAAGGGTTTTGTCTGAAACAACTACGTCGTTTGTCAGCTCAACTCCCCTGTTGAAAGGTCCCGGGTGGAGAATCACAGTTTCAGGCCTCAGCTTTTTCAACCTCTCTCTGTTTAAGCCGAATAGCTCCGCATACTCCCTTATAGACGGAAACGTCTTCTTTGCATTTAACCTCTCAAGCTGAATCCTTAAGAGGACTACTGCATCTGAGACGTCGCAGACATCATCAAAGCTCTTCAGAACTTTAACTCCCATAGCTTCAGGGTACCTTGGCATCATTGTTGACGGGCCGTAGACGAAAACCTCTGCACCTAATTTCTTAAAGAGAATTGCGTCTGAGCGGGCAACCCTGCTGTTGGCAATGTCCCCAACTATCGTGATTCTCTTTCCCTCAAGTGTTCCAAAGTGTTCTTTCAGTGTTGCTGCATCTAACAGAGCCTGTGTTGGGTGCTGGTGTCTCCCGTCTCCGGCGTTTACTATGGCTGCCCGAACGAAGGGTTTTGCCGTGTAGGGAGCTCCCTCACACGGGTGTCTCAAAACGATAACGTCGGGGTGCATCATGTCAAGGTTTTTCAGCGTATCTACCAAACTCTCTCCCTTCTTAACAGAGCTTGTAGAAGTGCTTATGTTGATAACGTCTGCAGAGAGGAACTTTCCCGCCTTCTCAAAAGAAGACCTCGTCCTCGTAGAAGGCTCAAAGAAAAGGTTTACAACGCACTTTCCCCTTAAAACGGAAAATTTCTTTCTTCCCTCTCTGAGAGCTTTCTTAACACTCTGAGCCGTCTGGTAAATCTCGCCGAAAACTTCCGGCGTTATCTCTTCTGCAGAAAGGAGGTGTTCCATCACTCCCTCACAGTTTCGGTAGCTTTAATTACCATCTTTACAGCTTCTCTTACCTCAACGGCAAGCCTGTGGGCTTCAAGGCCTTCACACTCTGCAAGCTCTCTTGCCGCTTCGCTTACTCTCTTAAACCCTTCAGGGCTTACGTAGAGAACAGATGAGCGTTTAACAAAGTCGTAAACCCCGAGGGGAGAGAAGAACCTGGCGCTTCCTCCGGTAGGTAAAACGTGGTTGGGTCCTAAAACGTAGTCTCCCAAACTCTCGCAGGTATAGTGGCCTAAGAAGATGGCTCCTGCATGTTTAATGTGGTCTAAGAGGGCAAAGGGCTCAGATGTTGCAACTTCTAAATGTTCAGGAGCTACCTCGTTTGCAACTTCACACGAATGGTAAACATCTCTCGTTATAAAAACGGTTCCAAAGTTCTCTATTGATTTTTCTGCAATCTCTTTTCTCTTCAACTTCTGAAGTTTCTCCTCTACAGCTTTGATAACTTCGTCAGCCAGCTTTTCGCTGTGGGTAACTAAAAACGCCCCTGCAAGCTCGTCGTGTTCCGCCTGAGAGAGGAGGTCTGTTGCTACCCAGTCTGGGTTTGCTGTTTCGTCGGCTATAACCAGAATTTCGCTGGGGCCTGCAACCATGTCTATATCAACCGTTCCAAAGAGAAACTTTTTGGCAAGGGCAACGTAGATGTTTCCGGGCCCTACTATTTTGTCAACTTTTGGGATACTCTCTGTTCCAAAGGCTATAGCTGCAATACCGTGGGCTCCTCCAACCCTGTAAATCTCGTCAACGCCGGAAAGTTTCGCGGCAACTAATGAGTATGGATTAACCTCTAAGGAGCCTATTGCTGGAGTAATCATTACAACCTTTTCAACCCCTGCAACTTTTGCAGGAACGGCGTTCATAATGACGGATGAGGGGTATGAGGCTTTTCCTCCGGGAACGTAGATTCCAGCACTTTCCAGCGGCGTTACTTTTTGGCCTAAAACGATTCCCGGTTCTGTTACAAAGTAGGAGTTTTCTTTCTGGTGTTCGTGGAATTTCTTAACCCTTTCAACGGCAAACTCTATGGCTTTGATAACTTCTTCTGGAACTTTTCTGAAAGCTTCTTCAATCTCCTCATCAGAAACCCTTACGTTTTCAGGAGTTAGCTCAACCCTGTCAAACTTCTTTGCGTAGCCAAATACTGCTCTATCCCTGAAGTTCCTTACGTTTTCTATGATTTCAAGGACTGCTGGAGCATACTTTGACTCAAGCCCCTGGCCTCTGTTTCTTATTCGGGAGAGCTCCGTATCCTCTTTCCAGTTCTCTTTCCTGAGATCAACAGTTTTCATTCTCTTCTCCTTCTTGGTTTTCTGGCAAATTATATGATAACGTTATCTAGAAACTCTGGGAGGGGAAACGGTGCGCTGGCTAGCGGTTCTAACTCTTTTATTCCTCTTAGGGTGCGGTTCCAGCGGTAAAAGTGGGCATGAAGAAAAGTTTTTAGGAACAGTAGTTCCAGCCTACTTCTCTGATGAAAACTACAGGGATTTGATTTTAGGAGCTCCCTCATCCTCTCTTTTCTTCGTTATTTTAAACCCGTCAAACGGTCCCGGTTCTGAA
The DNA here is from genome assembly GCA_015490195.1 of Thermovibrio sp. Classification (GTDB taxonomy): domain Bacteria; phylum Aquificota; class Aquificia; order Desulfurobacteriales; family Desulfurobacteriaceae; genus Balnearium. The sequence goes on from WFYG01000012.1 coordinate 64,926, forward strand.
GCTGACCTTTCCCTTTCAGATTTTATTACTGCCCTTGAAAGAGAAGGAAAGACCCCTGTAGGGTATGTGTATACAGACTGGGGAAACAGATCCATGGAAGAGGTTAAGAAAGAGATTGACAGATGGCTAAAGCTCTATCCTCAGGTAGAGGGGTTCTTCATTGATGAGGTTCCCGCAGACTCCGGGAAGCTTGCTTACTACAAAGATATCTACAGCTATGTAAAGTCTAAAGGAAGCTATAAAGTTATCCTTAATCCCGGGATTCTTCCAGATAAAGCCTACTTTTCTGTAGGGGATATGGTCGTCATTTTTGAATCCGATTACGGAAACCTTAACAGTTTAAAGGATTCGGGGCTCAGGAGCCGTTCTATATGCATTGTTACCGGTGTGCCAGAAAATGTTTATAAAGATGTTCTAAACCAGGTCAGAGACAGGTGCAGTTTTGTTTATGTAACCAACGATAGTGGTAAGAACCCTTACGATACTCTTCCAAGCTATTTTGACGAGGAGATGAAGGCTATCTTTGGAGGGTAAGTGGCGGAGAGGGCGGGATTCGAACCCGCGGTACGGGCTTTAAACCCGTACACCCGCTTAGCAGGCGGGCGCCTTCAGCCAGCTCGGCCACCTCTCCAGAAAAGTGGTGAGCCCGGGAGGATTCGAACCTCCGACCTACGGATTAAAAGTCCGTTGCTCTACCAGCTGAGCTACGGGCCCATTTTGTGGCGGAGGGGGAGGGATTTGAACCCCCGGAGGGCTGGTTAGGCCCTCAGGTGATTTCAAGTCACCCGCCTTCAGCCAGACTCGGCCACCCCTCCGCTTTGCGGTAAGGAAAATTATGTCTTATGTTTTATCGTGTCAAGAGTTTCAGGGAGGTTGGTATGGTTCCGGAGGAGCTCCTCAAAATCCTGGTCTGCCCCAAGTGTAAAGGAGACCTTGAGTACAGGGAAAAAGAGCAGAAACTCATCTGTCATAAGTGTAAGCTCTCCTACCCAATAGTTGACGATATACCGGTAATGCTTGTTGACGAGGCAGAAGAAATTGATGAGTGAAATTAGCTTTTTCCTCTCTCTCCTTATAACCGTTGCATTTTTGGGTTCAACTGCCTACGGTATTTACAGAACCTTTAAGAGGAGAGGCAATGGTTGACATAAAGAACCTCAACATAGAAGAGCTTAAGGATTTCGTTAAGGAATTGGGCTTTGAACCTTACAGGGCAAAGCAGATTGCCCAGTGGCTCTACAAGAAGAGGATTAAGAGCTTTGACGAGATGACAAACCTCAGCAAAAAGGCCAGGGAGCTCCTTTCCCGAAAAGCCAGAATAGACATTCTGAAAACCGTTAAAGTTGAAGAGTCTTCAGATGGAACCAGGAAATACCTCTTTGAGCTTCCAGACGGAAACAGAATAGAGTCTGTCTTCATTCCAGAGAAAGACTGGAACACTTTGTGCGTTTCAACTCAGGTGGGTTGCCCTGCCGGTTGCAAGTTCTGCTTAACCGCAAAAGACGGCTTCACAAGGAACCTTACAGCGGCGGAGATCGTTGATCAGTATATTCACGTTCAAAGGGATGTTGGAGAGAACAGGAGAATCTCAAACGTCGTCTTTATGGGAATGGGAGAGCCCCTTTTAAACTTTGACAACGTTAAAAAGGCCGTTGAGATAATGACCCACAGAGATATGTTGGACCTCTCAACTCGTAAAGTTACCGTTTCAACAGTTGGCGTTGTTCCCGGAATAGACAGGATGGCAAAAGAGATGAACAAAGTAAAACTTGCCGTTTCGCTCCACGCCACAACCGATGAGCAGAGGGAAAAGATTGTTCCCATGAACAGGCGCTGGCCTATCGGCGAAATAATGAAAGCTTTAAGGCGCTACCCTGCAGACAACAACAGGAGAATAATGATTGAATACGTTATGCTCAAAGGGGTAAATGATTCCCTGGAAGATGCAAGAAGGCTAGTCAAGCTGATAAAAGGAATTCCCGTTAAGGTAAACCTGATACCCTTTAACCCCTACCCGGGAGCTCCCTTTTCTCCAACCCCAAGGGAAGATATAGAGAAGTTCCAGAAAGTTCTGTGGGATCACAACATAGCCGCCTTTATAAGGGATTCCCGTGGTCAGGACATATCTGCTGCCTGCGGAATGCTGAGAACGAAAGAGAAAAAATCTGCATAAAGGGAGGGAAAGATGGCTCTACCCCTTACTGCCTATCTCTTTCAGAAGAAAGAGGGGAACCCGAATTTAACAGACGAGCTCATTCTCTTAATCAACGAAATTGCCGCTGCCTGTAAGGAGATTGCCGGCAAGGTAAGAAAAGCTGGCCTTTTGGGAGTTCTTGGAAGTGCCGGAAAGGTAAATGTTCAGGGAGAAGAGGTTCAGAAATTAGACGAGCTTGCAAACGAAATACTCTTTCAGAGTCTCAAAAACTGTGGGAAGGTCTGTCAGATAACCTCTGAAGAGGTAGAAGACGCCCTTATCATTTCAGAGGTCGGGTACGCCGTTGCCTTTGACCCCCTTGACGGTTCCTCAAACATAGACGTTAATGTAAGCATCGGAACGATCTTCTCAATCCACAAAGATACAGTTATGCAGCCGGGAAGGGAGCAGGTTGCTGCAGGTTACGTTATCTACGGTCCCTCAACGATGCTCGTTATGAGCCTTGGAGATGGAGTCGTAGGTTTCACTTTAGACCCTGAGTCCGGGAACTTTCTCCTCTCTCATCCTAAGATAGAACTCCCCGAAAAGGGGAAAATCTACTCAATTAACGAGGCCAACAGGAATAAGTGGACCAGTGAAGGTTTAAGATGGTTCATAGACTACCTGAAGGCCGAGAAATACACCCAGAGGTACGTTGGCTCAATGGTTGCAGATGTTCACAGAACTCTCCTTAAAGGGGGAATCTTCATCTACCCGGCAGACGAGAAGAACACTAACGGAAAGCTGAGGCTTCTGTATGAGGCCAAACCTATGGCCTTCCTGATAGAACAGGCTGGAGGACTCTCATCGGATGGGACTCAATCCCTCCTTGATATCTTCCCCCATGAGCTTCATCAACGGGTTCCCGTTATCATAGGAAGCAGATGGGAAGTAGAGAAATGTTTAGAATATATAAAAGAGTATGGATAGAAAAACTCTATTGAAAGGAGGGAGAGATGGAGCGCTACGACGTTGTAGTTATTGGAGGAGGCCCTGCCGGCTTCAACGCTGCAAAGACAGTTAGGGAGCTCCACCCCGAAAGGAGTGTTCTCCTCATTAACGATAGAGAAGATTTGCAGATACCCTGTGCCCTTCCTTACGTTATTTCAGGAGTCCTTTCCCTTGAGAAGAACCGCTACCCCCTTCAGAAAGTTAAGGAGATGGGAGTTTCTCTCCTCATAGACAGAGTTGTCTCTTTGAACCCTTCAGATTCTTCCATCTTTACTGCCGGTGGGAAGCCCATCTCCTACGAGAGGCTCATACTTGCAACAGGCTGGGTTCCAAGGCGGCTTCAGGTTCCGGGAGGAGAGCTCCAGAACATTTACTACATAGACACGGCGACTCCCTCTGTTGAGGAGTATGTCAGGAAGGTTAAAGAAGCTAAAAGGATTGTTCTTATAGGAGGAGGTTTTATTTCCGTTGGATTTGCAGACCTCATCAGCCGGAATATGCCAGACAAAAAGCTTACAGTTGTTGAGGCTTCTCCGAGAATCGCTTCTGGAGCCTTCTCTTCCCAGACCCTTAAAGAGATGGAGGAGACCCTAAAAAAACAGGGAGTTGAAATTCTGAAAAACGAAAAGGTTGTTGGATTTGAAGGGGAGACTTCCGTTGAAAAGGTTGTTCTAAGTTCCGGTAAATTGGATGCAGACCTCGTTTTCATCTTTATCGGCTTCCTTCCAAACACAAAACTTGCTGTAGATGCCGGAATAGCAACGGAGAGAGGCTTTATAAAGGTTGACAGGTTTCTTAGAACTTCTGCAGACAACGTTCTGGCCGCAGGAAACTGCATCTACCACACAAGTGCCGTAGACGGAGACTTTACTCCGGGAATGGTTGCTTCAGTCTCTGCAAGGGACGGACGGATTGCCGGAGCCAACGTTTCAGGCCCTCAGATTGAGGATACCGGCATAGTTCCTGCAGGAATTACGGAGGTAGGAGGAAAGTTCTACGGTTTTGCAGGCTACACAGAAGAGCTCCTCAAGAAAAAAGAGTTTGCCTTTAAGGAGATAACGGTTACATCTGCAGACGCCTACCCTATGGCTCTAAACGCCAACTCCCTAACTGTAAGGCTCTACTTTTTGAAGAATGGAAGGCTCGCCGGAGGAGAGGTTATCGGAGAGAGCAAAATCGTCTCGTCAACGGTTGACCTTCTCTCTAACCTCATAGCTGCCGGTAAGAAGGCCGATGAGCTTTTATCACTTGTAACGGTAGCGTTTCCTCCTATAACTCCGCCACCGCTCCTCCAGCCGATTCAGGAGGGAGCTCTCCTCTTCCTCAGGGAGGTATCTTGAAGAAAGTTGCCGTAGTTGACATAGGGTCAAACACCGTAAAGCTCTTTTTCTACGAGGTAAAGGGAAAGAAAATAAAGAAGCTCTTTTCAGAGTCCATCTACTTAAGGCTCCTTAACCACCTGAAAGATGGAAAGCTGACAGAGGAGGGAGTTGAGGAACTCCTCTTAACCTTAAAGAGCTTTAAGAGGCAGGTAGAGGAGTTTAAGCCAGACTGCACCTTTGCCGTTGCAACCTACGTTCTGAGGGTTGCGGAGAACAGGAATGAGATTTTAGAAAGGGTCAAGAAGTTCTTTGACGTTATCCTCCTTTCGGGAGAGGAGGAGGCCTACTACTCCGCTTTGGGAGCTCTATTAGACGTAAAGGCAGACAACTGCCTTCTCTTTGACATTGGCGGAGGTAGCTTGGAAGTCTGCGAGATTTTAGAGAAAGAACCCAAAAGGTGCAAAAGCTACCCTTTAGGAACCCTTGAGTTTAAAGAGGCTGTAGAGAACGGAGTTGTAAAAAACGTAAGGCGGATAAAGTGGAAAGTCCGCCATTACGTTAACCCCTACGACTTTGACCTCTCTGAAAGCGAAATCTTGGTGGGTGTTGGTGGAAGCGTTCGGGCTTTAAGAAAAGTTCACGGAAAGAGGCGGATAAAGAAAAAAGCCCTTAAGTCCATTGTTGAAAAGCTCCTTAAAATGGCTCCTGAAGATATCTCCCGCCTTTATAACATCTCAATAAGCCGTGCCCAAACAGTTACGGTTGCTGCCGTAGTAGCCCTTGAGCTTATGGATATATTTAAGTGTAAAGAGCTTGTAATCTCCCGCAATGGTTTAAGGGAAGGCCTTATCTACAAAAAGGTAGTGGTAGATGGAGAGTGTTAACCTTAAAGACCCGAAACTTTACATAAACAGGGAGCTCTCCTGGTTAGAGTTCAACAGGCGAGTTTTAGAAGAGGCGGAAGACGAAACAAACCCCCTCCTTGAGCGTCTGAAATTCATTGCCATCTTCTTCACAAACCTTGACGAGTTCTTCATGATAAGGGTTGCTGGCCTTAAGAAGCAGGTTGCAGCCGGCGTAAACAGGCCCTCATTTGACGGCTTAACCCCAAAGGAACAACTGAAGAAAATATCTAGGAAGACCAGGGAGCTCCTCAAAACAACCGAGAAGGACTACAAAAATCTGGTTAAACTACTTAAAGAAGAGGGAATAAAACTCTACATCTACTCAGAACTTCCAAAGAAACTGAAGAAAAAGGCAGACAAATACTTTAAAGAGCTCGTCTTTCCCGTTCTAACCCCTTTAGCAGTAGACCTTACCCACCCGTTTCCCCACCTTCCATCCCTCTCATTCAACATCATTGTTGAAATGCTCTCAGAGGAGCTCCGCTTTGGTCTTGTTCCCGTTCCAAAAGTCCTTCCTCGGTTCGTAAAACTTGACGAGGGAACCTATATCTACTTAGAGGAGCTGATACTTGAGCACCTGAACGAACTCTTCCCCAACCAGAAGATAAGGAGCGTTGCCACCTTCAGGGTAACCAGAGACGCCGACATAGTTATTCAGGAAGACGAGGCCGACGACCTCTTAGAGGAAGTAGAGAAAGGCTTACGTAAAAGGCGTTTCGGCCAGCCGGTTCGCCTTGAGATAAACGGCGGCTCAGAGATGATACTCTCCTTTTTAAAAGATGAGTTAGAGCTCTCCGACGACGACATCTACAGACTGAAAATCCCTCTCAACCTTTCAGACCTCTGGAGCCTCTACAGGGAGATAGAGAGACCAGACCTCAAGTTTCTCCCTTACATTCCCTACTACCCTCCCCAGTTTGAGGTAGGCGTCTTCACGGCTCTGAAAAAAGGAGAGGCCGTTCTCTTCCACCCCTACGAGTCCTTTGACCCTATAGTTGAACTTGTTGAAGAAGCTGCCGAAGACCCAAACGTCCTCGCCATAAAGCAGACCCTCTACAGAGTGGGTAAAAACTCCCCCATAGTTGAAGCCCTTAGTAGAGCAGCCCAGAACGGAAAAGAGGTAACGGCTGTAGTGGAGTTAAAGGCACGGTTTGATGAGGAGAGTAACATCGTCTGGGCTAAAAAGCTTGAGGAAGATGGCGTTCACGTTGTTTACGGAGTCCCCGGTCTTAAAACCCACGCCAAACTCCTCATGATAGTGAGAAAAGAAGAAAACGGAATAAAACGCTACCTCCACCTTGGAACCGGAAACTACAACGTAGAGACCGCCAAAATCTACTCAGACGTCAGCTTCCTCACATCAGACGACGACCTTGGAGAGGATGTCTCAAGAATCTTCAACGTCATAACCGGCTACTTCCACCCTCCAAAGCTGAAAGAGATATTCATCTCCCCTGTAAACCTGAAACAGAAAATTCTTGAGCTGATAGAGGCAGAAACCTCCCTTGGTAAAAAGGGACGGATAGTTGCAAAGATGAACTCCCTCGTTGATCCCGAAGTTATTGAAGCCCTTTACAGGGCTTCTCAAAAGGGAGTGAAAATAGACCTGATAGTCAGAGGAATTTGCTGCCTAAGGCCGGGAATTCCCGGAGTGAGCGAGAACATTAGAGTTATAAGCATCGTTGGAAAGTACTTAGAACACGCCCGTATCTTTTACTTTGGAAAAAACGATGTGGTCTTCATAAGTAGCGCTGACTGGATGCCCAGGAACTTCCACAGGCGGGTTGAGACGCTGGTTCCCGTAAAGAACGAAAAGCTCAAGGAAAAGCTGAAAAAAATACTGGAAATTCAGCTGAAAGATACTGCAAAGGCCAGAATCCTCAAGAGCGACGGGACCTACACGAGGCCGGAAAAGAGAGACTTCAACTCACAGGAGTTCTTTGAAAAATGGGTAAGAGAGTTTTCCTTGTAAGACACGCAAAGGCCTTAAAGAGAGAGAAGTGGAGCGGAGACGATTGCCTCCGCCCTTTAACAGAGAAAGGCGTTGAGGAGTTTAAGAGATTCCTTGACTGGCTGGAGCCAGTTCTACCGAAAAAGGCCTCGGTGGTCTCCTCTCCCTGCGAGAGAGCTCTCCATACGGCAAAGCTGATAGCAGAGAAGATAAAAGGGGATTTAAAGATTGAGGAGTTCCTCTCCCCCGATGCCGAACCAGAAGACTACGAAAAAGTTTTAAAGAAATACAAAAGAAAACAGAATCTTATCCTTGTTGGTCATGAACCCGACCTATCCCTATTCCTCAACCACCTTACCTGTCTGAGCCCTTCAAAGATTGCCTTTAAAAAGGGAGCTGTGGCGGAGCTCCGAAAAAGAGAAAACGGCTACAGACTTTTTGCTTTTTATAACCTTGGATCTCTGTTTCGTATAATTAAGCCTCGTAAACAGTGATTTACAGTTCAGGGAAAAGGAATGTCTTCCGGTTATCAGAAAGTTCTAAACTCCGTAAAGTCCAGAGCTTTCTTCAGAGAGCTCTCAGAAAAACTTAAAGAGAAAAGAATCATATTTACAGTAACAACTGGTCGTAGCGGAACGGGTTATCTGGCAACTGTTCTTTCCCATCTTCCAAACATTCATGCTCTTCACGAGCCAGAGCCCAACTTTGTTTGGGTTATGAGGAGAGCAATAGAAAAACCGGAAGTAGCTTTAAAATTTCTCGCATACAAAAAACTACCTGCAATTGCAGAACTTCCCTATCCTGTATACTGTGAAACCAGTCATCTTTTCTGTAAAGGCTTCTTCCATCAACTTCTTGATTTAGGCTTTCTTCCCGAAATCATCATATTAAAGAGAGAGAGAAGAAAGGTGGCAAAGAGTCTTTTTGAACTTAATACAATACCTGGAAGAACACCTTTAGCACTCTCTTACTACCTGAAACCGGATGATAAGGGAGTATACCTTCCCATAAAAGAGTGGAACAGGCTACACGACTACCAGCTGTGTTACTGGTACTGTCTAGAAATAGAGAAGCGGATGGAGGTCTACAAAAAAGAAATTCTGCTCAGAAATGGAAAAGTCTATCAGGTCAATTTATTAGAGCTTCAGCACTTAGAAACTCTTCTCTCTTTTCTCAATAACCTTGACCTGCCTCTTAGTGAAGAAACGATAGAGCTTCTTAAAAGACATATAGGTAGAAAAGTGAACACCAAAAAGGATATAAAAGTACGGAACCTTGAGTCGGAACTTACACCCGAACAAATAGAAGAGCTTGAAAGAGAAGTAGAGAAACTTATAGAGCAAAAGGCGAATAGATGTTTCTGAAAAAAGTAGATACTACTTGACACCTTACAGCTGCCATCCTATATTACCCAGCGTCAGTTGAATAGGTGATGAAAACCCCTCCGGTACGCAGGGAAAATCCTGCTGGGCCGAACAGAGGGGTTGACAGCTGAATAAAAAGGCATAAATTCAAACATCGCCGCAAAAAAAGGTCTTTGACAGGAGAATAAGGGACACGCGCCCTGCGGAAGAGAGGAAAGCCCTTGTGGGCTTGGGATTGAGGTGTTCCGCAGGTCTCGTTAGCCTTGCGATAGGTGATTGAGCCAGAAATGACTTTCCGATATTTTGCTGGAGAGTTTGA
>WFYG01000013.1 GCA_015490195.1 Thermovibrio sp.
AGCTTGGAGCCCAGAGCACAGTTCTTGCAGGCGGAAGATACGACGACCTTGTTAAAGAGATTGGAGGACCGGACACTCCCGCTTTAGGCTTTGCAATGGGAATAGACAGGGTTCTACTCCTGTTGCCGAAAGAGGAGGAAAAGAGAGAAGGGGTTTTTGTAATTACAAGGGGAGAGGAGGCCTACAGGAGAGGGCTGAAAGTTGCAGAATTTTTAAGGAACAAAGGAATAAAAACTCAGATAGACCACAGGCAGGGAAGCTTTAAAGCCCAGATGAAAGCTGCAGACAGGGAGAGGGCTGCCTTTGCGGTAATAATTGGAGAGGAAGAGGTTGAGGGAGAGTTCTTCTCTCTAAAGGAGCTTGATACCGGAAAACAGGAAAGGGTTGAGAGCCTGGAGGAGCTCCTTGGAAGGCTCTAAAAAAGTTTTAATACTTGGCTCAACCGGTTCAATAGGTGAGAACACCTTAAAAGTTGTTGAGAAGTTCCCACAGCAGTTTAAGATTGTTGGCCTTGTCGCAGGGTCAAACAGGGAGAAACTGCAGGAGCAGAAAGAGAAATTTAACGTTGAAAGAACAGCTCTCTACTCAGAAGCAGGCCTTGAGGGAATAAAAAAGCTCATAGATGAAACGGTGTTTGACGTTGCAGTCTGCGCAATTTCCGGCTCTGCAGGAATTCTCCCGACCTACTGGGCTGCCAAAAAGGGAAAGAGGTTAGCACTTGCAAACAAGGAGTCTTTAGTCTGTGCCGGAAACTTCATAACAGAGGTTGCGAAAGAGATTATTCCCGTTGACAGCGAACACTCTGCAATCTTCCAGTGCCTTGTGGGAGAGAAAAAAGATGAAGTTGAGGAGATAATCCTTACAGCCTCGGGAGGAGCGTTCTTAAACAGAGAAAACCTTGAAGAGGTTAAGCCTGAGGAAGCCCTCAAACACCCCAACTGGGATATGGGAAAGAAAGTCACGGTTGACTCTTCAACACTTATGAACAAAGGATTGGAAGTTATTGAGGCCTACTGGCTCTTTGGTCTTCCTGTAGAGAGGATAAAGGTTGTTATCCACCCTCAGAGCATAGTTCACTCTCTCGTAAGGTTCAGGGATAACTCCCTAAAGGCTCAACTTGGGGTTCCCGATATGAGAATTCCCATAGCCTACGCCCTCTCCTACCCTGAAAGGCTACTGCTGAAGGGAGAGGAGCTCCGCCTGAACCTGTTCGGACTGAACCTTACGTTCTTAGAGCCCGATACTAAAAGGTTCCCTTGCTTAAGGCTTGCCTACGAGAGCTTGAAGATGGGCTACCCGTACCCAATAGTCCTAAACGCAGCAGATGAGGTTGCAGTTGAGCTGTTCCTTGAAGGGAAGATCAAGTTTACAGAAATTCCAAAACTAATTGAGGAAACACTGAGCAGAGCAGACTTTAAGCCGCCCAAAGACATCTACGAGGTTGCAGAGATAGACAGGAGGGCTAAGGAGCTCTCCCTGGAGGTTTTCAGGAGTTGGCACTGAAAAAGGGATTTGTCCACGTCTATACGGGAAACGGTAAGGGTAAGACCTCTGCCGCTTTGGGGCTCTGTTTAAGGGCTGTTGGAAGGGGTCTAAAGTGCACCTTTATCCAGTTTCTAAAGGGGTGGGAGACGGGGGAGCTCCTCGCCGCAAAATTCCTGCCCGGTTTTGAGTTTATCCAGACGGGAAGGCCAGACTACAACTTCAAGCCTACAGAGGAGGACAGGAGAAGGGTTCACGAGGGGCTGAAACTGGCAGAGGAGAAGCTGGAGAAAACAGACATTTTAGTTTTAGACGAGGTAATCGTTGCAGTTCACCTGAACCTATTAGAGGAAAACAGACTCCTTTCCCTTATAGAGAGGAAACCTGAAAATGTTGAGCTTGTTCTAACCGGAAGGCACGCAACAAGCCGTTTAATTGAGGCCGCCGACTACGTAACCTACTTCCAGCTTGTCAAACACCCTTTTTACAGGGGAGAGGGAGCAAGGGAAGGAATAGACTACTGACGGAGAAAGAGATGAGATACCTGCTCCCTGCCGCTCTGCTTCTCTGTTTATCTCTAACGCTCCAGAGCTGTCTTCCGCTTCTTGCGGCTGCAGGAGCCGGCGCCGCAGGTGGATACTACGTTGGAAAGCACTACAATGTAAAGGTTCACTCGCCTGTAGAGGTTGAGAAGAGAGATGATTAGAGTTTGTGAGATATTTGAGTCTGTTCAGGGGGAGGGGCTTACCGTTGGAGCTCCCTCTCTCTTTATAAGAACCGGCCGCTGTTCTGTTGGCTGTAAGTTCTGCGACACAAAGTACTCGTGGAACTCGGGAAGGAACTACCCGGCAGAGGAGATAAGGAGAATTGTTGAGAAGTCCGGTCTTCCAGACGTAATAATTACGGGAGGAGAGCCTTTAGAGGAGCCGGAGATTGACAGAGTTCTTTTAGAAATCTCTCAGGTTGAAACCGTTAGAAGAATTACACTTGAGACCTGCGGTCATTTTTTTAGGGAGCTCCCAACCCACAAGCTCCACTTGGTCGTCTCTCCAAAACCGCTGACGATGGGGGTTGAGTTCCCGTTTAGAGAGGTTTCAAGGTTCCTTGAAAATTATGAAGACGTTGAGCTGAAGTTCACCCTCTTTTCAGAAAAAGACCTTGAAAGAATTAAAGAGTTCCTGAAAGAATACCGAAAGCTTATAAACGTTCCCGTTGTTCTCCAGCCTCTCCACCACCCAAAAGAAGAGTACAGGAAAACCTGCCGAAGAGTGGTTAAAATGGTTCTGAAGGAGAGGGAGCTCCTCTCACAGTTTGAGATAAGGGTAATCCCTCAGGTTCACAAGCTTATTGGGGTAAAGTAGTGTTCTGGATATACAATCTGTTTGTAGCTCTATCCGTTCCTCTCTTTCCGATTGTAAAGCTGAAGACAAAGGAGAGGGGAGACGTTCACCTTAAGCCGAGGCTATCAACAGATTTTCCAGAGGCTGAAAACAAAATTTTTCTCCACGCTGCAAGTATTGGAGAAGTAAATACGGTTAAACCGCTGGTTAGAAAGTTAGAAGGAAAGGTTGCCCTTACAACCTTTACAGACTACGGCCTTGAGAGGGCTAAGAAAATCTACCCTGAAGTTCCGTCAAGGGTTATCCCTTTAGACTTCTACCCTCTAATAAAGAAGTTCCTGAAGAAGAACAGGCCTAAGGCAATTCTCATCTACGAGTCTGAAATCTGGCCCTCTCTTATGAGGGCAACGGCAGAGCTCTCCATACCACTCTTCTTTGTAAGCGGGAAGATAGGAGAGAGAGCTTACAGAAGGCTCTTAAAGTTTAAAAAGTTTTTAAAACCGCTGATTGAGGACAAAACGTTCCTTGCAAAGAGCGAAAAAGATGCAGAGAGGGCAAAAGAGGTAGGCTTTAAAAAGGTTGAAGTTGTTGGAGACCTGAAAATTGACTACGAGCCGCCAACAGAGAGAACTCCCTTAAAAATAGAAGGGAGGCGGTTTGTGGTTCTTTGGGGAAGCACCCACTCCGGAGAGGAGAGACTGGCAGCAGAGGTTCACCAGAAGTTAAAGGAGGAGTTTCCCGGCCTTTTAACGGTAATCGCTCCAAGGCACGTTGGAAGGGCGAAGAATTTAAAACTTCCCGGTAAAACCGTTTTCAGGAGCGAATCTCAAACAGTTCCGGCAGATGCAGAGTTCTACGTTGTTGATACTGTTGGGGAGCTCCCATCGCTTTACTCCTACTCAAGCGTTGCAGTTGTGGGGGGGAGCTTCGTTCCGGGAATTGGAGGCCACAACCCTGTTGAGCCTGTTGCAGTCGGCGTTCCGGCTGTAATGGGAGAGTTTGGAACAGAGTTCTTAGAAGTTGCAGAAAGGCTGGGAATAGACGTTGTTCCGCCGGAGAAATTGACAGAAACTTTACGAAATCTGCTTCAGAACCCTAAATTAAGGCGTGAAAAAGGAGAGAGGAGCTATTTAAACTGGAAAATGGAGAGAGGAGTATCTGAGAGAATTCTGAAAAAGGTCGGGGAAACAGTTGAACTATGACGAGCTGAGAAAGAAGGTTTTAAGGAAAGATGGACTCTATGCGCTCCTCTACCCGCTTCTCTACCTCCTCTCAAAGCTCTACTGCCTTGGAGCCTCTATCAGGAACTACCTTTACGATTCAGGATTTTTCACTGCTAAAGAGTTCGGATTTCCTGTAATCTCCGTAGGAAACATAACAGCAGGGGGAAGCGGGAAAACACCTCTAACCGAAAGCGTTTATCAGATTCTTGAGGATGCAGGCTTTTCTCCGGCAATCGTTTGCAGGGGATACAGAGGAAAGGAGAAAGGGCCTGCCTTTGCAGAACCAGATCCAGAAAGGTTCGGCGACGAGTGTGCCGTTTACTCCCTGAAAAAATACAGAACAGTTGCCTCAAAAGTAAAGGTAGAAGGGGTTGAGTTTGCGTTTAAAAATGGAGCCACGGCCGTAGTTCTTGACGACGGATTCCAGCACAGAAAGGTAAAACCGACCCTTTCTTTAGTTGCAGTTGACCCTTTCAATCCCTTTGGAGACAACCACTGCTTACCTTTAGGACTTCTGAGGGAACCTGTCTCAGGCCTTGAGAGGGCAGACGCCTTTGTAATAACGAGGAGCAACCTTGTTTCAGAGGAGAGGATAGAATCTCTGGAACTCTTTTTGAAAACCTTTAAAAAGCCCATATTTCGGGCGGAGCAGACATTCAGCCATTGGGTTGACGGAAACTTCAACAGAACGGAACCGCCTCAGGAGAAGGAGGTTGACCTCTTCTGCGGAATAGGAAATCCGGGGCAGTTCGTTGAGATGGTTATAAAGATGGGCTACCGGGTAAGAAACCTCGTAGTCTTCAACGACCACCACAGCTACACGGAAGAAGATATAGAAAAGCTGAAGAAACTTAAAAACCCGATAACAACAGAGAAAGACCTGATAAAACTGAAAGGGAGAATCCCACAAGCGAAGGCTCCCGTTTTGAGGGTTGAAGCCTACGGGCTGAAGGAGTTTATACTTGCAAACATAAAAAACGTAGAAAAGGCAGAAGAGGAAGCCGTTGAAGGAGATTTCTCACCTTCTGGAGTATCTACTTTTAAAGTTCCTCATTAGCGGAACGCAGAAACTCTCAAGGGAGAAGGTCTTTTCCCTTGCAGAAAAACTGGGAGAGGTCGCCTACAACTACCCGAGGATAAAGAGGATAACTGAGGAAAACCTAAAATTTACAGGCTTCCCGAAGGAGATTGGAAAGGAAAGTTTTAAGAACTTCCTCAAGTGCTCTGCAGACTTCTTCAGGCTTCCTACCTATACGCCGGAAAGCTTAAAGAAGCTCTTTCTTCCCGTTGACCCGTCTGTCGTTCCTGAAGGGGGAGGGTTCCTCTTAACGGCACACATAGGGAACTGGGAGGTGATGGGAGCTCTCTTTTCCGTTTTAAGCGGCGGGAAGCTATCGGTAGTTGCAAAGCCCATGAAGAACAAAAGGGTAGACAGGCTCATAAACAGTATAAGGGAGCAGTGGGGAGTAAGGGTTATTCCAACGGGAAAGGGAACGGCAGTTCTCAGGGAGTTGAAGAGGGGAAACTACGTTGGGATTCTCTTAGACCAGAGGCCAAAGGTAAAAGAGGGGGTTCTCACAACTTTTTTAGGAAGGAAAACGTACACAAATAAAGGATTGGCTCTACTCTCTTTAAAAACGGGAAAACCTGTAATTCCAGCATTTTGCTTTTTAGAGGGAAATAAATACAGGATAGCCGTTTACGAACCCATATACCCGGAAAAGAAAAGCGTTGAGGAGCTTACTCAAGAATACACATCTGCAATAGAGAGGGCTGTAAGGGAACACCCTGAACAGTGGTTCTGGTTCCACAGACGCTGGAAGAATTCACCTGAGTTTAAGGAGTGGAAGGGTGAAAGAGTGGCTGAAGGCGGTTAAACTCTTCTTCAGGGGAGCCGTTTCAGATTCGGCAACAGACAAGCTGGAATATAAGGCTGCCGTTCTGAACGACACATTCTTAACGGTTGTTCTAAGCGAGAGGCTCGGAATTCCAAACCCGATGGCCTACTACACGGCGGAGCTCCTTCCCTACATTGGAAACGACCTACCGGGCTGGGAGAGGAGAATGGCAGACAGGGAGAGCGTTATCTCAAGGGTTATGGGAGAGGTTGGAGAGCCTTGAAACTGACGGAGTTTAAAACGGTATTCCTCTCTGGAAAGGGAGGGGTTGGAAAGAGCACAGTTTCGTCGGCGTTAGGGCTCTACTTTTCAGAGAAGGGATACAGAACCTTAGTCGTCTCTTTAGACCCGGCCCACTCACTCTCTCTAACCTTTGACACTGAAATCGGAGAAAAGCCAAAGAAAATTGCCGAAAACCTCTTTGCAGTTGAGATAAATCCCGAAAGAGAAGTCCAGAAATACCTTGAAAGGGTAAAGAGGGAGGCCAGGGAGCTCCTCTCACCCGTTGTAATTGGAGAGATAGAGAAACAGATAGAGCTTTCCTACTACTCACCGGGAGCTTTAGAACTTGCAACGGCAGACCTGATTTACAGAATAGCCGTTTCAAAGAGGGAGTTTGAAAGGGTTGTCTTTGACACGGCACCGTCGGGCTACACGGTAAGGATGCTCACATCTCCTGAGCTTACAGAGGAGTGGTTTAAGAGGCTCATAGCCTTAAGGAAGGAAGCTCTGAAGTACAGAAAGATGGCAGGGGAGAAGGTTGAGGAAGACCCGGTTCTCAAAATCCTTGATAGGAGGCTGAGGGAGGTGAGGGAACTCCGCAATCTTCTACTTTCCCCTGAAACCCTCATAGGGATAGTTGTTAACCCTCAATCACTTCCTGTAGAGATAGGGAAGCGGACTGTGGGGGAGCTCTCCTCTGCCGGCATAGAGGTTAAGCTGATAGTTGGGAACAAAATCTCATCGGAAGATGAGAAAGAGCTGATTGAGAGAGAATTCCCTCAAATTCCTAAATTCTTTATACCGGCAATGGGAAAAGAGCCTAAAGGAGTTGAAAAACTGAAGGAGATAGCAAAACATTTAAAGGTGAAACCTAAACGAGGGAATTAAATGGCTACAAAAGTTCAATCTCTTGAAGAAGTAAAAAAACTCATCAAGGAAAACGAAGAGAAACTGAAAAGTATGGGAGTTCTCTCTCTGAGTATCTTCGGCTCCTTTGCCGAAGGGGATTTTAAAGACACCAGCGACGTTGACGTTCTAATAGAGCCAAACTACGAAAAACCCTTTACTCTTTTTACACTTATAAAAGTTAAGTTTTTCCTTGAAGAACTTTTAGGAAGAAAAGTTGACGTTAAAACAAAAAACAGCCTGAGAGAAGAACTCAGGAAAAATATTAAAGAGGTCAAAGTCTTTTGAAGGGCAAAAACTTTCAGAAAACACGCTCAGCTCTTAATGACATATACCGTGAGTGTAACTATATAGTTGAAAAACTCCCTCAACTATCGGCAGAAAAACTGGGTAGCGATGAAGATTTAAGAAAAGCAATAGAGAGAACACTTGAAATAATTGGAGAAGCTGCAAAAAGAATTCCAAAAGAGTTTAGAAAAAACCATCCAGAAATTCCCTGGAAAGAGATGGCAGGCCTTAGGGACGTAATAATCCACGACTACGGCAACGTTGACTACGTTATTCTCTGGAATGTAGTTCAGTTTGAAATCCCTAAACTGAAAGAACAGATAGAACAGCTAATAAAATCCCTTTAGCTCAATTCCAACCTATATTTAACGAGAACCGTTTTTATTAAGAGGTGGTTTTGAAAAGAGTGGCTTTCTATACCCTTGGTTGCAAGATGAACATCCATGAAACGGCCTACATGGAGGAGCAGTTTAAGAAGGCCGGCTACGAGGTTGTTCCATTTGAGGAAGAGGCAGACGTTTACGTTGTTAATACGTGCACAGTAACCCACACGGCAGACGCAAAGAGTAGAAAGGCTTTAAGAAAGGCGAAACAGAGAAACCCAAAAGCTTTTGTAGTTTCAACCGGGTGCTACTCTGAGGTTTACCCTGAAGAAGTTGAGAAGGTAAAAGAGGCCGATTTCATAACGGGAAACGTTGAAAAGTTCAGAATTGTTGAGCTTGTTGAGAAGAGGATGAGAGGGGAGCTCCCCCGGGTTCACGTTAAAGGGGTCTGGAAAGATAAACGGTTCTACCCGTTAACCCTCAGGCAGTTTGAGGGAAAAACGAGGGCTTTTCTAAAGATTCAGCAGGGATGTGAACTCTTCTGTTCCTACTGCATAATTCCCAAAGCCCGGGGAGCCATGGTAAGTATGGAGCCTGAGGAAGTCCTGAAACAGGCAGAGGAACTCATTAAGGCCGACTACAAAGAGATTGTCCTTACAGGAACACACCTTGGAGCCTACGGAATAGACTTTGAAAGGGGCTGGAACCTTGCAAAGCTGGTCAGGAAACTCACTGAAATTCCCGGGCTTTACAGATTGAGACTCAGCTCAATTGAGCCTTTAGAGTTCACAGAGGAGCTGATAGATGTAATTACTTCATCTGAAAAGGTAGCTCCACACTTCCACATACCTCTCCAGAGCGGAAGTAGAACAGTCCTTGAGAGGATGAGGAGGAGATATAGGCCTGAAGACTACAGGAGAGTTGTTGAAGAAATTGTTAAGAGGAGGCCTGAGAGCTGCATAGGAACAGACGTTATGGTTGGATTTCCCGGTGAAACGGATGAGGAGTTTGAGGAGACAAAGAGGCTCATTGAGGAACTACCCTTTGGATATCTCCACGTTTTTCCGTATTCAAAAAGGGAAGGAACAGTTGCGGCTAAGATGAAAGACTCAGTTCCGCCGGAAGTTAAGAAGGAGAGGGCGAAAATCCTCAGAGAAATTGGCAAAGAGAAGAGCATCGCTTTTAGGAAGCAGTTTTTAGAAAAGGAGCTTGAGGGATTGGTTTTAACGGAGCTCTCAGGTGATAGAAGTGTTGCTCTCACCGGAAACTACATAAACGTAATCCTTGACAGGAAACTCCCACCGGGGAAGGTTGTTAAGTTTAAGCTGAAAGAAGTTGGAGAGAAGAGAGAGGAGAACTATGGAGAGGTTGTTGGTTGAGCCGTTTTACGTTATGAAAGTCCTTGAGAGGGCAAAGGAGATTGAGAGGAGCGGGGAAAAAGTTATCCACCTTGAGATAGGGGAGCCCGACCTACCTGTTCCTCAGAAGGTAAAGGAAGAGGCGAAAAAGGCGATAGATACATACGAGCTCAAATACACCGAAAGCGTTGGGATTCTCCCTTTGAGGGAGGCGATAGCCGGATACTATGAGAGGGAATACGGCGTAAAGGTTAAGCCGGAGCAGGTGATTGTTACTCCGGGGAGCTCCCCCGGCCTCTTAGCCCTTTTAAAAGTTCTGGGAGAAACCCTCGGGGAAATCTCATACACAGACCCGGGGTATCCCTGCTACAAGAACATGCTCAAGTTCTTAAACCTTAAAGGGAGAGCAGTAAACGTTTATCCTGAAACCGATTTCAAGGTTAAGCTGGAAAACGTTGAAACTCCTGTTCTAATGGTTAACTCCCCATCAAATCCAACGGGAACCATTTACTCAAAAGAGGAACTGAGAGAGCTCTCAGAGAAAACCTTTTTGGTTTCAGACGAGATTTACCACGGCCTTACATATTCAGGGAGAGCTCCCTCTGTTTTAGAAGTTACGAGAAACGCCGCCGTTGTTAACGGCTTCTCAAAGTTTTTCCTTATGACAGGCTGGAGGTTAGGCTGGCTCATCGTTCCAAAGGAGCTCGTTCCAGACCTTACGGCAATCCTCCAGAACATTGTAATCTCTCCGCCAACGGTCTCACAGATTGCGGCTGTTAAATGTTTTGACAAGGAGGTATTGGAGGAGCTCCGCAGAAACGTTGAAATTTTCAGGAAGAGGAGAGACCTGCTCCTTAAAGGTTTAAAAGAAATTGGATTTAAGATACCAGCAGAGCCTCAGGGAGCTTTCTACATCTACGCAGACGCCTCAAACTTCACAGACAACAGCTATGAGTTTGCTTTTGAGGTTCTGGAAAGGGCAAAAGTTGCAATAACACCGGGGAGGGATTTCGGATACAATGGAACTGAGAGGTTCGTCAGGTTCTCTTTCTGCACGGAGCTCTCAAAAATTGAGGAGGGGCTTGAAAGGCTCAGAAGATACCTGGGGTAGGGAGTGAAGAGGCACTTAGAGAAAAAACTTCCCAAACGGTTCAGTCAGGACAGGATCCTTGACATCTTAATGAAGTTCAGAGCTCCCCTCATTATCGGCCTCGTGGCCATAATGGTCTCAACAATTGGCTACATGGTCATCTCAGGCGTTGACCTGTTAAAGGCCTTCTACATGACAATCCTCACCGTTACAACAATCGGCTACGGCGAAATGTGGAACATGACGGCAAAAGACCGGATTTTCAACCTCTTTGTTATGACAGTTGGGGTTGGAGCCGTTATGGGCTATTCCCTGGCTGTTCTCATAAACCTTGTAACAAGCGGAGAGCTAAAATCAATTCTGAGGTTTAGGAAAATGGTAAGCGACATATCAGCTTTAAAGGGGCACTACTTAATCTTCGGATTCAACGACTACGTTGTTGAGCTGATAAGGGAGCTCCATTACTACAGAATCCCCGTCGTTATCATCTCGAACGACCCGGAATTAGAGGAGTTTGCAAAGGAGCACGAAGTCAGGTTTTACCTGAACCTGAACCCGGCAGACGAAAATACGTTAACTCTTGCAAATATTGAATCGGCAGTTGGGGCAATAGTTGCAACAAAAGATGATTACAGAAACCTTGCAATAACCCTAACTGTTAAAAACGTTGTGTCAAAGAGCAACATCTACCCGTTCTTCATAATCGGCCTTGTAAAAAACCCGGAGTTTAAAGAGAAGCTGAAATTAGTTGGAGCAGACTACGTTGAAACAATCCCGTCAATCATCTCAAAGAGGGTGGCAATTCTTGCCAGAAAGCCACCGATTTTCGGAGAGCGATCCCTCTTAGAGGAAATTCTCTTCGGGGAACACACGTTTATAGACATAGAGGAGTTTGTAGTCCAGCCGGACTCCCCCGTTGTTAACAAAACCCTGAAAGAGTTAGACCTCAGAAAACGGTTCGGAATAACGGTTGTTGCTGTAAAAAAGGCAGACGGCAGAGTAATCTTCACTCCCGGTGGGGATACAGTTATTGAACCTTTAGATGTTCTGGTTGTGGTGGCGCCAAAGGAGAAGCTGAAAGAAGCAGTTAAGGTCCTCTTTAAAGGTAAGATAACTTCAAGGAGTGCAATGCTTAAGAGGAAGCTGAAAGAGAGGCTTGGAGGTTAGTTATGGACTGGGGGAAAGTGGGAACGGCGTTTTTCATAATGATGTCTCTAACAACAACTGTAGGGTTCGTTGTTGACAGAGACCCTTACGAACTGATTGCCTCTGTTACATTTAACCTGATCGCAACCCTTTTAAAGGTTGGAAGCAAGAAGACCCTGAGCGCAGAGCTCCTCGCAACCAGCCTTGCGGCAGACCTCCACCTGATACCGGCCTTAATCTTCTACGAGATGGGCTCAAGGAGCTCTTTAATTGAAGCCCTTGCCTGGGGAGCTCTGGTGGCAAACGTCTTCTCGGTTATCCTCCTCATAACAGAAACGGTAATTGAGTCAAAAGAGGAAGAGTGGTGGAGCTAAATCTCCACCACCTTTACGTAAACTCTCCTGTTTGCAGGGTTTTCAGGGAAAATTTGAACAACCTCTCCTTTGAGGAACAGTCCCTCATCCATCAGCGGAGCTACAAGGTCTGCAACCTCCCGCCTCATGTAGCCAATCTTCCTGCCGTCTCTCGTTAGGAACTTAACAGCAAGCCTGTGGTTGGGGTTCTCTTCCCGAACGACAAAAACGGGCTCGCCAGCGGAAACATCTTCCGGGTAAATCTCCCCGTGGCCGTCTCCAGCAACCCGTGTGTAGTAGCCGTTTTTAAGGAGTTCCCTTAAATCAATCTCCCTCTCTTTAAGAACCCTCTCAAACTCTTCCCTTAAAACGCCCTCATACTCAAAGGCCTTAGCTCCCTCTAAGGAGAGGTTGAGAGCTCTTTCCTCAGAAAGAAGCTCAGAAACGGCGAAAATTCCAAGCCTTACGGCTACAGTTCCACCTTTAGAGAGAACAACTGCCGCCTCAAGGGGAGCTCCGCCGAAAGCAAGCCCAACAGCCCTTGCAACGGTTAAAACGAGGCCGTAATTCCTCTGGCTCTCCGGGAAAACACCAGTCTTCTTAATTCCCACCTTAACGGGGGCTCCTAAAACCACCATTTCCTGGTAAACGTCAACCGCTCCACATTCAGAGAAAGAGAGCATTCCCAAAGGCTCAGTTTCAGAGAGGAAAATCTCCCTCTCTCCAAGCTTTAAACTGTAAATCACGGCTTCCCTCAAAAACGGTTAACCAGAAAACTTAGAAGTTCTGAAATCTAACGGTTAGAAAAAACGCTTCAGCTTTTTGCGAAAACGCTATAATTGAAGACCGACCAAAGAGAAGGAGGAGGCCATGCTGACAGGGAAGTTCCCGGAGCTCCGCCTAAGGAGGCTCAGGAAGAACGAGAACATAAGGAGAATGGTAAGAGAAACTGTTTTGACTCCCAACGACTTTATATACCCGATTTTCGTTGTTGAGGGAGAGAACGTTAAAGAGGAAATCCCGTCAATGCCGGGGCAGTTCAGGTATTCAGTAGACAGGCTTCCAGAGATTGGAGAGAAGGTTTTAAAACTTGGAATTCCCGCAGTAATCCTCTTTGGAATCCCAGAACACAAGGACGAGCTTGGCTCAGACTCATACTCAGAAGAGGGAATAATCCAGAGGGCAGTAAGGAAGCTGAAAAAGGAACTGCCGGAACTCTACGTAATCACGGACGTCTGCTTCTGCGAGTACACGTCCCACGGCCACTGCGGGTATCTGGCCTGCTCTGGGGAGGTCTGCGACGTTGACAATGATAAAACCTTGGAGCTCCTCAAGAAACAGGTCGTATCCCACGCCTCTGCTGGAGCCGACATGGTAGCTCCCTCTGGAATGATGGACGGAATGATAAAGGCCATAAGGGAAGGGCTTGACGCTGCAGGATTTACAGACATTCCAATAATGTCTTACGCCGCTAAGTACGCATCTGCCTACTACGGCCCTTTTAGAGACGCAGCCGAATCTGCTCCCGCCTTTGGAGACAGGAGAACCTACCAGATGGATCCTGCAAACTTCAACGAGGCCTTAAGAGAAGTAGCCTTAGACATTCAGGAGGGAGCAGATATCGTAATGGTTAAGCCGGCACTTGCCTATATGGACGTTATAAGGGCCGTTAAAGAGACCTTTAAATACCCGACGGCGGCCTACAACGTCAGCGGAGAGTATTCAATGGTTAAGGCCGCAGCGATGAAGGGCTGGATAGACGAGAGGAGAATCGTTCTTGAAACTCTAACGGCAATGAAGAGGGCAGGAGCCGACTTAATCCTCACTTACCACGCCTTAGACGCTGCAAAGTGGCTTAGAGAGGAATAGCTTGAGCCCTACAGTACACAGGGAAAAGGGTTTCCGGTTCTTCTTCTACTCAAACGAAGGGCTGGAACCACCGCACATACACGTAGTTAAAGGAGGGAACGAGGCGAAAATCTGGTTAATGCCTGAAGTATCGGTGGCAGAGAACTACGGCTTCTCCCGTAAAGAACTCAACACTATACTTGATATAGTAAAGGCAAACCTTGAAAAGTTTTTAGAGGAATACTACAGATGGCACGGAGAGTAGGAGACATTGGAGTAAAGAAAATCCGGTTCACCAATGAAAGAATATACTTTGAGCTGAAAGACGGTAGAGAAATCGGAGTTCCTCTTGAGTGGTTCCCAAGGTTAAAAGAGGCTTCTCCCAAAGAGAGGGAAAACTATTACCTGACAGCAAACGGAACAGGAGTTCACTGGGATAGCTTAGACGAGGACATCTCCATTAAATACTTGTTAGGTGAAAAGCTCTACCTGTTAGACGAAACTCCAGACCACGTTAGATAAAACATCGGTGGACAAAGCAATACAACAATCATATAATTGCCTCTGCGAAAAACCCTGAAAAAGGAGGCGATGCTTTATGGCAACAGTTTACGTTAGGGACGGAGAACCTTTTGAGAAGGCACTTAAAAGGTTCAAGAAGCTCTGCGAAAAGGAAGGAATCCTTACAGAGATTAAGAGGAGAGAGTACTACGAGAAGCCCTCTGAGAAGAGGAAGAGAAAGGCAATGGCCGCAAGGAAGAGGCTGATTAAAGCCCTCAAGAAGCGTGGTCTTCTTCCACCAAAGGGCAAGAAGAAGAAAAAGTAATTAAGGAGAGAAAATGGGCTTAAAGGAGCGCCTGAAGGCCGATATGAAAGAGGCCATGAAGGCCAAAGATAAGATTAAACTCTCTACAATCAGGATGATTAATTCTCTTATAAAGAACGCCGAGATTGAGAAGAGAGGAGAGCTGACAGACGAGGAGATTATCCAGCTCCTTATGAAGTATGCGAAGCAGAGGAAAGAGTCTATTGAGATGTACGAGAAGGGGGGCAGGCAGGACCTTGTTGAAAAGGAAAAGGCCGAGCTTGCCGTTGTTGAGTCTTACCTGCCCAAGCAGATGAGCGAAGAGGAGATTAGAGAGATAGTAAAACAGACCATTGAGGAAGTTGGAGCCTCTTCTGTTAAGGACATGGGAAAGGTTATGAAGGCCGTTATGCCAAAAGTTAAAGGAAGGGCAGACGGCTCAGTTGTCAACAGGATAGTTAAGGAGTTGCTTACATAAGGAATTTGGTATAATGTTAATCACTGAAAGCTGGTGCCTCGCTTCTTTGGGTAATTGGAGGGGGGTCTTCATATTACGTTCAAAGGAGCGGGGCACCTTCTAATGGAAAAAACACTCAAAACCTTAGAGTTCTTTAAGCTCCTCTCAGAAACTTCCTGCCTTGCAAAGAGCGAACCGGGAAAAGAGGCCGTTCTTCTCTTAAGGCCAAAAACAAAAAAGGAAGATGTTGAGAGGGAGCTCTCCCTGACAGACACATTTGTAAAGCTCCTCTCAGAGAGAAATCTCCCGTTAGAGACGTTCCCAGATATTTCTGCCGTTTTAGAAAAACTAAAAGTTGAAGGAGCTGTTCTAAGCCCTGAGGAACTCCTCTCTATCTTAAAAGTCTTGAACCAGTCTGCCGTTTTAAAGCGGTTCTTCTCAGAACTTGAAGAGCGGTTTGAGAGGATAAGGTTCTTTGCCGAAAGACTCAGCGAGGTTGGAAAACTCCGCTCAAAACTCAACTCTTCAATTGACGAAACGGGAGAGATTCTGGACTCCGCCTCTCCTCAGCTGAGGTCTATAAGGCGCTCTCTGAAGCAGGTTTCAGACAGGGTAAAGGAGAAGCTCACCTCAATAGTTAACAGGAACGAAGACCTGTGCCCGGACAGGATAATCACGGAGAGGGACGGCAGATACGTAATCCTTGCAAAGCCTCAGTTTTTAAAGAGGTTCAAGGGAATAGTTCACGATAGATCTTCTTCCGGCCAAACCCTCTACGTTGAACCGCTATCGGTTGTTGAGGAGAACAACAGATTGCGGGAGCTCCGCTCAAAGGAGAAAGAGGAGATAAGGCGGATACTGAGGGAACTCTCAAAACTTGCCTCTGAACACAGAGAGGAAATAAAGGAGAGCTTTAAAGCTCTTGTTGAGATAGACAGGCGCTACGCCGTTTCGTATATGAGCCTGAAGCTGAAAGGGACTCTCCCTGAAATCGGGAAAAGTTTAAACCTTAAGGGGGCAAGGCACCCGCTCTTGGTTCTATCTGGAAAAGAAACGGTTCCCGTTGACATAAAACTTGAAAAGGGGCTTGTAATAACGGGGCCGAATACAGGCGGAAAAACAGTAAGCTTGAAAACTGCCGGAATTTTAACCCTTATGGCTCAAACAGGTTTCCTCATTCCTGCAGAGGAGGGGAGCTCCGTCAGGCTCTTCAAAAGCTGGTTTGCAGACATAGGAGACGAGCAGAGTATAGAGCAGTCTCTCTCAACCTTTAGCGGCCACATAAAGAATATTGCAGGGATTCTAAAAGAGGCAGATTCAGACTCTTTAGTTCTTTTAGACGAGCTTGGGGCTGGAACAGACCCTGTAGAGGGCTCAACGCTGGCCGTTGCAATTCTAAAGTATCTAAAAGAGAGGGGAGCAAAGGTTGTTGCAACAACCCACTTCACACCTGTAAAGCTCTTTGCCTACAAGGACGACTACTACCAGGTTGCCTCTGTTCTCTTTGACGAAAAAACTCTAAAGCCTCTATACAGGCTTGCCTACGGAATAGTTGGAAGGAGCTACGCCCTTGTAATAGCTCAGAGGTTCGGCGTTCCAGAAGAGGTTATAGAAACTGCTAAGAACCTTATGAAGGCAGAAGACAAATTAGCAGAGGACATTTTAGAAGCCCTTGAGAGGGAGTATAAGAGGCTTGAGAGCGAAAGGAGAAGGGTTGAGGAGCTGAAGAAAAAGTTAGAGGAAAAAGAGAGGGAGCTCCACGAGAGAGAGAGAAAGCTGAGAGAGGAGTTTTCCGAGAAGCTAAAGTCTTACATAGAAGAGCTTGAGAGGAGAACGGCAGAAGCCCTGAAAGAGAAAGAGGCCGAGAGGGCAAGGCAGAAGGTCAGGCAGGTTGTTGTGAGCGTTAAAAACAGGGCAAAGTTGGAAGAGGAGATAAAGCCCAAAAGGGAACCAAAGGTTGGGGATACGGTCAAGCTCCTAAAAAGTGGCAGGAAGGGAACCGTTGTTGAGGTAAACAGGGAGAGGAAAACGGCAAAGGTTCAGGTGGGAGCTCTCAAGGTTGACGTTAAGCTCTCTCAGATTGAAATTGCTGAAGGAGCTCCCAAAAAAGAGGAGACTGTAAGCGTAAACGTTAAAAAGCCTGCAAGCTTCTTCCCTGTTCTAAAAGTCCTTGGAATGAGGGGAGAGGAGGCTTTAAGGGCTGTTGAGAAGTTCTTAGACGAGGCCAATTTAGTTGGAGTCAAAGAGGTAAAAATCGTCCACGGCTACGGAGAGGGGATTCTAAAGAGGCTCATAAGGGAATACCTGAAAGAGTCTCCCTACGTAAAGTCTTTCCGGTCTGGAAAGCCTGAAGAGGGTGGAGACGGCGTTACCGTTGTGGAGCTCCGCTAAATCTTTTCCTTGCATTTTCAAGCCATTCAGCAAAAAAGGCTACAAAGATTCCAAGGAGCAACCCCGTTACAGCAGAAACAACTACAACGAGAGGTCTGTCAGGCTTTACCGGCTTTCCTGAAACGGTAGAGTAGACAACCTCATAGCCGTGAATACCGGCAGAGAGGATATACTCAAGATTAAGCTTTTTGGCTCTCATCAAAATCAGATTCCTGTCTATGGAAGTTGGATCAAAACCCAAAACTTTAATCCGGGAGTTCAGAATTTTCTTCTTGAGAAGCTTTGCCTCTTTTTCAAGTTCCGGGAGTTCCCTGCTGATTTCCTGAAGCTGCTGTCTGATAACCTCTTTCTGTTTTTCAATCTGTTTACTTACAAAGGGATTACTGTTTAGATAATTCACAAGAGAGGATAAAACCTCTGGCAGTAAGGAAGGTTCCCTTCCATCAAGTTCTACAAGAAATACACTCCTTCCAGACTCTCTCCGTCCCCCAGAAGAAACAGTTAAAGAGTCAAGAGACTTAACTGCAGACAGAGAAAGGTGGAGCTCCCTGGCCAGCTTGTTGTACTCCCCCTTCTGAAGTTCGTCACCAAGAAGTTTTAGAATAGAGATAGTTGTTGAAAAACTAATAATTTCTCTCCTTTCGCCGTTTTTTAACTCAAAAGAAGGAAGAGCAACAAGAGCTGAATTCCTGTACACTTCAGGAGAGAGAAAAGCGTAGAGCAACCCTGCTATAAAAAAGAGAATCAGGAAGCCGAAAACGTACAGCCTCCTTTTTTTCAAAACGAGCCACAACTCATAAAGGTCTATCTCATCGTCTAGGGTTTCTTCTCTTTTAAAAAGTTCGTTCAAACTAAGACCTCCAAACAGTTTGAGCCAAATTATAGCTGGAACATTCTCAATCTCAAGGTTTATACTCCACCCTACAAATCACCAGGAGGTAAAAATGCAAGAGACCTTCAGGAAAACAGACCAGTACGTTATGAAAACTTACAACAGGTATCCGGTTTCATTTGTTAAGGGTGAAGGGTGCTGGCTTTACGACAGTCAAGGCAAGAAGTACTTAGATATGCTGGCAGGAATCGCCGTGTGCAACTTAGGCCACTGTCACCCGAGGGTTTCTGAAGCGATCTGCCAGCAGGCGAAAACACTTATTCACACCTCTAACCTTTTCCACATAGAACCTCAGGCCGAACTTGCAGAGCTGATATGTAAAAACTCTTTTGGAGATAAAGTCTTCTTCTGCAACTCCGGAGCTGAGGCAAACGAGGGAGCTCTTAAATTAGCAAGGAGATACGGAACGGAGAAGAACCTTGAAAAGTATGAAATAGTTGCCTTTAGGCAGTCTTTCCACGGAAGGACGATGGCAGCGGTTACAGTAACGGGGCAGGGGAAATACAGTGATGGCTTTGGCCCAATGCTTCCGGGAGTTAAATTTGCAGAGTTTAACAACATAGACTCAGTAAAAGAGGTGATTTCAGAGAAAACAGCAGGAATAATCGTTGAGCCGATTCAGGGAGAAGGGGGAGTCATTCCGGCCAGCAAGGAGTTCTTAGAAGAGCTCCGCCAGATAGCCGATGAGTTTGATGCAGTTTTAATATTTGACGAGGTTCAGACAGGAATAGGAAGAACAGGAGAGCTCTTTGCTTATCAGCACTACGGCGTTGAACCAGACGTTATGACACTTGCCAAAGCTCTCGGAAATGGCGTTCCCATAGGAGCAATTGTTGCAAAAGGAGAAGCTGCAGAGGTTTTAAAACCCGGCCTTCACGCCTCAACCTTCGGAGGAAACTTCCTCGCCACAAGAGCCGGCGTTGAAGTAATGAGAATAATGACAGAACCCGGATTCCTTGACAGGGTAAAAGAGAAAGGAATCTACCTGAAAAATAGACTTGAGGAGCTGGTTTCTCAGTTTCCCAGATTACTTGAAAGGGTAAGAGGCGTTGGAATGATGTTAGGAATAGTCTGTAAATTCCCCTGCAGCAATATAGTTGCCTCAGCCCTTGATAAGGGACTTATTATTAACTGCACGGCAGGAAACATTCTCCGTTTTCTTCCTCCTCTTACGATAGAAAAGGAGGAAATAGATTACGGAGTTAAAATCCTAAAAGAGGTTTTGAGAGAGTATGCAGCTGAGTAAAGTAAAGACCTCTCTTATTTTTCAGTCTGACAGAGTAAGCCAGGAAGTAGTTACAGACGCTCTCCTGTTTTTTGCAGAGAGGCTGAAAAAACTTCAGGTAGAGCTCTCTGCCATCTACCCGGGAGACCCGGGAGCTCTCCCCTTTGCAATGCTCCTTTCTGACTGGCTCTCTGTTCCCATAAAGGGAGAGGATTTCCTAAAAGAAAACTCTACAGCACTGCTCCTCTTCTCGGTGGTTCCCTTTGAAGGAGTATCTGAATGGTACGTAGGAGAAAAGGTAAAGATTCTCAGGGAGAAGTTCCCCAACTCCCCCTCCATTCTGGTTTTATCGGAGAGAGAAGTTTCAAACGTAGACTTCCAGCTTCTTAAAGCTCCGGTTGAAAGGCTCTTCTCCTACCAGTTCATCAGAGAGGTCAGGAAGAACTACTTCTGGCCTGTTAAAGGCGAGGTAATTCACATAACAGAAGAGCTGTGGAATCTTGCCAGAAAGGAGGCAAAGAACCTCTTAAGGGCAAAGAGGATAAGGGACTCTGCAAGAAGATACCTAAAAGAGGAAGAGGTAGTAGAGCTAAAACTAGTTGACTCCGACGTAGACCTCTCTATCTGGGAAAGGTTTGAGAAGGGAAAGCTGACAGAACCAGAACCTAAGAAGAGAAAGGAAAAGAGGGAAAAGATAAAAATAGAAAAACTATTCCAGATTAGAGACAGAATCCTTTCTTCCGCAGTAACTTCCGTTCTTGAGTACATTGCCCAGGGACTGGAGTTCCATTTCCCCACTCACCTTGCCTATTCAAACCTTGAAGTGGTTGAAAAAGAAGGAGTTGTTATTGTTCCAAGGGTTACGGAGGAGCTTAACGGAGCAGACGTCAGAGTAGAGTTTATAGTCAGGTATAAGAGTGTTGATAGAGCCGTGGAGAAGGTAATCTCAGTTATAAGAGATTCTTTCCGGGAGCTTACGAAAGATATATTCGGAGAGAAGATAATAACGCCGTTCGTTGACAAAGTTTACGACAGAGAGCTCGGTAAGGGAAGCGTTTACTTGAGCTGGTTCATAGACAGAGAGATGGGAGAGGAGCTCCTTAAAAAAGTCAACAAACGGTGGCTGATGACGAGGCTCCTCTACAGAAAGAGGTTTAAGAGTGAACTCAAGGAGCTGATTAAACTCCTTGAAGAGTTCAGCTTTACAACTGAGAACTTTGAACTCCTGAAGAGCAAACTCCTTACCCTGTGGAAGAGGAATCCCAACATACTGAGAGCAAAAAGAGAAGAGATAAAAGAGGTTATTGAAAAAAAAGAGCTCTGGCCTCTCGTTGCAGCACTCCTTACGGTAGAAACCATTCCGCCAGACCTATCCCGGTTCCTGCTGGAAATGGGAGACTATGAGAACCCTCACCACCTACTTGCATCACTGAACACTTACTACACGCCGGTTAAGACAAAGAGGATATACAGGCCAAACTGGGAGAGGGTAATAAGAGGAGAGGAAAGATTCTTCATTAAGGCTGAACCTCTAAACCCGAAGTCTCCCGTTACTTACGTCATTCAAACCGAGAGCGGAAATTTCCTTGGGAAGCTCCCCAAAGTTGTCTCTCACTACCTGGCAGCAAAGGAGAGGCAGGGAAAGAGGGTCAGATGTAGGGAGCTCTTCTTTGAACCTGACATCTTCAGCGAGAACTCCTACTGGGTTGAGGTTAAATGTCTTTAAAAGTAAAAAACCTCAAGATTTCAAGGGGAACGGTAGAGCTTGTAGTAAGCGGGGAAGTTCACTGCAACAGAGGCGAAAAGGTTGCCGTTGTAGGAGAGAGCGGAAGTGGAAAATCCCTTACAGCCCTGTCTGTTTTAAGACTCCTGCCCGAGAGCCTGAAAGTAAGCGGAGAGATAACCGTTGACGGAAGAGATGTTTTAAAGCTAAAGGGTGAGGAGCTCCGAAGGTTCCGCTGGGAAAAGGTGGCAATGGTCTTTCAGGATCCCTCCTCTTCGCTAAATCCCCTTATTACCGTTGGAGAACAGGTTGAGGAAGCTCTAATCTTCCATGGTTTCAAGGGAACAGAGAAAGAGTTGAAAGAAAGAGTTGTTGAGCTCTTCAAACTGGCACAGATACCGGAACCAGAAAAAAGGATTAACGCATACCCACACCACCTCTCCGGCGGCTTAAAGCAGAGGGTTGCAATAGCTATGGCACTTGCCTGCAGTCCAAACTACCTGATAGCAGACGAACCCACAACCGCATTAGACGTAACGGTTCAGAAGAGGATACTGGAGCTTCTAAAAGAACTTTCAAAAAAGAAGGAGATGGGAACCGTTCTTATCACCCACGACATGGCTGTTGTTGAGGAGTTTGCAGAGAGAGTCTTTGTTATGTATTCAGGCTTCACAGTTGAATCTGGAAGTAAAGAGGAAATTTTTAGAAAACCTCTCCACCCTTACACCGAAGGTTTAATAGCCTCATCGCCAAAGCTTACAGGAGTTGCAAAAAGGAGACTTCCGGCAATTCCGGGAAACGTTCCGGAGCCCTCAAACAGGCCGAAAGGGTGCCCGTTCCACCCGAGGTGTCCAAAGGTTAGGGAGGTATGCAGGAAGGAGCCCCCCCCCGCCGTCAAAATAGAGAACAGAACCGTCCGCTGTTTCTTTCCGAACTACTAAAATTTCCGATTCATTTAGAATAAAAGAGGGGATATAAAAAGTGAGAAATAATTAATTTTTAAGAAAACAACAGAAAGCCGAAGAGAAATTCCTAAAGCTATTAGAGGAATTTGATCCTCAAAATCCAGAAGATTCTTTTAAGAAGTTATGGGTGAGCGAAAGAACATATCTTAATCATCTTGAAGACCGCCTTGAGGAAGGAGTAATTTCTGATTGGAAGGACTACCTTGAAAAAACTTTTGAAACGCTTAGCTCCTATACAGGAGTGTATTATGAAGTTTACGGAAGGTCATGGGACAGAATCCTCTACGACAGAAAACGTCAATGGATGGTTGTTCTGATAGAGGAAGGACGTATACTTTCAAGTATGAAGGTAAACCAAACTTTAAAGGAATTGTTTGGCAACCACATCAGGAAAGCAAAAAGAGACAGGCAAACGCTTATAATTCTTAAAGGAAGAGTAAATGAGGAACTTAAAACCAAAGTTAAAGGAATTCTTAAAACTCTACGAGATAAGAAGTAGAAGAATAACAGCCGAGAGAGTTATTAAAGACCCTGGAATAGACTACGATATGAACGAGTCTGCATCCTTTAGACAGGATTTAGAGAAGAATAAACATCTCCTCACACCTGAAGAACTTGCTATTTTGGAGGAAGCTGACAGGAATTTCCTTTTAACCTGGGAAAAAGTTGAAGACTTAAAGCCGGAAATCCCTTATAACAGAATAGCAAAAGCGTTCCTTAAGGATATCGTCAAGCTGGCCAGAAAATCCCTCTCTACCAAAAGTTCAACCTGATTAAAACTCCCGACCAAACGGCCAGAGGGCAAGAATTTTATTTTCTCTACTGAGAGAAGAACTCCTCAATCTGCTCCCTTGCAGCCTTTTCAGCCTTTAACAGGTACTCCTCAGTTGTGTGGGGTTGAACTTCCGGGTAGCTTTCAAGCTCTGTGCGTATCAGGAAGCTGTGGTGAACCCAGTGGTTCTCATCTCCAAACAAGTACCAGCCGGGTGTAGCAGGCGGGTTCTCAAAGTCTCCCTCAGTTGAGAGCCTCACAAAAGAGTTGTAACCAACTCTCTCTGAAAGAGCAAGGTTTGAAACGTAAGGAACGACAGTATCGCAGCAGGCACTCTGAATGAGGGTCTTGTCCTTATCTTCTGTTCCAATGTAAACCGGGTCGGCCGGATCAAGAACGGTCTGAAAGATACCCAGAAGAACGGCGTAACCGTTCGTGTTCTTCTTAACCCCCGTAGAGGCCAGAAGTCCCTCTATCAGCTCGTTCTTGGCGGCATCAATAATGGAAACGTAGTTCCCTCCTCCAACGTTTAAAACAACTCTATCCGGGGTTCCAAAGCGAGCATAGATTGAGCCTGTTATAGCTCCCATAGAGACGCCGACAAAGTTAACAGTCTGAACCGGATCTCCGGTTCCGTCTCCGTTAATGTCGTAAATGCCGTTCCTCAAAAGAAGTTCCAGAAGCCTCAGGTTAAAAACCGACTGGTAGATGTTTACCCTGTCTGCTCCAACGTTTGCTGTAAGGTAGCACTTACCCTCTCCACACTCAAAACCGCTGTTTTCCGTCAATTTTGTGTAGTCTCCGTGGTACGGCAGGTCTATAGCAACAACCGGGTAGGTAATGTCTTCTGTAAGGTTTTCAGCACGGGTTCTGTCGCTTCCCAACCCGTGCTGGAAAATGTAGACGGTTCCACTGTAGTTTCCTCCGTTTCCTATGTAAACAGGGATAAACTTAACAAAGTCGTTGATGTCAAAAGGCTGCCCAGCTTTTAATATGGCAAAGAACTCACCAAGTTTCCTGATGTCAAACGCCGGAAAGAGCCTCTGAGACCTCAACGTATCCACAAGCTGAGGCTGGGAGGTAATGAACTTAAGAACACCGTAGAGAGGAGAGAGGGTAATGTCTTGAGGGTCAAAAGTTCTATAGTCTGAATCTATCTGAGAGTAGGGAAGACCTGTTATCTCAAGGGAGCTCTCCTCTCCTTCAGCAACCTTATCTACCGAGGAAAGGTCTTTCAGAGAGAGGGTTTTATCTGCCGTTGTGAAGGTAAAGGCCTCAAGAACGGTATCCCTGTTTAACTCAACCCCTAAGAGCTGAGAAAGTGCAGGAAAGACGCTCTGGTAGAGCTCCCTGTAACTCTCCCTCAGAGCCTCAAGTTTGGCATCGTTGAGAGGAGTATCTCCCTCAATCTCATTGTAGATCTGAGCTGGGAGGAGTTCCTTCCCGTCGGCATCCTTTATCCCGTTAAGGAGAACAAACAGGTACCTGTGGCCGGCCTCAAGAGGTTTAACCGGATAAAACTTTAAAAACCTTCCATCCTGAGACGGGTAAAGCCTTGAGTTCTGAAGAAGAGAACTGCTATCTCCCTGTAAGAGAGCCGTCAGATCCACAAGAAGGTAACGGCCGTTAAGGGTAGAGAGCTCTAAAGGTTTTGTAGAAGAGAGAGGAACAATAATAGGAGTGTTTGGACTTAATCCTTTAATCTGAAGTTTATTTATAGCCTCAAAAAGAAGCTTCTCTGACGGATCCGAAACAGAAGAGGTATCAATGTAAACATAAGATTCCCCTCTTGTATCTGAAGCCCAAAAGAGGTCGTTAGGGAAAGGTATCCCCAACGGCTGGTCAGCCTCTGTAGAAAACGGATCAAACACCAGGTAACTCCTATCTACCTCATTGTAGCTGATCTGAGCAGGAACGTCACTATCACTTTGAAGACTACCTCCACAGGAATAAACCGTTAAAAGGAGAGCTATTCCTGCTAACAGGTACCTCTTCATTATACCCCTCCGTTAAAACCTGTAACTAACGGTAATACCGTAACCCCACAGATGGCCATCGGCAGAGGTCTCAACTCTCCCCGGATTACCAGTAACTCCCGGGTAACTGTCGTTAAGATTAACGCTCTCTCCCCCTATCTCCCTTCTGTACTCGGCAACAACGTACTGAACGACCGTATCAACGGTTAACCTTCCAAAGTGAAGACCTGCACCGACAGAGTAGGTTTCCTTGTCTGCGTCAGGCCAGAGCATGTCAAAGGTATGGTCTGGAATAGGAGACGGATCGTAAAAGTAACCGCCCCTCAGAGTAAGGAAGTCACTCCACTTATACTCAATACCGAGTCTGAGCTGTCTCGTATCCTTCCAATCTCTGGGGAAGTACTCCTCGGTTTTGCCAAGAAGAGGCCTGTCAAACTTAACTGTATAGCCGTTTATTATGCTCCAGTTAGTCCACACAACATCAGCTGTCAGCGTAAGTCTTTTATTCGGCCGATACTTCAAACCTAACTGCAACTGGTCGGGATGGTCTATACTCGTTGAAGCCCCTACCTTATCAATATCCTTTACCTCTACAGTCCCCTTAAAGTCTGTCTTTGTTCTTGAACGGTAGGTTATTCCCAGAGAGAGGTTATCGTAAACTCTGTAGAGAAAACCTACGTTAAAAGAGACGTTAAAGTCGTCGTGAAGGTTACCCTCTATAACCCTTCCGTTAAGAGCAGGAATTGAAGGAGCGTAAATCCTCCGCTGAGTGTCTGCGTCGGAACGGCCAAAAGAGATACCAAAACCGGCAGAGAGCTTATCTGTAAGTTTTACAGCAAGAGTAGGAGTTACAACTCCCCTTACGTAGTAAGACTCAAAACCGTTGTAAACGGCAGGGTTCTTAGAAGGATCGTCGCTCCACTTAACATGAAGACCGTAAGGCACATAGGCCGCTATACCGAAATAGAGGTTCTGCCAGAGATGAGTGGCAAAACCTGCAAAAGGAACTACAAGATTACTGGAGGTATCTGAAAAGGAGACGTTGTAAGGCTCTACTCTGTTGCCGTCTCCGTCAACAGCCCTGTAGTTGTGAATCTTTATATCGGGGTTAAGAATTTCAAAACCTACTGAGAAAGTTGGTTTATCTATCTGGGTTAAACCTGCCGGGTTGTAGTAAACGGCTGATGGGCCGTCGGCGTAAGCAGAAAAGGCACCTCCCAAAGCTGTAGCCTTTGCACCTATTCCAAAGGTGTCAACGTTTCCTGCTTTAGTTTCCGATGAGAAGACAAGAAGAGACAGTGAAAGGAGAGTCAGAAATCTTCTCATCTCCCTGCTCCTCCTCCTGCAACAAGTATAAAGGGAATCTTATCAAAGAGGAGGAGAGGGAAAATCTACTTTATGACTTTTATATCAGGCTTTTTCTCCCTCTCTTCTTCTTCCTCTTTCAGGCCTCTCTCAAACTCTTTCTTTGCCTGAAAGAAGGCCTTAAAGAGATTGAGTATCTTATCCCAGCCGAATATGACCCCGACCACAATAAGAAGAATCAGTATTTTGACTATCAACTTCCGCTCCGTATTCCGTTTTCTATAAGATACCAGAAGGGGCAGACCGCCCCTTTAGTTTAACCTCAGCCAAAAGGTGAACAGAAGTTGGCGATGTCAATTACTTCAACATCTTCTGAGCCACAGTAGGGACACTTAATCTCCATAAGCTGAAGCGGAGAGTAGATGGCTTCCTCAAACTCCGCCCCACACTTGTTACACTCAAAAACATAAATTTGCATGCCACCTCCGTTTCTGAAAGTTGATACCCTAAATTTAGGGAGAAGAAGGTAAAATGAAAACCATTAAAGTTTTAGAATCGTCTCAATTCAGTAGAGAATCTGGAAAGGCAGTTGTAACCGAAAACGGCAAAGTAAAAGAGATAGAGCTTGTAGACGTTAAAAAGGAGAACCTTCCCTTTACTTTTAAACTCCTCAATCCTCTTCAAACCGCTTTCTACCACTACTACAAAGAGGGTAACGCCCTTGTGTCGTCTCCAACGAGTTCCGGTAAAACGCTGATTTCACTACTCTTTTACCTGAGAAATAGAGGGGGAAAGTTCGTCTATACAGCCCCAACCCGCTCCCTTATCTGGGAGAAGTTCAGGGAGTTTAAAGAGTTCTTCAAACAGGTGGGAGTGAGAACAGGAGACCTGATAGAGGAGCTCTCCGAAATTACCCAGCCGGCAGTTGTCTGTACATACGAGAGTTTACTCTCTGCCGCAAGGAACAGGGCAAAGTGGTTTGAAGAAGGGGGAGCTCTCGTAATAGACGAAATCCACATAATCAGGGAGCCCTCAAGAGGAGCGGCTATAGAGGAAATAGTGAGCTACGCACTGGAGGAGGAAATCCCTCTCCTTGCTCTCTCCGCCACGATTCCGGGAGCTCCTGAACTGGCAGGATGGATAGAGGCGGAGCTCCTCTTAGAATCCGAGTGGAGGCCGGTTCCTTTAGAGAGAAAGGTTTTAAACCTGAGGAAGTTTCTGAGCAGAGTTAAACTTCCGAAGGGAGCGCCGGAAGAAAAAGTAGTTGCAACGGTTGAAGAGCTAAAGTTGAAAGGCAAAACTCTCATTTTTGTTCCCAGAAAAGACCTGGGGTGGCAGGCTTTACAGGTTGAAAACACAGTTTACGGCAAAAAGGTAGTTAACGAAACGCTGCCGTTCATTCCTGAAGAGAGAGAAAAAGACCCCGTTGCATTTCACAACGCAGACGTTCCACAGGAAGAGAGAGAGATAATAGAGAAGGAATTTAAAGAAGGGGAACTTGGAAGGCTCTACGCCACACAGACTCTCGCCTATGGAGTCAATCTTCCGGCAGACAACGTTGTAATTTTCGTAAGGGGAAGTTTTGACAGACTCACCCTCAGGTACAGGTTCTTTCCGGATCCCTTAACAATCCTCCAGATGGAGGGGAGAGCCGGTAGGTTTGGACTTTCGGAAAAGGGTTACTCGTACATAGTGGTAACCGGAGCCAAAGAGAGTGCTCTGGAAGAGGCACTAAAAGAGGAACTTGAGATGCCGTTCTCAACTGCCCTCTCTTCCGGTGTTGAAAGAGAAGGAAAAGCCTGTCAGAACAGGAGAAAATCAACGCTGAGTCTGATGCTCTTGGGACCTCTCGTAAGGTACGGCAGCGGGTGGAAAAGTGCCCTGAGCAAAATGTTCAGCCTGAAGAAGAATCCCCTGCTCCTTAAAGAAGTTGAGGAGATATTGGAAGAGCTAAACGAAATGGGCTTTCTTTCGGGAACGGAACCTGCAGAGATTACAAAACTTCTGGTCTCCTCCTTCGTCTCCCCTTACTGCTACGCCCAGTTTAAAGAGAGGTTAAGTGCATCTAGGGAGCTCATCTATGAGAACCCGACAGTCGGCTACAGTTTCGTGCTCAGGGCATTCATAAGGAAGGAGTTCAACCCAAAGAGCGTTGAGATATTCACAGGAGAGGGTTTCTTAAGGGGGTCGGAAAAACTTCTGAGGCTGGTTGAGGAGAGAACAGGACTAACGGCAGAGGATAACTGGGAGGTTCTTGCGTTCTACTCCTCAGGGGGGTTCTTCCCCTTCAAAAACGTTGCAAGGCCGCCGGGAGAGCTCTCTACCCTGCCGCCGGAGAGCTCCCTCTTAGGCCAGCTCCTCTGCAGGCTCAACATCTTTGACTTTGAGACAGTCCACAGGGCCGTTATGATGGTTCGGAGCGGAATTCCCTTTAAGTTTTCGCTCCTTGGAAGCGTTAAGGGACTTGGGTACATGAGGGGAAACGCCCTTGCCGAAGCCGGAAGGCTACTTAAGTACCACTCAGAAATACCGCTGATAAACGGAATAAGGGAGCTCCAGGAAGAAGTTGTTGAAGCCCTTAGAGAAGCTCTCTCTTTCAGGTATGAAACAGTCCAACAGGTAGAGAGGGAAGTTAAGCTGATTGTTAACGCCATTCAGGGGATTAAATTTCCCTTGGGGGACGAGAGGCTCCTTAAGTTCCTGGCCTCTCTCTTTGTAGGAAGGAGAGAGGCTCTAAAACTTACAAAAGAGAGAGCTCTGGAGGTGCTCTTTGAGAACGTCACGGGGAAAGAGGAAACTTAAAGTGAGAATAGACGGAAAACCGGTTGAATTTGAGGTGGGAAATCAGGCTGAAGGAACTTCAATAACCGGCCTTCTAAGAATTATAGAGTACCGGTACCTCTTTCCTGAAAGGTCAATAAAGTACGTTGAGAGGAAAGGAGAAAAACTCCACCCCTCAAAGGTTGACGAGATAAAGAACCTTGAAGAGCTCAACATAGTAACAGAACCCGCCCAGAACATGGTAAGAAAGCAGATAGAGTTAGCTCTTGTTGCCCTTGAAGGAATGAAGAACGCCATAGACCAGATAGTTTCAGATTGGCACACAAAGCCGGAACTTGCAAAGCTTATGCTCCACAACCTCCTTGATTCCCTTGACTGGACTGTGAAACTGGTTGACTCCGGCTCCAGGATCCTTCCTATCTACGAAGGGATAGATGAGGAGATAGCAAAGCTGGAAGATGCCGTCTTTAAGTTAGACGACCTTATGTACGAGGAGAAGGAAGAAGAAGCACTAAAAGTTCTTCAAACAGAAGTTAAAGCTGCAGTTGAAAAGTGGATCTCTTTCCTGAGGAACCTGGTTCAGTTCGTTAAGTCCGCCCCGGAGGAGACCCATTGATACTCCCCTGTTTCCTTTCCTTTGTACTGGGACTTTTCATAGGGAGTTTTCTAAACGTCTGCATCTACAGAATTCCAAAGGAAAAGTCGGTAATTTGGCCTCCCTCCCACTGCCCTGCGTGTGGAGAGAGGATAAAGCCGTACGACAACATCCCTGTACTCAGCTACTTCTTCCTGAAAGGCAAGTGCAGGAACTGTGGAGAGAGGATAAGCTGGCAGTACCCAACAGTAGAACTCTTAACCGGAATACTAACTACAGCAACGGTCTGTAAGTTTGGAGTCTCCTTTTCAAGCCTCTACTACCTTTTGCTGGTCTACTACCTGATAGTCGTTTCGTTTATAGATCTGAAAACCATGGAGGTTCCAGTAAGGCTCAGCTACGGAGCTCTCCTCTCAGGCCTCTTGCTCTCGTTCTTCGTTCCCAACTACTCTTTCAAAGAGGCCGTTTTTGGAGCCTCCTTTGGAGCAGGAGTTATCCTCTTCATTATTGAGACTTATTACGTCTTTACGGGAAAAGAGGGAATGGGATACGGAGACGCCAACATAATGGCCGTTGTTGGAGCCTTTTTAGGGTGGAAAAAAGTCCTCCTGACCCTCTTCTTTGCCTCTCTGGTTGGTGCCGCTACAGGGATAATCCTTATACTTTTAAGGAGAGGTGAAAGGGAAAAGCCCATTCCGTTTGGCCCCTTCATTGCAGCCGGAGCTCTCCTCTCACTCTACTTCGGAGTCAGGCTAATAAACTGGTACCTTGGAGGGTTGGGGTTATGACAACATTTATAAAAAGAGCTGAACATTTCCTTATAAAGGTTTCAGACCTTTTCCTTCTTATAATAACTTTTACCCTCCTTGCCATCTCAATTATTCTTTTTGTTGAGTTTCTCCTCCTCTCACCCAAAATGATCCACATTGAGGAGATAGTCCTGTCAGGACACATAAAAGACGCAACAGAGAGCCTGAAAGAGCTTATTTCCCCGCTATTGATGTTCGTTATTGTCGTTGAACTTGTCATAATGCTTATAAAACACCAGCCGAGAATCGTATTTGACGTTTTACTTATTGCAATAGCAAGGGAGATAATAATTTCAGGCCACAACTTCAAGAACGTTTTACTGGGGACTCTCTCTCTCCTCATCCTCTTCTTCATCAGGAAATTCCTCACCCTTAAGAGCATACCTCCTGGAACGGCAGTAATTATTGACCCGTACATAACGATAGAGTCACTAAACGAGATGTTAGGCGTCCACATTCCCTTTGAGGAGGACAAGTACCTGATAGACCTGATAGAGAGAGTTGCCAAAGAGAGGGGAATAGTCCTTAAAAAGCGAAAAACCATAGACATAGCAAACGTTAAAATTGAAATACTTGACGTTGACGAAAGAGGAAAACCAATACTGGTAAGGGTAATAAAGACCGCATGAAGAGGCTGGGAATTGACCTGTCCCTTCCTGAAGGGAGCGTTTCAGTTGAAGTTGACGGAGAGGTAATCTCCTCTGTTGCCTGGAAGAGACCAAAACTACATGCAGAAGTGGTCTTCAGTCAGATAGAGAACGCCTTAAAACTGGCAGGGGTGAAGAGAGAAGAGATTGAGGAAGTTGTCGTCTCTTCAGGCCCCGGGTCTTTTACAGGCGTTAGGCTTTCTGTCTCTACAGGG
Organism: Thermovibrio sp.; assembly: GCA_015490195.1. Taxonomy (GTDB): domain Bacteria; phylum Aquificota; class Aquificia; order Desulfurobacteriales; family Desulfurobacteriaceae; genus Balnearium. The sequence goes on from WFYG01000013.1 coordinate 31,036, forward strand.
AAAGCTTTCAAGGAGTGCGGAGTTAAAGTCCTCTCCTCAACGACCCTGAAAGCCCTGAAACACGGCTACAGCTCCCTCGGCCTGACCCCCGTTCCGATCATTCCGGCAAGAAGGGGAAAGTACTACGCTGAGCTAAAGGGGAGAGAGGCTGACCTGACGGCGGAAGAGATTTTGAAAGAGCTCTCATCACTGAAAAATCCACTTCTAGTATGGAAAGGGGAGCTCCCTCCGCAACTTAAAGAGTTCCCGAACGTTGAAGAGAGAGCTCCCCTCTCGGCAAAACTCCTCTCAATACCAGAAGGAGAGCTTTCCCCCCTCACATTTCACTACATAAGAGACCACGATGCAAAACCTCAGTATAGAAACCTTTAAAGAGGAACACCTATCAGATATACTTAAGTTAGAAAGGGAACTTTTTGAAGAACCCTACTCAGAGGAGACGCTGAGGAGAGAGTTGGAACTTCCCTTTTCACTCGGCCTCGTTGTAAAACTCAACGGAGAAACCGTCGGCTACTGCCTCTCGTGGCTGATAGGTGAAACCTGTGAGCTCCACAGGATAGGGGTTAAGAAGAAATTCCAGGAAAGAGGATTAGGAAGAGCGCTACTTAAAACCCTCCTGAAAGAAGCTGCCGGAAAGGGAGCAAGAGAGGTAATCCTTGAGGTGAATAAGAAAAACAGAAAAGCGATTTCACTCTACAGAGCCTTTAGTTTCTCAAAAATTTTAGAGAGGAAGAACTACTATGGAAACGACAGCGCTTTAATAATGAAACTCAATCTTCAGGAGGAAAAAATGCTGAGGGACGAAAACCTCAAAGCCCTTGCAAGGGAGAAGTTCCATCACTTTAAGACACTTGAGAAGAAACACCAGGAGCTTGACGACATAATTGACAAAATGGAGAAGAAGGCGGTACTAACGCCAAAAGAGGAACAGGAGCTTGAGAAAATGAAGAGAGAAAGACTTCGCCTCAGGGATGAGATGACGCTCCTCATGAAGAAGGCAAAGGAGGAAGCTGAAAATGAGAAGTGATGTTCTGAGGGAGTTTGAGAAGCTTCCGGCAAGAGCCCTCATGATGGCAACGGGGCTCCAGAGGAAAGACATTGAAAAGCCCCTCATCGGAATAATCTCAAGCTGGACAGACCTGGTTCCCGGCCACGCCGACATGTTCTCACTTGAAAGGTTCATAGAGAGGGGAGTTGCGGCTGCAGGGGGAACTCCCTTTATCGTTCGTGTTCCCGCCATCTGCGATGGTATAGCAATGGGACACGAGGGAATGAGGTTCTCTCTTCCCTTAAGGGAGTTAATTGCAGACGCCGTTGAAGACGTCGTTACAGCTCACCAGTTAGACGGAATTGTTCTCTTAACGGCCTGCGACAAGATAACCCCAGGAATGCTGATGGGGGCGGCAAGGGTTAACATCCCGGCGATAGTCGTAACTGCCGGCCCGATGCTTGCAGGAAGGAGAGGAAAGGAGAGGTTAGACCTTGTTACACACACCTTTGAGGCAATCGGCAGGTACAAGGCTGGGGAGATAACCTTAGAGGAACTCCTTGAGCTTGAAGGAGCAGCCTGCCCCTCATCTGGAGCCTGCCAGGGGATGTTCACGGCAAACACTATGGCCTGTTTAACCGAAGCCCTTGGAATGTCACTTCCCTACTGCGGAACTTCTCCTGCACCTCTGGCAGAGAAGAAGAGAATCGCCGAAGCCTCTGGAGAAAAAATCGTTGAGCTGGTTAAGAAGGGAGTAAAGGCGAGAGATATACTGACACCTGCAGCCTTCAGGAACGCCATAAGGGTTGACCTGGCCTTAGGAGGCTCAACAAACACTGTCCTCCACCTGCCGGCAATTGCCCACGAGGCGGGAGTTCCCTTTGAGATAAAGCTCTTTGACGAGCTCAGCAGGGAAACTCCAAAGATTTGCTCAATGAGACCCGGCGGTAAGTACCTGATGGAAGACCTCCACTACGCCGGCGGAATTCCTGGGGTTATGAACAGGCTCTTTGAGAAGCTTGAGAGCAATCCAACTGTTCTCGGAACAGACATAAAAGAGATTGCAGCAGCTGCAAGGATATGGGACGACGACGTTATAAGGCCGATAGACAATCCATACAGCCCTGAAGGTGGAATTGCAATCCTCTACGGAAACCTTGCCCCAGACGGAGCCGTAATTAAGCAGGGGGCTGTTTCAGACAAGATGAAGGTCTTTACGGGAACCGCCAAGGTATTTGACTGTGAGGAAGACGCAATGAAAGCCGTTATGGAAGGCCAGATAAAGGCGGGAGACGTGATAGTAATAAGGTACGAAGGACCCAAAGGGGGCCCCGGAATGAGAGAGATGCTTGCAGTAACGGCTGCAGTTATGGGAATGGGGCTTGGAGAGTCTGTTGCCCTCATAACAGACGGAAGGTTCTCCGGCGGAACCCACGGCCCGTGTATTGGCCACATCTCCCCTGAAGCCGCTGAAGGAGGCCCAATAGGAATTGTGAAAGACGGAGATAAGATTCACATAAACGTTCCTGAGAGGAAGTTAGAGCTCCTCATAAGCGAAGAAGAGCTCAAAAAGAGGCTCTCAGAGTTCAAGCCAAAGCAGAAGGAGATTAAGTCCAAACTCCTCAGGAAATACGCAAAGCTCGTAACCTCTGCCGCGAAAGGCGCCATTCAGGATGTTTAACGGGGGGGAGCTCTCCCCCTTTCTCTCAAATCCCAGATGAAGGAGAGAACTTTGAAATTTGTAGTTTTTGGAGCCGGTGGAGTAGGGAGTTTCTACGGTGGAATGCTTGCAAGGTGCGGCCACGAGGTCGTTTTTATAGCAAGGGGTGAGCATCTTAAGGCAATGAAGAAAAAGGGATTAACAGTTAAGAGCTTCAAACACGGCGAGTTCACAGTTAAAGAGGGAGAAAAGGTTAAGTTTACAAACAGACCGGAAGAGGCCGGAAAGGCCGATGCTATTTTGGTCTGCGTAAAGTCCTACGACACAGAGAAGGTTGCCCCTCTAATAAAGCCGATGCTGAAGGAAGACACCGTCGTCATTTCAGTTCAGAACGGAATTGAGAACGAGGAGATTCTGGCGAAGTATTTAGGGAAAGAGCACGTTTTAGGGGCAACGGCATTCATAGGAACCTACGTTTCTGAGCCGGGAATGGTTGTCCACGAGGCCGCAGGGCTTTTGGAGATTGGGGAACTCTATGGAAAGCCCTCAGAGAGGGTTGAAAAATTAGTTGAAGAGATGAAAAAGTGCGGAATTGAGGCGAGGGCTTCAAGGGATATAAGATACACCCTTTGGAAAAAACTTGTCTGGAATATTGCGTTTAACCCCTACTCCGTAATAACAAGGGCAACAGTTGGAGAGATGCTGGAGCTCCCCGAAACATACCAGATTTTAAAGAAACTGATGGAGGAGTGCTACGCTGTTGCAGAAGCCCACGGTGTTAAACTGAAGCCGAAAATCATGGAGAACTACCTCAAATCCTCTCCAGACCTTATGAACTACAAAACCAGCATGCTCTTAGACTTTGAGAGGGGAAAACCGATAGAGCTTGAAGGAATAACGGGAGCCCTCATAAGGAAAGCAGAGGAGAAGGGGGTAGAAGTTCCCTACAACAGGTGTGTCTACGGAACAGTTAAGCTACTATTAAAGAAAAGGGATCAGGAGAGGAGCTCTTTGTAGAGTTCCAAGTGCTCTTTTACGGAATTTGCAACTCTAAATTTTTCTGCTCTCTCTCTTGCCAGAACCGACTTTCTCTTCCAGAGCTCTCTATCACTCAAAAGCAATTTAAGACTTTCTGCAACTGAAATAACGTTTTCACTACAGACAAAACCAGCTTCACCCACAACCTCAGGAGCAGAACCTGAGTTCAGACAGACAACCGGAAGACCGCAGGCCATAGCCTCGGCAAAGACAAGTCCAAAGGTTTCATACTTAGAGGGAAGAAAGAAAATGGAAGATGAAGAGTAGAGCTCCACAAGTTTTTCCCTCTGAACCTTCCCTAGAAACTTAACCCTCACGTTTAATTCCTTTGCAAGTTTTTCAAGTTTTCCTCTCTCAGGACCTTCACCTACAACAAGATACTCAAAATCCACAACCCTTTGAACTTCAGATATGACACGAAGACCAAACTCCAGATTCTTTTCAGGAGCAAGCCTCGTTACGGTTATAACTCTTTTTCCAAAAGAAGCCTCACCTGACGAGAAGAAATAACCGGGTATTCCAGGGTAGATAACCTTTAGAAAAACATTCTCGGAAAGAAAAGGCCTGTAGGTTTTAAGCTGATAGCTGGAGACAAAAACCATGGCATCAGATTGTTTCGCCATAAAGCCAACCAGAAGCTTCGCGATCTTACCGTTATCTAACCTCAAAGAGTGGTAAGAGATGTGCATAGGATCAACGTGAACCGTTCCTACAACCGGTCTTTTTATATACCTTCCAACCAGAACTCCCACCATTCCAGCAGTGAAAGGCTCGTGATAGTGAATAATGTCTGGATTGAAACGTTCAATTTCCTTTATCAAATCAAGGCTTGGCAGAACAAACTCTGCTTTATCGTAAAAGGGATACCTAAAACTGGGAAGGCTAAAAACTTTAAATTCTCTCTTAAGAGAATTATCAACAGACCTTCCAGTTACTATTAAGACTTCATGTCCCAAATCTTTCAAACCACGGGCAGTATCGTAAACAACTTTCGTTCCACCCCCCATGTCAAGCCTGAAGTTATCCGTAAAAATTGCAATCCTCAATGTTGCTCTCCCGAAAAAGAGATAGTAAATTCATACCACACAAAGAATTTATCAACTATGTAGGAGTTAAATAAATGAAAAAGAAAATAGGATTCTGGGAAGCCTACTCAATAGGCGTTGGAGGAATGATAGGAGGAGGTATCTTTGCCGTTTTAGGGCTTACAATTCTCCTCTCAAAAGGTGCTGCACCTGTAGCTTTTTTATTTGCAGGAACGATAGCACTACTAACAGCCTACTCTTACGCCAAGCTTTCAGTAAGATACCCGAGTGAAGGTGGAACGGTAGAGTTTTTAGTTCAGGGTTTTGGCAACAACTTTTTTACAGCTTATATGAACACTCTACTGCTTGCAAGCTACGTAATAATGCTTGCTCTATACTCCTACGCCTTTGGAAGTTACGGCTCTGCTCTCATCTTTGGCCACGAAATACCTTTAGTAAAGAAGCTATTAATAGCTGGAATTGTTTCATTTCTTGCGTTTATCAATTTTTTAGGGGCTTACGTAAGCGGTAAAACTGAAGATATTATGGTATTTACCAAGTTAGGTATTCTCCTGTTCTTTTCCGCATTAGGATTTTTAACAGGAGACTTTTCAAAACTTTCACCGGAACACTGGGAAAGTTTCTTGAAAATAATGGTTGGAGGTCTCATAATATTTCTGGCATACGAAGGATTTGAACTGATAGCAAATACAGCTCAAGATGTGGAAAATCCGGAAAAAACACTACCTAAAGCCTACTACGCAAGTGTTCTTACAGTTATAGCAGTTTACGTTCTGGTAGCTGCAGTTGCTGTGGCAAACCTTACCTATCAGCAAGTTGTAAAGTACAAAGACTATGCTTTAGCAGTTGCAGCAGAACCGTTTTTAGGAAAGTTTGGGTTCGTTCTAATTGGTATAGCTGCCCTTCTTTCCACAGCCTCGGCGATAAACGCAACACTCTACGGAAGCGCAAGGGTGAGCTATCTGGTGGCAAAGCTTGGAGCTCTCCCAAAAAACCTGAGTAAAAAGGTGTGGAGAGAAGGAACAGAAGGCCTTCTTATACTTGCAGTTCTAACTATCCTCTTCGCCACACTCTTTAACCTTGAGAATATCTCTGTTGCAGGGAGTTTTGGATTCCTTTCAATATTTGCAGCTGTTAACTTTGCAAACTTTAAACTTCACAGGTATACAAACTCAAACAGGTGGATATCGCTTCTTGCCTTTCTCCTGTGCGTCATTTCTGGAATAGTTCTCATAGGATACAATCTGAGGACCAACCCAAACTCTTTGAGGTCTGTAACTGTTGTCCTTATAGGAACTCTTCTATTTGAAGCTATTTACAGAAGCCTTACATCTGTCAGACTGAAAAATTACATTGACTGGAGGATAAAGGAGAGAGAAGAGTTCTTTAAAAAACACCCCATGTTTTTAGCCCTGCTAAAAAGGGAAGTTGAAGGCAGATTTAAAGACGCTAAAGTAAAAGTCATTTCTGTGCCAGATGAAGAAAAGGGAGGGACGCTGAAAATAAAAATTGAGACGGAAAACCCTGAAGAGGTTGAAAAGTTAGTCAAGAAGGTTCTAAAAGAGGCAAAAATTAAGGAACACCATCCTGTAGAGATAACTGTGGAGAGGAAAGATGGAGCTGATTCTCTACAGCTCAAAGAGGTGTAACGTCTGCACAGCTATAAAGCCGAAGCTTGAGGAAGTTGCAGCAAAGTACGGAGTTGAACTGAAAGAGATTAACATTGAGGAAAATCCTGCAGAAGCTGCTCAATCAATGGTCTTCTCCGCTCCCACGCTGATACTAAAAGAGAGGAACAGTGAAGTGAAACGGTGGAGCAGGGTTTTCTCGGTTTCTGAAGTTGAAGAGTTCCTTGCCAGAATCCTTTAAACTATTTCTCCTCTACCCTAACCAGCTTTATCCTTTTTCTGTCAACTTCTTCAACTGTAAGGGTGTGGTAGGGGAGCTCCACCTTTTCCCCCGCTTTAGGAAATCTTCCAAGGTTTGAAAGTATAAGTCCTGCAAGGCTTACGTAGTCGGAACTCTTCGGAAGAGGCCTCTTTAAGAGCCTGTTAATCTCATCAATCTCCGTAGAGGCGTCTGCAACTATACGGTTACCCTTTTTAACGACCTTCAGGGTATCCCTGTCAAACTCGTCCTCTATCCTGCCAACTATCTCCTCAAGGATGTCCTCAATGGTAATTATTCCAAGGGTAGAGCCGAACTCGTCAACAACAATCCCCATCTGCTCCCTGTTTTTCTTAAACTCCTTAAGAGCGTTAAAGATGTTCATATACTCAGGAAGAACCAGTACCGGCCTCATAACCTCTCTCACTTTCATCTGAGGGTTGTTTACAGAAATAAGGTCTGAAACGAGAACGTAACCTACTATGTTGTCTATACGGCCTTCATAGACGGGAAGTTTTGAGAAACCGCTTCTTTCCATAAGTTCAAGAGCCTCAAGGACAGAGGCATTTTCACTTACGGCTATAACCTTTGAAAGGGGAGTGTATATATCGCCTACGAGCTTCTCTTTCAGCTGAAGAACATTCCTGAGTATGTTCCTCTCAGTCTTCTCAACGCTGAATCTTGAGGAGCTCTCAACTAAGAGCTTAAGCTCCTCCTTTGTAACAAAGGGACTTCCGCCACCTTCTGCCTTTAGAAGGTGAGCTATAAGCCTGGAAAACCCCATAACAAAAACCGAAACAGGCTTAAAGAGGAGATAGAAGAAGTAGATAGGGTAAACGATTCTGAATGCTACAACGTAGGAGTACTTCTGGAACAGGCTTTTTGGTATTAACTCTCCAAAGGTGAGCGTAAGAGGGGTGAAGCAGAGAACAGTAACGAGCTCCGGGTATTCAGCCATAAAAGGAAAAGCGTGAACTATGTTATCCATAATGTAGGTCGTAAAGACCGTTGAACCCGTTACAGTAGAGAGGTTTGTTCCTATAAGGGTTGTTGTAAGGAGTTTTTCAGGCTCTTTAAGGAGTTCTGCAAGGAGCTTTGCACTTCTGTCTCCCTCTTTCAGCCTCTTCTGGAGCTCCAGCTTGGAAAGGGAAACTATCGCAATCTCACTTCCCGAGAAGAAGGCCTCAGAGAGAACGCAGAGGAAGATAACGAGAACTGGCCAGAGTTCCATCACTCTATCCTCTCAACAACAACAGACTCTATCCTGTTTCCGCTCTTTTTCTCAACCGTAAACCTGTAACCTCTGTACTCCACGCTCTCCCCTTTTTCAGGAATCCTCTTAAGAAGGGCCATCATTAAGCCTGAAACGGTATCAACCTCTTTGAGGATCTCGTCGTCTGGCAGTGAAAGGAGCTCTTTCAGTTCCTCAACGGGAGTTTCACCTGAAAACCTGTAAACCTTTTCTGATATTCTCTCCACCTCTTCACAGTGAAGGCTATTTTTCTCGTCGGGGAGCTCCCCTACAATTTCCCTGAGAATGTCGTCAAGTGTAACGATACCTGCGGTGTTTCCGTACTCGTCAACAACAACAGCCATGTGACGGCGGGTCTTCTGCATCTGGTCTAAGAGTTCGTCAAGGGTCAGAAACTCCGTAACGAAAAACGGCTTGTCTGCAAACTCTTTCAGAGGTCTGTCAAAGTCTTCAGGTTTGAGAAGAAGGGGAAGAATCTTACGGGTGTAGAGAATCCCTGTTACATTGTCAAGGGAACCTCTGTAAATGGGAATCCTTGAGAACTTAACTCCCTTTAGAACCTCAAGGGCTTCCTTTACTTTCATCTCTTCAGGGAGGGCAAAAACCCTGTGTTTAGGAACCATAACCTCCCTTACATCCATCTCTCCAAGGTCAAGAGTTCTATCTATCAGCTCTACCTCTTCTTCTTCTATAGTTCCTTCTTTAGCTCCTTCAGAAACAAGGAGCATAAACTCCTCGTCCGTCATAACCTTCGGTTTGCTGAAGAGCTCTATACCGAAAGGTTTCAGAAGTAGAGAGGCAAAACCGACAAGGAGAGCTCTTAAAGGAGCAATCAGTCTGCTTACAAACTTCAAAAAGGGAAAGATGAAGAAGGTGTAACGCTCGTTGTACTTAATGGCAAGCGTTTTAGGCGTAACCTCCCCGAAGATGAGAAGAGTAATAACTGTTACAGGAACAGAAAGTGCAGCTCCCGTATCTTTCCCTAAAAGCTTTACGAAGAAAACAGCCGAAACAGAAGCTATTGCAACATTAACCATTTCGTTGCCTATCAGAATTGTAGCTATGAGCTCTGCCGGCCTCTGGAGGAACTCCAGAATCTCTGCAGCCCTTTTATTTCCCTCCTTTGCCAGCCTCTCTAGCCTTAAAACGTTAAGAGAGAAAAAGGCGGTCTCGGAGGCGGAAAAGAGACCGGAGAGGAGGATCAGGAAAGGTAACAGAAAGTAATAAATGGCTAACCCATCAGCCTCCATCTTCTGCTACCCTTTTTTCATGTCCATAAGACGGGATATAAAAAGGTTTTGCAGGGCAGTAATAATGTTGTTTGTAAGCCAGTAAAGAACCAAACCTGCAGGAAACTTAGCAAACATAAAGGTAAAGAGAACAGAAACCGCAATAAAAATGTATCTCTGCTGAGGATTGGTTGTCGGAGTTAAAAACTGCTGGACAATCATAGAAATACCCATAAGCACAGGAAGAACATAGGTAGGATCAGGACGGGAAAGGTCTGGAATCCAGAGGAAAGAGGCACCTTTCAGCTCAACCGCGTTGAGAAATATTTCGTAGAGGACGAAGAAAATGGGAATCTGGAGGAGCATAGGAAGACAACCTGAAGCAGGGTTTACTCCCACCTCCCTGTAGAGCTTCATGGTCTCTTCCTGAAGTTTCTGAGGATCGTTTCCGTACTTCTTCTTAATCTCCTCCAACCTTGGAGCAAGCTCCTGCATCTTCTTCATAGAGACGTAGCTTTTGTGCGCGAGGGGATGAAGGAGAATTCTCACCAGAATCGTAAAGACGATGATTAGAAGCCCCCAGTTAGGGATAAACCTGTGGAGGAAGAGGAAGAGCTTCAGAACAGGTTTTGCGGCAAACCCAAAGATACCGAAATCTATGGCGGCCTCCATTCCCAGCTTCTCAAGCCTGTTGAGCTCCTTAGGTCCACCGTAGAAGGTGAAGGTATCAACAAGGTTCCTAACAACCGTGTGGTTGCCCGGAAGGAGCTCCACAACAGATGAGAAACCCTTACGCTTAACTGCCATAAGGAAGTACTTGTCCTCCTCTCCAGCCCAGAGGACGCGATTGAAGGATAAGTAGCTGGGAATGTCCTTTGGTTCAAGCCTTACAACCTTATCCTCCGTCTCAAGGACGGGACCTATGTGTCCCATTCTGGAAGTGTGTGCTTCGTTTATCTTGATATCGGGACCTATAATCGTCTGAAGGTTTGCTCCTTTCAGTGAGGTTTTAACCTCTATCCTGTAGGAGTCGGGGAAGAAGGTAAAGGTCTTCACAAACTCCCTTCCGTCGGGGAGCTCCCCCCTCATAACGAGCTTTTCCGGTTTATCCTTAACTTCTAAGGAGGTTACAGAAGGCGTAAGTTTCAGGTTTACAAGCTGAGAAGAGAGGGGTTTACTGTCAGAAACCGTCATAAGGGGATAGATGCCGATAGACTTTGAAACAGGAGAGACGAGCTGCGCTTTGTACTTCTTAACAAACAGCTTTACCAGTTTACCGTTAACCGTTGATATCTCGGCGGTGTAAAGGGGGGTATCAACCTTTACAACCTCCCCTATCTCTTTAGAAGGGAGAAGGTCTTCATTCACGACAACCGTTTTTTCAGCTCCTCTCTCCTGAGCCTTCTCTTGGTGGTGGCTGAAGAAGAACTGAAATCCGAAGAAGACCAGAGCAGCCAGAATAACCGCCTGTATTATTGAACCTTTTGCATTTTGTTTGTCTGCCATATCTCTCTCCTTACGGGTAGTCTACTCCACCCCTTGAAAAGGGATTACACCTTAAAACTCTCCAGAAAGATTTTAAAAGCCCCTTCCAAACGCCGTACTTCTCAACAGCCATAATTGTGTAGTTTGAGCAGGTAGGGTAGTACCTACAACTACCCGGCGTAAGAGGGGAGATAAACTTCTGGTAGAACTTGACGCAGAGTACAACAAACTCTTTTAGCAACTACCCCTCCTTCAGTATGCCGGCCTTCTCGGCCAGCTTTAGAAAATCTCTCTCTACGTCCTGATACTTCTTCCCAAGTATCCCCTTTCTGGCAATAAAAACTATGTCAACAGGCTTGAGTTTGTATTTATTCAGCCTGAAAACTTCCCTCATAAGCCTCTTAGCCCTGTTTCTGTCAACAGCTCGCTTTGAGATCTTCTTTGAAGCTATAAAACCTGCTCTGGGGTAACCTAAGTCGTTTTGAAAAAAATAAAAAGCCACGGTAGAACCGCCAAGGCTCTTCCCGTGGGCGAAAACTTTCTCAAACTCACGCTGTTTCTTTAACCTCTCATGAGGCCTGAAGGTGAACTTTACCTTCTCTTCCACTCGTCACTTACCGTAAGCTTCCAGCGCCCCTTTTTCCTGCGCCTCCTGAGTATCTCTCTACCGCTCTTGCTCTTCATACGGGCTCTAAAGCCGTGAACTCTTTTACCGTGAAGCCTACTTGGCTGGTAGGTTCTCTTCGTTGACAATTTTCACCTCCAGAGAGGGAAGAATTTGATAGGGGAATTATAGGCGAAGGCAGCTATTTGTCAAAGAGTGAAAGGATTTTAGGAAAGGCTTTGCCTCTTTTCTCCTTGTAAAGGGTGAGAAGTGAACGGAGAACCCCTTCATCAATCTGAAGTTCCTTAAGGAGCTCCCCCCTCCTAAGCAGGTGGTAGCCTGCAAACTGGAGCAAATTCCTCGGGTTCTCTTTAAACTTTGCACTCTCAAAGTCTATAACTCTGGTTCTCTCTCCGTTGTAGATGAGGTGCTTCTCCCCCTTAATCTCTGAGTGTTCAACGCCACAAGTGTCAAGGAGGTAGCAGCTTTCAAGAGCAGAGACAACGGCTTTCTTTCCGTAAACCCGAAGTGCTTCAGTAAAAGGTAACCCCTCTATCCACTCCATAACGAGAAACTCGGGAGTGCAGATGTAAGCCTTCGGAGCAGGGTTTCTCTCTCCCAGACACTCCTCAAGGTACCTTAGAACAGAGCACTCCTTTTTGATTATTCCCTTTTTACCTGCGTCCGACCTGGGAAGTTTCACCGCAACGCTCTTTCCTGAGAGCTCCCCCCTGAAAACAACTCCCCTGTAACCTTTTGAAACGAAAGAGAGGTTCTCAACGCCGTAAGAGGAGAGGAGTTTAAATCGCCTCTCTCCCTCTTTAAGGTCTCCACGGGGGTAGTCAAGGAGTTTAAACAGCTGAGAACTCGGGGATTCCATACTCCCTCTTCAGGCACTCCCTTAAGAGAGCTCTCTCTGTCAACCTGCAGATTTTACTGCTCCAGTAGACCGAGTAGGGTTCAATCTTCTTTCTGGCTTTTTCTCTACACTCTTTTACCTTCGGGGAATTCTTCTCAACAACGGCGTAGAACTCGTCTTCTATTTCTCTAAGAGCCTTTTCTATTTCAAGGAGGTTGGGGTAGTTCCTGAGGGAGAGTATCTTCTCGGCAACAGAGAGGTCTTTCACCTGAAGCTCTAAAAGAACAGATTTAACGATTTTATAGAGTTTCTCAAGGCGGTTGTAGGGGAGGGACTCCTTTGAAAAACTCCTTCTGGCCTCCTCTGCTTCCTGCCTGCATTCTCTGAAGAACCAGCGCTTAACTATCTCTCTTATGTCCCTGAAAGTAAACCGCTCAGGAACCCTTTCTTCAGATATGGCCATGAGAACGTAGTGGGGTTCTATTCCAAGGTTGTACCACTCCCTTATTACAGGAATATCGTCCTGTCCTCTGAAAGTGAAGTGCTCGTACCTGTCCCTTATACAGTCAACAACTTCCTGAGCGTACTCTTCTAAACTCTTGATCTCATCCATTCTGCAAACTCCGTGTAGAAGGAGCGAACTTCCTCTTTTAACTTCCCTATTCTATCAGCAGAAGTTATAGGGGAGCCGAAAAGCCTTACCTCAGTTTCAACTTTTCGGAGCTCCCTGTAGAGGGTTACCCCCTTCTCAAACCGTTTCTCCTCCTCTGCCAGTGCTTTCAGCGACTCAAGGGTGTTCCTCAGCCACCTCTGAGAGTAAAGCTGGTAAGTGTAGGAGACAAACTCAAGGTCAACAACCCCACCGACTCCGTACTTTAAAGGCTCTTTCCGCCCCAGTTCCCTCTCCAGCCTCTCCCTCATTGAGAGTATTCCCTGAAGGGTTTCTGAGTCTAAAGGGGTGCCAAAGAGGAACTCCCTTACAGCCGTTTCTATCTCTTCTTTCAGGTCTCCGTAGAGGAAGCGGAAACGGGTAAAGGCAAGTCTCTCCCACAGTCGTGCTGTCTCCTTTAGGTAGCCTTTAAAGTAACCGGCAGTAAAGACCAGCTCTCCCTTCTCTCCAAAAGGGCGAAGGCGGGTGTCAACTTCGTATCCTAAAGCTTCCAGCCTCTCTATCAGTTTAACGGCCAGCTCAGTATTTTTAAGCTCAGGAGAAGGAGCGATAAAGAGGAGGTCTAAGTCTGAACCTACGTTCATCTCCCTACTCCCGTGTTTCCCCAGAGAGGCGAGGGAGAAGGAGGGTGAGAGCTCCTTGTAAACTTCCCCTAAAACGCCGTCGCAGACAGAGGTCATCTCAGAGAGGAACTCCTCAACTTCAGTCCGTCCGAGCCTCCGCCTCAGAAGCGCTATAACTTCAAGAACGTTCTTTGTTAAAGGGAGGTTTTTCAGCTCGTTAAAGAGCTCGCAGAAGACCTTCTCAGAAACCCCTCCCTCTATCAGGTCGGGACGGAATATGTGGTCAAGGAGCTCCGGCGTTTCCCTGAACCGTTTAACAAAGAATTCCCTGGTTGAGAGGAGGTAGAGAAGCAGCCTGACAATGTTCTCGTGAGAAAGGTAGGAGAAGAAGAAGAGTTTCCCCTCTTCACTCTCAAGGAAGAGGGTCAGGTTCTTAAGTGCCGTCAGGGGAGAAGGGGTAGTAAGGAGAAGGTGGAGGAAACGGTCTCCAAAGGTGTCAAGCCGGCTCCTTTCCTCAGGAAGGAGGCTCCTTAGTGAAAGAAGAACGTCAATAAAGCGTTTAACCTCTTCCGTCTCTTTAAATCCTATTCTCTCAAGCTCTTCAACTGTAAAGGAGGAGAGAGTTCTCCTATCTCCCGTGGGGAAAAACCTGTTGAAGTGGCGGTTTACCCTCTCCATAACCTGGCGGAGCTCTTTAAGGAACTCCTCTCTACCGGAAAAACCCATCTTCTTTGCAAGCTCAAGGGCTTCCTCACTTTCAGGGTGGAAGGTTTGGGTCTGACGGAACTCCGTTATTTGGAGCATGTGTTCACACCGCCTCAAAAAAAGGTAGGAATCTCGGAGCTCCTCAAACTCCTCCCTGTTGAGGAATCCCCACCGGAAGAGGCGCCTCAGGGCTACAAGTGTGTTCCTTGACCTTATGTAGGGAAACTTACCTCCGTAGATGAGCTGGAAAGCCTGAACAATAAACTCTATCTCCCTTATGCCGCCAAGTCCCAACTTCAGGTCTATCTTATCTCCCTTCTTCCTCATCTTGGCCTTAATCATCTCTTTAAGCCTTAAGACCTCTTCAATCAGTGAGATGTCAACGTACTTCCTGAAGACAAAAGCTCTGGCAAGCTTTAAAAACTCAATCCCCGTTCCCGTTAAGTCTCCGGCAGACGGACGGGCTTTTAAGAGAGCAAACCTCTCCCACGGACGGGCAACGGCAGTATAGTACTGTTCAAGGGCTTCTATGTCGTTAACTAGGGGGCCCATAGTTCCGTTAGGCCTCAAACGGGTATCTACGGGGCAGCAGATACCTTCAGAGGTTCTGGCGGTAAGGAACTCCGTTATCTCTTTTGCAAGGAGAGTAAAGAAGTCGTGGTTGTGGAGTACTCCGTAACTCCCTCCGGAGGTTTTACCGTAACGGCTTCCGTAAACGTAAATCAGGTCTATGTCCGAGGCGTAGTTGAGCTCAAAACCTCCGGCCTTCCCCATGTCAACGACAACAAAAGTAGAGGTAGGCTCTCCGTACCGTTTGATCAGCTGGGAGTAGGCAAAACGGTAGGCGGCCTTAATACAGGCGTCGTGAACCAGGGTCACGTCTCTTACCAGCTCCTGAAACGGGGCAAGATTCAGCAGGTCTCTGAGAACCACCCTTGCCATGTGAAGGTGCTTGAAGGTGCGAACTTCGTCCATAAAGGCTCTCCTCTCTGTAGAGGAGAACTCAAGTTCAAACTCAGCAGGGAGAAACTTCTTCCTGTAGATATTCTGAAGTTTGGGAAGGAGCTCTGTGTGCCTTACGAAGAAGTCGGCAAGGAAGCGAGAAGAGGAAAAGAGCTCAACAAGGTGGTAGAGAAAGTCTCTGTCAAATTCTTCCGGGATTTCTCCGTTAAGTGCGGCATGGAGTTTCTCAAGGTAGATGAGAGCTCTCCTAGGGTTTGGAAGTTTCTCTGAGTTCTCTTCAACGTAGGAGAGGAGCTCCCTCCACTTTCCCGAAAACTCTGCCTTCAGTTTCTCAACCAGGTATTTCACGCTTTCCTCAATCTTCCTGTAACTTTATAGAAATAAAAGATTAGGTAAACTGTAAGTATGAATATAAATAAGAATCTCATAAATTGAACTGTTCTTTGAAGAATTTTGTAACTTCTTGTACCTATCAATTCCATCTTATCTGGAGTTTCCACTTTCACCTTACCCTCCTCTTAAAAGCTCCCGGAATCCCCATTTCCTCCCTGTACTTTGCAACAGTTCTCCTGGCCACCTTAAACCCTCTCTCTTTTAAGAGCTGGGCTATTTTACTGTCGCTGTAAGGTTTTCTCTTATCCTCAGACTCTATTATTTCCCTTATCGCCTCCTTAAGGCTCTTCTGGGAGCTCTCCGATGCGCCCTTAAAGAAGAACTTTGACGGGTAAACCCCGAAAGGGGTTTCTATAAACTTATCTTTCAAAGCTCTGCTAACTGTTGACTCGTGAAGTGAAAGGGCAGAGGCTATCTCTGAAAGGGTAACGGTTTTGAGGGTTTTACCGTCCTTTAAAAACTCCTTCTGCCTCTTAAAGAGCTCCCTTAAAACCTTTTCTAGGGTTTCCCTTCGCTGGTCTACGGCTTTTTTAAGCCAGAGAGCTCTCTGGTACTTCTCTTTTATAAACTTTTTGAGCTCCTCCCGGGAAGCATGTTTCAGGTAGTAGCTGTTAATCCGGAAGTTCAGCCAGGAGGGCTGAACAACTTCAACCCTCACCTCGCCGTTCTCAAGCCACACCCTCGCGTCCGGTTTTACCGGAACGCTAAAATCCCCGTCCTCGCCGGGGCGGGTGTCGCACCTTCTGAGGTAGGAAAGGAGCTCCTCAAACTCGCGGTCTGTAAGGCCGGCCTTGGCCTTAAAAGTTGAAGGTGAAGAGATGTAGCCAAGGTAAGAAAGGGACTCTATCAGTTTAGGAGGAGCTCCCATCTCCTCAAGCTGAACCTGAAGAGCCTCAGAGAGAGAATGGGAACCGCACCCTACAGGAGAGAGCCTCTTAAAACGCTCCCTCACCCTCTCAACCGTTTCAACGGGAACACCTAAAGAGGAGGCAATTTCCTCGTCTGAAGCCGACAAGAAACCGTTTCTGTCAAGGTTTTCAAGAATGTAGAGAGCAACTTCCCTCTCCACACCGTCAAACTCTGCCTCAATCTGACTTTTAAGCCTGTCGTAAACGGTGTCGCGAGAAGGAGGATTAAACTCCTCCGTCTCTTCAGGCAGAAAGAGGTTTCCTCCCTCAAAAACAAAGTCAAAGCTCTCCTCCTCTTGAGGGGAGCTTACAGAGGGGAGCTCTGCCTCTTCTCTCTCTATAAGGGGATTTGTCTCAACCTCGTTCCTCAGAAACTCTTCAAGGGAAACAACAGGAAGCTGAAGTAGCTGAAGACTCAAAACGACATTTGGAGTCAGCTTTAACTGCTGACTTAAAACAAGGTCTAAACCAAACTGCTGCCTCAAAACTCTCCCCGTAGTAAAATTAATTCCACCATGAAGAGAATATATGTCCTGTCGCTACTTCTCGTTCTGGCACTGTTTACTTTTGCCTGTGGTGTTGTAAGAACCTCTCCTTTTGGAGAAAAAGCACTAATCCTAATACCTACCTCTGAAGAGGTAGCCTTAGGAAGAGAAGCAGCCCGACAGATAGAAAGCCATTCAAAAATGTGTAAAGACCCGGTAATAAACAGCTACGTTAACTGGGTGGGACAGAGAATCGCCGCCGTTTCTGGAAGGTACGATATAACTTACCACTACAAAGTGATTGTAAGCCCTGAACTCAACGCCTTCTCTCTACCGGGAGGGTGGGTTTACGTATATACAGGCCTTTTAAAACACCTTAAAAATGAAGCCGACCTCGCCTTTGTTTTAGGCCACGAAACAGGGCACATAGTAGGAAGACACGCAATAAGAAGGCTCCAGCTCATATACGGAATAAACTTCCTTCTCTCCCTCACCCTCGGAGGGAAAAATCTGTCTCAGGCAGAGCTTGAAGTTATCAAAGTTCTATATCAGATAGTTATAGCGGGCTACAGTAGAAAAGAAGAAATGGAAGCTGACGAGATGGGAGCCTACTTCACAGGTAAAGCAGGCTGGAACCCGGTTGCTTCAATTGAAACTTTAGAAATATTGGATAAGCTATTGAAATTTAAACCCTCGGGCGTTACAGAACTCTTTATGGATCACCCGACAAACAAGAAAAGAATAGAGAACCTGAACAGGTGGATCAGAACGTTCCCAAGAAAGTGGCTTGAAAACCCGTTTAACGAAGAAAGGTATAGAGAAAAAGTCCTCAGGAGGCTAAATGGACATTTTGAAAGAGGGAAAGCGGGTAATAGAAGAGGAAGCAGAAGCATTAAAACGGCTTGCAGAAAAGCTTGACGAAAACTTCGTAAAAGCCGTAGAACTCCTCTCAAAAACGAAAGGAAGGGTTGTCCTTACAGGAGTAGGGAAGTCGGGACTGATATGCAAAAAGATAGCGGCAACTCTCTCAAGTACGGGAACTCCAGCCTTTTTCCTCCATCCAACAGACGCAGCCCATGGAGACCTGGGAATGGTAAGAGGAGAAGATACAGTAATTGCTGTATCAAACAGCGGAGAAACTCAGGAGCTCCTCTCAATAATCTCAATCATAAAGAGCTTCGGAATACCCGTTATAGCGATAACAAGCAATCCAAAATCTACACTTGCGAGGCTTTCAGATATAGTTCTGAATCTTCACATTGAGAAGGAAGCTTGCCCTTTAAATCTTGCTCCAACAACTTCAACAACAGCAACCCTTGCTCTGGGAGACGCAATAGCTTCCGCCCTGATGAAACTGAAAAAGTTCACAAGTAAGGACTTCAAAAGATTACACCCAGGAGGAAAGTTAGGAATAAGGCTTTCAAAGGTAAAGGACTTAATGAGAAAGGGAGAAGAGATACCCCGGGTTTACCCGGAAACTCCGGTGAAAGAGGTTATATACGAAATTTCCTCAAAAAAGATAGGAGCAACAACAGTAGTTGACAGAAACGAAAGAATAATCGGAATAATTACAGACGGCGACCTAAGAAGGGCGTTTGAAAAAGGATTTGACCTTAACTCTAAAGCCAAAGAAATAATGACAGAAAATCCAAAAGTGATAGATGAGAAACTCTTCGCTGAAGAAGCTCTAAGAATTATGGAGGAGAACAAGATAACAGTACTTCCAGTCGTTAACGAATCGGGGAAAATTGTAGGAATTATCCACCTGCACGACATTTTAGGTAGAAGAATCCTTTAAATTCGGTTTTAGTTTAGAAAAAAAATAGAAGCTGTGATAGAATTTTGCTAAACAACAAACTTATGGAGGTAAAAATGGCAAGAGGAAGAAAAGCGGGGAAAAGAGCAAACAGAATTGTCAGGCTATCAATACCTAAAAGGCTCTACTACATTCTTTTAGGTGTAGCAGGAAACAACGAGCAGAAGCTTAACAGGCTTATTAAACTTATCATTGAAGAAAAACTGGAAAATTCAACTGTTTCCGAACTGGCACAGCTCCTTGAACCTGCAAAGAGAAAAGGTGAAGAGGAAGAGGAGAGCGAAGAGTAAACTAAACCTCTACTCCCAGTAAATCCAAAAGAGCCCTCCCCTTGTGGAGGGTTTCCTCGTACTCTTTTTCAGGAACAGAATCCCAGACGATACCGGCTCCAACCTGAAGAGTTCCAAGGTTACCTTTAAACAGAAGAGTTCTAATAACGATGTTAAAGTCCATACTGCCGTTAAAGGCCATGTATCCAACAGAGCCCGTGTAGAGAGCTCTCCGAGTCGGCTCAAGCTCTGCAATAATCTCCATAGTTCTTACTTTGGGAGCTCCCGTTATCGTTCCCCCGGGGAACATGGCCTTTAAAACGTCAACGTTTCTAACTCCTTCTTTCAAAACTCCTCTAACGTTTGAAACGATGTGGATAACGTGGGAGTAGTATTCAGGAACCATAAGTTCATCAACTTCAACTGTTCCATACTCACAAATCCTTCCAAGGTCGTTCCTCTCAAGGTCCACAAGCATTACGTGTTCAGCTCTTTCCTTTTCCGACAAAAAGAGCTCCCTCTCAAGTTCTCTGTCTTCGTTTTCTGTTTTCCCCCTCCTCCTAGTTCCGGCTATAGGCCTTGTTTCAACCCTGTTTCCCTCAACCTTTACAAGCCTTTCCGGAGAGCAGGAAACAGCAGTAAACTCCCCAAGCTGGAAGAAAAAGGAGAAGGGAGAAGGATTTAACTTCCTGAGCCTCCTGTAGAGCTCCACAAAACTCCCTTCAAAGAGAACGTCTATCCTCTGAGAGAAGTTAACCTGAAATGAGTCGCCAGAGGCTATGTAGTCCTTTATCTTCTCAACGGCACAGGTGAAGTAATCTTTACTCATATTGGTTTTATAAAAGACGGAAGAGTAATCTTCCTGAGAATACTCAGGCAGCTTATCAATCTCTAAACCGCCCTCAAGGGAAATCAGATAGGCCTTCTTTTTCAAGTTGTCAAAGATTAAGGTCTGCTTCGGAAGGAAGAAGTGGACGTCGGGCATCCCTAAATCGTCAACGTAAGGAGAGGGAACGTTCTCTATAAAACGGTTGGCATCGTAAGAGACGTAGCCGTAGACTCCAAAGGGCAGGCTTTCAACCCGGTACTTTTCGGTATACTTTGTGTAAAAGAGGTGGAGCTCCTCAAAAACTTCCGGGTTATCCCTTAAAATTAGCTCATCTTCAATCCCTACACAGATAACAGAGAACCTGCCAGTTTTCCTGTTAACGTTAGCAGAGTCAAGAAAGAGTTTAACGGGGTAACCGGCTTTAGTGAGTGACAGGAAAACCTTCTCAGGTTCCCTATAAGCTAAAGGCTCAATCCTCAAGGGCTATCCCTCCTCTACTGAGAGTGAAACTCAATATAGGAGTGGAACTGCCTTTGTGCTATTATTCCCAATTACACGAAGCAGGAGGAACGTAATGAAACTTTCCGGTGCAGAGATTCTCCTGAGAGCGTTGGAACTTGAAGGAGTTGAAAAGATATTCGGATACCCCGGTGGAGCCGTTTTAGACATCTACGACAGGCTCCCCTTCTCTCCGCTGAAACACTACCTGACCCGCCACGAACAGGGAGCAGCCCATGCAGCCGACGGCTACGCAAGGGCAACGGGAAAGGTAGGAGTCTGTTTTGCAACCTCTGGCCCCGGAGCCACAAACCTCGTTACAGGCCTTGCAACAGCTCAGATAGACTCCGTTCCAGTAGTTGCCTTCACAGGAAATGTTCCAACTTACATGATTGGGAATGATGCTTTCCAGGAAGTTGACACAGTTGGGATAACAAGACCGATAACGAAGCACAACTTCCTGGTAAAAGACGTTAAAGAACTTGCAGATACGGTAAAAAAGGCATTCCACATAGCAAGAACCGGCAGGCCGGGAGTTGTTTTAGTTGACCTTCCAAAAGACGTGACAAGGGAGCTTGCAGACTTCTTTGAGGAGGAATACAAAACTCCCGTTCAGATAAGAAGCTACAAGCCTGTTCTAAAAGGGCACCCCGGCCAGATAAAGCGGGCTGCCAAAGCAATCGCCTCTGCCGAAAGGCCTATCCTTTACATAGGGGGCGGTGTCGTCTCTTCAGGCGCTTCAGACCTTGTTGTGAAGATGGCAGAGGTTGCAAACATACCTATGGCGGCAACCCTTATGGGACTTACCGCAGTTCCCGGGAATCACCCGTTCTTCCTTGGAATGCTCGGAATGCACGGAACTTACGCCGCAAACATGGCCATTCAGGAGAGCGACCTGATAATTGCAATTGGAGCAAGGTTTGATGACAGGGTCACAGGTAAACTCTCAGAGTTTGCTCCAAACGCTAAAGTAATTCACATAGACATAGACAGTGCCGAGATTGGAAAGAACAGGGCAGTTGACATTCCGATAGTCGGAGATGCGAAATTAGTTATGGAGGAGCTCCTCCCCGAAGTTGAAAAGCAGGTAGCCAAGAACAGGGAGTTCTACGCCGTTCGCGAGAAGTGGATACTGAAGGTGAGGAGCTGGAAGGAGAGGTATCCGCTCTGGTACGAGCCCAGCGACAGAGTGATAAAGCCCCAGTTTGTAATAGAGAAGATATGGGAAGTTACGAAGGGGGAAGCAGTTATAACAACAGACGTTGGACAGCACCAGATGTGGGTTGCCCAGTACTACAGGTTCAGTTTCCCCAGGCAGCTGATAACCTCCGGCGGCCTTGGAACGATGGGCTTTGGAGTTCCTGCGGCAATAGGGGCAAAGGTTGGAAGGCCGGACAAAACGGTCTTCTGCATCTCAGGAGACGGCTCCTTCCAGATGAACATGCAGGAGATAGTTACGGCAGTCCACTACAACATCCCCATTAAGGTTGCAATCATAAACAACGGCTTTTTGGGAATGGTCCGCCAGTGGCAGGGAATCTTCTACCAGAAGAACTACTCCCAGGTTCACTTAGACGTTCAGCCGGACTTCGTGAAGCTTGTTGAGGCAATGGGAGGAGTTGGACTGAGGGCAACTAAGCCTGCAGAAGTTGAGGCCGTGCTTAAAGAGGCGATGGCCGTAGACGACAGGCCCGTTGTTATAGACTTTATCGTTGACAGGGAAGAGGACGTCTTCCCGATGGTTCCTCCGGGGGGAGCTCTCCACGAGATGATACTCCCAAGCTACGGTAAGAAGAAGGAGAAGAAAGCCGTTTAAGAGGTTGCTATGGATAGAAAGTGCGAACAGAGGAAGCACATAATCAGCGTTTTAGTAGAGAATCAGCCGGGAGCTCTCGCAAGGATAATAGAGCTCTTCAGCTCAAGGGGATACAACATAGAGAGCCTGAACGTTGGCCACACGGAAGACCCAAGTATCTCAAGAATTACAATGGTAGCCAAGGGAGATGAGCACACGATAGAGCAGATAGTAAAACAGCTGAGGAGAATTATTGACGTCTTCAAGGTTAGGGATTTAACCGATAAGAAGAAGCTTGACAGGGAGCTCCTCATCGTTCGGGTAAACGTTGAAACACCTGAGAAGAAAGAAGAGGTAATGAGGTTAGTTGAGATATTTGGAGCCCAGGTTGTTGACGTTTCAAAGGATACCTACACGGTAGAGCTTACAGGAGACGAAGAACAGGTAGACGCCTTCTTAGAGCTCATAAAACCGATGGGAATAAGAGAAATGGCAAGAACAGGAAGAGTTGCAATGGTAAGAGCCCTTCAGGGAGAAACCTTCGGAGAACAGAAAGAATAATTGATATAGGAGGTTGCAATGGCAAAAGTTTACTACGACTCAGACGCAAGCCTTGACTACTTAAAGGGTAAAACTGTGGCAATCCTCGGTTACGGAAGTCAGGGGCACGCCCACGCCCTCAACCTGAGGGATAGCGGAATAGACGTTGTTATCGGCTTAAGACCCGGAAAGTCTGCAGAGAAGGCAAAGGCAGACGGATTTGAAGTCTTAACGCCTGAAGAGGCGGCAAAGAGAGGAGACGTTATCATGTTCCTGCTTCCAGACCCCGTTCAGAAAAAGGTCTATGAAGAGGCCGTTAAGCCAAACCTTGAACCCGGAAAAGCACTGGCCTTTGCCCACGGTTTCAACATCCACTTCAATCAGATAGTTCCCCCTGAAGACGTTGACGTTTTCATGGTAGCACCCAAAGGCCCCGGCCACTTAGTTCGCTGGACATACCTTGAGGGAGCTGGCGTTCCGGCACTTGTAGCAGTTCATCAGGATGCGACGGGAAAGGCTTTTGACATCGCCCTTGCATACGCCAAGGGAATCGGAGCAACGAGAGCTGGAGTTATAGAGACAACTTTTAAGGAAGAGACAGAAACTGACCTCTTCGGAGAGCAGGCAGTCCTCTGCGGTGGAACTGCAGCACTCATTAAGGCCGGATTTGAGACACTTGTTGAGGCAGGATACCAGCCAGAAGTTGCCTACTTTGAATGTCTCCACGAGCTCAAGCTCATCGTTGACCTTATCTACCAGCACGGACTTGCAGGAATGAGGTATTCAATCTCCGACACTGCCGAATACGGAGACTACACGAGAGGGCCAAGGGTTATTGATGAAAGAGTTAAAGAGAACATGAAGAAGATTCTCAAAGAGATTCAGACTGGAGAGTTTGCAAGGGAGTTTGTTTTAGAGGCACAGGCCAACTACCCTGTCCTCAACGCCCACAGGAAGATGGAAGCGGAACACCCGATAGAGAAGGTCGGAAAGAAGCTGAGGGAGATGATGCCCTTCCTCAAGCAGCAGAAGAAAGATCTTAAATAAATTCAGGAGGGGTTTATCCCCTCCCTTTAAACTCCCTTTCGTAAATCTCCTCGGCCTTATTCTTAAACTCCTCTGAAAGGACTTTTAACCCCTTCCTTTCCAGTATCTCGGCTATCTCCTCGTAGAAAGACGCAGCCTCAAGGAACTTTCCAAGGTTCAGGTAGCAGTCGGCCACTGCTTTCCTCAGGAACGTGTTTTCCGGCTGAAGGGTAAGAAGAGGAAGTACCGTTTCAAGAAGTTCCTCACACTTCCCCTCATTTAGAAGCTTTGAAATAAAAACTTCAAGTCTGTCGGCGGGAACTCTCCCTTTGCGACGAAGAAAGAGAGTAAAACTGAAAACTACTAAAAGAACAAACATCAAAAAAGGTATGGCCGTTAACTTCCCTAAAGAGCCCCTTTCTTTCTGAACTGAAACTGTTCTTTCTACAGTTTTACCTTTTGCTACACTCTCTCCTCTCTTTTCCTTATTTTTTTTCCTTTCACTTTTGCCCTGAGAAGGGAACTCCTGAAACGCTGGAGAAGTGCTCTTTTCTCTTTCCAACGGCTCTTTCTCAACTGCTAAAGGTGCAGTGTTAGAAAGTGTATTTCCTGGTGGAACCTCCTTATCTTCTACCTTTTTCCTCTTCTGAAACTCTACACCTTTCTCCCTCTCAGCCATTTCACCGGAAGAGACAGGTAAATCTACAGCTTCTTTCTCTTTTTTCCTTTCAATCTTTTCTTTTCTCTTAACCTCAGATGCGTAGATAATGCCTTCAGGAATAAACCTGATTTTGGTTATATAAAAATCCCCAACCCTTCCTTCAAGTTTCTCCTTAACAAACTTCTCTGCCTCGGCAAAGGAGGAAAAGAAACCAACTCTGACCTTAAATCTGCCATTTCTATAAGAAACTCTGGCGTAGGGTAGATCTTTAAGCCTATTTAAAATCTCTAACGCCTTACTTTTCTCCTTAAATGAAGCAACCTGAACGGTATAGAAAAACTTCCCTGACTGAAACTCTACAGCATAAACGCCAAAGCTTAAAGAGAAAATCAGGATGATTAGAAGAAGAAACCGCTTCATTTAATCCTCTATCTTCCTCTTTAAACTCTTAACCTCAAGTTCCAAATCATGAATAATCGTAAGCATCTGCTTTAAAGTCTCCATAACCGGATCTGGAAGCTGACCGTGTTCAAGGTCAATCCTTGTGGGTTTTATTCCATCCCTCTTAACTATCTTTCCGGGAATCCCAACAACTGTTGAGTTCGGTGGAACGTCTCTGATAACAACTGAATTTGCCCCTATCTTACAGTTGTCTCCCACTTTCACAGGCCCCAGTATCTTTGCGCCGGCACCTATAACAACGTTGTTTCCAATAGTTGGGTGCCGTTTTCCCTTCTTTGTGCTCGTCCCACCAAGGGTTACCTGATGGTAGAGTGTAACATCGTTCCCTATCTCAGCAGTCTCCCCTATAACAACGCCCATGCCGTGGTCTATGAAGAAACGCCTCCCTATCTTCGCTCCCGGGTGTATCTCTATTCCTGTAAGCCAGCGGGAGATGTGGGAAACAAGGCGGGCAACTGTTTTCAGCCTGTGATTCCAGAGCCAGTGGGCCAGCCTGTGAAACCAGATGGCGTGGAGGCCGGGGTAGCAGAGGATAACCTCTAAAACGCTCCTTGCCGCCGGATCTCGCTCAAAAACGGTTTGAATATCCTCTCTCAACCGCTTCAGCATTTTTCTATACCTCTGTGCTAAAATTGAGCTGCTGGAGATAGGAGGTGTCTATGTCTGACGCTTGCGAAAAAAAGTATAAAAAATACGAGAATTTCGCAAAGCTGTTTGAAATACTCTCCAACCCAATAAGAATAGGAATTATAGTATCCCTGGCTGAAAGGCCAAAAAAGCCTAAAGAGATAAGACAGGAACTTGGAGTTCCACAGCCTCTTCTATCGCAACACGCAACAATTCTAAGGGAGATGGGAATAATTGAAAAGGTTGACAGGTTTAACGTCAAATCTCCCTGCAGACTCAAAGACAAATCAGTAATAAAAATTCTAAAAGCTGCAGGAGTTCCTATTAGCGAATCTTCAGAAGACTCAGGGAAATCAGAGCAAGAATAACTGAAATTATCCAGAACCTTACTGTAATTTTAGGTTCTTCCCAGCCCAACTTCTCAAAGTGGTGGTGAAGAGGAGCCATTCTGAAAATTCTTTTGCCTTTCCCATATTTTTTCCTTGTATATTTAAAGTAATACCTCTGAACTATCACGGAAACGGTTTCTAAAACGAAGATTCCGCCAGCGATTGCAAGGATAAACTCCTCTTTTGTCAGAAGGGCGACGGTTCCAAGGAGAGCTCCTAAAGAGAGTGACCCCACGTCTCCCATGAAGACCTCTGCAGGGTAGGCGTTGAACCAGAGGAAGGCCAAGGAAGCTCCAATCAGAGCGGAACAGACGATTGCAAGCTCTCCGGCACCAGGAACGTAGGGAAGATGAAGGTAGGTTGCAAGCTTAACGTTTCCGGCAACGTAGGAAAAAACTGTAAAGACGAGGGCAGTTGTGATAACCGGGCCAATTGCAAGGCCGTCTAAACCGTCTGTTATGTTCACGGCGTTGGAGCTCCCAACGATGATAAAAACTGCCCAGGGGATAAAGAACCAGCCAAGGTTAATGTGAAGGTTTTTAAAAACGGGGAAGTAGAGCTCCGTTGAGAAGCCGGAGAAGTAGAGGAACAGGGCAACAGCAGTTGCAACGGCAAGCTGTGAGAGAAACTTTGCCCTCTCTGAAATCCCCTCGGGGTTTTTAAGCTTAGCCTTAACGTAGTCGTCAACAAAACCGATGATTCCAAACCCGACAACAACAAAGATAACAACCCAGATAAACGGGTTTAACAGGTTATTCCATAGAAGGACGGCCAGAAGAAGGGCAGTTATTATGAGAAGCCCTCCCATTGTAGGAACCTGCTTCTTCTTGTGGGTTTCAGGAAGATACTCCTTAATCGTTTGCCTAAACTGTAGGTCTTTCAGCTTCTTCTCAAAGTAGGGGTAGAGGAGAAAGCCAACGAACATTGCGGTGAGGGCAGCGTAGATGCTCCTGAAGGTTATGTATTTAAATAGCGTTATTCCAAGAGCTTTGTAGAGCAGAAGGTAGAGCATCTCACCTCTCTAACTTTACGTCAAAGTAATCCCTCAGTCCATCTCCCAAAAGGTTGAAGGCAATAATAACTAAAGAGATTGCAACACCGGGCACAAGAACCCACGGGTAAGCCGAGAGAACGTGAACGTTACTGGCTTCAGAGAGCATGTTTCCCCACGAAGGGAAAGGCTCCTGAACTCCAAGGCCTATAAGGCTTAAAGCAGCTTCCCCTAAAATGTAGCCCGGAATGCTTAAAGTAGCGGCAATTATAACGTAGGAGTAGGTAGAAGGTATAACATGGTTTAATATTATGTAAAGGTGGCTTCCGCCAAGAACCCTTGCAGCCTTAACGTAGTCAAGCTCCCTGATAGAGAGAACCATTCCCCTTATAACCCTTGAAAGACCTGCCCAGCCGATGAGGGAGAGGATGGCAACGATAACGATAAAGACCAGGACGCTCGGCATATCAACGGGAAACATAGACCTTAAGGCAAGCATAAGGTAGAAAGCGGGGAAGGCCATAAGTATCTCAACAAGCCTCATTATAACAGTGTCAACTGCTCCGCCGAAGTAGCCTGCAATACCTCCTATTAAAAGACCTAAAGTGAATGAGATTGCAACTCCTACAAGACCAACAGTCAGAGAGATACGGGTTCCGTAGACAAGCCTTGAGAAGATGTCCCTACCAAGCCTGTCCGTTCCGAAGATAAAGATATGGCCTCCATCTTTAACTCCAAAGAGGTGAATGTCTGTTCTTATAAAACCAAATAGATAGTGGGGGTAACCTTTAACGAAAAACTCAACCGGGTATTTCTTTGAGTAGTCAACCGTGTAGAGCTTATCTACAGGGTCAACGAGTTTGTGGCCGTAAACAAAAGGCCTTAAGTGGAAGTGGCCTTTCTCATCAAAGAAGTGGATTGGAGTTGGTGGCTGGTAGGGGTGGTGGCGGAACTGGATGTCGTAGGGGTAGGGGGCTATAAAGTCCGCAAATAGGGCAACGAAGTAGAGGAGAACGAGGAAAACGAGGGAGTAGGCGGCGAGGGAGCTCCTCCTGTAGAGTGAAATAAGGAAGTTGAGGAACTTACCTGCCAACCTTTCCCTCCACTTCCCTTTCTCTTATTCTCGG
Organism: Thermovibrio sp.; assembly: GCA_015490195.1. GTDB lineage: Bacteria > Aquificota > Aquificia > Desulfurobacteriales > Desulfurobacteriaceae > Balnearium. The sequence continues at coordinate 58,801 of WFYG01000013.1, forward strand.
GTCGTTGAGGGCTAAGAGAACGTCTGCTATAAGGTTTCCAATAACCAACATTATCCCGCCGATGTAGAGGGAACCCATAACGACAAAGAGGTCCTGAGACATTACGGCGTCAAACATGAGCCTCCCCATTCCCGGCCAGGCCGTAATTATCTCAATGAGGGCAGCACCGGAAAGGAGATTTGCTATGTCAAAACCGATGAGGGTGAAAAAGGGGTTCAGTGCGTTTCTGAAGGCGTGTTTTAGAACAACCCTTTTGTATGGAAGCCCTTTGGCGATTGCTACTTTAACGTAGTCCTTGTTTAGCTCGTCCAGAACTGTAGACCTGACAAGGCGGAGAAGACCTGCAATGCTTCCGATAACAAGAACGGTTAGAGGAATTGCCATGTGCCAGAGCCTATCAAGGATTTTCCCTAGGAGTGAAAGCTTATCGTAGTTCTGTGAAACAACTCCACCTATGGGAAAAAGACCGGTTTTTGCTGCCAGATACATGAGGATAAAAGCTAAAAAGAAGTTTGGAACAGAAATTCCAAAAAGTGAAAAGAAGACGATGAGCTTATCTAAGAGTTTCCCCCTGTAAACAGCGGCAACTATTCCCAGTGGAACGGCTATGAGCCATGAGAAAATAAAAGAGGTGACTGTCAACTCTAAAGTGTTTAAGAGCCTCTCTTTGATAAGGTCTAAAACCGGCTTGTGGTAGGCGAAGGAGTAGCCAAGGTTAAACGTAAGAGCGTTTTTGAGCCAGTGGAGATACTGTAATAGGAGATTCTGGTCTAAACCGTAGAGGCGGCGGAGCTCCTCAATGGTCTTCTTTGAAACCGAAGGGTTCAGCTCAAGCTGTGTAAGGTAATCTCCCGGAGCAAGCTTTATGACGATAAACGAGACAAAGGTCATCCCGATAACTATCGGAACCATCTGAAGCAGACGCTTCAGTATGTATCTGAGCATATCAGCTTCTTAAGTATTCAGTAATTACCTGATTGCCGCACTGGAAGACTCTCTTTATCCTGAAACGCTTAACGGCGTCAAGGGTTTTAAAGCCCTCTCCAGAAGTGAGGGAAGGAACATCGTCTCCTCCGACAACAACGGGAAGGTGGATGAGCCTTATCTCGTCAACAAGGTCGTTCTTTATAAGTTCCCAGTTGACGGAGCTCCCCCCCTCAACCATCAGCTTCTCAATTCCCATCTCCTTGAGTTTCTTGAGGAGCTCCACAAAGTCAACCCTGTCTTTACCGGCTACCACAACTTCCGCTCCCTTTTCCTTAAGGGCTTTTATCCTGTCGGCGGGAGCTCTCTCAGAAACGGCAATAACCGTTGGAGCAACATTGGTGTTTAAAACGTTGGCATCTAAAGGAATATCTCCTGTTGAAGCTGGAATAATCCTTACAGGGTTTTCGCCTTCAACATAACGGACTGTAAGGTTCGGGTTGTCTATCCGAACGGTGTTTGCACCGACCATTATCCCATCACACTCAGCCCTTATCTGGTGGAGGTATCTATTGGCCTCTTCGTCCATAAGCTTCATTATCTCTTTACTTGAAACCCCTTTAGCAAGGGTGAGTTTACCGTCTATAGTTACTTCAGAAACTATCAAAACGTAAGGTCTATCCATCTTAAACCTCGTACTCTTTCCCGTAACGTTTATAAAGGTAGTAAAGCCTGTGGAGAAGAGAAAGGAGAGACATAACGGCTATAAACTCAATACCGTAGGTCAAAATCTTGTGGTTAACGGGGTAAAGGACTGAAGTTATAAATAGAACGATGAAGGTTTCAGGTCTTCCAAAGAAACCTGTGTTCTCAAGGGGGTCTTTAATCTTCCCAGTCTCCCTCTGCTGATAGCCGATTTCAGCGTAGGCAACGGGCTTTATGAACGTGTGGAGCATCGTTGAAACAACAGCAAGGAGTGCAACCCACGGGCTTGCATACTTGAAAGCAACGGCTCCAAGGACAAAGCCATCCACCCACTTGTCGGCTATCCAGTCAAAAACTGCACCGAACTTTGTGGCCTTCCTGTTGTTAACTGCAACATATCCGTCGCACAGGTCTAAAACTCCAGAGACAAAGAGGAGAAAAGCTCCAATAACAGGATGGCCTGAAAAGTAGAGAACTGCAGAGAGTGTTCCAAAAACGACGGCCATAAGCGTAATAACGTTGGGTGAAACGTTGGCCTTTGCCAGAACCCACCCAAAGGGCGAGTAGAGTTTCTTCAGAGTATCTCTCTTACTGGTTATGTTCATTACGGTCTCCCGATACTTTCGTACGTGCATATCTGTTTCATAACGGAAGGCTCCCAGAGGTTCCTCCCGTCAACGACAACCTTGCCCTTAAGTTTATCAAAATCAACGTCTTTAAACTCTTCCCACTCAGTAACAAGGATTAAAGCATCAGCACCTTCAAGGGCTTCATACTTATCCTCAACGAAATTCAGCCTGTCTCCAAACCTTTTAATATCTTCACTGAAAACCCTCTTGGCGTTCTCAAGGGCCACAGGGTCGTAAGCTTTAACCACTGCTCCAAGCTCAAGGAGTTTCCTCACTATCGGAATTGACGGAGCTTCCCTCATGTCGTCCGTCTCAGGCTTGAAGGCAAGCCCCCAAACGGCTACCGTCTTCTCTTTAAGGTCTGGAATGTGCTTCAGGAGTTTCTCTACAGGCTTTAACTTCTGTCTCTCGTTTACATCTATTACGGCTTCAAGAAGCTTAGGTTCCTCTCCTGCTACTTTTCCTGTGTGTATCAAAGCCTTAACGTCTTTCGGAAAGCAGCTTCCACCAAATCCGCAACCTGCCCTTAAGAAGTGTGGGCTTATCCTGTGGTCTAATCCCATTCCTCTGGCAACTACCGTTACGTCTGCTCCGAACTTTTCACAGATGTTTGCCACTTCGTTTATGAATGAGATTTTCGTTGCCAGAAATGCGTTTGAGGCGTATTTAATCATCTCCGCCGTTGGAAGGTCTGTTATGAGAATTGGTGGTTGGAGTTTTTCGTAGAGTGAGGCCACTTTTCCTGCAACATCTCTGTTGTCTGCTCCAACTACAACTCTGTCGGGCTTCATAAAGTCTTCTACAGCTTTTCCTTCCCTGAGGAACTCCGGGTTTGAGACAACGTCAAAGCACTTCTCAGGCTCTTTTATCCCTCTCTCCCTTAAAAGACCGGCTATGAACTCCTTTGCCCAGCGGCCCGTTCCAACGGGAACTGTTGACTTGTTGACTATTACCTTGAAGTCCCCCTCGCAGATGTGCTCTGCTATGCTCCTATAGGCGCTCTCAACGTAGGAGAGATCTGCAGAGCCGTCTTCCCGGGATGGGGTTCCGACGGCTATGAAGATGAAGTCTGAGTTCTTAACGGCATAACCGTAGTCTGTTGTAAACTCTATGTTGCCGTTCCCAATGGCCTTTTCAAGTATCCTGTCAAGGCCGGGCTCGTATATGGGAACCTCTCCCCTTTTCAGCCTCTCTATCTTCTCCTCATCAACGTCAAGGCCTATGACCTTATGGCCTAAGTAGGCAAAGCAGGCTCCAGAGACAAGCCCAACGTATCCCGTTCCTATTACCGCTATCCTCTTCAACCTTTCGCCTCCCTTAAAGCTAAACCGTAAAGTAGTCCAAGCTCGCTTACAGTCAAATAGTCTTTACCAAAGACTTCACAGAAAACCTTAAAAAAGGCAAGTCCGGGAACGATTACGTCTGCCCTGTTCTCCTCAAGGCCTTTTATCTTCTTCCTCTCCTCAACGGTCAATTTCGTAAGTTTTCTATACCACTTCTCTATTACATCTCTCCCGACCTTATAGCCGTGGACGATTTCAGGCCTGTAAACCTCCATCTCCTCTTCCATTGCAACAACAGAAGTTATGGTTCCTCCAACGGCGTAGACCTCAAAGGGCAGTGAGACGTGCTCCTTTACTTTGAGGAGCTCCCCCCTCACAAACTCCTTAAGGGCGGAAAGCTCCTCCTCTTTAGGCGGGTCAGATTTTAAGAACTTCTCCGTAAGGAAAACGACTCCAAACTTTAAACTTTCTAAATACTCAATTCTCTCCGCCGTTCCGTAAACTATCTCTGTGCTTCCCCCTCCAAGGTCAACAGTCATTGCACGGCCTTTTGGCTTAAAGGCGCTGACGTTTGCCCAGAAGACAAGCTCCGCCTCTTCCATGTCTGAAAGGACAGAGAGCTCTATCCCCAGCTCCTTTACTTTTTTTAGGAACTCATCTGAGTTCTCGGCAAGCCTTGCCGCCTCAGTCGTTACTGCAATAACTTTTTCAGCTCCATACTCATCTATGAGCTTTTTAAATTCCTTTAAAACGGTTAGTGTTCTTTCTATGCTTTCCTCTGAAAGTCTCTTTGTTTCTCTAACGCCTCTTCCCAACTTTGTAACCTTTCCAACCTTTAAAACGGGCTTAACTTCTCCATTCTCAACGTCTGCAATCAGGAGCCTCGTTGAGTTCGTTCCTATGTCAACTGTGGCTATCCGCAATCTTCCCTCCCGGCTATAATTGGTTGAAAATTCTACCAACCGGAGAAGAGGTGTTTACCGGACTGATTGAGGAAGTTGGAGAGGTAAAGGAGATAAGAAAGGGCGGAAAGGGAGCTCTCCTCTCCATAAAGTGCTCAAAAGTCCTTAAGGGAACAAGAATAGGGGACAGTATAGCCGTTAACGGCGTCTGCCTCACCGTTGTTGAGATGGAGAAGGACTATCTCTCGTTTTTCGTCTCAAACGAGACGCTTCAGAGGAGTAATTTGGGGGAGCTCCGCTCCAGAACCCCCGTAAACCTTGAAAGGGCACTGAAGGTTGGAGACAGGCTTGGGGGTCACATAGTTCAGGGGCACGTTGACACAACGACCAAGATAACAGGGATAAAGAGGGAAGGGGAGAGCTTTATTTTTACGTTTAAATTACCTAGGGAATACTCACACCTGCTGATAGAGAAAGGCTCTGTAGCCGTTGACGGGATCAGCCTGACGGTTGCAAGGCTTGGAAGTGAAGAGTTCTCAGTGGCCGTTATTCCCCACACTTACGAGAATACAAACCTCAGGTGGAAAAAGACAGGAGACAGGGTAAACCTTGAGTTTGACCTGATAGGAAAGTACGTGGAAAGGATGTTGAAGGGCGCCCCGGGAAGGGACACCCGGGGAATTACTCCTCAACTTCTACTGTAACGTCTTCGCTGTGCCAGAGGCCGTGAAGGTTGCAATAGGCGTGGGCTGTGAGTGTTGTTGTCTCCTCAAGCTTAACCTTGAAAACAACCTCAGAAGCCGCCCTTTCTGGCTCAAGGTCGGCCCTTCCTGCTAGAAAGTCTCCAGCCCAGAGGGAGATGTGGGAGATCCAGTGCTCTTTTGTGTTGGGGTGAGGAATGTCCTTTCCTACAACAACCCTTACCTCAAACCACTCTCCCTTTTTAACCTTTGCAGGAGCTTCAATTACAGGTGTGTGTTTCCTCTTGCCTTCTGGCTCTGGTCCGTGAACTTTCATGGTTCCTCCTCCTCTTAAAGTTTTTATCTCAGCATTCCCTGAACAATTACATCTACAGCTTCATCTTCTGTTAATCCCCTTGCCATAAGGGTCTCAAGCTGTTTCTTATCTATACTACCGATTGCAGCCTCGTGGGTAACTTTAGCTGTCTCATCGTTAACAACAACAACGGGAACAGCCTTAACCGTTACGTCTTTTCCTCTAATAACCTCGGAACAGTCAATGTGGCCTCTGCACCTCGGTGCGTTTCCGTAGGTCTCACCCACAAATGTGGCCTTTGTCTCATCTACAGCAATTATACGGCTCTTTGATATGCCCCTGGACTCCTCACCGTTCAGGTGAATCACATCCTCAACGTATATCTCATCGTCTTTCTTTCCAATCATCTTTGTTTCAAATACTGCAACGCCCTTCTTATCTACCTGTGCTTTGAGGACTATACGAACCTTACCTGCTCTTCCCCTTGTCTGCTTGAAGACAGATCTAAAGTAGGCGTTCTCACCTATGTAGGCGTCGGTCTCCGTATCAAGCTCAACAAAGGTATCCTCACCGTTATAGTGAAGGTCTAAGAACTCAAACCTTGCGTTCTTCTCAACCCTAACCTTTAGCTTGTTCTTGTGCTTGAGCTTTATCCCCTCTGCCATAGCACCGTAGACCTGGAACTTAACGTCAGCACCCTCTCCAACAACAATTTCACCCTCTGTTGTCTGAACTTCTGTTGTTTCAGCAGCGCCGAAGCAGAGAGTTACAGGCTCTTCAAGTTTTGTTCCCGGCTCTACGTAAACCTTAGTCTTAACGCCTGTTGGGGTCTCTATCACCTCAGACCTTACGCCGGGAGCCGGATAGCGGACGATGATCTTGTTCCTGTCAACCAACAGGTTGAACCTGTTTCTCTCAAAGAGGTCTTTGGGAAGGCCTATCTGGATGAACTTCTTTGCGACTGTATCAAGAACATTTTTCGTAGCCATTACTCACCTCCTACAAGTTCCGGGTTGCGGACTTCACACTTGACGCACATTGTTTTGAACTTCTGACCCACATCCTTTGGATTTCCGGTCTGAACAACCTTGCCGTCGCACATGAGGGTTGCTCTGTCTGCAATCTCGGCAATCTCCTCTCTGTGGGTAATCATCAGAACGGTTGTTCCTCTGTCTCTCATCGTTTTAATCATGTTTGCAATGTCTTCCATTGACGCAAAGTCAATGCCTGAGTCTGGCTCGTCTAAAACGGCAAGCTTCGGCCTCATTGCGAGAACTGAGGCAAGCTCAACCCTCTTCCTCTCACCACCTGAGAGGGTGTCGTCAACGAACCTGTTGAGGTACGAGCAGTCAAGACCAACAAGCTCTAAGCACTCAACAACGTCAAGTTCAGGGTTGTTCCTGCCTGAGAGCTTCAGGTATTCCTCAACGGTTATCCCCTCAAAACGGGCAGGTTCCTGCCAGGCAAGTGTGATTCCCAGTTTTGCCCTTTCGGTTATGTCAAGGCCGTTGACCAGCTTATCCTGAAAGATTATCTCTCCAGAATCGGGCTCTTTCAGGTCGTTTATTCCCATTATGAGGCTTGCAAGGGTTGACTTACCTGCACCGTTGGGACCCAGAACTGCGTGGATCTCACCCTCGTTAACAACAAGGTTCACACCTTTCAGTATCGGTCTTCCGTCTATGGTAAGCTTTACATCGTTAACCGTTAGAATTGGAACCATTGCCTCCTCCTATGCTGTTTAATTTGAATCTTATTTCCAACTTTCCTGATTGTCAAGCATTTTATCGGTCTTATTGAGAATCTTTATCAATTAATTGACTGGCTGTTCACTTTCCATAAATTTCTGAGGGTCAGAAAAGAAGAGGAGAAGGAGCTTGAAACTGATAATTGTTGGAGCAGGAGAGGTTGGAAGGGAGCTGATAAAGAGGCTCCAGAAGGAGTGGAAGCTGGTCGTGATAGACCAGGACGAGGAGAAGCTCCAGAAGGTTGTGGAGCTCCTCAACTCCGAATCCCTCAACAGGGTTGTCCTACTTCAGGGAGACGGAACCAGCAAGCTCCTTTTGAAAAAGGCGGGAGTTGAGGATGCAACGGCCTTTACAGCCTGCACGGGGGACGACGAGGTAAACCTTGAGGCCTGCAGGATAGCAAAGGAGTTTGGCGTTCCAACGATTTTTGCCGTCTCAAACAGCACAGAGAACGATGAGAAGTATGAGAGGGAAGGGATAAACTACGTAAACAAGGCAGTTGCAACGGCCTCCCTCCTTGAGAGGCAGATAGAGTCGGGGATTGTAAGCCCAACCAACATCGGCCTTGGACAGGGGGAGATAATTGAGGTTTCTGTTATGCCTACCTCCATACTGGCAGGCTACCCTGTCGGGAAGTTCACGTCCCGAAGGTGGAGAATAGTTGCCATTTTCAGAGGGGATAAGCTGATACTCCCAAGGCCGAAAACGGTAATAAAGCCGGGGGACAGAATCCTGATAGTTGGAGATCCGAAAATCCTTAAGTATATTGCCGGCCTCATAAAGTCTGGAGAGCCCCAGTTCCCTCTGCAGTTTGGAATGGAAGAGGTGGTTTTCCTGCCGGAACATTCAGAGAAAGTGGTTAAGGATGCAAAGTTCTTCTACGAGAATACAAAGCTCTCAAAGGTCTCTTTCTACACCTGCAGAGACAGAAAAGACCTCCTTATCCGCTCCTTTGAGGAGGTAAAGAAGGGAGATGTTAGCGTTAAAGAGCTTAAAAACTGCGAAAAGGGGTTCTTTGAAAACATAAAGGAAGAGAACTTCGGCCTCATTGTTATGCCGGATAAATACAGGGAGCTCCCTCTATTTTTCGGAATAAAGACGTTTCCTGTAGTAGTCGGAGAAGAGACCCTATCTCCCGTTGCCGTTGCAAGGGGAACAACCCCCGTTGAGAGGATTCTTGTTCCAGTATCAGGATCTTTTAGCGGTATAAGGGCCCTTGAGGTGGGGATAGAGCTCTCCCTGATGCTCAACGCCTCCCTTACAGCCCTCTACGTTTCACCCTTTGAGAACAACAAGAAGACCGAATCTTTAAGAGAAAGGATTACAAAGCTTTCAACTATGTATAAGGTTCCCATAGAGTTTAAGGTTAGGGTTGGAAACCCCATAAGGGAGTTTGCCGATGAGAGCAAGGACTATAACCTTTCTGTAATAGGGGCGAGGAAGGGCAGAAAAACAAGCTGGTTCAACCCATACCCACCCTACCACATGCTCCACAGGTCTAAGTGCACCTCAATCCTTGTCTGCGTAGGTGAGTAGATGGAAGGTTTGCTCGTATCTCTAATTTTTATCTCAATAGGCATACTCTTCGTTCCCTTCCTCAGTAAGCTCCTGAGAATTCCCGTCTCTGTAGGAGAAATACTCTACGGAATAGCTGTTGGGAAGTCGGGGCTCAACCTGATTGAACCGTCCCAGTGGCTCCAGTTCCTCTCAACCTTTGGTTTTCTTCTCCTTATGTTCATTGCAGGGCTTGAGGTTAAGATTAAGGAAATCTATAGGTTGCCTTTAAAAACAAAGCTCATCTACACGGCCGTTCCCGTTTTAATCCTCTCTATTGCCTTTGCCTCTGGTATGGAGCTCTCCTTTAAACCTTTGGTTTCGTTAGCTCTGGGAGCCATATCTGTCGGAATTGTTGTTGCAGTTCTAAAGGAAAAGGGGCTTTTACCCACCCGCTACGGAAAAACGGTCTTCTTAGTTGGAATTGTTGGAGAGGTTCTAAGTATAGGAGCACTTACACTTTTCGGCCTCTACACAGAGTTTGGCTTTGGGATTAAGTTCTGGAAGGGAATTGGGGAGCTCCTCCTCTTCCTCCTTGTGGCAAGGCTCATCCTCGTTTTCCTGAGGAGCTTTGTCTGGTGGTATCCGAACCGTTTCAGGTTCTTCTTTGAGAAGAACCCGTCTGAAATTGGGGTAAGGATAAGTTTAGCCGTTATGTTCGTCCTCTCTGTGGCGGCATCCCTCATAAACGTTGAGCCCATAATCGGGGCTTTCCTTGCCGGGGTGATATTTGCAACGGTATTTGAGGACACGGAGAACATAGAGGAGAAGCTCTCAGGGATCAGCTTTGGCTTCCTCATTCCCATATTCTTCATCTCTGTAGGGATAAACTTTGTGATGCCCCACCTTTCGCTCCACCTTCTTGAAGTTCTGTTAACCATGGTTGCTGTAAGCTTTGGCTCAAAGGTTGTTCCGTCACTCCTTTTGAAGCTTGAGGGCTTAACCTTGAGGGAGTCGGCTGCAGCGGGGTTTCTCCTCTCTGCACCTCTTACCCTCGTAATCGTCATTGCAGAGCTCGGTGTTAAGATGGGGGTGATTGACCACCACGTAGAGAGCTCCCTAATTTTACTGGCAATCATTACCGGAATCCTTGCCCCAGTTCTCTTTAACATCACCTACGGGAAGGGTAATGAGAGTAGTAATACTTGACGGATACGTTGACGAGCCCACCTGTTTGGGGGTTCCCCCTTACATCTCAACCTACGTTCGTTACGTTGCGGGAGCTCTCGTCTACGCAGGGCTACCAGAAGAGAGCATCTTCTACGTTGCTGTAGACGACTACAGGAGAAAAGAGGAGAAGAGGGAGCTCCTTAAAGAGGCAGACGTTATCTTCCTCATAACGGGAATGACCGTTCCCGGAAGGTATTTAGGGGGAACTCCCATAACAAAGAAGGAGATTGAGGAGGTTGGGGAGCTCCCTGCCTACAAGGTTGTTGGCGGCCCTGTTAAGTTCGGCTTTACCTTGAAAGGGGGAAGCAGGGCTGAAAGGCTTGAATTCAAAGGATTTGACCTTATCTCATTAGGAGACGTTGAGCTTGCAGCTTACCACGTTGGGAGGGCACTTGTTGAGGGGGTGGAGCTCCCCACAGGAACATTCACCTTGAAGAGAACAGCCAGGGAAGTTGACAGGTTTGCCCCCCTTGGAGCTTTCATAGTTAAAGACCACTTCTACTACCCTTACGTAATCTGCGAGATAGAGACCTTCAGGGGCTGCGAGAGGAGACACCACTGTTCATACTGCACGGAGGGGCTCTACGGAAGGCCCGACGAGAGGAAGCCAGAGAAGATAGTTGAAGAGGTAAAAGCCCTCTACAGAGAAGGAGTTAAATACTTCCGGATAGGAAGGCAGCCAAACATTCTGGGCTACAAGGCCGTTAAAACGGAAGGAGAATTCCCTGAGCCAAACCCCGAAGCAATCTGTAAGCTCTTCAGAGAGATTAGAGAAGTTGGGGAGATAAAAACTCTCCACATAGACAACGTAAACGCCGGAACGATTGCAGCCCACACGGAGAAGTCAAGAGAAGCGTTAAGGTGTATAGCCACCTACGACACAGAGGGGGACATAGCTCCATTTGGCCTTGAGAGTGCAGATCCGGAAGTGATAAAGAGAAACTACCTGAAGGTTGACCCTGAAGGGGTTAAAACGGCTGTAAGGGTTGTAAACGAGGTTGGAGCCTTTAAAGAGAGGGAAAAGGGGCTCTACAAACTACTTCCGGGGATAAACTTCCTCGTCGGCCTTCCAGGAGAAACGAAGGAGACCTTCAGGAAAAACATTGACTTTCTGAAGTCTATCTTAGATGAAGGGCTGCTGGTTAGAAGGGTAAACATAAGGCAGGTTATGGTGTTTGACGAAACGCCGATAGCGGATATGGTTAAAAGGCCGAAAA